>CALXMW010000001.1 GCA_944389585.1 uncultured Kiritimatiellota bacterium
TTCTTTTTCTTTGAGATCCCGGATTGGCCGGAGTGGCTGTCGTGGCCGCGCTTTCTGTGAGCGTGGCCGTCTTATAATAAAGCAAGGAAGGGGACGGCGATGGATTGGCTGAGGCAGGCATTGGATTGGCTGGGCGGGCGGTGCCCGCGCTATGGGGCCTGGCGTTCGCGCCGGGGGAGCGCCTTTTTGGAGTACGCGATGCTGGCGGCGCTGATCGGCATCGTTGGGGCGGTGGGCGTGATGTATTTCGGGGAGGAGATCAAGAATTTCTTCAAGAGCCTCGGCGACAAGACGGCCGGGGTGCTGAAGTGAGGACCGGATTGTTTCCGGCACAACGCAAAGGAGTAGACAACCCATGCAACTGAAAAGCAAGAAGGGCGCGACCTTCATCGAGTACGCTCTGTTGGCGGGCCTGGTGGCCATCGTGGTGGCCGTGGCGGCGATGTTCTTCGGCGATGAGCTGAAGAGCCTCTTCTCCGCGACCGGCGAGCAGACCGAGAATGTGACCGAGGGCGTCAAGAAGGCCAACCTGAAGGCCGACACCACCGCGGCCGGCACGAACACGACCCCGACCACCAAGTAAGCCCTTCGGGAGGTCCGATGGTTCGTTGGCTGAAGCGTGCGGCTCGGCGCGTCTCCGCCAATCGGGGGAGCGCGTACTTGGAGTATAGCCTGTTGACGGCGCTGGCCTTTCTGGCGGCGATGACGGTCTTTGCCCCGGGTTCGGCCGCGTTTCGCGCACTTGGCGCGGATTTTGCCTTCCGCCAACTGCTGATTCGTCTGCCTATCTTTTAGTCCCCTGGCCCCCATGCCGATTTCCGCTTTGCCGTTGGCGTGCCTGCTGCTGCCGGTGCCGTTGGTGTTCGCCTGTTATTCCGAGATCCGCTTTCGGCGGATCCCGAATTGGCTGACGTTGGCGATGATGGTCTTCGGCCTGGGGGCGGGGCTGCTTGAGGGCGACTGGGCGGGGTTGTTTGACGCGTTCATCGGGCTGGCGGTGGGGGGCGGCGTCTTCCTGCCGTTTTGCCTGATGGGGGCGCTGGGCGGGGGCGACCTGAAGCTGATGGCGGGGGTGGGCGCGATGGTGGGCTGGCCATTGGTATTGCCGGCGCTGGCGCATACGTGCCTGGCCGGCGGGGTGCTGGCAATCATCGTGATGGTGTGGAGCGGGCGGGTGTGGAGCACGCTGGCGAACGCCGGGCGCATCGCCTTTGGCGGGCGGGCGCGGCGGGGGAAGGGACTGCGGCGCGCGCCGACGGTGCCCTATGGGCTGGCAATCGCGGCGGGGAGTCTCTTCGCCGTCTTCTGGAGGTTTTTTGCGTGAGGGGGTGGCTGCGGCGGCTCTTCGCGCGGGACGCCGCGGAACGGCGCGTCCTGGCGGCGGGGGGGCGGCGTCTGCGGAGCGGGCGTGGGAGCGCCTATGTGGAGTTTGCCTTTCTGGCGCCGCTCTTCCTGATGATGGCGTCGCTGCTGATTGAGCTGGCGACCTTTTGGGACGCCTCGGTGATGGCGAACCACGCGGCGTGGCAGGTGGGGCGGATCATGAAGGTGAAGCCCGATGGGAAGAACACGGAGCTCTTCAAGATCAAGACCCTCGACGCGAAGTCCGACATCGCGAAGCAGGCGGGGAGCGGGGTGAACGATGTCATCAAGCTGCTGAACCAATTCGGCGACCAGCGGACGCTGACGACGGTGATGCTGATGTCGGGCAGCTCGATGGGCTACACGGGGGTGCCGGGGCATGAGATGGGGGATTTGCTCTCAATCATCGTCAAGGCACCGATGGAAATGCTGACGGACAAGGAGAACGGGCTGAGCAAGATGCTCGCCGAGGCCTTGGCCGCGAAGGTGCCGGACCTCTCGCAGTTCGGCCTGCCGACGGGGGACCTGCTGAGCGGACTGGCGAGCCAACTGCTGGGAGTCATCGCGCAGCCGATCTTCAACGCTGTGGCACAGTCGTTGCTGAAGCCCGTCTCGGAGTGGGCGCAGAAGACGCTGAACGGCATTGGGACGAAGATCTCCGACGCGCTGGACCAGAAGGACGGCTCCTTCAGCGCCACGAAGCATTACGCGCGGAACCTGCAGAAGGCCTACCAGCGCGTGCAGTTCGCGACGGTGGGCAAGGGCAAAAAGGGCGGCCCCTTGGTGAAGGTCTACACCGCGAACGAGGGCGACATCCAATTCCTGGGGGCGACGGGGACGCTCCGGCAGCCGCACGTCAAGGGGAGCGCCCCCGGGCTGGAGGGGCAGGTGGCCTATGTGCGCGTGCGCTGGCCGATGGCGAGCGACTGGCTCTTCCCCTTCTTCTGGGGCGGCGACCGCTCCGACAAGGGGGTCTGGGCCACGGGCCACTGCCTGACGTTGCTCGAGCCGACGCTCAAAAACGAACACCTGAAGTCCTCCAACCCGACGGCCTACACGCCGCCGGCGCAGAACCAACCGGGGGAGTATCAGAAGGTCTCGGACCAGATTGTGCACGACCTGAAGATCGAGCTCTTCCTGATGCGCTACCGCAACACGCGCGAGGAGCTGGACATGAAGGGCCCCGTCGCCAAGACCAAGCATCTCCAGCCGTGGAAGGACGTGGCCTATCCGAACAGCACCCCGAAGGTCTACAAAAAGAGCTGGGAGCAGGCGATAGGAGACAAGCCGTGGGACTGGAACTATTGGATCCTGGAGGCCACCCTGCGGTCTTACCTGTCGGGCTATCAGAGGCGTGAGTGGCTCTACTACGAAGGCTTGAACACCAAGCGCGAGCGTTACCTCGGGACGCTGGGCGGGCTGCCCACGACCGCGGGGTGGAAGGCCAACGCCGAGGCCACGGGCCGCTGGGAGGAGGCGCTGACGGTAGCGCAGGGGCACGGCCAGGCCGCGGGGTTGGCCGCCGGGCTGGGCACGCGGCTGAACGCCGCCATCGACGCGAGCGAGGCCGCCGTCGCGAAGCTGACGTCGCTGCGCGGGTGGCTCGACGGCACCATCGCGGAGCTGGACAAGCGCGTGGGCGGCAGCTCGGGCTCGAGCAACATCGAGCTGGACACCGACTCGATGCGGAGCCTTTCCGGGGACGACCTGACGGACGGCGACCAGTCGGTCACACCCGAGAACCTGAAGAAGAAGTGGGCGCAGACCTACGCCGAGCTCAAGAGCCTGCGCGACCGGATCAACGCCGTGGCGAAGGACATCGGGGCGGAATGCGAGGTCATCGCCTCGGTCTCCGGGGACCTTTCCCAGACCGCAAAGCGGGTGGACGACGCGCTGAAGGACGCCAAGGGCAAGAAGGCCAAGCAAAAGGACTTCGAGGCGCTGGGCGCGCGGCTGCAGGCGCTGAACGACGCCGTCGGCCGGCTGGGCCTCGCCGCGGGGCAGCTCGGGCCGAACGTGGACAAGGCGATGGCGCTGGAGGTGGAATTCGCGCAAAAGCTGAAGCTGAAGAACGCCGAGGGGCTCGACCCGCGCAAGGTGGACTGGGACGCCATCGCCAAGAAGACCGCGCAGGGCGACGGCACGGGCGAGGCGGACCTCGGCAAGGAAAACAGGCAGACCTACGGGATTGAGGACGGAAAGGGGGATGGGCCATGGAAACGTTGAGGCGGCGGCTCTTCGGCGACCGGGGGGCGATGGGCTTCCTGATGGCGCTGGTGATGTTCTTCGTCTGCGGGATGCTGACAATGACGTGGAACACCTACACCCTCTCGCGCGAGAAGATGCGCGTGCAGGACGCGGTGGACGCGGCGGCGCTGGAGCATGCCACGTGGCAGGCGCGCGGGATGAACTGTCTGCAAAACCTGAACGAGGAGGGCTACGACGCGCTCGCCACGGCCATCTCGGGCTACACCATCTCGGGGGTGTTGGTGAGCATCGCGCAGGCGGTGACGGCCATCCCGATCATCGGCCCCATCCTGAACGGGGCGCTGATCGGCGCCTCGGTGATCACGTGCGCGGCCAGCACCTGGACCTGCGAGGTGGTGCTGACCTTTGTCAAGGTGGCGCAAAAGTTTTACCAATACGGCACGTGCGTGTTGGCCTATCTCGCGGCGCAGGAGGTCGCCTCATACAACGGGGCGACGGGACTCATCGGGCACTTCGTCAAGCCCGGGCAGAAGCTGGTTAGCCTGAAGATGCCCGGGGGAACGACGCTGGACCTGGACATCTTCGCCTTTGGCCTCTCTCTCGCGCCCAAGGACACGCTCATCCTGCCGGTGGAGGAGAAGCAGATGACGGGCCAGCCGCCCTGGGACAGCGGGAACTCGCTGGGGCTGAACACCATCTTCAACACCATCCGAGAGATTCCCATCGTGGGGCAGGTCTATTGGATGCCCGCACAGATGCCCACCTTCTGGCCAATCGTCTCCAAGACGGCCACCGGCAAGGACGGCAAGTCCACGCCCGTGCTGCCCTCGCCGACACTCTGGGTGGCACTGCGCGACTATCCGCCGCATGACGTCATCCGAGGCTTCGACGCGTGGCTCTTCGAGAAAGGCGCACAGAACCTCAACGCGTTGGCCCAACCCAAGAAATCCGCCTTCCCCGTCATGGCCTACGCCGTGGGGCAGTGCGTGACGGGCGATTTGACGACCAACGCGCCCGCCGACCACCCCACGCGGCCGCGCGGCTACGGCGCCGGCGCCAACGCCAAGCTCATCTCCCTGGAGGAGGCACTCTCCATCACCAACCACGCCACCTTGCAGAAGTCGGCGGGATTCCTGCTCTACCACTGACATGACGGACGCGGACAAGAGAGACGAGGCACGTAGCCGCCGACGCTTCCTGAGGCGTCTGTTGGGCGAACGCGGCTCGCTCTACGTCGAGTTCGCGCTGGTGGCACCGTTGCTGCTGGCGATGGGGGCCTTCATCCTCGATGTGGCGCACCTGACGCTCGTGCGCCAACAACTGGAAATCGGGGCGCGCTTCGCCGCGGATCTGGAGTCGCGCGCGCCGACGGCGTTCGGCGAGCTGAAGGAGGCCTCGCCCGTCTCCGCGCGCAACGCCCTGCGCACCTATCTGGCCTACGCGACGCGCCCGGCCATCGGCGCGGCACCGACGGCGAGCGACGTGTATGTGGCCTTCCGCCAAAGGCCCCTGCCCTTCCAGTTCCTCGGCACCTTTCTCACCGGAAACGGCGACAAGCTGGTGACCAAAGACGGCGCAAACAAGACGGCGTTGGGTCTCTTCAGCGGCATCCTCAAGGGCGTGCTCGACCTCGTTTCTTTCCGTTGCGTGCGCTATCTCACCGAGCCATTGGCGGCGGACTACACCATCGGCGCGACCGTCTCCATGCGCACGCGGACCCTCTTCCCGAAGGCGATTTACGGCCAGACGAGCCCTGGGTGGGACCGCACGTCGGTGCTGGCGGTGCAGGAAGAACCCACCGCCGCCGACACGGTGGTGCGCCGTTGGTGCTATATGCCCAATCGCGAGACCTTCGTGGACCGACGCCCCACCTACATCAAGGCGACGGGGGACCTCATCGACAAAATAAAGAAGACCTTCAAACTAAAATGAGACTCCAGCCCACAGCAATCAAGACGCTCCGCCTGCTGGTGGCCCTGGCCCTCGCGGCCGGGGGCGTGTGGTTGCTGCGATTCGCGGCGCGGGACCTCCTGCGCCCCATGCCCCCGCCGCCCGCCGGTGCCCCCGAGGAACTCGTTTCAGCCCCCGCACCCAAGCTGATTGACCTGACGGCGGTGGTGCCACAAGCCCTGTGGACGACCTTCGGCGGGTTGGCGCCCGAGCGCTCCGAAGAAAGCCTGCCGATGCCCGTGGAGCAGGCCCGCGCCGAGGTCGCCGCCCGCCTGGAGGCCAAGGGTTGGCATCCCCTCTCAGGCGAACTCCCGCTCGACCAAGCGCAGCTCTTGTCCCTCGCCGGCGGCGAAGTCTACGCCACGCCCGACCACGCCTTCGCGCACGTCACCGTGACGGCGGACAAGGCCGGGGGCAGCCGCGTGCGCACCTTCCTGCTGCGCACCGAGGGCGCCGAGCCCATCGACCCCGCCGCGCCGCCCAACGCCGACGGGCTGGGGCTGTTGGCGCAGAGCGCCGCGCGTCTGCGTCCTGAACGGCAGCTGCCGCGTTGGATGGCCGCGCCCTGCCTAGGCCATGCCCTCACCACCCGGCTCGTCCAACGCCGCGGGGGGGCGGCCTTCTACCTCACCGCGCTGGTGCCCGGCGCGCCGGCGGAGACCCTGGCGCGGGTGGGCGAGGCCGCCGCGGCGTCTGGCTGGGTGCGCGAACGTTCGCCCATCGACGCCCTGCAACCCGCGGGCGCGCCGGCCCAGGCCGTCGCGGCGACCTTCGTCTACCATAATGTGGCGTGTAACGTGCGCGCCGCCCCCGGTCCCCGCGCCGGGGAGACCACCCTTGTTTATCGATTCACGGACGACGAGGTCTACGTGCGTCCGCCCCGAAAGGAGAAACCATGAGCAACCCAAGCGGCTCCAACGCCAAACTCGCCATCGTGGCGGCGGCCTTGGTGGGCCTCTTCGCCGTCGTGGCCATCAACCGCTATGTGCGCGAGCGGACGGCCGTGCCCGAGACGCCGAAGGTCTGCGTCCTCATCGCAGCCTCGGAAATCCCCGCCGGCGTGACCCTGGCCGAGGACCAGCTGACCGTGGCGGAGATTCCCGCCGAAGGCCTCTCCAACCTCCATGTGGCGCTGCCCAAGCGCGGTGAGGTCGGCTTCGAGGCCGCCCTGACAGAGGCCAAGGCCAAGTTCGTGGGGCACACCGCCAAGCGCCTCATCGCCGCCAACACACCCGTCTTCTGGATTGACGTGGAGGAGGCTCGGCAGGCCGAGTTCACCGACCTCATCGGCGAGGACAGCCGTGCGGTGACGTTGCCGGTGGACACCGTGAGCAGCGTCTGCGGCTTCATCCGCCCCGGCAGCCGCGTGGACATCGTGCTCACGGCCACGGAGAGCCGTCTGGGCCTGCCCCCGCAGACGCCCGACGCCGAGGACCGAGTGGTCTCGATGGTCATCATGCAAAACGTGCCCGTCATCGCCACCGACCGCGCCTTCCGCTTGGGCGAGGAGGCCGAGGGCTACGGCACCATCACGCTGAACGTGCCCACCCGCGCCGCCCTCACCCTGGTGCAGGCCCGCACGATGGGCACGCTCACCTACCTGTTGCGTAACGTCCGCGACGACCGCGTGGAGGAGGATCGCGCCCGCAACGTGGTCTATCCCGGCGCGGCCTTCTACGAGACCGTCCGCGCGCTTGGCGCCGCGAAGAAAGGAGACGCGGAATGAAAACGACCCTGACCCTGCTTGCCGCGCTCTTGGCCGTCGGCGTTCTCCAGGCCCGTGTGCGGGAGCTGGAGCCCCGCGCCCTGCACGAGGGCGAGACCGCGTATCTGACGGTGCCCGGCGCCGAGCGCGCCCGCGTCTCCAATGCCGTCGTCCTCTCCGCCGTCTGCCTTGAGGGTGGCGAGGCCGAGCTCGCCGGCCTGCGTTTGGGTTCTTCCACCGTGACCTTCTTCGACGCAGCCGGCCCCGCGGCCACCCTGCGCGTGGATGTCCGCCCGGCCTATTGGGAAATGCTGGGGAGCCTCTTCGCCGACAACCCGGAGATTCGCGCCGAAGTGGCGGGTGACCGCGTAATCCTCACCGGCTCCACCGCCGATGTCGGCGCCCTGCGGCGCGTCCGCGAGGCCCAGGCCCTCGACCCCGAGCGCATCGTCAGCCACGTGAGCGTCTCGCCCGAGGCGCTGAAGGCGTTGCTCGACGCCTTCCTCCGCCGCAACGGCCAGGAGGGCATCGCCGCCGAACTCGTGGGCCAGGAAGTCTGCCTCGCCGGCAAGATGTACGACCAAGGGCAAATCGACGCGCTGGGCAAAAAGGTGCAGGCCTTCCTGGCCGACTTCCCGGGGCTCACCGTGAACACCGGCGCCATGCGCGTCTACAAGCAGAAGATTCTCATCGGCATCGAGTTCCTCTCCTATGACAGCACGTTGGCGCGGAACCTGGGCGTGGAGATTTCAGACTCCATCGGCGCGGACTTCGACCTCACCTACACCCTCCACGACAACCTCTCCGGCACCATTGGCAACAGCGACGGCCTCTCCGCCCGAATCAACACCCTCAAGCAGAACGAGGTCGCCAAGCAACTCTACGCCACCACTCTCTCCACCCAGAGCGGCGAGCCCGCCGAGTTCCAGTCCGGCGGCACCCTCTACAAGGAGACCAGCGACCTCTACAAGACCGGCATCACCGAGATTGAGTACGGCTACATCATCAAGGCCCGCCCCACCATCCTCGACGGCGACACCGTCAACCTCGAGTTCGACCTTGACCTCCGCACCCCCATCAACGACAGTTCCACCGGCGACACTGACGTCTCCCGCTACCAGACCAAGAGCAAGTACATCGTCCGCCCCGGCGAGAGCATCCTCCTTTCCGGCTTCAACCACTGGACCGAGGGCGGTTCCAAGCGCGGTCTGCCCTTCTTCAGCCGCATCCCCCTCATCGGCCCCCTCTTCGGCAGCGAGGGCCAGGACAACTCCTCGCGCGAGATCCTCCTCGTCGTCACCGTCGACTGGGCCGTCGAGGACACCGAGGGCGTCCGCGCCAAGGCCGACGAACTGCGTGCGCGCCCCGTGGAAGTCCCCATGCCGTGAGGAGCGCCCCATGAACCCTCTCGCCCTCTATCGCGACGGCAAACGCATCGCCACCCTCAAGCCCTCCGGCAAGCCCGGCGAGTGCTTCTACCTCGGCAGCGCCCCGGCCTGCGACGTCGTCGTCGCGGACGCCGCCTTCGGCCTGGCCGACCGCCAACTCCGCCTGACCCCGGGCGGCAGCCTCTGGTGGGCCGAGGAACTCACCGGCGACGGCTCCCTCGAATCCGACGGCCGCCGCGCCGCCAAGCTCCCCATCGCCGGCCGCGTCGCCCTCTCCGTCCGCGGCTTCGCCTTTGAGGCCGAATGCGGCACGGCCACCGCCCGCGTCGGCCGACGCGACCTCGCCCGCGACTGGCTCTACGAACGTGCACTCTTCCGCCTCTCCCAAGAAATCGGTGGCGCCGAGACCGTCGCCGATGCCGAGCTCGATCGACGCGTCACAGACTTCCTCGACGAAACCATCCGCGAACGTCCCCCGCAGCTCGCCGGCCTCCCCGCGGAGACCCTCGACGCGCTCCGTGCCGAAACGGTGGAAGACATGCTCCGCCTGGGCCCCCTTGAGCCCCTCATCGCCGATGACTCCATCACCGAAATCATGGTCATCGACTATCGGCGCATCTACGTCGAGCGCGCCGGCAAGCTCACCCTCACCGAACGCCACTTCCGCGACCCGGAGCACCTCATCCGCGTCATCGAGCGCATCGTCACCCCCATCGGCCGCCGCATCGACGAATCCTCCCCCCTCGTCGACGCCCGCCTGGCCGACGGCTCGCGCGTCAACGCCGTCATCCCCCCCATCACCCCGGACGGCGCCTGCCTCACCATCCGCAAGTTCGGCAAATCCCTCTTCACCCTCGACAAACTCATCTCCATCGGCTCGCTCACCCCGCCCATGGCCCGCTTCATCGAGGCCTCCGTCACCCTCCGCAAGAACATCGTCGTCTCCGGCGGCACCGGCTCGGGCAAAACCTCCCTCCTCAACGCCATCTCCCTCTGCATCGGCGGCGGCGAGCGCATCGTCACCATCGAGGACTCCCTCGAGCTCAAGCTCCAGCAAGACCACGTGGTGCGCATGGAGGCCCGCCCCGCCAACGCCGAAGGCAAGGGCGCCGTCCCCATCCGCGCACTCGTCGCCAACTCCCTGCGCATGCGCCCCGACCGCATCGTCGTGGGCGAATGCCGCGGCGGCGAAGCCCTCGACATGCTCCAGGCCATGAACACCGGCCACGACGGCTCCCTCACCACCGTCCACGCCAACAGCCCCCGCGACACCGTCGCACGCCTCGAGACCCTCTGCCTCATGGCCGGCATGGACCTCCCCCTCTCGGCCATCCGCGCACAGATCGTCTCCGCCGTCGACCTCATCGTCCAAACCGCCCGCCTCTCCGACGGCTCCCGCAAGGTCACCGCCGTCACCGAGGTCCTCGGCTTGGACGACCGTGGCCAGCCCCGCCTCCGCGACCTCTTCGTCTTCCGGCAGACCGGCGTCGACCCCAAGACCCGCAAGGTCCTCGGCGAGCACGTCGCAGTCGGCCGCCCCACCTTCCTCGGCGACTTCGCCCTCCGCGGCGTCCCCCTCGACGCCGCCATCTTCGACGGGGTGCCCGATGAACCCTGACCTCCTTGTGGCCTATGCCTGCGCCCTCGCCGCCGCACTCCTCGTCGGCCTGGCCGTCCGTGCACTCCTCGCCGCCCGCGCTCGTGCCGTCGCGGCCCGGGAGGACGAACTCGCCGCACGCGCCGCCGCGGCCGAGGAGCTCCCCGTCCAGGCCGTCCGCCAAGGCGTCGCCGTCGGCGCCATCGCGGTCTTCCTCTTCGGTGCCGTCCTCATGGCCGGCAAGCCCGGCGCCCTCCTCGTCTTCCTGATCCTCTGCGTCGCCGCGGCCCTGGCCCTGCCCCGCCTCATCCTCGCCCGCCTGGCCCGCCGCCGCCAAGACCGCCTCCGCGCCGAACTCCCCGATGCGCTGGACATGCTGGCCAACTCCATCCGCGCCGGCCTCACCCTCCCCCAAGCCCTCGCCCGCAACCTCCGCCGCTTCCCCGCACGCATCGGCGCCGAGTTCGCCCGCATCCTCTGCGACACCCGCCTGGGCTACTCCATCGGCACGGCCTTCGACAACTTCGGCGAACGCCTCCCCATCCCCGAGGTCCGCATGGTCGTCATCGCCTCCAAAATCGGCGTCTCCCACGGCGGCAACCTCGCCGAGAGCTACGCCATGCTCTCCGCCCTCGTCCGCGACAACCTCGCCTTCGAGGAGGAACTCCGCGCCATGACCACCGAAGGCCGCATGCAGGCCCTCGTCATGAGCTCCCTCCCCTTCGCCCTCCTGGCCATCCTCTTCCTCGTCCGCCGCGAAATCGTCCTCCCCCTCTTCCAGACCGGCGCCGGCCTCGTGACCCTTCTGGCGATGACGGCCATGCAGGCCCTCGCCTACGTCTGGATCCGCAAAATCGTGGAGGTGCGCGTATGAGCCCCGATTTCCTCCTCGGCCTCCTCGCCGCCGGCGCCGCCGCCGCGCTCCTGGCCTACGTCGCCGTCCGCGCCCTCCTCCGGGCCCACGCCGGCATCGCCCACGACGCCGCCGACCGCCCCATCCTCAACCAACTCCTCGCCTGCTTCGCCGGCATCGTCGAGCGCCGCCGCGGCCGCGACGCCGCCCTCGACGCGCGCCTCACCGAGCTCGAGTCCCTCGTCCGCCAATCCGGAGGCGCCTTCCTCGGCGGCGCCACGGCCGCGGAAATCTTCGTCGCCCGCTGGGTCTTCCCCGTCCTCTCCACGCTCGTCCTGTCCATCGTCCTGCCGCTCCTGCGCGTCCACCCGGGCCTCGTCTTTCTGGCAATCGTCCTCTTCGCCATGATGCTCTGGAAATGGCCCGAGAGCGGCCTGCGCGACCTCGCCGCCAAGCGCGCTCGCGCCTTCGTCCGCCAGCTCCCCGGTGCCCTCGATGTCATGCGCCTGATTAGCCAGTCTGGCGGCGACCTCTTCTCAGGCATCGTCGCCGTCACCCAAGTCACCGAGCCCGGCCCCGTCCGCGAGGAACTCATCCTCCTGCGCAACGAAGTCGCCTTCGGCGCCTCCCTCCCCGCCGCCCTCAACCACGTCGCCGAGCGCGTCGGCACGCCCGAGGCCACCGCCGTCTTCACCACCCTCGCCCAGGCCATCGAGATGGGCACCTCCGTCTCCGAGAACCTCCGCTCCGCCTCCGAGCTCATCCGCCGCCAGGCCCGCAGCCGCGCCCAGGAGCGCGCCCAGAAGGCCGTCGTCAACATGTCCTTCCCCCTCCTCCTGCTCATCCTCCCGGGCGTCTTCATCGTCCTCCTCGCCCCCCTCGTCATCCAGTTCCTCGCCTCCCGATAGGAGCCCGCCATGGCCAAGCCCGACCGCCCGACCCTCCCCTTCACCCTCCACGGCCAACGCCGCCTCATCGCCGGCGCCCTCCTCGTCGCGGCCTTCCTCCTCGCCCTTCTGATCTATCTCCAGTGGGGCCGCGTCCGTGACCTCCGCGCCGAGCTCGCCCGCCCCCTCCCCTACACGCTCGTCGACGACCGCCTCACCGTCTCACCCGCCCCCGCTTGGGGTGCCTACGCCGCCATCGGCGGCGACCGCCCCACCCGCCTCCTCATCTTCCGCGAACACCCCGATGGCTCCGGCGCACTCGCCGTCCTCCAGACCACGCGCGCCCCCGCCCTCGCCGCACGCGCCCTCGACCTCTCCCCCGCCGTCCTCGCCACCAAGCTCACCGCCTCGCACACCGCCGCCATTGGCCGCACCCAGCCCGTCCGCCTCCTCGGCGTCGAGACCCGCCCCCACGCCTCCGGCACCGTCGCCGCACACTTCTTCTTCGATGCAGAGGACGACCACGGCGAGGGCATCCTCTTCTACGCCGACGACGTGGAATACCTCTTCTGGGGCCACCGCGGCGGCGAGCATTCCCCCGCCCTCGCACCCTTCTTCGCCGCCGTCGGCGGCGCCGTCACCCTCCCCGAGGGCCTTCGCGACACCTTCGACCGCCCCATCATCGACTCCAACACCTTCACCTTCGCCCAAGCCCGCGCCATCGCAGAGGAGGCCGAGCGCGAACGCGCCGCCGCCCGCACCGCCGCCGACCGCGCCGACCTCGTCCCGGCACTCGACCACTACCGCAAGGCCCTCCGCCTCCTCGCCTCCATCCGCGAGGAAGACCTCCTCCTCGCCTCCCCCGAGACCGACCGCTTCCAAGCCCTCGCCGAAGACCGCCGCAGTCAACTCGACGGCTGGTTCGCCCGCCTCGACCGCGCCCTCGGCATGGGCGACACCGAGGCCGCCCGCACACAGGCCGCCTTCATCCGCGACAACGCCACCCTCGAGGGCGAGGCCCCCGACCGCCTCCGCGCCGAGGCCGTCCTCCGCGCCCTCCCCGCGCCCAAACAATAAGGAGACACCCCATGGAACTCCTCCACCTTCACCGCGCGGACGGCGCCCTCATCAAGACCTTCGACCTCGCCGCACTCCCCCGCCGCCCCCTCACCCTCGGGGCCAACCCCGCCGCCGACCTCCCCCTCCCCGAAGGCCCCGCCACCCTCGCTGCCCTCCTCCGCGACGAGGACGGCTGGCTCCTCGCACCCGCCGACCCCGCACTCCCCGAAACGCGCCTTCTTCCCGGCGAGCCCGCCGCACTCGGCCCCTTCCGCTTCCGCATCGAACGCGACGCCGTCCAAGCCCGCGCCACCCTCCTCTGGCGCGACGGCCGCGGCAAGACCGTCCACGCCGCGCCCCTCGCCGACGGACGCAACGCCCTCGCCTGGCTCCCCGACCATTCCGCGCCGGCCCTCAACCCACCCATCCCCGGGGACAAAATCTGCGACCTCTTCCTCGAGGGCGACACCCTCACCCTCATCGCCGGCGACGCCGAAGGGTCCGCCGACCGCCTCGCCTTCGCCCTCGGCGACCGCTTCGCCATCGGTTCCCTCCAAGGCCTCGCCCTCCCCACCCCCTTGGCCGAGCGCGCGCTGAGAACCCGCAATCCCCTCGCTTGGCCAGACCGCCGCATCCGCCTCCTCCTGCGCGTCGCCGCCGTTGTCGGCCTCATCCTCGGCCTCATCCTCCTCGCCTTGGCCCGACAGGCCAACGCCCTCCGCGCCGAACGCGACGCCCGCCTCCCCGCCGTCGTCGCCCTCCCCGCGCCCGAGCTGCCCGCCGACGCCGACCCCCTCACCCGCGATGCCGTCATCGCCTACGGCCAGCTCTTCCACGCCTGCCTCCCCGGCCTCCTCGACTCCCCCGAGGCCGCCGCCTCCGGAGACCTCCTCGCACGCCGCGCCGAAGAGCTCCTCAACGGGCTCCCAAAAGACGCCCCCGACCGAATCCCCCTCGCCCGCAAATGGGCCTTCCTCAAAAATCTCGCCGACCTCAAGCGTGCCGTCGCCGACGGCGACTGGCCCAGGCTCGGCCCCTCCCTCGACGCGCTGGACGCCGACGTCCTCGCCTACTACGACGCCGACCGCCTCCTCGCCGACGCCCACGCCCTGGACCGCTACTTCAACCAAGCCTACCCCGAGGCCTGCCGCGACCTCTGCCGGGGCGGCGCGCCCGCCTCCGTCGAACCCCGCCGCCAAACCCTCCGCGACAATCGCTTCCGCGGCCTCCCCATCGTCGCCAAACGCCTTGACGCGCTCGACCGCCACTGGGCCGCACTCCTCGCCTGGCACGACGCGGACCAAGCCTTCGGCGGCAGTGCCGCCGGTGCGGACGCCCTCGACGCCTGCGACGCCAAGGGCATCCTTCGCGAGGCCCTCTATGACCTCGAAGACGCCACCGACGCCTTGGAAGACCCCGCCCTGGACGCGCTCCTCCGCCATGTGCGCGACACCCTCTCCGGCAGGGTCGAAGCCCGCATCGCCGCCCGTTGCGGCGAAGGCGACGCCCTCCTCGCGCCCAACATCGCCACCCCGGGAGAGCTCCGCGCCCTTGCCCGCCTGGCCCGCGCCCTCGGCACGCCCCGCGCCCAGGCCGCCGCCCAACGCGCTCAGGCCCGCGCCGACGCCATCGTCGCCGACTACGAGCGCCGCTGCCGAGCCCTCATCGTCGACTACCGCCTCAAGCGCCTCGCCGGCGACGCCCCCGCCGCAGACGCCATCCTCGCCCAAATCCTCGCCCTCGGCCCCGCAGACAGCCCCTTCTGGGCCTGGGCCCAGCGCGAACAGGCCCGCGCCGCCAAACCGGGCGTGCCCCAACCGGAGGACCTCCCATGATCCGCAAACTCTGCTATCTCCTCTTCGGCATCCTTGTCGCACTCTGCGCCCTCAAGGCCATCACCGCCGCCAAGGCCCGCCGCGCCAGCACCCCGGCACCCGTGCCCCCCAGCGCGGAGGAGACCGCCACGCCCCTCGCCGGCAATGCCCTCCACATCCACTACCAGCCCTGGCAGCCCTACGCCGGCCACGACCCCATCTCCGGCCGCGACGGCTACTGCCTCGACGTCATCCACCGCATCTTCCCCCAAGCCACCCTCGCCTACGACGAACACCCCACCGACGCCCAGCTCATCGCGCACGTCGCCGACTCCCCTGAATGCGCCCTCGTCACCCTCGGCCGCCACCCCGACCTCCAAGGCTTCCCCCAGTCCAAGACCCCCATCGCCCACTACACCATCACCGTCATCTCCCCGCGCAAAAACCCCTGGCGCTACACCAGCCCAGAGTCCCTCGAAAGCATCCGCCTCGCCTACTCCCGCACCTACCTCGACGCCCCCCTCGTCGCCGAGCACTGGGCCCGCCACAAAGACGACCCCAAGCGCGCCCTCCTCCTCCCCGACGACACCTCCGCCGACGACTGGCTCCCCCGCGCACTCGCCGGAGACTGCGACGCCATCGTCCTCACCCTCGCCGCCGCCCGCTGGGATGCCGACAACACCAACCTCGTCCTCCGCGACGACTTCCGCGATGCCGGCCCCATCCAGCAAGTCCCCCTCTTCCTCACCCTCTCCCCCAAGAACCCCAACGCCCCCGCCATCCTCGAAGAATTCGAGCAAGGCATGGCCCGCCTCCGCGCCGACGGCACCCTCGACCGCCTCCACGCACTCTACTTCTAAGCGGCGCGCCTGCGCTCCGGAGAGACCCCATAAGGGTCCGCCGCCAACCCTTATAAGGGTTGGCCTCGGCCCCTTATAAGGTCTCGACCCCAACCCTTATAAGGTCTCACGCCGGACCCTCCAAGGGTGCAGGACGGCCCCCTTAGGGGAAATCCGGCAGACAGGGCACGTGGGATTGAAGTATAATGGTGACGTTGAACGAAAGGACATGCCATGGCTGAGAATGACGAGACGATTGCGCGGTGCGCGCCGTTGCTGGCGGCAATCCGCGGCGAGGTGGGCAAGGCGTTGGTGGGGCAGGAGCGGATGATGGACGCGCTGCTCATCGCGTTGATGACGGGCGGGCATATCCTGCTGGAGGGCGTGCCGGGTTTGGCGAAGACGACGGCGGTGCGGGCGCTCGCGGCGGCGTTGGGGTTGGAAACCAGGCGGATTTCCTTCACGCCGGATCTGTTGCCGGCGGACGTGGTGGGCAGCCTGGTCTACAACCAGAAGGAGGGAACGTTCACGCCGCACAAAGGGCCAGTCTTCGCGAACCTGCTCATCGCCGACGAGATCAACCGCGCGCCGGCAAAGGTGCAGTCGGCCCTCCTCGAGGCGATGCAGGAGCGCCAGGTGACGCTCGGCGACGAGAGTTACCCCTTGCCGCGCCCCTTCCTGGTGATGGCCACGCAGAACCCCATCGAGCAGGAGGGCACCTATCCCTTGCCCGAGGCGCAGACCGACCGCTTCATGCTCAAGTGCGTGGTGCGCCATCCCGGCCGAGAGGACGAGCGGCGCATCATGAACCGCCTCACCCAGCCCGCGGCCCTGGCCGCCACGCCCAAACAATGCGTCTCGCGCGAGGACATCGACCTGCTGCTCTCCGCCGCCGAGAAGGTCTATTGCGACGCGAAGGTGGACGATTACATCCTTGACCTCGTCTTCGCCACGCGCGACCCCGCCGCCTTCAAGGGCCTGGAAGGCCTCAAAGACGCCATCCAGCTGGGCGTCTCGCCGCGCGGCTCCATCTGCCTGAAGCAGGCCGCCCGCGCCAACGCCCTCCTGCGCGGCCGCGCCTACGCCACCCCGCAGGACGTGAAAGAGACGGCCCACGACGTGCTGCGCCACCGCCTCCTGCTCACCTACGAGGCCGAGGCCGAGGCGCTCACCCCGGACGCCGTCATCGACCGCCTCCTCGCCGAAATCCCCGTCCCGTGACCGGCAGGCCGCCCCGGCCACCGGGCGGCACCGCTCCGCGCAAGACAAGGAGAGGCATGGAAATCGA
The DNA here is from genome assembly GCA_944389585.1 of uncultured Kiritimatiellota bacterium. Classification (GTDB taxonomy): domain Bacteria; phylum Verrucomicrobiota; class Kiritimatiellia; order RFP12; family DVOR01; genus Spyradenecus. The sequence continues at coordinate 16,951 of CALXMW010000001.1, forward strand.
CACCGAAGAGCTGATGAAGGAGGTGGGGCGGATCCGCATCCTCACCAGGCGGCTGCTCGACGAGCGGCTGAGCGGCGACTACCACTCCGTCTTCAAAGGCCAGGGCATCGAGTTCGACGAAGCCCGCCCCTACCAGCCCGGCGACGACGTGCGCGCCATCGATTGGAACGTCACCGCGCGCATGGGCGAGCCCTACGTCAAACGCTTCAGCGAGGAACGCGAGCTCACCGTCCTCTTCCTCGTCGACGTCTCCGGCAGCCAAAGCTTCGGCTCCGCCGGCCGCTCCAAGGCCGCCCGCGCCGCCGAGCTCACCGCCCTCCTGGCCCTGGCCGCCCTCTCCAACCAAGACAAGGTCGGCCTCCTGCTCTTCTCCGACCGCGTGGTGAAAAGCCTCCCCCCGCGCAAAGGCCGCACCGCCGTCCAACGCCTCGTCCGCGAGGTCCTCGCCGCCGAGGAGACGCACGAGGGCACCGACATCCGCGCCGCGCTCCGCTTCGCCTCCGCCACCCAACGCCGCCGCGCCGTCGTCTTCCTCATCTCGGACTTCCAGGACGCGGGCTACGCACGCGAGCTCGCCGCCTTCGCCCGCCGCCACGACGTCATCGCCTGCCGTCTCTCCGACCCCGCCGAGGCCGCGCTCCCCAACGTCGGCCTCGTGGCGCTCTGGGATCCCGAGACGCACCGCACCCACCTCGTGGACACCGCCAGCGCCGCCGTCCGCCGCGCCTACGCCCAAAGCGCCGCCGCGCGCCGCGCCGAGCAGGAACGCGCCTTCGCCCGCGCCGGCGTCGACCTCCTTGACCTTTCCACCGACAAGCCTTACGTCGACGCCGTGCGCGGCCTCTTCCGCCGCCGCGCCGCACGCCGCCGTTGAAAGGAGCCCCCATGGATTCCATCCGCGACATCTTCAAGATCGGCGTCGGCCCCTCCAGCTCCCACACCATGGGCCCGCGACGCGCCGCCGAGACCTTCCTCGGCCGCTTCCCCCAGGCCGCGCGCTTCCGCGTCTCGCTCTACGGCTCGCTCGCCGCCACCGGCCGCGGCCACCTCACCGACAAAGCCATCCTTGACGTCCTCGGCCACGACCGTGCCGAGATCGACTGGCAGCCCGCCACCTTCCTCCCCTTCCATCCCAACGGGATGCGCTTCCACGCCCTTGGCCCGGACGGCGCCGAGCTCGGCCGCTGGGAAGTCTACAGCATCGGCGGCGGCTTCCTCTCCGAAGGCCCTGGCAAGACCCAGACCACCGCCGTCGCCTACCCCCACACCACCATGTCCGACATCCTCGGCTGGTACGCCCAGACCGGCAAAATCCTCTGGGAATACGTCCTCGAATACGAAGGCCAGCCCGTCTTCGACCACCTGCGCGAGGTCTGGCGCGTCATGCGCGAGGCCGTCGAGCGCGGGCTCGAGGCCGAGGGCGTCCTCCCCGGCGGCCTGGGGCTCCAACGCAAGGCCAGCGCCTACCACCGCCGCGCCATGGGCATGCGCGAGGGCATCCGCGGCCGCGGCCTGCTCTATGCCTACGCCCTGGCCGTGGCCGAAGAGAACGCCGCCGGCACCGGGCTCATCGTCACCGCCCCCACCTGCGGCAGCGCCGGCGTCCTGCCCGCCTGCCTCTATTATCTCTTCAAGCACCACGACCTGCCCGAGAAACGCATCATCCGCGCCCTGGCCACCGCCGGGCTCATCGGCGCCATCGTCAAGGAAAACGCCTCCATCTCCGGCGCCGAGGTCGGCTGCCAGGGCGAGATCGGCGTGGCCTGCGCCATGGCCGCCGGCGCCGTCAACCAAATCTTCGGCGGCTCCCCCCACCAAATCGAATACGCCGCAGAGATGGGCCTGGAGCACCACCTCGGCCTCACCTGCGACCCCATCAACGGCCTCGTCCAAATCCCCTGCATCGAGCGCAACGCCTTCGCCGCCGCCCGCGCCATGGACGCGAACATGTACGCCGCCCTCTCCGACGGCCAGCACAGCATCTCCTTCGACAAAGTCGTCCGCGCCATGCTCCAAACCGGCCACGACCTGCCCAGCCTCTACAAGGAAACCTCCGAGGGCGGCCTCGCCAAAGCCTGACCCCGCCCCCGCGCCAACGCGCAAAAAAGCCGTGGCGCACGCGCCACGGCCGGGAAAATTGGTAGCGGGAGTAGGATTTGAACCTACGACCTTCAGGTTATGAGCCTGACGAGCTACCTGGCTGCTCAATCCCGCATTCAGGATGGCGCGCCTTGGAGGATTTGAACCTCCAACCTTCTGATCCGTAGTCAGATGCTCTATCCAATTGAGCTAAAGGCGCTGAAAACGTGTAATAAAGTAGCAAATCCCCACTCTGGGCGCAAGCACTTTTTTGCAACTTTTTTGCAATCCCTCGCTAACACATTGCCGTTGCGTCAATTTTCGCTTGTTGGGAAAAGGGCGGTGGCGCCCCGAAGGCCCCCTCCCGCGCGCCCCGCGGCGCACGGGGCGGGGAGGCGCCGCCCGGTCAAGCGGGGAGCCTCTCCTAGTGGTCGGGAGCGTACTGCCTAGTGGTCGAGGGACTACCACTCTAGTGGTCGGGGGCGAACCACCGGGCAGGGCTCCCCGGGCGACCGGGCGGCCCCCGGGCGGCGCGTGCAAAGCCCGGGGGAATGTGCTAAACTGCAATCAATCTTCAACAAGAATAAAGGAGTCTCTTTATGGCTTGGTTCACGAAGGCGCAGGAGGCGCCGCTGCGCGTCCCCACCGAGGCGCTCTGGAACGTCTGCAAGAAATGCGGCGCGTACACGCCCAAGGACGAGTACGCGGCGAACCTGAAGGTGTGCCCGGCGTGCGGCGCGCATGGCCGGCTCTCGGCGCGCGAGCGCATCGCGTTGCTGGCGGACAAGGGCTCCTTCAAGGAGATCGCCGCCGAGGTCATCGCGCACGACCCGCTGGCCTTCCACGACGCGAAGGACGCCTACGCCCAGAAGGTGGCCGCGACGCGCGAGAAGACGGGCATCGGGGAATCAATCGTCGTGGGCACGGCGAAGCTCGACGGCATCCCCGTGGTGCTCGGCGCGATGGACTTCCGCTTCATGGGCGGCTCGCTGGGCTCCGGCACGGGCGAGCGCATCCTCCAGGCCGCCGAGACGGCCCGCAGGCTGAAGCGCCCGCTCATCCTCTGCACCGCCTCGGGCGGCGCGCGCATGCAGGAGGGTATCGTCTCGCTCATGCAGATGGCCAAGACCTGCGCCGCCATCCAGCGCCTGCGCGACGAGGGCCTGCTCTATGTCTCCGTCATGACCGACCCCACCACCGGCGGCGTCTCGGCCTCCTACGCGATGGTGGGCGACCTCAACATCGCCGAGCCCAAGACGCTCATCGGCTTCGCCGGGCGCCGCGTCATCGAGACGACCATCAAGCAGAAGTTGCCGCCGGAGTTCCAGACCTCGGAATACCTGCTGGAGCACGGCTTCCTGGACAAAATCGTGGCGCGCAAGGACCTCAAGGCCTTCCTCGCCAAGACGATCCGGTTCCTGACGGCCGCGAAGTAAAGGAGGCGCACCCATGGCTACCACCAAGAAACCCACCGCCAAAAAGCCCGCCGCCAAGCCCGCGGCCAAACCCGCCCCCAAAAAGGCCCCCGCCCCCACCACCTGGGACACCGTCCAAATCGCCCGCCACCCCGACCGCCCCCTGCTCATCGACTACCTCGCCGCCTGGGATCCGCAGGCCAACGAGCTGCACGGCGACCGCCTGGTGGCCGACGACCCGGCCATGTTCGCGGGGCTGGTGACCATCGGCGGCGAGCGCGTCGTCCTCGTGGGCCACCGCAAAGGCCGCACCACCGAGGAAAAAATCGCCTACCGCTTCGGCATGGCCAACCCCGACGGCTACCGCAAGGCCATGCGCATCATGCGCCTGGCCGAGAAGTTCCGCCTGCCCATCGTCACGCTCGTGGACACCTCGGGCGCTTTCCCCGGCCTCGACGCCGAGGCCCGCGGCCAGGCCGAGGCCATCGCCAAGAACCTCGCCGACATGTCCGTCCTCAAGGCCCCCATCGTCGTCGTCGTCACCGGCGAAGGCGGCTCCGGCGGCGCGCTGGGCATCGCCGTGGGCGACCGCATCCTGATGCTGGAGCACGCCATCTATTCCGTCATCAGCCCCGAGGGCTGCGCCTCCATCCTCTGGCGCGACGGCAAGTTCGCCCCCCAGGCCGCCGAAGCCCTCAAGCTCACCTCCGGCTGGCTCAAGAAACTCGGCATCATCGACGAGATCGTCCCCGAGCCCAAAGGCGGCGCCCACAAAGACCCCGCCAAGGCCATCGAGACCGTCAAGCAGGCCATCCTCAAGGCCATCCGCGAGCTCAAGAAGGTGCCCGTCGAGAAACTCGTCGAGCAACGCTACGCGAAGTTCGCCGCCATGGGCCGCTTCGCCAAGTAAACGGCCATGTCCCACGCGCTGATCCTCACCGACGGCAAGCCGGGGCACGAAAACCAATCCAAGGCCCTCGCCGAGGGCCTTGGATGTTCTTTCACGCTCCTCCCCTGCGCCTACCCCACCAAAGGCCGCAAAGCCCTCTCCTACCTCTGCGACCGCGTGGGGGCGCGCCCCGACCTCGCCGGCATCCTCCCCGCCGCCCGCGCGGCCGCCGCCGCGCGCCGCCCCGACGTGCTCATCGGCGCGGGCTCCAACACCTTCTACTCGCTGAAGTTGCTGCGCCGCGCCCTCGGCGCGCCCTGCGTGGCCATCCTCACCCCCGGCGGCTACCGCCTGGGCGGCTTTGACGCCATCCTCGCGCCGGCCTTCGACAACCCGCCCGCGCGCCCCAACGTCTTCCCCATCCCCACCAACCTCACCCCCGCGCGGCCGGACTTCTACGCGGCGCAGACCGCCGCCTTTTACGAGCGCCACGTGCCGCGCACAGACCGCGCCGTGGGCGTCATCGTCGGCGGGAAAAACCCCGTGGCCGACGTCTCGCCGGACTGGCTCCGCGCCCAGCTCGAGGCCCTCTTCGCCGCCACCGAGGGCTGCGAAAGGTGGGTCACCACCTCGCGCCGCACCTCGCCGGAGGCCGAGGCCGTCGTCGACGCCTTCCCCTTCGACTACAAGCTCCTCTTCTCGCGCGAGCGCTTCAACCCCATCCCCGCCTTCGTCACCGAATGCGAGCGCCTCTTCGTCACCGCCGACTCCACCGGGATGCTCAGCGAGGCCGTCGCCGTCGGCCACGCCGCCGTGGAGGTGCTCGACAACCTCACCGTGGCCACCGGCAAGTTCGCGCGCTTCGTGGACAACCTCTGCGCCGAGGGCTACGCCCACCGCTTCGACGGCGCCCTCGGCGAAGCCCGCAGGAAGGTCAGCCTCGGCCCCACCCTCGCGGCGCTCCGCGCCAAACTCGGGCTCTGAGGATTTCTTCGCGAAAACGCAAAAAAGCATTGAAAACGCTTCCCTGAATGCGTTATAATAAAGGGCAACAGGAGCGGGTGATGCAGGATTTGTTGCGGCGGATGATGATGATCTTCTTGACGATCGGGGCGCTGGTGAGCGTCTCGGTGGCCATGAAAAGCATTGTGCCGTCTTACGTGGCCTGGCAGGAAAACAGCGCCCGGCGCGACATGCTGACCAAGGAGCTGGAGCAAGTCCGCCAGCAAATCGCCGACACCAAGCGCGACATCGAGCGCTTCGGGCGCTCCCCCTATTTCGTGGAGCAGCTGGCGCGCGCCAAGCACCGCGTGGCCGACAACGAAGTCCTGCTCCTCTTCGAGGATTGAGGGCCGCCGCCCGATGGTTCCGGATTCCCTGGTGATTTTGGCCGGCCGCGGGGATTACCCCGCCTGCGCCCTGGCCGGCGCCCGCGCCGCGGGCGTCAAGCGCATCCTCGTCCTCGGCGTGCGCGGCATGGTCGAGCGGCGCGTCCTGCGCGCGGCCGACGAGGCCGTCGTCTTCGGCGCGGGCGAGCTGGGCAAGGCGTTGGAGTGGCTGGGGCGCTGCGGCGTGCGCCAGATGATGCTGGTGGGGCAGATCACGCCGCTGGCCCTTTTCCGCACGCGCTTCGACGCGCTCACGCGCCGCCTCCTCGCCGAACTCCCGGCGAAGAACGCGCACACCATCTTCGGGCGGCTGATCCAGGAGGTCGAGGCCCGCGGCGTGCGCGTGCTGCCCTCCTCATGCTTCATGGGCGCGCACATCCCCGACGCGGGCATCCTCACCGCGCGGGGGCCGGACGCCCGCGAGGCGCGGGACATCGCCTTCGGCCACAAGGTCGCCATGGGCGTGTGCGCGCTGGACGTCGGGCAGACCATCCTGGTCAAGGACGGGATGGTGCTGGCCGTCGAGGCCTTCGAGGGCACCAACGCCACCGTGCGCCGCGGCGCGCGGCTCGGCGGCAAGGGCGCCGTCATGGTCAAGGTCGCCAAGGCCGGGCACGATATGCGCTTTGACATCCCCGTCTTCGGCGAGCACACCGTGCGCCTCTGCCGCAAATGCGGCGTCACGGCCGTCGCCTTCCAGGCCCACCGGCTGGTGATGATCGATCGCCCGCGCGTCGTGTCCCTGGCCGACCGCTACGGCATCGCCCTGGTCTCCCTGCGCACCGAGCTCCCCCCCGCGCCGCTGTTGCCGTGATTTTGCGCTTGCGCGGCGGCGGCGGTTTTGGTATCGTTGGAGCCGTCATGAAACGCAAGGACTTCGCGCTTGGCCTTCGACTTAGCCTCCTGCCGCTGTTGGGCGGCGGGTCGCGGCGGGCTTGGCGCGCGGAATGAGGCGCGCATGACGTGACGAAACGGTGGCCTCCGCGGGTTGGTATGACGGCGGGGGCCTTCTTTTTGCGAAAGGCCCGCTGTCCCCAAGGGGCCAATGAACAGGAAGCGAAACATGGACACACGCAAAATCTCGATCTTCGACACCACGCTGCGCGACGGCGAGCAAAGCCCCGGCTGCAGCATGAAGCTGCACGACAAGCTCCTCGTGGCCGGGAACCTTGAGGCGCTGAAGGTGGACGTGATCGAGGCCGGCTTCGCCATCGCCTCGCCCGGCGACTTCGAGAGCGTGCAGGCCATCGCCGCGCACGTCAAGGACTGCACCGTGGCCTCGCTGGCGCGCTGCCTGAAGGGCGACATCGACCAGGCCTGGGCCGCCGTGAAGGCCGCCGCCCGCCCGCGCATCCACGTCTTCCTGGCCACCAGCCCCGTGCACATGCAGTACAAGCTGCGCATGACGCCCGAGCAGGTGCTCCAACAGGCCACCGCCATGGTCGCCTACGCCCGAAACCTCTGCCCCGAGGTGCAATTCTCCCTCGAGGACTACACGCGCACCGAGGAAGAGTTCTCCTGGCGGGTCATCGAGGCGGCCATCAAGGCCGGCGCCGCCGTGGTGAACCTCCCCGACACCGTCGGCTACGCCATCCCCGAGGAGTTCGGCGCGCGCATCTCCCGCGTCCTCGGGCACGTGCCCAACGCCGGCCAGGCCACCCTCGCGGTGCACTGCCACAACGACCTGGGCCTGGCCGTGGCCAACACCCTCGCCGCCCTCCGCGCCGGCGCCGGCCAGGCCGAATGCACCGTCAACGGCATCGGCGAGCGCGCCGGCAACGCCGCCCTCGAGGAAATCGTCATGGCCCTCAAGACCCGCAAGGACTTCTTCAAGGGCCTCGACTGCCGCGTCGACACCACCAAGATCATGGGCACCAGCCGCTGCGTCTGCTCCGTCACCGGCAGCCGCGTCCAGGCCAACAAGGCCATCGTCGGCCAGAACGCCTTCGCCCACGAATCCGGCATCCACCAGCACGGCATGCTCGCCAACCGCGAGACCTACGAGATCATGACCCCCGAATCCATCGGCCTGACCCAAAGCCAGATGGTGCTGGGCAAACACTCCGGCAAGCACGCCCTCAAAGACCGCCTCACCCAGCTGGGCATCGCCCTCAACGACGACCAGCTCCAAGAGCTCTTCGTCCGCTTCAAGGATCTCGCCGACGCCAAGAAAGTCGTCACCGACGCCGACGTCGAGGCCCTCGCCCGCGGCCTCGAGATGCGCGCCGACGGCCAACAGAAGCTCGTCTTCGACCGCTTCCTCGCCGCCACCGGCAACACCAACGCCAACGTCTCCACCGTCCGCCTCAAGGTCGACGGCCAGCCCGTCGAGGCCGTCGCCATGGGCAGCGGCCCCATCGAGGCCTCCTTCAACGCCATCAACCAGATGCTGAACCTGCACGTGACCGTCGAGAACTTCGCCGTCTCCGCCGTCACCGCCAACGTCGACGCCCAGGGTGAATGCGAGCTCCGCGTCCGCCACAACCAAAAGGTCTACCTCGGCCGCGGCGTCGCGCAGGACATCATCGAGGCCGCCATCCGCGCCTACGTCCACGCCCTCAACGGCCTCCTCGAGGACGAACAGCGCATGACCGCCAACGCCGCCGCCCTCGCGGCCTCCGGCGTCGGCGGCGGCCTGGCCTGAGCGAAAGGAGCCGCCCCGTGGACATCGCCACGCTGGACGCCCGCGCCCTCCGCCTAGGCCAGAGCCTCACGCTCGAGGGCCTCGTGCACACCGGGCGCGACCGCTTCCACAAGCACCTCCACGAAGGCGGCGCCCTCCCCCCCGGCGTCGACCTGCGCGCCTCCGCCCTCTACCACTGCGGCCCCGTCATGGTGAAGGACGCCGCGGGCGCCTGGCGCATGGTCGCCGGCGGGCCCACCACCTCCTCCCGCGAGGAGCCGTACGAGGCCGACGTCATCGCCCGCTTCGGCCTGCGCGTCATCATCGGCAAAGGCGGCATGGGCCCCAAGACCGTCGCCGCCTGCAAGGAACACGGGTGCGTCTACCTTCAGGCCGTCGGCGGCGCGGGCGCCCTCATCGCCGCCTGCGTCGAGCGCGTCGAAGGCGTCGACTTCCTCGAAGACTTCGGCCCCGCCGAGGCCATGTGGCACCTCCGCGTCCGCGGCTTCCCCGTCACCGTCGCCATCGACGCCCACGGCAACAGCCTCTACGACCAAGTCGCCGCACGCTCTGCCGAACGCCTCCGCGCCCTCCTCGCCTGACGGGCAAGGAAACAAAAAAGCCCCCGGCGATACCGGGGGCTTTTTTATTGGGCGCAGGCCCGGCCGGCGCGGCGCCGCCAAGGCTGGGCGGGTTCGCCGGGGGTATTTTTTATTGGGTGAGCGGGGCGAAGGCCGCCGGGATGAGCGCGGCGAGCGGCTTCGGGGCGAGGGAGACGTTCAGGCCGATCTGCCCCGCGCTGACGTACAGCTCCGGCAACGCCTCGGCCGAGGCATCGATGAAGGTGGGGAAATGGCGCTTCATACCCAGCGGCGAGCAGCCGCCGTGGCGGTAGCCCGTGAGCGGGAAGAGCCTGGCCAGCGGAAGCATGGCCAGGGCCTTGACGCCGGCGGCCTTGGCGGCCTTCTTCAAGTCCAGCCGCCCATCGGCGGGGATGACGAAGACAAAGGCCTCGTGGCGCTCGGTCTCGGTGACGAGGGTCTTGAAGACGATGCGTGGGGGGATGCCAAGCTGCGCGGCGATCTCGGCCGCCTCCGCCTGGCCGCCGCGGCCGTCGAAGGCGTGCGGCACGTAGGCGAGGCCGGCGGCCTCGAGGATGCGCTCAACGTTGGTCTTCTTGGCGGCTTTCACGATTTTACGCCCGCAGGGCGCGCTCGGCGCAGAAGCGGATGAAGGCGGCGCAGGGGCGCGCGGCGTAGTAGGCCGGCGTGCGCGGCTCAGGCCGGTCGCCGGGGCGCTTCTCGATGCCGGCATCCGCGAGGAGCGCCTTGCAGACGTGGGTACCGAAACGGGCGTCGAAGTCGGCGACCGCGCCCTGCACGGCCTCGTAGAGGGCGGCCTTCTCGCCGTCTTCCATCGGCCGCCCGGGGGCGGCGCGGTGGCCGAGCGCGGCGGCCATGGCCAGGACGGCCCCGCAGGTCTCGCGGAGCCCCCCCACCCCGGCGCCGAGCCCGGCGGCCAGGCGCAACGCCTCGGCCTCGGCCAGCCCAAGGGCGGGGGCGCAGGCGACAAGGACGGATTGGGCGCAGTTGCACCCGGAGCAAAAGGCACGCACGGCCGCCTCGCCGTGCGTGCCTGCTTGCCGTTGCCCTTCGGCGCTCATGCCTCGAAGCCTTCGGGGCGGCGCTTCTGGATGATTTTGGCGGCGTCCTCGGCGGGGGAGATGGCGCAGGGGCCGCCGACGCAGCCGCCGGGGCAGACCATGACCTCGATGAGCTCGGCGGGGGCCTTTTTGGTCTTGGCGAAGACGCGCAGGAGGGCGACGTTCTTCTTGTTGAGGCCGTTGATCTTGAAGACGGTCGGCTTGGGCGTGCCCTCGGGCAGGTAGTGGGCCACGGCGTTGGCGACGCCGCCGCTGATGGCGAACTCGGCGCCGTAGTGCGTGCCGGAGACCTCAGGCTCGATGGGCTCAAGCTCGTCGAGCTGGATGTTGTCGGCCATGAGCCAAGCGCCGATTTCCTCGGCGGTGATGACGTAGTCCGGGCCGCCGTGCTTGTGGGCCTCGGTGCGCTTGGCCATGCAGGGGCCGATGAAGACGGTGACGCAGCCGGGGTGATCCTTCTTGGCGCGCATCTCGGCGAAGCCCATCGGCGTGGGCGTGTCGGAGACGTAGGGCTTCATCTCGGGCAGATGGCGCTCCACGCACTCGATCCACGCCGGGCAGCAGCTGGTGGTCATGAAGGGCGCGCCCTGGGCCTTGCGCTCGGCCCACTCGGCGGCCTCGTGCGCGGCCGTGTCGTCGCCGCCGCGGGCGACCTCGTAGACGTGGGCGAAGCCCATCTTCTTGAGCGCGGCGTAGAGCTTGCCGGGCTCGGTGGGGAAGAAGCCGTTGATGGCGGGGGCGACGAGGGCGACGACCTCTTTGCCCTTGGCGATGGCGCGCACCACGTGGGCCACCTGGTTGCTCTGCATGATGGCCGCGAAGGGGCAGGCCTTGATGCACTTGCCGCAGCGGATGCACTTCTCGTGGTCGACGGTGACGCGCCCGTCCTCGGTCTTGCCGATGGCGCCCACCGGGCAAGCGTCGGCGCAGGCCAGCGGCACCTGGATGATGGCGTGGTAACGGCACACCTCCGCGCACTTGCCGCAGTTCACGCACAGGTCATGCGCGATCATCGCGCGGCCGTTGCGCACCTGGATGGCATGGCGCGGGCAGATGTTCGTGCATGGGCGCGCCAGACACCCGCGGCACATGTTCGTCACCATGATCTGCGACTCCATGCACGCCGAGCACGCATCCGGGAAGATGGTAAGGAAGGGGTCGGAGGCCGGCGGGTTCGTCTCGATGTCCTCCGCGTAGCTCTTCAACGTCTTGAGCTCGTCGGTCTCGTCCTCCACGCGGAAGCCGAGGGCCGACATGCACCGATACCGCAACGCCGCGCGATCCTTGTAAATGCAGCACCGCGAGAAGGGCTGCCCCTTCGGGCGGATCTTGATCGGGATCCGGTCGATGTCCTCGTACTTGTTTTCCTTGACCGCCTTGATGACATACGCCAGCACCTCGCGGCGCAGACGGTCGGCCTCGCTGATCATCGGGATAGCCATCGCACGCCCTCCTTACTCGCCCAACGCCGCGCGGATGGCCGTGAGCACCTTGCCCTCGTCCGCCTGCGCGATCAACTCCCCATTCACCCGCACGAACGGCGCGCGCCCCAGCCGGTCACCCTGCTGGCACGCCCCGCTGCAGCGCATCCCCTTGACGGCGACGCGCCCCTTCCACTCCTCCGGCAGACGGTCGGCCAAGCCCGCAAGCTGGGCCCCGCCCATCACATAGCACGTTGTGCCCATGCAGATTTCCACGGTGATGCGATCGGCCATGTTGCTCTCTCCGCAAACGCTGTTCCTGATACGGCGAAAAACCGCCCCTAGTATACCCAATCCCGCCCGGAACCGCAAACCGCGCCCGGGCGCCCGGCTTCAGGCGAGGCGGCGGCGGAGGGCGTCGAGAAGCTCCTCGGGGGTGGAGGCGCCGGAGGTGAGGCCAAGGGTACGCACGCCGGAAAGGTCGAGGGCGTCGAGCTCGTCGGGGCCGGCAAGGAGGGTGGCGGGGCAGCCGGCGGTTTGGGCGACCTCGGCAAGGCGCTTGGAGTTGGAGGAGTTGCGCGAGCCGAGGACAAGGATGTGGTCGGCCTCGCGGGCGAGGGCGCGGACGGCGTCTTGGCGCTCCTGGGTGGCGGTGCAGATGTCGCGGCGGTCGGGGAAACGGGGCGCAAGGCCCAGGGCGCGGAGGTCGGCGACGCGCGCCTCGACCATGTCTTGCGAGACGGTGGTTTGGCTGAGGACGGCCACTTCGCGCGCGTCGGGGAAGTCGGCGCGGAGGGCCTCGGCGTCGGCGCGGGTCTCGACGACGCGGATGCGCTCGGGGGCCTCGCCCAGGACGCCGACGACCTCGTCGTGGCCCTTGTGCCCGACGAGGGCGATGGGAAGGGCCTGGGCGGCATAGGCGCGGGCCTCGGCGTGGACTTTGCCGACGAAGGGGCAGGTGGCATCGACGACCTCAAGCCCGCGGGCCTCTGCCTGGGCGCGGATGGCGGGGGAGACGCCGTGCGCCGAGAAGAGGACGCGGGCGCCGCGCGGCACCTGGGCCAGGTCGTCCACGAAGCGGGCGCCGCGGGCGCGCAGCCCGGCGACGACGTGTTCGTTGTGGACGAGCTCGTGGAAGCACCAGAGCGTCTCGCCGGGGCGCTCGGCGAGCGCGCCCAGCGCGATCCGCAGCGCCCGCGCCACGCCGCTGCACATGCCATGAGGCTGAGCCACCAAGACGCGCATTCCGTCCCCTTTCCGTTCCTGTTTGCCTAAGGGCTTCCCATGATAGCACATTCCCCGGGCGGCGGGTTTCCGGGAAGGGGCGGGATGTGCTATCTTGTGGGGCCATGGGATTGGACTTGACGGAACTGAAGGCGGCGTTGGCGGCGAACGAGCCGGTGGCGCTTTCCGCGGCGCCGGGCACGGGCAAGACGACGCGCGTGCCGCCGGCGCTGCTGGGCGAGCCGTGGCTGGCGGGGCGGAAAATCGTCGTCTTGGAGCCCAGGCGCCTGGCGGCGCGGCGGGCGGCGACCTTCATCGCGGAGACGCTGGGGGAGCGCCCGGGCGAGACGGTGGGCTGGCAGGTGCGCCTGGAGCGGTGCGTGGGGCCGCGGACGCGGATCGAGTTCCTGACCGAGGGGCTGTTGGCGCGCCGGATCTTGGCCGACCCGGAGCTGGCGGACACGGGGCTGATCGTCTTCGACGAGTTCCATGAGCGGGCGTTGGCGCTGGACGTCTCCTTCGCCTTGGCGCGGGAGGTGCGCGAGGCCTTGCGGCCCGACCTGCGCCTGCTCGTGATGTCCGCCACGCTCGGGGAGACGCCGTTGCCGAACGCGCGGCGCATCGACCTGCCCTCGGTGGCACACCCGGTGGAGACGCGCCACCTGCCGGGGGCGGATCCGGTGGCGGCCACCCTGCGGGCCTTGCGTGAGGAGACGGGCTCGGTGCTCGTCTTCCTGCCCGGCGAAGGGGAAATCCGCGCCGCGGCCGAGGCGTTGCGCGGGGCGGGCCTGCCGCCGGACGTGCGCGTGGCGCCGCTCTACGCCGCGCTCGACCGCCGCGAGCAGGATTTCGCCGTCGCCCCGCCGGCGCCCGGCACGCGCAAGGTGGTGCTGGCCACCTCCATCGCCGAAAGCTCGCTCACCATCGAGGGCGTGCGCGTGGTGGTCGATTCCGGGCTGGCGCGGGTGCCGCGCTTCCTGCCGCGCAACGGCCTCACGCGCCTGGTGACCGTGCGTGTGCCGTTGGATCGCGCCGACCAACGCCGCGGCCGCGCGGGGCGCCTGGGGCCGGGCGTCTGCTACCGTCTGTGGGACGCGCGGGAGGAACGCACCCTGCCCAAGGCCTCGCAGCCCGAGATTCTCGACGCCGACCTCACCCAGACGGCCCTCCTCTGCGCCGAATGGGGCTCGGCCGACCTGCCGTGGGCGACCCCGCCGCCGCCCGCGGCCTGGGCCCGCGCCTGGCAGAACCTGCGCGAGCTGGGGGCGGTCGACGCCCAACGGCGCATCACCGAGCTGGGCCGCGCCATGGCCCGCTTCCCCGTCCACCCCGCGCTCGCGGGGATGATGCTCCGGATGCGGTCGGTCGACCGCGCGGGGGGCGCCCTGCTCGCGGCGGTCTGCGCCGAGGGCGAGAAGCTCCCGCGCCTCCGCGCGCTCCACGATTTCCGCCGCGTCCTCGAGACCGTCCTGCGCGAACGCCCGCGCGAGCTGTGGCGCCTGGCGGAGCGCTGGGCCGGCGGCGACCCCACCCCGCGCCTGTCGCCGGACGATTTGGCGCCCTATCTGCTCTGGGCCTTCCCCGGCCACCTGGCCCGACGACGCGGCGGGACGGGGCGTTATCTGCTGGCCGCGGGCTTCGGCGCGGCGCTCCCGCCCGATTCGCCGCTCCTCAACGCCGACTGGCTCCTGGCCGCGCGCATGAGCGATGCCGACGCCGAGGCGCGCCTGCTGTGGGCCGCGCCGCTGACGGAGGCCGACGTGGCGTTGTTGCCGCGGACGACCGAGACCCGCGTGGAGTGGGACAAGTCCGCCGGGCGCATCGTCGCCGCCGAGGAGGAGCGCATCGGCGCCATCGTCCTCAAATCGCGACCGCTCCGCGAGATACCGCCCGAGGCCCGCGCCGAGGCCGAGCGTTGCCGCCTGCGCCACCAGGGCCTACCGTGGGACAAGGCCGCGACCGCGCTGGCCCAGCGGCTGGCCTTCCTGAGCAAAGCGTTGCCCGAGGAGCATTGGCCCGCGCCAGATGAAGAGGCGCTCATCGAGCGCCTGGCCCAGGCGCCCGGGCTCTCGGTGCTCGACGCCCTGCGCGCGGCCCTCGCCGAGAGCGGGCACACCCTGCGCGAGCTCGAGGCCGAGGCCCCCACGCGCTTCGCCGTGCCCAGCGGCTCGGAGATGCAGGTGCGGTATGACGGCGAGCAACCCTACGTCGCCGTCCGCATCCAAGAGGTTTTCGGGCTGAAGGCCACGCCGCGCCTGGCCAAGGGGCGCGTGCCCCTGTTGCTCCACCTGCTCTCGCCGGCCCAGCGGCCCGTGCAGGTGACGGCGGATTTGGCCAGCTTCTGGGCCGACGGCTATGCCCTGGTGCGCAAAGACCTCCGCGGCCGCTACCCCAAGCATTACTGGCCTGAAGACCCCACGCAGGCCGTGGCCTCGCGCCGCATCATCCGCCCCGACCTCAGGCCCAAGGCTACCAAGCCGTCCTCGGCGGGGCGATGAGCGTGTAGGGGAGGCCGTCGGCGGCGCGGATGACGACACGGTCGGCCGGAAGGCCAAGATAGCGATCCTCCTCCGGGAACATCAACCGGAAACGCCCCGGCACAAACCGCCGCCAGCCGGTCGGCGCGGCCAAGAGCGTGGCGGCATACTCGCGCAACACGGCCTCTTGGGCAGACGTGAGCGGGCCCTGCCCACGCATCACGACCAATTTCGGCGTGCGCGAAGCCACGAAAAGTCCGCTCGCGCCAAGTTCGCGGGCCTCGGCGAAAAAGGCCGGGGGGTCGCGGTAGAGCGTCTCGTAAAGCCACGGGGTCAGGACAATCAGGCCCTCCCGGCGCCCGGCGTCCAACTGGAAGAAGACGCGGTGAAAACGGCTGAAGATGCCGCGGTTGGTGATGTAGTGGAACGGCCCGGAGGGCAGGGCGTCGTAGTAGGTGACGCCCTGCGGATCGGCGCGATAGAGGCGAAGCATTCGGGCGACGTTGTGCGCGAAGACGGCCTGCCAACCCGCCGCGACGACCATCACGGCCAGCACCGCCACGACGAACCAGCGCCGCACCCGCGCCCCCACCCACGAGAAAACGGTGCGCTCGCGCAAGAGCAAGACCAGCGCCGCGAGCAGACACGGCCCCAACAGGCGTTCCATCCCATTGAAGCAAATCAGGCAGAACAGAACGCAGGAAGCACCTAGGTAGCACCACCACTCCGGCGCCCGAAGCACAAGGGCTCCGAGCGCACGCCGATTGCGCCACGCCACCCACAGCAACCCGGCGGCCAACACCACCGGCCAAACCAGCAAGACGACGCTGACGGCCGTCCGCGCGAACTCCGCAAGAAGCCCCGCCGCGCCCAACCCCAAGGTCTCCCCCGCCCGAGACTGGGCGGCCGGGCCCAGGCAAAGGAAGCAGGCCCCGGCGACCATGGCCACCCAAGCGGCCACCTGCGGTGCGTCCGCGGCGAAACGACGCCCCGCGAGGCTCCGCAGGAAGACGCCCCCTGCCAAGGCCGCGATTGCCGGCAGGACGTAAACCTCCTGGCTCCACCCATAAAGAAAGAAGAGCGGGAACATCCACCACCGGGCCCGCCGCCAAGCCGCCATCGCCACGAGCGTCGCCGTCGCCACCCACAGGTAGTTCACGGCGAAGGCCGCGTTGACACAGCACGACTGCGCATACCAGAAGAACCACCAGACCACCGCGCCGCCCAGCAACAGCCCCCACCCGTCGCGGCGCACCCTCCCCTCGCGCAACACCAGCCACACGAAGAGAAACCAGACGGCCGTGTTGCACACGTCGAAGAGGGCGTAGAGCCGGAACCCGGCGAAACAAGCCACCACGCCATGCACGAAAACCCGACAGTTGGTGGTTCGGTAATCATCGAGTTGCTGGCGCACGACGTCGCCGAGCGACTCGATGCGCGCCCCGTCATGAAAGGCGTAGCCCAGACCGTCATGGGCCGGCAGGCAGAAAAGGTTGAGCGCGAGGACGCAGAGCGCCATCAGCGCCAACGCGGCCCAACACCGCCACCGACCCGCATTCATCGCCTGAGTGCCTCCGTGGCGATGGCGCAGGCGCGCTCGACGGCGGCGGCGTGGGCGGGGATGAGGGTGAGGAGGTAGCGGCGGCGGATCTCGACCTCGCCGCGTTCGAGGGCCAGGCGGCGGGAGGCACGGTAGTGGAGGCCGCCGTTGCACCAGGCCAGCTGGATGAAGACGAAGTCGGCGAAGCTGGCGATGTCGGCGTAGTCGACGCTGTCGCCACGCTCGAGGGCGGCGAGGACTTTGGGGGAGGGCGGGCCGTCGAGGGGGAGGCCCCAGTAGACGTCGGGGTGGGAGGGAAGGTAGTCGGTCTCGATGGCGTGGTCGAGAACGGTGTAGATATCGAGCTTGTCGGCGTCGCGGACGAGGTGGGCGAGGGCGAGCTCGTCCGGGGGAAGGCATGGGGGAAGGTCGCGGAGGTTGTGGCACTCGATGGCGCGGAGGATGGCGTTGCGGGTGGGGGCGTCGGCGTCGTCGAGCCAGCCGAGGCGGAGGAGTTCGGCGCAGCTGAGGAGGGCGTGGTTGACGCTGACGCGATCGCTGAAGGTGCGGTATTGGGTGTATTGGCGGAAGCGGCCGAGGTCGTGGAGCCAGGCGGCGGCCTCGCCGAGGGGACGGAGGCGCGGGGGGAAGGCCTCGCCGTCCATGATGGCGCGGGCGTTGGCGGCGACGCGGCGGGTGTGGTCGCGCTTGAGGCGGTTCATGTCCTCGGCGGGGAAGCCGTCGGCGTAGGCCTCGAAGGCGGCGGGGATATCGTGGAGCTGCATGGCGGAGCTTTCAGTGGGCGGAGAGCCAGTCGGGGCCGGCGCCGAGGGAGACGGAGAGGGGGACGGGGAGGGCGACGACGCCTTCCATGGCGGCCTGGACGAGGGGTTTGACGACCTCGAGCTCGTCGTCGGGGACGTCGAAGAGAAGTTCGTCGTGGATTTGGAGGGTCATCTGGGCGCGGAGTCCGCGGGCGCGGAGCTCGCGGTCGATGCGGACCATGGCGAACTTGATGATGTCGGCGGCGGAGCCTTGGATGGGCATGTTGATGGCGACGCGCTCGGCGGCGTTGCGGGTGGTGGCGTTGCGGGAGTTGATCTCGGGGACGGCGCGGCGGCGGCCGAAGAGGGTTTGGGCGTAGCCGCGGGCGCGGGCCTCGGCGACGGAGCGCTCCATGTAGGCGCGGACGGCGGGGTATTGGGCGAAGTAGGCGTCGATGAGGGCCTGGGCCTCCTTGCGCGGGACGCGGAGGCGCGAGGCGAGGCCAAAGGCGGAGATGCCGTAGATGATGCCGAAGTTGACCATCTTGCAGCGGCCGCGTTGGGCGGGGGTGACCTCGGCGAGGGGGACGCCGTAGACGACGGAGGCCGTCTGCGCGTGGATGTCCTCGCCGGCGCGGAAGGCGGCGATCATGCGCGCGTCGCCGCTCATGGCGGCCATGAGGCGGAGCTCCACCTGGGAGTAGTCGGCGGAGAGGAGCGTCCAGCCGGGGCCGCGGGCGACGAAGGCGGCGCGGATGCGCTGGCCGCGGTCGGAGCGCACGGGGATGTTCTGGAGGTTGGGGTCAGAGGAGGAGAGGCGCCCGGTGTCGGTGAAGGTCTGGTTGAAGGTGGTGTGGATGCGGCCGTCGTCGGCGTCGATGTGCTCGGGCAGACGGTCGACGTAGGTGTTCTTGAGCTTGACGCAGGCACGCCAGTCAAGGATGAGGTCGACGACGGGGTGGCGCTCGCGGAGTTTGAGGAGGAGTTCCTCGTTGGTGGGGAACTGTCCGCGGGCGGTGCGCTTGACGCCGGGGTCGAGGTTCAGCCGGCCGAAGAGGAACTCGCCGACCTGCTTGGGCGAGGCGAGGTTGACGCCCGCGCCGGTGTACTCGCGGATGGCCAGCTCGAGCTTGACGACCTCGCCCTCCAGCTCGTGGCGGAAGCGGCGCAGGGCCGGCACGTCGAGCCGCACGCCCACCCGCTCCATGCGCAGAAGCACGCCCGCGAGCGGCTCCTCACAGTCGGCCAACAGGTGCGCCAGGCCCATCTCCTCGACCTTCGGCATGAGGGCCTGATGGAGGCGGAAGGCCACGTCCGCGTCCTCGGCGGCATAGTCGAGGATCTCCTCGGGCGCGAGGTCGGCCATCGTGCGGCCCTTCTCCTTGCCGAGCAGGTCGGCGATCGGGATGGGCGCGTAGCCAAGGAAGACGTTGGCCACGTGATCCAGGTCATGGCGGTCGGTCGCGTCGATGAGATAATGCTCCAAAAGCGTGTCGTGGAGCGGCCCGCGCAGCTCGATGCCCAGGCGGGCGAGGACGGCGCGGTCGAAGCGCAGGTGGTGGCCCAACTTGGCGATGGACTCGTCGTGGAAGACCGGCAGGAAGGGCGCGAGCGCGGCGAGCTGCCCCGCGTCGTCCTCCGGCAACGGCACATACCACGCGCGGCCGCCGGCGACGGCGAAGGAGCACCCCACGGCGCGGTCATGGCGCGGCCGCAGGCCGACGGTCTCCGTGTCGAAGGCGATGAGCGGGGCCTTGCGGAGCTCGGCGGCGAGCGCCTCGCGCGCCTCCGCCGTCGCCGCCAGGCGATACTCATGCGGCACGTCCGCCAAACGCTTCAGCGCCGGCGCCGGCACGGCCGCGCCCTCGGCGAAGGCAAGCTGCGTCTGCTCTGGCGCGGCGGGAATGCCCAGGCGGGCCGCCACCTGGCGGAGCTCATACTTCGCCAGCACCGGCGCGAGCGCGGCAAGGTCGGGCGGGCCCAGGCGCAACGCCTCGAGCGTCTCGGCGACGGGCGCGTCGCGCACGATGGTGACAAGCCGCTTGCTCAGGCGCGCGTCGTCGAGATGGGCGCGGATGGCCTCGCCGGCCTTGCCGGGGATCTCGCCGGCGCGCTCAAGGAGGCCCTCGAGCGTGCCGAACTCGCGCAGGAGCTTGACGGCCGTCTTGGGGCCGACGCCCGGCACGCCGGGGATGTTGTCGCTGGCGTC
The DNA here is from genome assembly GCA_944389585.1 of uncultured Kiritimatiellota bacterium. Taxonomy (GTDB): domain Bacteria; phylum Verrucomicrobiota; class Kiritimatiellia; order RFP12; family DVOR01; genus Spyradenecus. The sequence goes on from CALXMW010000001.1 coordinate 36,643, forward strand.
GCCCGCGAGGGCCAGGTAATCGATCATCCGCGCGGGCTCGGCCAGGCCCCACTGCGCGCAGATGTCCTCGGCCGACAGGGGGGCCTCGTCGCCGGGGTGGAGGATGGAGACCGAGGGCCCGGCCAGCTGGCCCAGATCCTTGTCCGGCGTGGCGATGACGACCTTCAACCCCTGCGCCACGCCGCGCTCGGCCAACGTCCCAAGCACGTCGTCGGCCTCGAAGCCCTCGGCGCGGACGGTTCGGATGCCCCAGGCCCGGGCCAACTCCTCGGCCTGGCCGATGGACGCGGCGATGTCCTCGGGCATCTTCTCGCGCTGGGCCTTGTAAGGCGGATAAAGCGTGTGGCGGAAGGTGGGGCCCTCGCTCTCAAGCGCGATGGCCAGGTGCGTGGGCCGATGGACGCGCAAAATCTGCTCGAGCGTCGCGGCAAAGAGCGAGACGGACGAGGTGACGATGCCCGAGGCCGTCCGCCGCGGCCGTTTCAGGAAAACGAAGTGCCCCCGGTAAAGAATCGGCATCAAGTCGACCAGGAAGAGCGTCTCGCCCATCACACGCGCCCCCCTTCCGGCGCGGCGCGCCACCGCCGGGCCAACTCCCCGAGCGGCCGCCCGAGCGCCTCCTCGCCGGCCTGCCCCAACCGCCGCCCAAGCGCGCCCAGAAAGCGCGTCAGCTCGCTGTCGTCATAGATGCAATGCTCGGGGTAAAGCACCAGGTACACCTCCATCGGCGTGGCCTCCGGCGGCAAGTTCCGCGCCGACCCGCGGCGGAGGGCGAAGGCCGTCTCGAAGGCCCCCAGGAAATCCGCGTCCGCCTCGCCCCACGCAGGGTTCGGCGCGGGATAGGCCCGGCGGAAGCGCCGCGCCTGCGCCCCCCGGTTCCATCGCCAAATCAGCGCCGTCACCACGGCCAAGGCCACCACGTAAAACACGATCCGCACGCTCATCCGCGCCTCCTTTTCACCCGATAGGCCGGCCGCCGCGCGCGCCGAAAGCGCCGCACGCAGGGCCGCGGCCTCACGCCGAAGGCCAACAGCTCGGCCACCCGCCGCTGGATCCCCGGCAACGCCTCGGCGTCCAACGCAGGCTCCGCGACCGAAATCAACTCGCCAGTCCCCCGCAGCTCATAGAGATGGACGCGCCGCCCCGCCGCGTCGCGCGCGACCTGCCGCTCGGCCAGCCGCTTCCCGCGCTCCAACAGCAGGGCCAGCACATACGCCGCCGCGCCGTCGCGCGGGTCGGCCCGCCCAACAAGCGCCCGCAACGCCTCCTCGGGCGAGACCTTATGCGCCTCCTCGGGCGCCCGCCGCGGCACGGCCTGGGGCACCGTGAAGGCCCACGCGGCCGAGGCCAAGGCCCGCTCCCGCGCGCCGAGCGCGGCGAAACAGGCGGCGCACAGGTCGCGCCGCTCATGGCCCTCGCCGTCCGCCGCGGGCATCAGCAACGAATGGCCGCCGCATCCGGGCGCGAAGGGCGCGCCGCACGCGGCACACCGTTGGGCACGGGGTTTGAGCCGCCAATCCGCCATCTCAATCCCCCAAAAAGTCCTTGAGGGCCTTGAGGCCGCCCTCGATGGCCTGGCGCTTGGCCTTGTCCTCGGGGTCGCCCTTCCCCTTCGCGTCCATCTTCTCGAGGCGCTCCTGCAGCTTGTCGGCGATGAAGTCCGAGGCGCCCTCCAACGCCGCCCGCCGCGCGGGGCCGGCGAAGGCCTCGGTCAGCGCGCCCACCTCGACGAGCGGGCGGTCGACGGTACCGACGATGGGCAGGCGCACGGCCGCGTCCGCCCCCAGCCTGTCCCCGAGCAAGCCCGCGAGGGGGACGGTGAGCGTGTAGTCGAGCCGCCGCGTGGGGAGGTCGGTCCGCCCCTCGCACCGCACGGTCACGGGGCCGATGTCCATCACGATGGGGTCGCCGTCGAGCACGCCGCCGTCGAGGCGGAGCGCCACCGCCTGGTCGGGCATGGCGGCGACCTTTCCGGAACGCCCCGCCGCCGTCAGCACCGAGCGCACCACGGCGTTCGGGGCGAGCGCGAGGCCGTGGGTGCAGAGCGTCATCTCCGCCTCGGCCTCGACGAGTGCCTCGGGGCCGTCGAGCGGCACGCGCAGGGCGTCGCACCGCAGATCGATCGCCCCCGAGGGCGTGGCCGCGCCCTTGAGCAGGGGACTGACGAGGCCGAGCCCCGCGTCGAGCAACGCCTGCGTCACGCCGACGCCCCGGAGCAGGTAGGCGCCTTCGGGCATCGTGAGGACGTAGGGCGGCGCGGCCACGCAGAGGCGCGGGGCAAGGCCCAGCGTGCCGCCGTTCACGGCGACCTCGGCGTCAAGCGCGAGCGTCGCCCCGCCCAGCGTCACCGTGGCCTCGCCGCCCGGGATGTCCAGCCCCGGGAGCGTCACGCGGCCGAAGGCCACCTCGGCCTTGGCCCGGCCCTCGTTGAGGAGGCCCGCCGGCCCGAGCGTCACGGGGCCCTCGAAGGAGAAGGGGCGCGTCTCCCGCCCGGAGACGGAGATGCCCCGCTCCCGCGCCGCGTCGAAGCAGGGCAGCGCCCAGATGGCGTCGAAATCCGGCCTCAGCTCGCCCGCGAGCGTCGCGACGCCCGTGCCCGGCGCGAGGCTTCCGGAGGCGGTGAGCTTCGCATACGGCGTTTTGGCGACGAGCCGCTCCACCGCGAACCGCTCCCCCCGCCCGATGGCCCGCACGCCGGCCTCGAAGGGCACGTCGATGGACGCGAGGCCCGGGAAGGCCACCTTGAACGTCGGCGCGTCAAGGTCGAGCGACAGGCGCGGGGTGGAGGCGCCCGTCACCGGCATGACCTCGAAGACGAAGTCGACCGGCCCCTCCACCCCCGGCAACGCCGCGCGCTTCCCGGACGCGAGCCACCGCCCCAGCGCGTAGGCGGGGTCTGCCCGGCCCTTGAACGCCGCGGAGACAAGGCGGCCGGGCGGCAGGCCCGGCGCGTAGCCGCCCTGGCCCTGGAGGGTGAGCACGGGCGTCTCGAGCGTCACGCCGCGCAGGCGCAGGGCCACACCGTCGAACGTCGCGGCGAAGGCCAGCTCCGCCAGCGGCCTTTCCTTCTCGACGATTTGGTAGGCGGGGGCGGCGAGCGAGACGTCCCGCACGGCGGCCTTGACCTGCGCGGAAAGCAACGTGGGCGCGCCGCTTGCCGTCGCCTCCAGCGTCGCCGTGCCGGCTTCGACCCGCGGCGCCTCAAGCCCCAGCCACGCGGCCGCGGCGGCCAGGTCGGCCTTCGCCCCAAGCTTCAGGCTCCCCACGCGGCGCGCGGCCACGTCGATGTCCGCGGCCTCGAGCGTGGCGTCCGCGAGGGCTTCCTGCCCGGAGGCGAGCGCCGCCGTGGCCGAGACCGCGCCCTTCTGGGCCTGCGCGCCCACGTTGAGGACGAGCGGCCCGGGCAGAGAGACCTCGCCGAGGAAGGGGCGCAGGGTCTCCAAGAGCGGCACGCTTTCCACGCGGGCCGCGAGGCGCCCGGCCTCCAACCCGCCCTGGCCGGAGACCAGCGCGCCGGGGAAATCCACCGAAAGCCTCTCGATTTGGAAGTCCAGCCAATTCTCGGGGTCGACCTCCGCCTCCACCGCCACTTTAGGGTTCGCCTCCAGCCGTTTCCCGTCGAAGACCACGGCCAGGCCGCGGGTGGAGAAGTCCGCCGCGCCGCGCAACAGGCCCGAGGGGCCGTTGCCGAGCGTCGCGCGGAGCGTGGCCGCGCCGGAGGGGATTGCCACGCCCGAGGCCGCCACGCCGAGCGCTTGGGCGAAGGCCAAGGCCTTGGGGCAATCCGCCGACGCCTCGAGGGCGACCTCGGGCCAAGGGCGGCCCGCCGCGCCGGCGGCGTCGAGGGCAAGGCGCAACCAGGGGGAATCGGCCTTGAGGGAGACCGCGCGCAGGAAGTCCGCCGGGCGTTTCGCGGCGAGGAGCGCCCGCGCGGAGGGGGTCGTCGCCGTGGCCTCGAAGGCCAGATCCAGCACCTTGCCGACGAGGGCAAGGGCGATGTCCTGGTCGAGCGCGGGCAGGGTCAGCTCCGCGTCCACGCCCGCCGCCAAAGGCGCGGGCAGGCCCTCCACGGCGAGGCTCGCGTTCCTGACGGCGAGGTGCGCGGAGAGATCCCAATCCGGCAACGCGAAAGACTTGGGCTTCGCCGCCGGGGCCGGGGCGGCGGGGTCGGCAGGGTACGCCGGGGGGGAGGACGGCGGGGGGGCGACGCCCGAGACGGGGAGGGGGGCGAGGGGCGGGGGCGGCGCGTAGGCCACGCGCGGCGAGAGGAGCTCGGCCTCCACCGTCACCTTGCCGAAGGGGAGCAGTTCCCAGAGCGAGGAGAGGCGAACGGCCTCGACCGTCGCCTTGAGCCCCTGGCGCGCGTCTGCGTAGGCCAGGCCCTCGAGGCGTTGCCCCCCGAACCAGGCGAGCGACCAATCGGCGACCTCGAGCCGCGCCGGGGCGATGGCTTTGTTCACCTGCGCCACCGCCAACGCGCGGACGGGGGCCAGGGAGAGCAACGCCGGGGCAAAGGCCACCAACGCCGCCGCGGCGAGGAATATGGCGACAAGGCCAAGCGCCAAGCGCCGCCCCCAGCCGCCCCTCGGCGGGTTCAGCTCCCGTTCGTTCACCGGCTCCGTGAAGTCCATGCGCGCTCCTTTCCTTCATTGTACCACAATCCCGCACGCGAGCCCACACGCGAAGCACCCTTTGGGGAGGCGTGCCGGCGCTTCCCCCACCCTCCGGGACGGGACGTCTTCACCGGGGCCGCATGGGTGCCGGGAGGGGCGGAATGTGATAAAATGCGGGATGTTTGCAAGGAGGTTTTGCATGAAACCGATCATTGAGCCGCATATCCACATGATCGCGCGGACGACGGACGATTATATGGCCATGCACAAGAACGGCATCCGCGTATGCGTGGAGCCTTCGTTCTGGTTGGGCGAGAACCGCCGCTACGCCGGCTCCTTCTTCGACTATTTCCGCCTGTCGCTGGAGTTTGAGCACACGCGCGCGGCGCGCTACGGCATCGACCATTGGAGCGCCATCGGCATGAACCCGAAGGAGGCCGAGGATCGGCGCCTGGCCGACGCGGTGATCGACGGGATGGGCGAGTATCTGGACCACCCGCGGTGCGTGGCGCTCGGGGAGATCGGCTTCAACAACATCACCCAGAACGAGGAGCACGCCCTGGTGCGCCAGCTGCGCCTGGCCGAGGAACGCAAGATGCCGGTGGTGCTGCACCTGCCCCACTTCAACAAGCTCAAGGGCATCAAGCGCGTGCTGGAAATCATCAAGGCCGAGGGGCTGACGCGCGAGCGCATCGACATCGACCACAACGTGGAGGAGACCATCGGCCTGGCGCTGGAGAGCGGCTGCTACGCCGGCATGACCGTCTACCCCTACTCCAAGCTCTCGCCCGAGCGCGTGAGCGCGATGATCAAGGAGCACGGCCACACGCGCGTCATCGTCAACGGCTCGGCCGACTGGGGCATCAGCGACCCGCTCTCGCTCGTCAAGGTCGTGGCGCGCCTGCGCCAGGACGGCTTCGGCGAGCAGGTCATCGAAGACCTCACCCACAACACGCCCATGGCCTTCTATTCCGCCTCGCCCCACTGGAAGCCGGACTTCGACATCGTGCCGCAGGATCCCGCCACCTACCAGCGCCAGCCCTGACCCGGAGAGCGAACCATGCCCGACGCGACCCCGCAGACCGCCCCCCAGGCGCCCGAGACGAACTCCGCCGACGAAAAGACCGTGGTGCTCGACCCCAACCGCACCGAGGTCATCCGCCCCGGCGAGGAGCCACCCGCCGCCCAGCCCAACGCCGGCCCCATGGCCGACTACACCATCTGCGGGAAGGTCGGCGACGGCGGCATGGGCGTGGTCTACCTGGCGCGGGACCGCCGCCTGGGCCGCTACGTGGCCATCAAACGCCTGAACGAAAAGGCCCTCGCCGACCCCGTGTTGCGCCAGCGCTTCCTCCAGGAAGCCCGCGCCGTCGCCGCCCTCAACCACGCCTACATCGTCCACATCTACGCGCTGGGCGAGGACGCCCTGGGGCCCTACATCATCATGGAGTACGTCTCCGGCCCCGCGCAGACCGAGGCCGTCCCCGCCGGCCAGGACGCCCCCCCGCCCAAAAACCTCACCCTCGAGCAATTCGTCAACCGCAACGGCCCCATGACCGCCGACGAGGCCGTGGCGATGATCCTCAAAATCGCCCGCACGATGGTCTACGCCCACAGCTGCGGCGTCATCCACCGCGACCTCAAGCCCGCGAACATCCTCCTGGACCCCACCGGCGAACCCAAGCTCGTCGACTTCGGCCTGGCGCGCATCGCCCCCCAGGAAGGCCGCACCCAGGTGGCCGAGCTCACCGTCCCCGGCGAAAAGCTCATCAGCCTGGGCTACTCCGCCCCCGAGCTCGAGCAAGACGCCTCCTCCAGCGACGTGCGCGCCGACATCTACTCGCTCGGCGCCATCCTCTACTTCCTCCTCACCGGACGCAACCCGCGCTACTACCGCGAGCAAGACGTGCCCGCCTTCCTGCGCGAGGTCATGCGACGCAGCCTCGAGACCGTCCGCGAACAACGCTACCGCACGGCCCAGGACTTCGTCAACGCCCTCTCCGAGGCCGCCAGCCACGGCCGCACCGTCGCCCCCACCATCAAAACCACCTGGCGCTGCAAATGGTGCGACGCCGTCAACCCCATCTCCACCAAGTTCTGCGCCGAATGCGGCTGGGACGGCAGCGAGCGCTGCCTGGAATGCGGCGCCGAGACCTTCGTGGGCCAGCAATACTGCCCCAGCTGCGGCGCCGACTGCCGGATGTACGAGCACGTGGCCTCCATCATCAAGCTCATGGACCAGGCCTGGGACGAACGCCACTTCGAGCGCATCGCCACCATCGCCGGCAGGCTCCACGGCTTCGACCCCGCCGGCCCCACCGGCCGGAAACTCCTCGCCGACGCCCACGCCCGCGTCGAGGAGGCCGAGCGCAAAGTCGCCCGCCGCAACCGCCTCGCTGCCCTCATCCCCAACGAACTCAAAGCCGAGAACTACGAGCGCGCCCAAGCCTTCATCGAGGAGTTCCGCACCCTCAACGAAGACGCCATGGTCTACGAGGAGGAACTCCGCGACATCCCCGCCAAAATCCTCGCCCGCGACCTCGTGCGCATCCGCCAATGCATCCGCCGCCGCGACTGGCCCACCGCCCGCCGCCTCACCGCCAACCTCGCCGCGAAATACGGCAACATGCCCGAATACCAAGACGTCCGCGCCCGCGTCGAGGCGCACGGCCGCCGCCTGCGCCGCGCCGCCTGGGCCTGCGGCGTCGCCGCCGCCGCCGCGCTCTACCTCCTCTCCCTCCCCTGGGCCGCGCGCCTCGCCGGCGGCACCTTCGGCACGGGAGGCAAGACCCTCTACGCCCCCGCGCGCGCCCTCGCCGCCCTCCCCGGCCTCGGCGCCCTCCTGGACGGCTACGCGCGCCTCTGCGGCGGGCAATCGACGGCCGACTACTTCCCCGGGCAGGCCCCCGCCGCCGAGGTCGCCCCCGCCCCGCCACCCCGCCCGCCCCTCCCAGACGGCCTGGGAGAGGACCGCGACGCCCTCGACGCCGCCCTCAGGGAAATCGCCGACCGCCGCACCGCCCAGGACGACGCCCTGCTCATGCAATACTGGCGCAACCTCACCGACCTGCGCGACAGCGCCCAGAAAGCCGGCGACTACGAGGGCGTCGTCGCCACCACCCACGCCCTCGACGCCTACGCCGAGACCAACGACCTGGGCGCCGTCGCCGACGAAGACCCCGCCACCCTCGCCGGCATCAAACGCCACATGGCCCGCCGCCGCGAGGAACAGCGCATCCTCTCCGCCCGCCAAGTCCGCGCCGTCGTCCACAAATACCGCGACCACCTCGAGGCGCGCAGCAAGGAATACACCCAGCGCGGCGAGATGGGCAAGGCCGGCGCCGTCCGCGAGGAGCTCGCGCGCCTCGCCGCCATCCCCGCCGTGCGCGACGCCCAGCTCCTCCTCAAAGAGACCCGCCCCGACCTCTTCCTCGGCGACGAGGCCTCCATGGCCGAGATTGAGCGCCTCCGCGCCGAGATCCGCGGCGACCGCGAGGAGCTCCGCAAAAACCTCCGCGCCCTCAATGAAAAGGCCCAGCAGACCCTCGGCGACTGGCCCGCGCAATACGGCGACGCCCTCAACGCCCTCCTCCGGGACTTCCAACAATCGGGCAACTTCAACGCCCTCGAGGCCGTCGCCATCGAACTCTCCCGCTTCGAGGAGCAGAAGGCCCTGGGCCCCGCCAACGTCGTGGACTTCCCCGACGGCCTGCGCCAGACCCAGGCCACCTTCCTCCAACGCCTCCAAACCGTCCAAGGCGAGCGCGACACCGCCAAGGCCGCCGTCTTCGCGGCCTACCTCGCCGACCTGGAAAAACGCCAGACCGAGCTGACCAAGGCCGGCGAATTCGCCGCCGCCGCCGTCGTCAACCAAGAGCTCCGCGACATCCGCCAAAGCCGCGCCTACCAAAGCGTCGCCCTCCCCCACGCCGCCCCCGCGCAGCAACCCCCGCCGCCGGCCCCCGCCCGGGAACCCCCGCCCGGCGACGAGGCCTACGACGAGGCCCTCCTCTCCCACGCCGACGGCCCCGCGGCGACCGCCCCCGCCCCCACCCTGCCGCTCTCCACCGAGGCCCCCCATGACTGACGAAACCGCACGCATCCTCGCCATCCGCCCCCTCGCCCAAGGCTACCAAGTCCTCACCCTCGCCGCGCCCGCCGTCGCCGCCGAGGCCAAGCCCGGACAGTTCGTCCACGTCCGCGTCCCCTCGCTCGACCCCGCGCGCCTGCGCCGCCCCTTCAGCATCTACGACGCCGAGCCCGAGACCGGGCGCCTCCACATCCTCTACAAAACCGTCGGACTCGGCACGCGCCACCTCGCCGCGCTCCCCGTGGGCACGGCCCTGCCCGTGCTCGGCCCCATCGGCCGCCCCTTCCCGCTCGACCCTGCGGGCACGCCCTTCCTCGTCGGCGGCGGCTACGGCGTGGCCCCGCTCTGGTTCCTGGCCTCGCGTCTGCCGCGCAAGGGCGTCCTCTTCGTGGGCGGGCGCACCGCCGCAGACATTCTCGAGACCGACCGCTTCGCCAAGGCCGGCTGGGACGTGCGCGTCGCCACGCAAGACGGCTCCCTCGGCACGCCCGGGCTCGTCACCGCCCCGCTCGACGCCGCCCTCGCCGACAACCCCCAGGCCGAGCTCTACGCCTGCGGGCCCGACGGGATGCTCCGCGCCGTGGGCGAACGCGCCGTCGCCGCCGGCCTCAAAGGCTGGCTCTCGCTCGACAAGCACATGGTCTGCGGCGTGGGCGCCTGCCTGGCCTGCGTCCAGAAAATCCGCCGCCCGGACGGCACGGAGACGCTCGCGCGCGTCTGCGTGGACGGCCCCGTCTTCGAAGCCCGGGAAATCGTCTGGTAAGGAGGGCGCCATGACCGCACGCCTGCCCCTCGCCGCCCTCGCCCTCTGCCTGGCCCTGCCCCTCGCCGCCGCGCCCGCCGGGGCCGAACGCCTGCGCGGGGACTTCCGCGACGCGATCGCGGCGACCTACCCCGAGACGCCCGGCCTCGCGCTCTACGACGCCCTCGGCCGCCTCCAGGCCAAGCCCGACTCCGCCGTCGACCTCCAGGCCGTCCGCCAGGCCGTCGGCCAACTGGAAGACCCCACCCTCACGCCCTTCTTCGACGCGCTCGTCACCCTCAACGCCGCCGCGGAGGGCGACGGCGCGCTCTTCCGTCGCGGACTGGCCCGCGTCCGGGCGGAGACCGAATCGACCGCGCTCCTGCGCGCGCTCGACTTCTCCGGCGCCCAGGCCCGCTGCCCCGACTGCCGGGGCGAGCTGCGCTGCGCCACCTGCCGCGGCACGCTGCGGTGCGCCGACTGCAAAGGCAACGGCTTCACCATCCGCCGCGCCACCGCCACCCAAAGCCTGGGCGGCGGGGACAGGCGCACCCTCGGCGGGTCGCTCCGCGCCGGGAAGGGCGCCGGGAGCCTGCGCGTGCCCTGCGCCCGTTGCGACGGCTCGGGCAAATGCCCCGCCTGCAAGGGCGCCCCCATCGTCTGCGCCGCCTGCGACACCACCGGCAAGGTGCCCGACCCCGCGCAGGCCGAGAGCCGCGTGGGCGCACTGGCCGGGCAGATGCGCGAGGCCGTCGCCGCCGGTCAGGCCGAGGCGATCGAGGCCCGCGAGCAAACCCGTCTGCTCGCCGACGACCTCCGCAAGGCCAGCGCCATCGGCGACCCCGCCGAGGCCCTCGCTTTCCTCAACGCCCTCCCCGCCGAGCGCGCGAAGGCCGCGCAATGGTCGCAGCTCGGCACCATCCGCCTCGACCTCGAGTCCATCGTCCAAGCGCGCGCGGCCAATGATTCCGCGAAAATCCGCGCCCGCGAGACGCTCCGCGCCGCCATCCGTTCGGCCCAGGGCAAAAGCGACCCCGTGAAGGGCCTCGCCGCCCTCGCCGAGGCCATCCAGGCACAGCCCGACTGCGACGCCCTGCCCGAGGCCCAGACCGCCTTCGACGGGCTCCTCGCGACCGCCCGCCGACAGTCCGCGCAACGGCACGAAGACCTCGCCAAACGCCTTGAGATGGTCGTCTCGCTCACCGCGCCGCAAGACCGCCTCGCCCAAGCCGAGCGCCTGTTGGCCGACTGGCCCAAGCCGACGCGCGAGCCGAAGCTTCTGGCCTACGCCAAGGCCAACCGCCTCACCGCCCTGCAAGACCTGCTTGAGGACGACGCGCTCGAAAGGCTCCGGGGCCGCGTCGAGGCGACGCGCGACCAGGCGTTGGCCGAGCTCCAGACAGCCGAGGAGGAAGGCTCCGCCTGGTGGGTCTGGGTGGCCGCCGGGCTCGGCGCGTTGGTCGCGCTCTATGCCCTGCTCGCCGCCGTGCAGGCCTTCTTCGCCCGCCGCGCGGAGGCCGAGCGCAAGGCCCGCCAGCGCGCCGCGATGGAGAGCGTGCGCAAGACCTTCTCGCATCGGAAACGGTGATGCGCCGCGCCAAGCAGAACGCTTCCTGGCGGGCGTGGCTGGAGTTGCTGCGCCTGCCCAACCTGTTCACCGTGCCGGGCGACGTGCTGGCCGGGTGGTGCCTGGCCGGCGCGGGCGGCGGCTGGGGCGCGCTCTTGCCGACCGTGCTGGGTTCGCTCTGCCTCTATGCCGCGGGGCTCCTCTTCAACGACCTCTTCGACGCGCGGATCGACGCGCGGGAGCGGCCGTCGCGCCCCATCCCCTCGGGGCGGGTCACGCGAGGCGCGGTCTTGGGCGCGGCGGCGGCGCTCTCCGCGGCGGGGGTGCTGTTGGCGCCGTTGCGCCCGGCGCTGTGGCTTTTGGGGGCGATTGTCTTCTACGACGCGCTCGCCAAGCGCGTCCCCGGGCTGGGCGTGCTGACGATGGGGTGTTGCCGCGGCCTGAACCTGTTGCTTGGGGCGGCCTGCGCCTGGCCCACCGGGACGGCCGTGGTGGGGCCGCTCGTGGGCGCGGCCATCGCCTTCTTCGTCCTGTACACGCTGTTGCTCTCGGTGGTGGCGCGGAACGAGGCCTCGCCGGACGGCGAGCCGAGCGCGTGGCTGCGGTGGTCGCCCGCCCTGCTCATCCTGGCGTTGGCGCCCTTCTTCTGGCTTTTCGGCGTGGGGCCGCTGTGGGGGCCCCCGGCGGCGGCGGCGTTGCTGGCGCCCGTCCTGCTCATCCGTGGGGACGTGCCGGCGCTCGTGGCCGGGCTCATCCGCCATCTCATCCCGCTCCAGCTCCTGTGGTGCCTGGCGGCCCTGCCGCCCGGCGGGGGGTGGGTCGTGGGCGGGTTGCTGGCCTGTTGGGGGGCGTCGCTGGCGGCCTCCCGCAGGTTCGCCGGCTCCTGAGAGCCCTTCCCAAAGGGCCGCGACTGTGCTAAACTAGTCGCGTAAGGAGCGAAAGATGGCGAAAGCGGCGCAGACATTCGACCAACTCATCAGGAAGATCCGGCGGGAGGCCCAGCGGCGCGGGAGCGTGCGCGCGGAGAGCGCGGCGGAGCGCCGTGTCTTTGACGTCTACGCGCTGGGCGACGACCTTTTCCTGCTCCAGCGCGAGGGCGGCGGCTTCGGTCCCGCCAAGGAGCGCCGGCGGTCGTTGGTGATCATTCCCCGGCGCGACCTGCGCATCGGCGCCAAGGGGTGGCTGTGCGCCACGGGCACGGGTTATTTCGGCACCATCCTGACGCCGCTCTTCGCCGGCGCGTTCGGTGCCGCGTTCTGCCGCGTGCCGCGGGCGCGGCGTTCCGAGGTGCTGGCCAAGCGCGTGGTGCTGGCCAACGTCGCGGGCGGCGTGGTGGAGCTGTTCCAGCGCGAGACCGATTTCGGGATCGTCGAGCGCGCCCAACGGTGGCTTCTGGGGCAGGGGCTTGACCTGGCGCACGTCATCTTCGGCGAGCGCACGCCCGAGGCCCTCGCCTACACCGAGCGCCTGGGGCAGGTCTGGCGCGTCCGCCCCCGCGTCTACACCCTGCGCGAGATGCGCGAGGCCGTGGCGCGCGCCTGGTTGCGTATCGACACCGCAGCCCATTATTATGTCAGCATCCGTGGCGTCCATTGGCTCACCGTCCAGGAGTTCACCCGCCTGGCCGAGCTGGCGCGCCAGGCCCCGGGGCAGCTGCTGGCGTGTCTGCGCGAGTGGGCCGCCATGGCCCCGGGCGAGAGCCAGAACGCCCTTCGCCGCGCCAAGTGCGGGCGCCTCCACGCCGTCGAGTTCTTCGGTCTGCCGCGCGCCGACGCCGAGACGCTCTTCATCCCCGCCATGGAGCGCCTACTCGAGGGCGTCACCCTGGGGCGCATGGACGCGGAGGACGTGGCCGACACCTTCGGCGGGCTGGCCATCCTCTACCGCGGCCTGCTCACCGACCCGGCCTACGCCGACCTGGGCGGCGCCGAGACCATCCGCGCCCTTTACGCCTGCGTCGCCGACGACCTGCGGGGAGGGGGTGATGCGCGCACCGACTTCGACGCCCGCCGCGTGGCCCTCCCGGGGGCCTCTTTCTCCCCCGCGCGGGAGAACGTGCCCATCCCCCACGTCGGCGCGGATCGCCCGACGCTCGAGGTGATCCGCCACCTCATCAGCCGCCTCAGCCTCGACGAGCGCATGGAGCACATCAACGTCTACGAGCTGCGCTCCTCCAAGAACCTGGCCACCGAAAGCGCCCAGACCCGCGAGATCGTCGTCAAGACAAACCGCCACCCCGTCCCCATCTCCTTCATCCAAAAGCGCCTTGGCTCCGTCCGCGCCGGCTACGCCGACTACGTCCTCACCCGCGCCAACGTCTTCCGGGCGCTCGGCGCGGACTACCCCGCCTTCCAGCTTCTGGCCGCCTCGGCGGGCGCGCCGCGCCGCGCCGCGCCCTTCTTCCTGCGCTCGCGCAGCCCCGGCGACCCCCTCGGGGCCATCCCCCAAAGCCTCTTCCGCAGCAATCCGGACAATCCCGAGAGCCCCGAACTGCCCGACGTGGTCCTTGCCCTCGCCCGGCTCTACGGCAACGCCGCCGCCCAGAACATGGCCGTCAAGAAGTACATCGCCGGGCCGCCCCCCACCTGCCGCTTCGGCGCGGGCAAGGAAATCTTCGAGTTCGTCTACGACCCTTTCCTCCACCGCCCCATGCCCGCCCACGTGCAGGTCTGCTCCATCCGCGGCACCCTCGGCTGGCCCGACCGCGCCCAGGACGAGACCAACCTGGAGGAGTGCCACCGCTTCTACCTGCGCCAGTACGCCGCCGTCCTCGGCGACTACTGGATGCGCCACAAGGACGCCTGCACCCTCAACGAGTGCGCCGCCGCCTTCTTCGACGGCTTCGAGCAGAAAATCGAGACCATGCACTGGGCCTATCACCAGAGCCGGCCTTACTTCGACGCCTTCGACCCCGGGCTCCGCGCCGCCTACGCCTTCCGCCCCAAGCTTGACTTTGCCCTCTGGGCGCTCGAGCGCGACGCGCACGCCCTCCCGGCCCTCCGGGAGCGCTTCATGGACTACGTCCGCGACGTCTTCGTCAAAGCCTGAGCCTCACCCTCGACCTGCGCGCCCCCTCCCGCCGGCGAGGCGCGGGGACCAAAAGGGCGTGCGCCGGGGCGGCCGCGGGGGCCGTTTGGCGCACGCCTTCTCGGAGGGCCGCCGCCGGGGCGGCGGGGCGGGGTTTACTTGTCCTTGGGCTTCGCGTCTTCCTCGAGGAGGGCCTTCTTGATTTCGTCGGCCTTCTCGGCGGCGGCGGCGTTGCCTTCCTTGAGGCCCTTCTTGAACTCGCCGGAGGAGCGGCCGAGGGCGCGGGCGATCTCGGGGATCTTCTTCGCGCCGAAGACGAGGGCGATGATGAGGATGACGATGAGGATTTGCCAAAGTCCGGGACGCATGGGTGGGTTCCTTTCTGGGTGGTCAACGGTAGACGCGGACGGCGCGCGCGGCGGCGCGGTCGGCCTCGCGGCGCTTGATGGTCTCGCGGCGGTCGTATTGGTTCTTGCCCTGGCAGAGGGCGAGCTCGACCTTGACTTTGCCACGGGGGCTGAGGTAGAGGCGCAAGGGGATGAGGGAAAGGCCTTTTTGGTCGACCTTCTGGCGGAGGCGGAGGATCTCGGCGCGGTGCATGAGGAGGCGGCGTTGGCGCAGCTCGCTGTGGTTGAAGCGGTTGCCGAAGGCGTAGGGAGGGATGCGCACCTGCATGAGCCAGAGCTGCCCCGCGTCGTCGATCTTGCACCAGGCGCCCATGAGGCCGCCCTCGCCGTTGCGCAGGACTTTGACCTCGGTGCCGAGGAGCTCGATGCCGGCCTCGAACTTCTCGAGGATCGTATAGTCGTGGATGGCCTTGCGGTTGACCGCCAGGTTGGCCGATTGCGGCTTCTTGGCTTTCTTCCCCGCGGCCATGGCGCGTCACATCACACGTGGCGGCCCCAGCGGGCCTGAGCCTCCATGTGCTCCTCGACGGTCTGCATGTTGAACTGGGAGACGATGAGGCCTTCGGCGATTTCGCGCAGGGCGATGTCGCTCTTGTCCTCGAACTTGGAGAGGGGGCGCAGGTAAGGGCGGGCGCCGCGGTTGAGCTGGCGGGTGCGCTGGGAGACGAGGTTGACGAGGACGGGGATGCTGGCCACGCGGGCGCGGGCTTTCTCGAGCATTTCAAGGTTCATGTGCGTTCCTCCACTCAGAACTGTTGGTTCAGGGGGCTGTCCAGGGGCAGGCCGGGGGCCGGGGCGGCGGGCTGTTCCTGGGGGGCGGCGGTGCTGGTGGCCGTCTCGTTGGCGCCGCGGTTGAGGAGGGCCAGGCCGAGGGTGTTGAGGATGAGGAGCACGCCGAGGACGGTGGTGGCGCGCGTCAGCACGTTGCCGGTGCGCCCGCCGAAGACTTCCTCACCGAAGCCGCCGCCGAAGGCCGAGCCCATCCCGCCGGAGGGGTCTTTGGGGGGCTGGAGCATCACCACGGCCACCATCAGAAGCGCGATGAGCGCCTCGACGACCAACAAAACGCCAAACAGAAGGTCCATAAACCGGCTTTCCTTTCAGTACTGATTGGTGGAGAATACCAAATCCGCCGCCCCGCCGTCAAATCGCGGGCGCTTGTGGTAAGATAGGGGCATGGTTTGGATCAATTTGTTTTGCTCGGCGCTGGCGGTGGTGATCGCGGCGGGGCCGCTGGCGCGGCTGGGGCTGCCGCGATGGGCGGTGGTCGCGGCGGGCGCGGCCTTGGTGGCGCTGGCGCAGCAGGCGTTGGTGCACCGGGCGCTGCGGGTTTCGCTGCTTTCGCCGGACGGGATGCCGATTTGGGCGGAGGCGGCGTTGCTGTGGGGGACGGCGTTTTTGCTGGCGGCGGGGGGGGGCTGAGCGTGGCGTGGTGGGCGTTGCGGTTCTGCCACGTGGCGGTGCCGGGATGGATCCCGTTGGCCGCCGGGGCGGCGGCAGGGGTGTGGCTGGTGTGGATGGGGGAGCGCCTGCCGCCGGTGCGCGAGCACGAGGTGGCGTTGGCGGGGCTGCCGGCGGAGGCGGAGGGGTTGCGCGTGGCGGTGTTGGCGGACGTGCACATCGACGCCTGGCGGGGGCGGGCGTGGTGCGAGCGGCTGGTGGCGCGGGTGAACGCGGCGAAGCCCGACCTCATCGTCTTCACGGGGGATCAGGCGGACGGGGCGGTGGCGTTGCGGCGGGAGGATTTGGCGCCGCTGGCGGGGCTGGAGGCGCCGGAAGGGAAGTTCCTCATCACGGGGAACCATGAGCATTATTTCGAGACGGAGGCCTATCTGCGGGAATATGGGCGACTGGGGATGACGGTGCTCGACGGCCGGGCGGCGCAGGTGCGCGGGCTGTGGCTGGTGGGATTGGGCGACGGGCGGTCGCTGACGCGCCGGGACGCGGCCGAGGCGGAGCTGCGGGGCCTCCTGGCGGGGCTCCCGAAGGGGGCCTTCCCGGTGCTCCTGGTCCACAAGCCCGGCATCGCGCGGACGGCGGACGCGCTGGGGGTGCGCCTGCAGCTCTCGGGGCACACGCACGGTGGGCAGGTGCCGGGGGTGGCGGCGATCATCGCGCGCTTCAACGACGGCTTCGTTCGCGGGTGGTATACGCTGCCCCGCGGGATGCGGCTCTTTGTCTCGCCGGGCGTGGGGGTGTGGATGGGCTTCCCCTACCGCGTCTACGGCCCGCAAATCGCGCTCCTGACCCTGCGCGGGGCGTAACGGGGCGCCCGGGCGGCGGGCGGAAAATGGGGGCGGCGACACTTTTGGCTTGCAATTTGGCTTGCAATGGGGCATACTTTGTTCTGTCAAGGGCGTTGAAACAGAGGTCGGCATGAAAGCGTGGTTGATTGCAGTGGCGTGCGCCTGCCTGGCGGTCGGGCAAGGCGTGGCGGAATCAGACGTCGCCGCGCTGGCAAAGGCGCAGGAGGCGCACATCGCCGAACGGCGCGCCGCGGAGAAGTTCCCCCGCGCAAAGGCCCGCGCCGAGCTCGCGCAAAGGCAGGACTACGACCGGATCCTGGCGCGGGAACGCGCGCGCCTCCTGCGCTCGGGGCTCCTCACGACGCCCGAGGCCGAGGCCCTGCGCGCGGCGCGCAAGGCGAAGCTGGAGGAGCTAAAGGCCTTGGACAAGCAGATCGCGGCGGCCTGCGAGAAGGCCCCGGAGATCGTCGAGCTGGACGCCATCCGCGAGGCGAACGCCAAGCGGCTGGAGGAAATCCGAAACAATCTGTCCCCAACGGCCCAGGGCGAGCAGACGCCGGGCCAGGCGGGCGAAACCAAGACGGAGTGAGCGCGGCTCACGGAGGTCAAACATGTCGCAACAGAAACAACCCGGACAGCGCAAACCCAGAATCCTCATCGTCACGCCGGAAATCACCTACCTGCCGGCGGGCATGGGCAACATGGCCGACAAGCTCAGCGCGAAGGCCGGCGGCCTGGCGGACGTCTCGGCCAGCCTCGTGGCGAGCCTCTTCAAGCTGGGGGCGGACGTCCACGTGGCGTTGCCGCACTACCGGCGCATGTTCCATGTGGACGTGGGGCGCCTCATCAGCGACGAGCTGCGCAAATACCAGGCGCACCTGCCCGACTCGCGCATCCACCTGGCCGAGGACCGCTGTTTCTACTACCGCGACACGGTCTATTCGCAGGGCGACGAGAACCCGCACCTGGCCCTGGCCTTCCAGCGCGAGGTCATCAACAACATCATCCCCACCGTCCAGCCCGACCTCATCCACTGCAACGACTGGATGACCGGCCTCATCCCCGCGGCCGCGCGCCGCCTGGGCATCCCCTGCCTCTTCACCATCCACAACATCCACACCGTCCACCGTTGCCTCGGCGAGATCGAGTACGCCGGCATCGACGCGGCGGAGTTCTGGAAGAACCTCTACTACTCGCGCCCGCCCTACGACTACTTCGAGAGCCGCGACACCAACCCGGTGGACTTCCTCACCTCCGGCGTCTTCGCCTCGCACTTCATCAACTCCGTCTCGCCCACCTTCCTCGAGGAGATCGTCCGCGGCTGGTTCGACTTCATCCCCGGGCAATTCCGCGGCGAGGTCATCGCCAAGTACAACGCCGGCTGCGCCCGCGGCATCCTCAACGCCCCCGACGACAGCTACAACCCCGAGACCGACCCCAACCTCAAGGTCAACTACGACGCCAAGACCCACCACGCCGCCAAAATCTCCAACAAGATGCAGTTCCAGGAGAAGGTCGGCCTCTTCAAGAACCCCGACGCGCCCCTCTTCTTCTGGCCCAGCCGCCTCGACCCCGTCCAAAAGGGCCCCCAGCTGCTCACCGACATCCTCTACAAGACGCTCGAGAAATACCGCGACGACAACATCCAGTTCGCCATCGTCGCCAACGGCCCCTATCAGCAGGCCTTCCGCGACATCCTCGGCTTCCACAACCTCTACGGCCGCCTCGCCGTCTGCGACTTCGACGAGCACATCTCCCGCCTCGGCTACGCCTCCAGCGACTTCACCCTCATGCCCTCGCTCTTCGAGCCCTGCGGCCTCCCCCAGATGGTCGCCCCCATCTACGGCTCGCTCACCATCGCCCACGACACCGGCGGCCTCCACGACACCGTCGAGCTCCTCGACGCCGAGAAAGGCACCGGCAACGGCTTCCCCTTCAAGTACTACGACAGCCAGGGCCTCGCCTGGGCCATCGACCAGGCCATGGCCTTCTACCGCCTCCCCACCGACGTCCGCGAAGGCCAGGTCGCCCGCATCATGGCCGAAAGCAAGCAACGCTTCAGCCACGAACGTTGCGCCGCCGAATACATCAAAATCTACGAGGAAATGCTCCAACGCCCCCTCACCGAGCTCTTCGACGGCGAAAGCTCCGAGCAAAACCCCTACCACCAGGAGAACTGAGATGGCCGCGCCCCGCACCCGCCTGTTGGACGACCCCTGGCTCGCCCCCTACGCGGACGTCATCGAGCACCGCGCCGAACGCGCGCGCCTCCTTGCCGCCCGCCTGACAGGCGGCGCGCACGGGGCCAAAGCCCTCGCCGACTTCGCCAGCGCCCACGAATACTACGGCCTCCACCGCACCAAGGACGGCTGGGTCTTCCGCGAATGGGCCCCCCACGCCACCGGAATCTGGCTCGTCGGCGACTTCAACGGCTGGGAGCGCTCCCTCGCCTACCGCGCCGAACGCATCCCCGGCCGCGACGTCTTCGAATGGCGCGGCCCCGCCGATGCCATGGCCCACGGCCAATTCTACCACCTCGAGGTCTGCTGGGACGGCGGCCGCGGCGAACGCATCCCCGCCTACGTCCGCCGCGCCGTGCAAGACCCCAAGACCGGCCTCTTCGCCGCCCAAGTCTGGGACCCCAAGCCCTACGCCTGGCGGCACGACTTCCGCCGCGACCCCGAGCAGGCCCCCCTCATCTACGAAGCCCACGTCGGCATGGCCCAAGAGCGCGAAGGCATCGGCACCTACGCCGAATTCGCCGAAACCATCCTCCCGCGCATCAAGAAAGCCGGCTACAACACGCTCCAGCTCATGGGTATCATGGAGCACCCCTACTACGGCAGCTTCGGCTACCACGTCTCCAACTTCTTCGCCGCCAGCTCCCGCTTCGGCACCCCCGAAGACCTCAAGGCCCTCGTCGACAAAGCCCACGGCATGGGCCTGGCCGTCATCATGGACATCGTCCACTCCCACGCCGTCAAGAACGAGCGCGACGGCCTCTCCCTCTTCGACGGCACCCCCTACCAATACTTCCACGACGGCTCCCGCGGCTGGCACGACGCCTGGGACTCGCGCTGCTTCGACTACGGCAAGACCGACGTCCTCCACTTCCTCCTCTCCAACTGCCGCTTCTGGCTCGACGAATACCGCTTCGACGGCTTCCGCTTCGACGGCGTCACCTCCATGCTCTACCTCCACCACGGCCTCGGCGTGGACTTCTCCAACTACGGCATGTACTTCGACAGCTCCGTCGACGAAGACGCCTGCACCTACCTCACCCTCGCCAACACCGTCATCCACACCGTCCGCCCAGACGCCCTCACCATCGCCGAAGACGTCAGCGGCATGCCCGGCATCGGCGCCCCCCCCAACGAAAGCGGCATCGGCTTCGACTACCGCATGGCCATGGGCGTGCCCGAATGCTGGTTCAAGCTCGTGCGCGACATCCGCGACGAAGACTGGTCCGTCGGCTTCCTCTGGCACGAGCTCACCAACCGCCGCGCCGACGAACGCACCGTCAGCTACGTCGAATCCCACGACCAAGCCCTCGTCGGCGGAAAGTCCTTCATCTTCCAGATGATCGACAAAGAGATGTACTTCTCCATGCACGTGGGCTCCGACAACCTCTACGTCAACCGCGGCATCGCCCTCCACAAAATGGCCCGCCTCGCCACCCTCGGCTGCTGCTGCGCCTACCTCAACTTCATGGGCAACGAGTTCGGCCACCCCGAATGGATCGACTTCCCCCGCGAAGGCAACAACAACAGCTACCACCACGCCCGGCGCCAATGGTCCCTCCGCGACGACCCCAAGCTCTACTTCAAGGCCCTCGGCGACTTCGACGAGGCCATGATGCGCCTCATCAACCAATCCGGCGTCCTCGACCAAGCCACCTACCCCAAGCGCGTCTTCGCCAGCGACGACGACAAGATCCTCGCCTTCATGCGCGGCGACCTCCTCTTCGTCTTCAACTTCCACGGCGAGCACTCCTTCGCCGACTACCCCATCATCGTCCCCCCCGGCCAATACCGCCTCGCCCTCGACACCGACGCCAAGCCCTTCGGCGGCTTCGGACGCCTCCAAGAAGGCCAGGACTACCCCCTCGCCACCATCGAGCGCGCCAACGAAGTCTGCTTCGCCATCCACGTCTACGCCCCCGCCCGCACCGCCCTCGTCATCCGCCGCACCCCGCCCGCGCCAGGCGCCGCCCTCCCCCCCGAGACGCTCCACCGCCTCGCCGCGCGCACCCCCGCCCCCGACGACGAAGCCCGCCCCCAATAAGGATTCCCTCATGGTCACCGCCATCATCCTCGCCTCCGGCAAAGGCACCCGCATGGGCGCCGGCCTCGACAAATGCTTCCTCTCCCTCGGCCCCCGCCCCGTCGTCGCCTGGTCCCTCCTCGCCTTCGAGAAATGCAAGGAAGTCGACCACATCATCCTCACCGTCCGCAAAGACCAGCTCGCCGCCGCGCGCGGCCTCCAAACCATGTTCGGCATCAGCAAGCTGGGCAAGATCGTCGTCGGCGGCGCGCGCCGCCAAGACTCCGTCGCCGCCGCGCTCAAGGAAATCGACCCCTTCGACGTCCGCTACATCATCGTCCACGACGCCGCACGCCCCTGCATCACCCCCGAGCTCATCCGCGAGACCCTCAAATACGCCAAACGCTTCGGCAGCGGCATCGCCGCCCACCCCGTCACCGACACCGTCAAAGTCGCCGGCAAAGGCCTCGCCGTCGAAGCCACCCCCGACCGCGACACCCTCTGGGCCGTCCAAACCCCCCAAGCCTTCGCCGCCGACAAGCTCATCGCCGCCTACGACAAGCTCGCCGGCGACAAAACGCGCACCTTCACCGACGACGCCGCCGTCTACGAGGCCGCCGGCGAGCCCACCCGCCTCGTCCGGTGGGACGAGCCCAACCCCAAGATCACCACCCCCATCGACCTCACCGTCGCCGCCGCCATCCTCCGCCTCAACTGACCTATGCCACGCGCCAAACGCTACGCCGTCATCAGCGACATCCACGCCAACATCGAGGCCCTCGAGGCCGTCCTCGACGACGCCAAGGCCCAAGGCGTCGACGACGTCGTCTGCCTCGGCGACGTCGTCGGCTACAACGCCGCCCCCGCCGAATGCATCCGCCGCATCCGAGACCTCGGCTGCAAGGTCGTCAAAGGCAACCACGACCACTACTGCTCCGACCCCAACGTCAACCTCGACGACTTCCAGCCCAACGCCGCCAGCGTCATCGAATGGACCCGCCGCAACATCAGCGAGGACGACACCCGCTGGCTCCACGACTTGCCCCTCACCGCCGTCGTCTCCGGCTTCACCCTCGTCCACGCCAACCTCGACACCCCCGGCCACTTCCGCTACACATTCAACGACGACGACGCCGCCGCCAACTTCGCCACCCAGGCCACCAAAGTCTGCTTCCACGGCCACACCCACGTCCCCTGCATCTTCCTGCGCGACAACGCCACCCTCCGAATCGCCAAGCTCGCCCCCACCGACGGCATCCTCGAAAAAGGCAAAGGCCTCTACTTCATCAACGTCGGCTCCGTCGGCCAGCCCCGCGACGGCATCCCCAAGGCCTGCTACGCCATCTTCACCATGGAAGGCCTCACCAAACTCTCCATCCAATTCCGCCGCGTCGACTACGACATCGAGGCCGCCGTCCGCCGCATCGAGCTCGCCGGCCTCCCAGACCGCCTCATCACCCGCCTCTACACCGGCCAATAAACCGGCGCGGACGCGCGGGAGCCCGGAAGCCCGGAGGCCGGCACCCTTGGCACGACAGAAACAGAGACCCAAACCGCGGGCCGGCCAGGCCATGGCCGAGCTCGTCGTCGCGCTCATCTGCCTGCTCATCCTCGTCCTCGGCGCCACCACCCTCGCCCAACTCGCCCACCGAGGCCTCCGCCTCCGCCACGACGTCCGCCTCGAGGCCGGGCGCGAAGCCCTCGCCCGCGCCACCCACGGCTGGGTCAACCCCATCCAAGCCCCCGAGACCCGCTCCGACCCCTTCCACCAAATCAACGCCCACACCCGCCTCGAGGCCTACGCCCCCGCCCTCGTCAGCCGCCTCCCCGCCGGCAACTACACCCTCGCCGCCCGCGACCTCCCCCTGGCCGAGCTCGGCCTCAAGGCCGCCGAGCGCGAGGAGCGCGTCCCCCTCGGCAACGCCTTCATCTCCCTCATCTACCGCAAACCCACCGTCCTCCTCCGCCAAGAAGCCGTCTTCCCCGCCGCCACCGGCCTCTGGGACTGAACCCATGCGCGCCCGTCCCCCCCTGCTCACCTGGCCCTTCCGCGCCTGTTTCTCCGCGCGGTGGATTGCCTTTGTGCCCATCCTGGCGCTGACGGCAATCGGGGTGTTCGGATTCATCCTTAGCCGCCTGGCCGTAATCGCGTGGGGCGTGGGACCTCGCCATTGGCTTGCCGAATTGGCCGAGCACCTCGGCGTTCTCGCGTTTTGCGCCTTCTTGTTCGGTGTGCCATACTTCGGGCTCCTAATGTTGGTTGGCGGCTGTTGGTCTGCCACGGGCAAGCGGAAGCGCCCGGGCGGCTGGGCGGTCGCCATCCTCGGGCCATCGGCCGCCGCCCTGCTCTGGATTGTCGGTCTCTGGGTCTGTCTTCTCGCCTCAATCTTCTGCAAGGCCATCATCGAAGAACGCCAGCTTTCCAAACCCGCCGTGCAACCCCAAGGAGGAACACCGCCATGCCGCGCTTCGTGCACTTCAACTTCAATGTCCTAGACCTCGACAAGAGCCTCGCCTTCTACAAAGAGGCCCTCGGCCTGAAGCAATGCCGCCAGATCGACGCCAAGGACGGCGCCTTCAAGATCGTCTACCTCACCGACGGCCAGAGCGACTTCCAGCTCGAGCTCACCTGGCTCCGCGACCGCGCCGAGCCTTACGACCTCGGCGACGAGGAGTTCCACCTCGCCCTCCGCGCCGAGGACTACGACGCCCTTCACGCCAAGCACGCCGCCATGGGCTGCATCTGCTTCGAGAACCCCGAGATGGGCATCTACTTCATCAAAGACCCCGACGGCTACTGGATCGAGATCCTCCCCACCCGCCGCTGACCGCCCCCAGGCGGCCGCGCGGAAGCGGGTAAAGTCGGGGCGTTTGTGCTATCCTTGCGGGAAAAGGAGCGACAATGGCGGAAATCATTCTGGATTGCGCGGGGGTGCGCCTGCCCACGGGGCTGACGCGCGCGGCGCTCGCGCGGGCGGCGGGGCGCTGCGCGGCGGCGGCGGAGCGTCTGGCGCGGCCGGGCGCGCCGTGGCGCGAAATCACCCTCCACGTCACGCACGACGCGGCGAACCGCAAGATGAACCGCCGCATCCTGGGCCATGACTACCCCACCGATGTCATCACCCAGCGCTATGAGCCCTTCCCCTTCGAGCCGCCGGGCCTGGTGGCCGAGCTCTTCGTGAACGTCGACGAGGCGCGGCGCAACGCCGAGCGCCTAAGGCGCACCTCGTGGGCCGAGGAGCTCGTGCTCTACGTGGCCCACGGCTGCGACCATCTGACGGGGGCGGACGACGCGACGCCGGAAGGGCGGCGGGCCATGCGCCGCCGCGACCTGCGCTGGATGCGCGCCGCGCTCAAAGAGGGATGACCGTCTCCTCGATGGAGGAACGCGCCAGGGTGATGCCGTGGGCCTTGCAAAAGGCCTTGATGTCAGCCAACCGCGCGGGGCCGATGGCGGGCGTGGTGACGATGATGCGCGTGGGCTGAAGCTCGGCCAAGCGCTCGGCGGTGAGGGCCTCGAGCGGGCCGATGATGGGCAGGTCGCGGAAGATGCGCCCGCGGAGGCCGGGATTGTCGTCGAGGATGCCGATGAGCGCGACGGCGTTGCGCGTGACGTTGATCTCAAAGAGGGTGATGTAGGCGCGCAGGTTCACGCCCGCGCCGTAGAACAGGACGCGGGGGATGGCGGGCGTGGTGAGCGAGCGCCGGCAGAGGCGCGCGTTCTCGTTGGCGGCCAGCCACTGGAGAAAACCCGTCTTGGCCAAACGCGAGCCAAGCAACAGGATGGGCAACGCCGCCGCCCAGACGATGTGGACCTCGGCCAAAGGCTCGGCCAAATCGCGCACCAGATAGGCCAGCGCCAGGTGCGAGACCAGCGAGCCGAAGGCCACGGCGAAGAGGATCAGGAAGGAATCCTTGCGCGTGGAGCGGCCCCAGATGCGCGTGTACGCGCGCACCGCCACCAGGCAAATCAGCACGGGCACCGTCCAGGCCAGGAAGAAGTTCGCCAGGCGCGGCCAGACATAGCCCGGGAGCACGTCGCGGAAAAGCCACAGGACGGCCGCGTAAAGCGCCGCCATGGAAAAGAGGTCGCACGCCAGATACAGGATGGCGGTGATGGAACGGCGGCCGCACCGGGCGCCGGGACGGGCCAAGAGGCGCCCCGCGTCCCACAGCTCCACGGCGGTCATCGCGCGGACGATGACGACGGCGCAGGCGCCGAAGCCGATGATGAAGACCGTCGCCTTGGCCTCGCGCAAGGCCAGCGTGGCGAAGGCCACCGCCAGCAACGCCACGGCCAAGGCGTAAAGCCCCAGCACGGCGCGGCGTTGGTTGCCGCGCGCCAAGGAGAGGAAACGGTGGTGGATGTGGTCGCGGTCGGCCGTCATGACGGCCGAGGAATGCGCCCCCTTGCCCAACCCCTCGGCCGCGGGCTCGGCACGGCGCAGAATGCGGCGGAGCGTGCGGCGCAGGATGGCCAGGCACGTGTCGATGAGCGGCACGCCCAGGCAAAGGACGGGAACGACGACCGAAACCAGGAAAGCATCGCTGCGGCGCGAGACCAACGCCGTCGTCGCCAGCGTCAACCCCACGAAAAGACTCCCCGAATCGCCCAAAAAGACCGAGGCCGGGTTGTAGTTATACCGCAAAAAGCCCAGCAACGCGCCCACGAAGACCGCCGAGACGACCGGCGTCATCCCCGGCGTGACGAAGAAGGACGCGCCGACCATCCCCACCGTGGCGATGATGGCCAGCCCCGAGGAGAGCCCGTCGAGCCCGTCGATCAAATTGAAGGCATTCACGACGCCGATGTACCAGCACAGCGTGAGCGGCACGTAGACCCACGCCGACTGCCCCCACGCCCCCCACGCCACCGGGAGCGTCAGCCGCGCGCCCGCCCAGCAGAGCAGCGCCGCCGCGACGACCTGCGCCCCAAGCTTGAGGATGGGCGGCACGCCAAACCGGTCGTCCACGAACCCCACCCCCACCAAGAGCAGCGAGGCCGCCGCGAAGGCCGGGAAGATCGGCGCGAAGGCCGAGGCCCCCAGCACCCCCGGCCACAGCGCCCACCCCACCGCGAGCGCGCCGTAAAAGGCCGCCACCACCCCGATGCCGCCGCCGCGCGGGATCGGCACGCGGTTGATGCGCCGCGCGTCGGGCTGGTCGACGGCGCCGATGCGGCGCATGAACCACCGCGCCAGCGGCGTCAGGACCAGCGAAAAGGCCAAAGCCACGGCGCCCAACACGGCGCATTGCCACAGACGTTCCATCACACAGCCTCCAGTATCGAGACGGCTTCATCCATCAACTCGGGCGACAGACCACGCCCGGAGGGAAGACACAGACCCCGCGCGAACAATTCCTCGCCCACGCCGCCAAGCACGGCCGGCGCGCCGCGGAAGACCGGCTGCAGGTGCATCGGCTTCCACAGCGGGCGCGCCTCCAGCCCCGCGGCGGCGAGGGCCTCGACGGCGCGGAGCGGGTCGCGGCCCTCGAGGGTGACGACGGTCAGCCAATGGTTCGGCTCGCCATAAGGCGCCACGGGCATGGGCTTGGCCCACGCCGGCAGGCGCGAGAGCCACCCCGCCCACACGCGGCCCTTGTCGCGCAGCGCGTCGCCCAAATGGCGGAACTGCGCCAAGGCGATGGCCGCGGGGACGTTGCCCAGGCGCCCGTGCGTGCCCAGGCGTTCGTGCTCATACCACGGCACGGGCTCGCGGGCCTGCCCGGCGAGCTTGCGGCAAAGGGTCAACAGGCCGGGGTCGTCGGAAAGGAGCAGGCCGCCGCCGCCGGCGGTGATGATTTTGTTGCCGTTGAGGGAGTGGACGGCGGCCCAGGCGCCCTTGCCGGCGGCGCGGCCGCGGTAGGTGGCGCCGAGGGATTCGGCGGCGTCGACGATGAGGTAGACGCCGCGGGCGGCGCAGAGGTCGATGAGCGCGTCCAGGTCGCAGGATTGGCCGTAAAGGTCGGTGGCGACGAGGGCGCGGGCGCGGGGGTGTTCCTCGAGGGCGCGCGCCGCAAGCGCCACGTCCATGCACCAGGTGGCCGGGTCGGCGTCGACAAAGACGGGTGTCGCGCCGCGGTCGACGAAGGGGGCGACGGAGGCGATGAAGGTGAGGTCGCTGACGACGACCTCGTCTCCGGGGCGGATACCGAGGGCGCGGGCGAGAAGCTCCAGGGCCATCGTGCCGGAGACGGTGGCGAGCGCGCCGCCGAAGCCGAGGCGGGCCGCGGCCTCGCGCTCAAGGGCGTCGACCATGGGCCCGCAGGGGGCAATGTAGTTGGAATCGAGGGCCGCCGCGACGAGGTCGCGCTCGTCGTTCCCGTTCAGGAAGGGCGGTGAGAGGAAGGCTCTCATTTGGCGGGCACCGGGGCGACGGGAGGTTTGCGGAAGGAGTAGAAGAGGATGCCGAGCCACTCCTTGGCGTAGTAGGCGAGGCGGCCGGCGGGCTCGGGGCCGGGCAGCATCGTCCAAATGGCGGGGCGCTGCTCCTGGGCCCGGGCGACGGCGAGGGTGCTTTCGTAGTCGCACCCGACGGGGACGACCTCGACGCCCGGGATCTGGAAGAGCATCATGGCGCGGGGCATATGCCAGGCGGAGGTGACCAGGAGGATGCGCTTGCACCCGCGCGCCCGGAGGATGGCGACGGTCTTGGTGGCGTTGGTGGCGGTGTCGATCGCCTCGTCCTCGCAGACGATGGAGGAGCACGGCACGCCGAGCGCCTCGAGGAGCGGCTTCTCGGCCTGGGGCGCACCGGTGCCGGTGGGGATGATGAGCGGGGCCTTGCCGGCGCGGAAGAGGCGCGCGGCCATGATCGCGCGGTCGGCGCTCCAGTAAAGCTCAGGATAGGGGACGGCCTCGGAGGCGGCGCCGACGCCGCCGCCAAGCACCACGATGGCGTCCGCGCTCGGGATGGCCTCCAACGGCGTGGGCGGGAACTTGCGCTCCAGCGAATAGCCCACCGCCGTCGAGACGGCCGGCAGCCCGAGCGCGAAGAGGAAGGCGGCCACCGCGAGCACGCACACGGCGGGCTTGGCCTGCTTGCGGAAGAGAAGCCACACCGCCACCGCCAGCAACGCCAGCATCGCCAGCGTGTAGGGCATGCACAGCCAGGTGGCCCACTTGAAGAAGACATACGCGAAGGGAACCATCAGACACTCCTTTCCTGAAGCCGGTGCAGGAGCACCGCCAGGCTCACGGCCAAATCCTCGCGTTGCACCAGCACCTCGTCGGGCACCTCCAGGCGCGCGGGGGTGAAGTTCCAGATGGCGCGGATGCCGCCGGCCACCATCTGCTCGGCCACGCGCTGGGCGCGCTCGGCAGGCACCGTCAGGATGCCCAGCGGCACGCCCAGGCGCATGACCATCTCGGTAATCGCGCCCGCAGGGAAGACGGGCGTGCCGGAGAGGACGAGGTTGCACCGCTCCGGCGCCGCATCGAAGGCCGCCACAATCCGCAACCCCTGCTTCCGGAAGCCCGGATAGCCCAGGAGCGCCGACCCCAGGCGCCCCACCCCGGCGAGCACCGCGGTCTGCTCGGAGGCCGCGCCCGTGAGCCGCTCAAGCTCCGCGACGAGCTCGGCGATGGGAAAGCCCACGCGCGGCGTGCCGCGCACGCCCGTCCGCGCCAAGTCCTTGCGCACGAGGATGGGGTCCAGCCCCAGCGCGGCGGCGAGCACAGCGCCCGAGGCGTGCCCGCGCCCCTCCCGCTCCCATTCGCGCAGGACGCGCAGGTAGAGCGGCAGACGGTGCAGGGCCTTGGTGCCGAACGCGGCCATCACGCCTCCGGTTCGCCCTCGGGCGCGGCTTCGGCCTCGGGCGGGGGCGCGTCCTCGCGGGGGCCGTGGACGTCGTAGCCGATGAGGCGGCAATCCAGCGGGCCGTTCTTGAAGTTCAGGATGTCCTTGTGCCGCAGGCGGATTTTCAGGGAGAGCGGCTTCGAGGAGGTGAGCACCCAGGCCGTCCAGCCGGCGGGGACGGCGTCGTGGAGCCAGTCGCCGATGCCCGCGTAGAGCGGCTCGAGGGCCGCCTCGTCCTCCAAGCGCTCGCCGTAAGGCGGGTTCATGAAGAGGATGCCGGGGGTTTTGGGCAGGGGGGTGTCGGTGAAGTCTTCCACGAAGAAGTCGACGTTCTGGCCCACGCCGGCGGCGTTCGCGTTGCGGTCGGCGATGTCGACGGCTTTCTCCTCCCAGTCCACGCCGATGATTTTGGGGAGGTCGGGGTCGTCAAAGGGGCGTTCGGCGGCCTTGGCCTGCGCCACCATCTCGCGCCAGATCTCGTGCGGGGTGGCGCCGAAGCGCTTGCGGACGCTGACGCCGGCGCGCTCGCCGGGGATGACGCTGTCCCACCCCTTCAGGTGCATGAAGGCAAAGTCGGCGCGGAAGGTGCCGGGGGCGATGCCGCGGGCCCAGAGGGCGGCCTCGATGGCCGGCGTGCCCGAGCCGCTGAAGGGCACGACGAAGGGGGCCTTGCGGTCCCAGCCGGTGGCCATGACGCAGGCGGCGGCGAGGGCCTCCTGCATGGGCGCGAGCCAGCCTTCCTTGCGGTAGCCGCGGCGCGAGAGGGAGCCGCCGGAGGTGTCCAGGTAGATTTTCGCGTGGGTGCCTTCCCACCAGAGGAAGACGGCCGCGCCGGGGGTGCCTTCGGTCAGGCGCGAGCCGAAGGTGCGCTCGTGGCGGCGCTTGAGAGTCTGGAAGTCGATGCGCGAGAGGGGCAGCTCGCCGGACATCAGGTCGTAGCCGTCCACCTCCACCAGGAGCTCGGCGCGCTCCTGCTCGGGGGGCAGGCCGGCGAGCCAATCCTCGAGGGCGGCGCGCACCAAGCGCATGGCGCCGCGCAGGGGAGCGTGGCGGTTGAGCAGCTCCTTGCCGTCGGCCTCGACGCGCACGGGCACATAATCACCCACGGTGGGGCGGCGGCCGCACTTGGCGCGCATCCGGTCGACAATCGCGTCTTTGAGTCGCAGGGTGGGCATCCGCGAGTCGCGGATGGTCTCGACGTTGGTCGTCGCGTTGCTGACGAAGAAGGGCTGGTCGACGTCAAGCACCTGCTCCCAGGGGGCGTAGTAGGCCAGGCGATAGAGGTCGTCGAGCGTACGGCAGCGCACGTCCTGCACGAAAGGCCAGAGTACGCGCTGGGCCGTGCGCAGGTGGAGGTTCAGGCGCATGATGTCGCGGCAGGCGTTCTTGGCGCGGATGCCTACCATCGTCTCGTTGTCGCCGAGGATCTCGTAGCCCATCTCGTCAAGCTCGCGGCGCAGGAAGGGGACAATCCCCTTGCCGCAGGAGATGGCGAGCGTCGTCTTGTCCGTCCAAAGGTTGCGCATCTGCCGCCCCCTCAGGCCATGGCCTCGGCGAGCGCGCGGCCGAACTCGGAGCACTTCACCTCGCGCGCGCCTTCCATGAGGCGGGCGAAGTCATACGTCACCACCTTCGCGGCGATGACCTTGTCCATCGCGGCGATGATTTTGTCGGCGGCCTCCGTCCAGCCCATGTAGCGCAGCATCATCTCGCCCGAGAGGATGAGCGAGCCGGGGTTCACCTTGTCCATCCCGGCGTATTTCGGGGCCGTGCCGTGGGTGGCCTCGAAGACGGCCGCGCCGGTGGCGTAGTTGATGTTCGCCCCGGGCGCGATGCCGATGCCGCCGACGCAGGCGGCCAGCGCGTCGGAGACGTAGTCGCCGTTCAGGTTCAGCGTCGCGATGACGTCATATTCCGCCGGGCGCGTCAAAATCTGCTGCAGGAAGGCGTCGCAGATGCAGTCCTTGACGACGATCTCGCGGCCGGTCTTGGGGTTCTTGAAGCTGCGCCACGGCCCTTCGCCGATCTTCTGCGCGCCGTACTCGCGCTCGGCCAGCGCGTAGCCCCAGTCGCGGAAGGCGCCCTCGGTGAACTTCTGGATGTTGCCTTTGTGGACCAGCGTGACGGACTTGCGGTCGTTGGCGATGGCGTAGTCGATGGCCGCCTTGATGAGGCGCTCGCTCCCTTCGCTGGAGACCGGCTTGACGCCGATGGAGCTGGTCTCCGGGAAGCGGATTTTCGTGACGCCCATCTCCTTGGTCAGGAAGTCGATGACCTTCCGCGCCTCGGGCGTGCCGCTCATCCATTCGATGCCCGCGTAGATGTCCTCCGTGTTCTCGCGGAAGATGACCATGTCCGTCAGCTCCGGGCGCAGCACCGGCGAGGGCACCCCCTTGAACCAGCGCACCGGGCGCAGGCAGACGTAGAGATCCAGCAGCTGGCGCATCGCCACGTTGATCGAGCGGATGCCCCCGCCCACCGGCGTCGTCAGCGGCCCTTTGATGGAGACCAGGCAGTCGCGGCACGCCTCGATCGTCTCCTCCGGCAGCCAGGTGTTCGGGCCGTAGACCGCGTTGGCCTTCTCGCCGGCGTAGACCTCCATCCAGGCGATCTTGCGGCTGTCGCCGTAAGCGGCCTTGACCGCCGCGTCCCACACCACCATCGCCGCGGCCGTGATGTCCGGCCCCGTCCCATCCCCCTCCACGAACGGGATAATCGGGCGATCCGGCACCCGCAGGCGCCCATCCGCGCCCATCGTGATCTTCTCGCCGAACGCCGGTTCCACAATCTTCTGGTAAGCCATAGCCAAACTTCCTCTCAAAAAACGAAACACTTCATTATAGCACATCCCGGCCCCCTCCGCCCATCCCGCCGCCGGGCGGCCCCCGGGGCGGGGCGCGGCCGTGCGGGGTTTGATTGGGGGGCGGGGATTTGGTAGACTGTGGGCGTTATGGCGAGTTTTGGCTACGTGGCGCTGAATGGGCAACGGGCGAAGGTGACGGGGTCTGTCGAGGCCGCGGACCGGCGCGGCGCGTTGCTGGCGCTGAAAAGCCAGGGGCTGACGCCGCTCTCCATCGCCGAGCAAACGCCGGAGAAGGGGGAAAAGGGCGCGAAAGGCTCGTTCTGGACGCTCTCCTCTGGCCCGGCCAAGAAGATGAAGCCCTCGGAGGTGCTCCTCTTCACCTCGGAGCTCGCCGACCTCATCGAGGCGGGGATGACGTTGGGCGCGGCGCTCAACTCCCTGGCGAACCAGGGCGACCCGAACAGCGGCATCTGCGTGGTGGCGGCGGATTTGCGCGACCGGATCATGCGCGGTGAGGCCTTCTCGGACGCTGTGGGCGCGCACCCCGAGACCTTCCCGGGCATCTACGGCAACATGGTGCGCGCGGGCGAGGCCTCCGGCGCGATGGTCGAGGTGCTCCACCGCCTGACGGAGCATTACGAGCGCAACCAATCGATGCGCAGCAAGATCGTCTCGGCGCTGACCTACCCCTGCATCGTCCTGGGAATGGGCGTGCTGGCGGTGATCTTCGCGATGATCAAGATCGTGCCGCAGTTCACCGAGCTCTTCGCCAGCATGGGCAAAGAGCTGCCCCTGCCCACGCGCATCCTCATGGGGATGAGCGAGGGGCTGCTGAAATACGGCCTCCTCTACGCCATCGCCGGCGTCGCGGCCATGGCGCTGCTGCGCAAATGGTGCAAGGGCCCCGGCCGGATGAAGTGGGACGCCTTCAAGCTGCGGATGCCCCTGGTGCGCGGCCTGGTGGCCAACGGCGCCTACGCCTCGCTCGCCTACACGATGCAGACCCTGCTGGCCAACGGCGTGAACGTCCTCCAAGCCCTGCGCATCTCCGAGGAGACCTGCGGCAACGCCGTCATCGGCGCGGAGCTCAGGAAGGCGCGCGAGCGCGTCACCGACGGCACCACCATCTCCGGCCCCCTGGCCCAAGGCGGCGTCTTCCCCCGCATGATGACCGACATGATGGCCCTGGGCGAGCAGACGGGCAACCTGCCCGGCGCGCTCGGCCACATCGGCAAACGCTACGAGGCGGAGCTGAACCGCAACATCAAGGTTTTCACCACCGCGCTGGAGCCCCTGCTGATCTTGCTGGTGGCGCTGGTGGTGGGGTTCGTGGCCATCGCCATCCTCTCGGCGGTCTTCTCGGCCACGTCGGCAATGGGCCAATAAGCCCGGAAAGGACACGGACATGAGCATGAAACGCAACAGCCGCCGCGCCGGCTTCACCCTGGTGGAACTCCTGCTGGTGATCACCATCCTGGGCATCCTCGGCACGGTGGTCGTCGTCAACTTCGGCGACGTCGGCGGGCGCGCCCGCGCCGAGACCACCCGCCAATCCATCGCCGCCATCGCCCAAGCCTGCGAGATGTACCGCGTCCAGGTCGGCCGCGGCTACCCCAAGAGCCTCGAAGACCTCACCGTGGGCATCAACGACGAGGAACCCCTCCTCAAAAGCAGCGACCTGAACGACGGCTGGGGCGCCCCCTTCGAGTACAAGACCGAAAACGGCAACAAGAAATACACCCTCCGCTCCGCCGGCCCCGACGGCCAGATGAACACCGAGGACGACATCACCAACTGAGGCCCCCATGACGCTGGACGACACCATCGAAGTGGCCGTCGACGGCGAGCCCGGCGAACGCGCCGTGCCCCACGGCGCGCACCTGGGCGACATCCTCCCCAAAACCGTGGGCGGCCTGCCCACCATCGCCGCGCTGGTGAACAACGACGTCCTCCCCCTGGACACCCCCATGGTGGTGGACGCCCGCCTCAAACCCCTCACGCTGGCCGACGAGGAAGGCTGGCAGGTCTACCGCCGCACCCTCTGCTTCCTCCTGGCCAAGGTCTTGCACGCCGCCTTCCCCGAAACCCATTGCCGCGTGCGCCAAAGCTTCGGCCACAACGCCCTCTTCTGGTCCTGGGACGTGCCCGAGGCCGAGCGCGAGGCCAAGGTGGCCGCCCTGCGCGGCCAACTGGCCGCCCTCGTCGCGCGCGACGCGCCCATCTCCCACCGCGTCGTGGGCTACGAACAGATGCTCCAAGGCTTCCGCGAGCACGGCCAGCGCGACAAGGCGCTCCTCCTGGAGCACCGCAACCCGCCCTATCTGGGCATGGCCGTCTGCGAGGGCTTCTACGACCTGCCCCAAGGCGTGCTGGCCACCCGCACCGGCGTCATCCGCCTCTTCGACATCCTCCCCCTGCGCGACGGTTTCGTCCTCGAGTTCCCCGGCTTCAAGACGCCCACCGAGCTCGACCCCATGCCGCCCTACGACTTCCTCTTCGAGGTCTACGCCGAGCACCTGCGCTGGGGCGAGATCATCGGCATCCGCAACGCCGGCGAGCTCAACGCCGCCATCGCCGACGGCTCCGTGGCCGACGTCATCAACACCGTCGAGGCCCTCCACGAAAAGCGCCTCTCCGCCTTCGCCGACCGCATCGCCGCGCGCACGCCCCGCCCCCACCTCGTCCTCGTGGCCGGCCCCAGTTCCGCCGGGAAGACCACCTTCGCCATGCGCCTGTGTACCCACCTGCGCGTGCTGGGCCTGCGCCCCACCCTCCTCTCCACCGACAACTACTTCGTGGGGGACAGGCGCAACCCGCGCGACGAGCACGGCAACCTGGACTACGAATGCCTCCAGGCCGTCGACGTGCCCCGCCTGAACGCCGACCTCCTCAAGCTCCTCGCCGGCGAGGCCATCCCCCTGCGCAAGTTCAACTTCCGCGAGCACGAAGGCTACGACTCCGACGAGACGCTGACGCTGGACCGCGCGCGCGGCATCCTCGTCATCGAGGGCATCCACGCCCTGAACCCCGACCTCACCCCCGAGATCCCGCGCCAGGAAAAGTTCCTCATCTACGTCAACGTCCTCACCCAAGTGGCCATCGACAGCCACAACCGCGTCTCCACCCTCGACAACCGCCTCCTGCGCCGCATGGTGCGCGACGGCCAATTCCGCGGCCGCAGCCCCCTCGAGACGCTCCGCCTCTGGCCCAGCGTCCGCGCCGGCGAGGACAGGTGGGTCACCCCCTTCCAACACCACGCCGACGCCGTCTTCAACACCGCCCTCGACTACGAGATCCCCGTCCTGAAGACCCTCGCCAGGCCCCTGCTCAACCAAATCAAGCCCCACCACCGCGAGTACGTCATCGCCCGGCGCCTCTCCTGCTTCCTGCAGAACTTCGCCTCCATGCCGATGGCCGACGTGCCCACCAACTCCATCCTGCGCGAGTACCTCGGCGCCTCGCGCCTCCGCTACAAGTAAAGGAACGACATGGCAGAACCCACCATCGGACGTCTGGTCGCCGGCGAGGAAACGCAGGTGCGCCGCGCCTACGCGCGCTTCGAGGCCCAACCCGTCACCGAAAGCCGCCTCACCGACGACAAATGCCCCTACGGCGAGGAGGAGACCACCCTCGCCGGCGAGGCCAGCGCCGAGGGCGTCGGCACCTTCGAGCGCAAACGCCGCCCCGTCCTCACCTTCGGCCCCTCCCCCATCCGGGGCTGGTGGATCCACCGCGCCGACCTGCGCGAGCAGCTCGACGTCAAGGTCTCCGTCCGCAACGTCTGGACCAGCGCCCGCAACATCGTCCTGCGCGCCGGCTCCCCGCACAACTACCTGCGCATGGTCGAGCACATCGTCGCCCTCCGCCTCGGCCTCGGCGTCGACAACGTCCGCCTCGCCATCGCCGGCGGCGACCCGCCCCTCTTCGACCGCTCCAGCCTCGACCTCGTCGAGGCCGTCGAACGCGCCCGCGTCGTCCCCACCGGCCGGCCCGCGCGCTACGTCACCGTCCGCGAGCCCGTCACCATCGGCGGCACGCGCGGCGACTTCGTCACCCTCCTCCCCGCCGAGCCCGGCGACCGCCGCCTGCGCCTGGACGTGGCCATCTCCTGGGACACCGTCATCGGCGACCAGCGCATCCAGGTGGACCTCACCCCCGAGACCTTCACCCGCGGCGCCGGCGCCCGCACCAACGCCACCCAGGCCCAATACCTCCTCTCCAAGACCCTCGGGCGCCTCTTCGCCGAGACGCGCAACATGGGCTACACCCCAGACAACATCCTCATCCACGGCAAGCGCGGCTTCATCACCCAGCCCCGCCCCGAGTTCGACCTCGGCGAGGGCCGCAGCTGCGAGCCCGTCTGGCACCGCACCATGCTCGACCTCGTGGCCGCCATCGCCCTCATCGACCGCGGCCGCTTCTGCGGCACCGTCAAATCCTACCGCGCCGGCCACACCCTCGACGTGCGCCTCATGACCCTCCTCTACCTCCTCGACCTCCTGGAACCCGCGCCATGAAAAAAACCGTCCTCTGGTGGGGCCGCTTCGACCCCGGCTACTCCCGCAACCGCGTCTACATCGCCCTCTTCCAAGAGCTCGGCTGGGACGTGCGCCTCTTCCCCGTCAAATACTGCTGCGCCCTCGGCGACCTCGAATGGGCCCTCCGCGGCGACAAAACCCTCAAGCCCGACCTCGTCTGGGTCCCCGTCGCCCGCCAGCGCGACGCCGCCGCCGCCACCCGCTGGGCACACCGCCGCGGCATCCCCGTCGCCTTCGACCCCATGATCTCGGCCTGGGACAAAAAAGTCCTCGAGCAACGCAAATGGAAGGCCGAGGAACCCCGCGCCAAGCGCCTCCTCGCCTGGGAGACCAAGCTCTTCAACGGCGTCGACCGCATGATCTGCGACACCTCCTGCCACGCCGACTTCTTCCACGCCCACATGGGCGTCCCCCGCGAAAAGCTCCGCGTCCTCTTCACCGGCACCGACGAGCAGGTCTTCAAGCCCGCCGAACGCCCCGAGGACGACCCCCCGCACGACCCCAAGGCCCCCCTGCGCATCCTCTACCACGGCGCCTACCTCCCCCTCCACGGCACCGAGGTCATCGTCGAGGCCGCCCGCCGCACCCAACACCTCAACGTCCACTGGGACTTCCTCGGCTGGGGCGCCTACAAGGCCGCCACCGAGGAAAAGGCCAAAGGCATCGCCAACATCACCTTCCTCGAAAAAGTCCCCTACGTCGACGTCCCCCGCGTCATCCGCACCGCCGACATCGTCCTGGGCGTCTTCGGCACCACCGAGAAAGCCTCCCGCGTCATCGGCAACAAAGTCTACGAGGCCATGGCCTGCTGCCGCCCCGTCATCAACGAATACTGCACCGGCTACCCCCCGGAGGCCAAAGACTGCCCCGCCATCGCCTTCATCCCACCCGGCAACCCGCAGGCCCTCGTCGACGCCGTCGTCCCCTGGATCGACCGCCGCGAAGACCTCCACGCCCTCCGCCAAGTCGCCCGCGACTTCTTCGAGCGCCACCTCTCCATGGCCGTCATCAAAAAACAGCTCGCCGACATCCTCGCCGACCTCGGCCTCTGACCGCCCCCACGCAAACGCCTTCCCCTGTCCACGCCTAAGCCACCGCCTCCACCCACGATGACGGTGCGGGCTTCCTTTTGGAAAACGGAGACGCCCCCATAAAAAGACGCCACCTAGCCACGCTCCTCGCGCTTCTCGCGGCCTTCGCGGCGCACGGCGGCGAGGTCGGCGCGGACGAAGCCAAGGCCGCCGCGCTGGCCTTCGCGCGGCAGAACGCCATCCTGCGCGGCCACGTCCTGGGCGTGGGCGAGGCCTTTCGCCACGGCGCGGGCATCTGGGTGGTGCCGTTGCGCCCGGCTGGCTATGCGGCCCTCGAGGCCGACGACGCGCGCTTCCCCGTCGTGGCCTTCTCCGAGGAAAACGACTTCCCCGCAAGCGGCCTGCCCGAGGCGTTGGCCGCCGCGCTCTGGCGCGCGCCGCGGCCGTCGCCCCTTCTCCACGCCTTCGCCCTCGCGCCCGAGCCGCCCCGCCACCCCGCCTGGGACGCCCTCCTCTCTCCCCAAAACGCTATCGCGCGCTTTGCCTTCACGCCGGACGAGGACATCGAGACGGCGGGCGGCTCGTGGGGCGCCATCGACACCTTCACGACGCAATGGAACCAATGCCTGCCGTGGAACCTTTACGCGCCGGGCCTCGACGCCGCCATCGTGGGTGAGGGCGGGCAGCCGCTTTTGGACGACTACGGCACGCGGTGCGCCATCGGGTGCGTGACGTTGGCGATGGCCCAGACAGCGGCGTGGTTCCGCTGGCCCTATGCCTTTCGCGGGGTCGCGCGCGCCGAGAACGCCACAATCGAGGAATACGGCATCATCCGCTCGCTGAGGGTGGCGGCCCCCGGAAAACCCTACGACTGGGGCGCCATCCGCAGCAAGGATTGGTTCCCCGCCTCCGACACCGGCGGCGCCTATATGGGAAACGGCGCCGAGGCCGCGCGCCTGTGCCACGACTGGGCCACCATCCTGGAGACGGACTACGACACCACCGGCTCGGGCGGCACCTTCGCCACAAACTGCCGTCCGCTCCTGGCCCTGCAGATGGGCTACAAGATGGTCTTCAAGGAGAACATCCGCCTCACCCCGGACTTCTCCGAGCCCGATACGGAAGATGAACTGGATCCCGACCTCCACGACTCCTTCCGCAAGGCCATCCTAGATTACGGCATCCCCGCGCCGACGGGCATCGCCGGCCACGAAATCGTCTGCTACGGCTGGGCCGACGGCGTGGACTCGCTCCTCGGCGACCTCACGAAGCGGCACAGTTACGCCAAGATGAACTACGGCTGGGGCAAAGGCTTCAACGGCTGGCTGGGCGTGCGTTGCCGGAACGACGGCGACGGCGAGGCCCTCACCGCCGACGGCATGGTCTTCCCGATGGAAAACTCCGCCTTCCTCCCCTTCCAATGCGGGCAGATTGTCGGCCTGCCCGCGCAGGGGCCGCTTCCGGCGTCCATCGCCTGGTATGAGTCGCCCTACTGGCAGACCAAAAAGGCGAAGGCGTGGCTGGGCACGGACGCGGGTGCCCGCGGCCTCCGTGCGCTGACCTTCGGCGGGGAACCCGGGACGCGCGCCTCCGACCTGAATGAGGCGGCGGCAAGCGACCCCAACTGGACGCTGGAGGAGGTCGACGGGAAGGCGTTGCTGGTCTGCGAGGATCGCCCCGGGCTCTTCGCCGGCGTGCTCTTGCCCGAGCTCTTCATGGGCGGGGAGACCGTCACCATCGACCTGCGGCGCCTGACCGACACCGAAGGCAATCTTCGCGAGAACGCGGCGGGCGTGCCCCTCGCCCTCTTCCTGCAGGAAGAACCCTCGGGCGAGGTCTCGGTGCTCGGCGAGGTCTCCCTGCCGGATGGGACAGACGAGGGCACGTGTACGATTGACCTGCCGAAAGGCATCAGTGCCTTCCGCCTCTGCGTCGCCACCGTCGAAACGCCGGTTTGGCCGTTGCCGAGCGCGCCCGCCTTCGGCATCGCCTCCATCTCCGTCCAAGGCACGCTCCCGGCCACAGAGGCGCTCTATCCCCTTGACGCGACGGTGGATGAGGCGGACAAAGTCTCCGCGGCGTTCCCCGAAGATCTCTCCCTCGCAGAAGACGAGACCTGCTGGCTGGCGGTGGTTCTCGGCAAGGCGGGCGACGCGGCCCTGAAAGCCGGCGACGTCCTCTGGGCACCCCTCACCCTCGGCGAGAAGGACGCGCCGCCCGAAATCGCGCTCCCCGAGACCATCATCTTGGGCGACGACGTAAACGCGCCCATCCCCTTTTCCGTGTGGGATGACACCCTGGAGGCGGGACTCGCCTTCACCGTCTGCCTCAGCGACGGCCTGTGGCAGGGCCTCGACCCCGACGCGGAGGACTTCGACCCCGACGCGGCGCGGGAGGCCGGCGAGGTGACCTTCGACGAAGCGGGCAACGCCACCCTGACGCTCCACCTAGACCCGGATTTCCTGGACACCTACGCCGCGATGGGCCACGACGCCATCCTCTCCATCGGCGCGGAGGACGCCGCCGGCAACGTTGCCTGGGCCCACGCCCGCCTCGTCAACCGCCTCCCCGGCGCCGTGCTCGAAGGTATGGTCGACGACGAAAGCACCGGCGCTTCCCTTGACAAGTGGTCCGCCGCCAACCTCGACAGGCTCCTGTGCGCCATCGAGAGCGAAGGGGAACTCTCCGCCCCGGAGGCCTATGAACGCATCGAGGACCTCGCCGCCTTCGGCTACACGTACAACGACAACCTCCTGAGCGCGCCCCTGCCCGAGCCGGCCATCGAGGTGACGGACGTCGCGCCCGGGGCCATGCGCTTCCGTCTGGTGGACGCAGGGGATGCGGACGGCTCCGCCGCCGAACTCGCCACGCGCGACATCCCCGTCACCCTCGAAGTCGGCTCGACGCCCGGCACCCTCGAACCCGTGGAGGCAACGCCGACCCTCGTGGATAAGGCAACCGGCGTCTTCGAGGTGAACTTAAAAGAGAAAACATCCGCCCCCACGCGCTTCTTCCGCCTCCGCGCCCGCCCCAATCCATGACCGCGGCCCGCCGCGCCCCACAAAAAAGCCCCCGGCCTCACAACGAGGCCGGGGGCTTTTTTGTGGCCATCAGGCAGGCTTACGCCACGCGGCGGCGGAGCGCCACCCCCGCCACGCCCAGCGCCAGCAACGCCAGCGCCGTCGGTTCGGGAATATTCGTGATGGTTGCCGTGCCATACCCGACGTAAGGCGCCCAACCGGTCTTTTCCGAGGTGCCTTGCATGACGGTAACGCCAGAAGTGCCGGCGCCCGCCGTGTTCGTCACGGCAATCACGAAGTTCACAGGCGTCCCCGCCGAATCGACGACATGCAGCGTGAAGCCCGCTTGGAGCGACACCTCCTTCGTGAAGGCGAACTGGAGCACCTTGCCGTCGCCAGAGCCGTTCGTGGTAGAGGAGTATTCCGCGTCCGCCGTGACGACGAGCAAGGATTTCGCCACCTCCGAACCGGAAGCGTCCCGGATGCTGAGATAGACATCCGTGAAATCGACCGAACTGTTCAGGGCTTTCGCGCAAGAGGCAATGCTGATGGCCGAAACGGCGCTCGAGGGCGCGCTCGACACCTTCAGGTAAGCCTCTTCGTCGTTGCTCCCAGAAGTGTAGATGTTGCCCTCAATGTCCCCGGTGGGGAGCGTGGGCGAACTCGTCCAATCCCACTCGATTGTCACCGCCTGGGCGGCGCCGAGGGCCAGTGCGGCGAAGGCCGCTGTGAGAAATGTCTTCTTCATGTGTGTCGGTTCTCCTTCCCCGCCCGAGGGGTGGCCGAAGGAGGTCGGGGCGGGAAAGACGGGGGACCCCTTCGGTGTTGCGCCACGGACACGCGCCCGTGTGCGCCCGTTCCCGCCGCCCGACACAGCCATATAAAAAGACGCACCGCCTTTTTACGCTCTACTGAGGCCCTAGGAAAGCCCTGTCAAGAACGTGCAAAGAAAGTGCGCCAAATATGGCGCACTTTGCCGAACACGCTGTCTTGACATGAAGTTTCCTAGGTTTCAGTAGACAGCTGTTTCGCGCAAAGCGCAAACGGAGCCGTGGCTTTCCCACGGCGTGCCAATAGCATAGCACTGCAGGACGCAGGTGTGCAAGTCTTTTTTGGGAACCCTTGCCGCGAGGTGCGCGGCTTTGCTAGACTGCGGGCAAAGTCCTCTCTGGCGCGCCTTCGCCCAGGCCGCCGCCGCAAAGACGTTCCGTTCCCAAGGATCGACCCCATGAAGCTTCCCCTTCTCCTCCCCTGCCTCGCGCTCCTGACCGGCTGTGCCACCGAGCGGCTTGTCTTTTCGGACGAGTTCGACCGCGAGGGCCTGCCCGACCCCGCCAAGTGGCGCTACGAGGAGGGCTGGGTGCGCAACCAAGAGGCCCAGTGGTATGCCAAGGCCGACCCCGCCAACACCTTCGTCGCGGACGGTACGTTGCGCCTCACCGGCCGCGCCCTCCCCGAG
The DNA here is from genome assembly GCA_944389585.1 of uncultured Kiritimatiellota bacterium. Lineage (GTDB taxonomy): Bacteria > Verrucomicrobiota > Kiritimatiellia > RFP12 > DVOR01 > Spyradenecus. Next base: position 78,248 of record CALXMW010000001.1, read on the forward strand.
CCGCGCCCCAACCCCGCCTTCGACCCCAACGCCCCCGAGCGCGACTGGGGCGCCCGCCGCGACGCCATCCGCTATACCTCCGGCTCCATCGACACCAAGGGGCGCTTCGCCTTCCAGTATGGCCGCGTCGAGGTCCGCGCCCGCCTCCCCAAAGGCCAAGGCCTCTGGCCGGCCATCTGGACACTCGGCGTCTGGGGGCGCCATCCCGCCTGCGGCGAAATCGACATCATGGAACACGTTTGGTCAAGCCGCGACCGCGTCTGGGCCACGCTCCACTTCCCCGGCCGCTACGACGTCCCCCCGGAATCGCGCTCCGGCGCCTACGCCGGAGCCGAGGTGCAGGACGGCGACTTCCACCTCTACGGCATGGAGTGGGACGCCGAGCGCATCGTCTTCACCTTCGACGGCGCGCCTTACTACACCTTCCCCCTCAGCCGCGTCGACCAGCCCGACGGCACCAACCCCTTCCGCCAGCCGCACTACCTTAAACTCAACCTTGCCCTCGGCACCGAGGCCAACTGGGGCGGCCCCCTCGACCCCGCCGCCCTCCCCGCCACCTTCGAGGTCGACTACGTCCGCATCTACCAGTGACCCAGGCGCGGGGGTGCCGCGGCGGGGGCTTTTTGATATACTGCGCGTATGTTTTCGCTCTTCCTCGCATTGAAATATCTTCGGCCCAAGCGGGGGGTGGCGTCTGTGGTGACGTTGCTCTCCGTGCTTGGGGTGACCATCGGCGTGGCGATCGTCATCATCGTGCGGGCGGTCTTCACCGGCTTCGGCGACACGTGGGAGAGCAAAATCCTGGCCTTCAAGCCGCACATCGTGGTGCAGCCGGCCTATCGCGGGGCCCTGGGGCGGGTGGACGCGCTGTGCGAGGCCGTCGAGGCCCTGCCGGGGGTGGCGGCGGCCTCGCCGAGCATCGAGACGCGCGTGCTGGTGGAGTTCGACCGCCGCATCCTCGCGCCCATCCTCCTGGGGGTGGACGCGGCGCGGATCCAGCGGATGCTCCCGATCAGGATGTGGCGGGGGGACTTCGACCTCTCGGGCGACGGGGTGGTGATCGGCGTGGACATGGCGCGGCTCCTGGGGCTGGGCGTGGGCGACGAGTTGCTCGTCTACTCCCCGATGAACCTGATCGACAAGGACGAGATCTACTTCCCCGAGCGCCTGGCCGTGCGCGGGATCTACGAGACGGGCCAGGCGGAGTACGACGGCAACTTCGTCTTCGTCTCCCTCCCGGTGGCGCGGGATCTGGCGGGGCTCGACTTCGGCGCGAACAGCGTCAGCCTGCGCGTGGGCGAGCCTCAATCCCTGCGCCCCGGCGAGGGCCTGGTGGAGGCCGTGCGCCGCGCCGCCGAGGCCGTCTACGGCCCGAACCGCTGCCGCGTGCGGACGTGGCAGGAGCTCGACAGCCTCATCTTCAACGCCGTGGCCACGGAAAAGAACATGATGACGCTGCTGCTCATCTTCATCAGCGTCGTGGCCGTCTTCTGCGTGGTGAACACCATCATCGTCATCACCGTGCAGAAGACCGACGAGATTGGCCTCCTGAAGTCGTTGGGCTTCTCCACCAGCCAGCTGACGATGACCTTCGTGCTCTACGGCTGGGTGCAATGCCTGCTCGGCACCGCGCTGGGCGTGGGCCTGGCCTTCCTGGTGCTGCACAACCTCCAAAACCTGGTGGACCTGCTGGCGCGCCTGGGCGTCGAGGTCTTCCCCAAAGCCGTCTACGGCCTGGACGCCCTGCCGTGGCGCGTGGTGCCGGCGGAAATCGCGCAGGTGGCCCTCCTGGTCGTGCTCTTCTGCGCGTTGGCCTCGCTGCTGCCCGCCTGGCGCGCCGCCGCCCTGAACCCCGTCGAAGCCCTGCGCAAGGAGTGAGCCATGGACACCGCGCCCGCACTCGAAGCCGCCGAGCTCCACAAAGCCTACGCCCTCCACGGCAAACGCCTCGAAATCCTCCGCGGCGCCAGCCTCGCGGCCAACCCCGGCGAGACGCTCGCCATCGTCGGCCGCAGCGGCGCGGGGAAATCGACCCTCCTGCACGTGCTCGGCGGTCTGGACAGGCCGGACGCCGGCGCCGTGCGCATCCTCGGGCAAGACCTCTACGCCATCTCTGCGCGGCGGCGGACGCGCCTGCGCGCCACGGCCATCGGCTTCGTCTTCCAGGCCTACCACCTCCTCCCCGAGATGGACATCGCCGAAAACGTCATGCTCCCGGCCATGGCCCTGGGCAGGCTCTCGCGCCGCGCCATGCGCGCCCGCGCCGAAGACCTGCTCGCGCGCGTCGGCCTCCAAGACCGCCTGCGCCACACGCCCCCCGAGCTCTCCGGCGGCGAACAGCAACGCGCCGCCATCGCCCGCGCCCTCATGAACGAGCCCGCCCTCCTCCTGGCCGATGAGCCGACCGGGAACCTCGACGCCGCGACCGGCGCGCAGGTGCTCGACCTCCTCTTCGCGCTCGCCCGCGAGCGCCGGGCCCTCCTCGTGATGATCACGCACAGCCCCGAGACCGCCGCCCGCTGCTCGCGGACGTTGCGCCTGGAGGGCGGCGTCCTCGCGCCCTGAGCGCCTCAGCGCCGAAGCAAATCCCGCAACAACAGGCCGATCGGCACCGGCGTGACCACCAGCGTCGCCGCGAACAGCACCGCCAGCCCCACCCCCACCTGCCCCCACGGCAGCACCAGCACGGTCGGCAACCCGCCGAACGGCATCCACGCCAACGTCCACCCCGTGAACCCCCACCCGACCGTCAGCCCAAATGCCAGCGAGAGCGCCGCCGCCGCCGCGCAAAGAAGCAACGCCTGCGCCAGCAGAAAACGCCCCAACTGCCCGCGCGTCATCCCCACGGCATGGAGCGTGCGCAGTTCGCCCGACATCGCGCGGACGTTCGCCGCCAACAGCGAGACGAAGCCGAAGCAGAGGATGGCCAGCGACCACAACGGGATGCGCGCCAACCCGCCCAACAGCTCCGCGCTGTGCGCCAACGTGCCATCGGCGATCTCGTCGCGCAGGTGGACCGCGGCGTTCGGGACGGCCGCCCCCGGCCCAAAGCCGCGCCCGCGCCACGGCTCGGGGTCGGCCTCGGCCAAACGTTGGAGCCGAAGCTCAAGCAGGTCGGCGGCGGAATAGAGCGCCTCCGCGCCCGCCGCCGGCAAGGCGTCAAGCCACAGGAAGCGGACGCGCGCGGCGGCCTCGGGATCCCACGCGGCGGCCACGTCCCCCCCCACGAAAACCGGCCCGAGCGTGCCGAAGGGCGCGCCGTTGCGGGCACGGAGCCCGGCGCGCGCGGTGACGAGATGCCAGTTGCAACGGACAACCCGGGTGATGGTCAGCGGGAGCGAATGGATGGCGCCGGCGGCGTCTTTGCGCTGGATGGTGAAGGTGTCGCCGACGCGCAGGCGGCATTGGCGCGCGAACATCTCCGTGACGGTCACGCCCGCCTCGCCCTCGGTGCCGATGAGCAAGACGTTGTTCTGGGCGGGCGTGCGGCCGGCGCGCGCGGCGAGCGCCTCGAAGTCCGCGTCGGCCAGGCGATACTGCTCGGCGAAAAAGGGGCGCAGGGGCAGGCCGGCCTCGCGGCGGACGGCCTCGGCGCAGGCGGGGCTCACGCCGTTGGGCAGGAAGGAGACGATCGCGGGTGGCAGGTCGCGCGAAGGGATGAAGGGGTCGGTCAGCGAAGCGCCCCAGATGTGGATGGCGAAGAAGGCGCCAAGCCCCGTGGTGAGCGTGAGCGCCATGCGGGCGTTGCGGTCGGCCGCGCGCGTCAGGACGCCGCGCAGGAGCTCCCGCCGCAACCCCAGCGCCGCGCCGAGCGGACGTGCCAGCAGACGCTCGCACAGCGCCAGCAGCGGGCGCGTCAGGGCGATCAGCCCAAAGACCGCAAGCGGCAGCCCCACCGCGAGGAACCAGGCGCTGCGGAGCCACGGGTTCGGCGTGAAGGGCAACGGCGTAAGCGCCACGGGCACCAGGCAGAGCGCCGCCAAGACCCCGCGCCGCACCGGGTGCGCCGCACGCCAAGCCTCCGGGCGCACGCGCAGGTCGCAGGGGCTGAGCCGCGCGGCGCGGCGCAGGGGCACGCAGAGCGCCACGCCCGCCGAGAGCCCCAGGAGCGCCGCCGTCGCCGCGGGCGTCACCCACCCCACCGCCAGGCCGTCCGGGAAGGCCAACGGGTGCGCCTCCACGAAGGCCGCCAGCACCCCCACCCCCGCCGCCGTGCCGACGAGGCCGCCCACGCCGGCAAGGAAGGCGGCCTCGCACGCGACCAACCCGCCCAGCTGGCGCGCCGTCATGCCGATGGCGCGCAGGCGGGCGTAGCGGACGCGGTTCTGCTCCAGCCCCACGCAGAGCGCGTTGACGATCATGCAGAGCGTGGCGACGCACGCCAGCGCCACGAGGAGCGGCAGTTGGAAAAGCAGGTTGTTCGTCGCGTCCGAGCGGAGTTGGCGGAGCAGCCCCTGGCGCGTGACAAGGGTGGCCGCGTCGTCGTCCGGCGCGGCGGTGCGCACCAGCGCGGCCAGGGCGTCAGGCGAGCGGAAGGGCTTGAGGCGGATGAGCATCAGGTTGCAGCGCCCGTGGGCCTCGGCGAGGGCCGCGGCGTCGGCCAGCGCGTCGCTGGCGAACATCGTGGGGAAGCCGCCGACGGGGCGGGTGCGCTCGGAGAGGTAGCCGCAGATCGTGGCCTCGACGCGGCCCGAAGGGGTGACGACGGGCACCTTCGTGCCCACCGGCGGCGCGTCGGCCAGGCCGTCCCCGCCGAAGGCCCGCGGGGAAATGGCGAACTCCGGCTCCGGCGCGTCGGCGCGCGGCCAGCGCCCGGCGGCCAAGCCGTCTGGGTAAGGGCACTCGGGGAAGTCGCGGACGGGCGCGATGCCGCCGCCGACGCCCGGGCCTTGGGGGGGGCGCCCCTCGGGGCGCCAGTCGATGCGGCAGCGGAAGACGGTGGTGACGAGGACGCTGGCGACGTCCGGCGAGGCTTTGACGGCCTCTGCGACGGCCGGCGGGATGAGTTTGACGGGGGAGCCGTGGGCGAGCGTCTGCATCCCGCTGCCTTTTGGCGCGGCGGCGGAGGCCCGGCCCGTGGCGACCCAGCAGTCGAAGGGGCGCCCCATCGCCTCGGCGAGCGGGCGGCATTGGGCGGCGGTGGTCTCGGCCAGGCCGACGGCCCAAGCCAGGAGCGCGGCGGCGGCGGCCACGCCGAAGAGGGCGCAGGAAAGGCGCACGCAGTCGCGCCGCAGGATGTCTCGGAAGAGCAGGGGGAGCGCGCTCACGCCAGACGCCCCAGGTATTCGGCGGAGACGCGCGCGGGATCGTGGCCGGTCTCGAAGGCGCCGAGGATGCGGCCGTCGCGCAGGAGGTGGACGCGGTCGGCGGCGGCGGCGACCTGCGGGTCGTGGGAGATGAGGAGGATGGCGGCGCCGAGCTCGCGGTTGAGGCGGGTGAGGGTGGCGCAGAAGTCGGCGGCGGCGGGGCTGTCGAGGTTGCCGGTGGGTTCGTCGGCGAGGATGACGCCGGGCGCCATAGCGAAGGCGCGGGCGATGGCGGTGCGTTGGGCCTCGCCGCCGGAGAGGCGGTCGGCGGGCTGGTCGCGGCGGTGCTCCAGGCCGACGAGGCGCAGGAGCGTGGCGAGGCGCGCCTCGGGGAGGGCGCGGCCGTCGAGAAGGGCGGGGAGGGCGATGTTTTGGGCGACGGTGAGGGTGGGGATGAGGTTGCAGTCTTGGAAGACGACGCCGATGGCGCGGCGGCGCAGGAGCGTCAGCTCGCGGTCGGAGAGCCCGGCGAGGGGGCGCCCGGCCACGGAGACCTCGCCGGCGTCTGGGCGGAGGAGGCCGGCGAGGAGGTTCAGGAGCGTGCTTTTGCCGGAGCCGGAGGGGCCCATGACGGCATGGAAGGCGCCTTTGGGGAGGGCCAGGGAGACGCCGCGGAGGACGTCGATGTCGCGGCCTTCCACGTGGAAGGATTTGCGCAGGTCGGTGGCTTGGAGGGCGTTCATGTCAGAAGCGGTAGCGGAGCGTGAGCTCGAAGGTGCGGCCGTCGTTGGCGAAGGCCTGGAGGTTGCGGGCGGATTCGATGCCGCGCGAGTCGAAGAGGTTGCGCACGGCCAGCCCCAGCGTGAGCTTTTTGGTGAGGGGGAAGTCCACGGAGGCGTCGAAGGTGAGGAGGCGCTTGGCGATTTGGTCCTCGCCCGCGGGGCCGCCGCGGAAGGTCATCATCCAGGCGTCGCGCCAGCGCGCGCCGAAGCCGAAGACGGCGTCGCGGAACCAGGGAGCCTTATAGCTGGTCCAGAGCGAGACGGCATGGGGCGGGTAGCGGTCGAAGCTGCGGTGGTTGGTCTTGTCGGTGTAGTCGATGTAGGCGTAGGCCAGATAGAGCGACCAATCGTCGGTGAGGTTGCCGCTGGCGGAGAGTTCCACGCCCTGCGAGAAGGTCTTGCCGTCGTCCGCGTAATAGCCTTCGCCGGCCTCGTCGGTCATGGCGATGGGGGCGTTGCTTTGGTCGATGCGGAAGTAGGCGCCCGAGAGCCAGAGGCTGCCCACGGGGTTCACGCGCAGCCCGGCCTCGCGCTGCACCGCGCGCCACGTGGTGTCCAGGTAATCCGAGGGGGCCGTGCCCGTGTCGCCGGGCCAGCGCTTGTAGTTGAAGTTCGGGGTCTCGGTGAGCGCGACGTTCGCGAAGAGGATGGCCCACCCTTCCTCGAGCAGGTCGTAGGAGAGGCCCAGGCGCGGCGAGTAGGCCCACTGGTGCGCGTGGTTCACGCTGTCGTGCCAATCTGCGCGGACGCCCGCGATAAGGCTGAGCCCGCGCCAACGCAGCAAATCCTGCGCGTTGACGCCGATCTTCGCCTGGCGCGTGTCGGAATAGTTGTCCGGGTCACCTTTGATGACGGCGACGTAGTCGTCGTTGGTCACCCCCGATGAGATGAAGGTGCCCCACCCCTGGTTTTCCTTCACCGAGGCGTTCACGCCCACCAGAAATTGGTGTTCCACGCCGAAGGTGTCGAACGTGAAGACGGCGTCCTGCCCCGCGTAGAAGGTGCGCCCCAAGCGGTCGCCCGCCGCCCACTCATAGCGCTTGCCGCTCGCCGGGTCGGGGTCGAAGCCTTTGTTGGAGAAGGGCCCGCGGTAATTGTAGCGGCTTTCCGTCTGGAAATAGGAGAGGCGCGTGCGCAGCGACAGCCAATCCGTCACCTCGCCGTCCAGGCGGAAGGTGCCCCCGAAGGTCTCGAAGCGCATCCGGTCGTCCGCGTCCGTGTACGTGTCGTCCCACCCGCTCCCATACGGCTTGCCCCAGCGCGTGCGCACACCCTGGTAGGCCGGTTGGTCGCTGTACTGATAAAAGAGATCCAGCCCCGCCTCCAGGCGATCCGCCGCCAGCATCGTCAGGCTCGGCGCCGCCGAGAAGGTCGTCCCATGCCCCGCGCCCGAGGGTGCCCACCCGGGCTCGCGCCACTCATAGGCCATCGGCACGCGCGCCGCCGCGCGCCCCTCCGCGCCCAAGACCCGGTTCACGTCCGCCGCGACCTTCAGGCGCGAGCCCGAGGCGCGCGAATACGCCCCCTTGAAGAGGAAGTCGTGGAAATCCTCCTCCAGGCTCGCCCGCTTCGGCTGCAAGATCACCGTTCCCCCCGCCCCCATCAAATCCGTCATGTCCCCCATCTGCCCCCCGTAAGCGCCCCCCACCGGGCCCTTCACCACGTCCACCCGCTCGAGCAACGTCGGGTCCAGGAACGTCCCGATCCCCCCCGCCAGCGGCACCCCGCCCAGCAACACCTCGCTGCCCGAATACCCGCGGATCGCGTAAGTCCCCGCCTGGCGCGCCATCAACGTCTTTCCCCCCTGGTAAATCCCCGGTTGCAACGACAGGAGCTGATCCAAATCCGTCGCGTTCCGCTCGCGGATGAAGTCCTCCGTCAGCGAATCCACCGTAAAGGGCGAGACCTCCGGCGGCAACGCCACCAACGTCCCCGAATCCACCTCCTCCGCCCGATACTTCGGCAACGGCGCGGCCGTCACCCGCACCACCTCGTTCGTCGCCGCCTCCGCGGCCAACGCCGCGCCCGAGGCCAACGCGCCCACCAAAATGACAGCCGTCCTAAGTTTCATGCGCCTAAATGTACCGCAACCTCCCGGAAAAAGCAACCCCTTTTTCGGTACCCCGCCAAGGTGAGGCAAGAAGGGACAAAAAAACGGTGGCCGTACCCCCCCTCTGGGGCACGGCCACCGAAAAATTGGCTCCGAAGGCAGGATTCGAACCTGCGACCAAGTGATTAACAGTCACCTGCGCTACCACTGCGCCACTTCGGACTGTGGTATGTCTTCCTCTCTCGCATGGTAGCGGGTGAGGGGATCGAACCCCCGACACGCGGATTATGATTCCGCTGCTCTACCGACTGAGCTAACCCGCCATGTCGGGAAAACGCCGCACATGATAGCAAACACGCCCACGCCGCGCAAGCCTTTTTTGCGCACCGCCCAAAAAAAGTCCCACCCGGGGGGCGGGAGGGGCGCGGGGCGGGCTTGTGAAATGGGCGCGGATTTGAGATGCTGTGGGGCGAACGAAGGAGGTTTCCCACGATGGCACAGGCCGATTATCTGATGGCCGATCGCGACGATCGCCCCGAGCAAAGCGCCTTCCAAATGCCGGAGGCTTACGCCGAGGCGCGCCTGGCGCGGCTGTACCGCCAAATCCCGCTGAGCGCGGCGGACGAGGCCTTGCTGAGGCGGGCCTTCGCGGCGGCGGCGAGCCTTTACGGCGTCCTCGCGCTGGAGGATTTCTGGCCGCTGTTCAACGCGATGTTCCCGGGGGCCGTCCCGGCGCGCGCCTTCTTCGCCTTCGCCAAGGTGGCGCGGCACGACTTCCGGGACGGCCCGGGTTTCTTCATCCTCGGGGAGGAAGAGCTGTGGGGCACGCCGCGGCGCTCGACCGCCCGCGACCGCCTCATCGTCAACCCCGCCTACCTCGACGACGAAGGCTACGCCGACGCCATCGACCTCTACCACCCCCACATCGAAACCTACGCACGCCTCGGGGCCGACGCCTTCCTGGCCTGCGCCGAAGGGAACCTCGGCGAACGGCGTGCCGCCTACAAAGGCCACGCGCCCGGCGAGGTGGCCGAGGCCCTCGCCGAGGCGGAGCGGGAAGACGCGGCCTTCGCGCCGTGGGACGAGGAGACCCTCCGCGCCAGGCGCGACGAACTGAGGCTCGACGCCCCGCGCGAGCGCCTCCTCCGCACCTACTGCGCCGCGTTGGCCGACCTCTACGGCATCGTGCCGGCCGCCGTGGTCAAAGACGTCCTCGACGCCCATCACCCCGGGCTGTTCCAGGAGGAAACGCTCCTGGGCTACCTGGCCTTCACCAACCACCTCGAAGGCCTCCCCTTCGCCGCGCTCGACGCGGGCGAGGACGGCACCGTCGTGGTCGACGGCACGCTCCTGGACGCCGACGACCCCAAGGATGCCTACGAAGCCCTCCAAGACGACATCGACCCCGACCTGCCCTATTACATCCCCACCCCCGAGGAAGTCGAGACCCTCGCCCAAGCCGCCGAAGAAGGCGCGCTCGCCCCCTGTTGCGCCGACCCCAAGGCCGAACGCGCCCTCCTCGCCCTCCTCGACGCCGCCAAAGGCGACCCCGAGGCGCAGGCCTACTTCCGCGACGCCGCGCTCGGCCTCGCGCGCCACCAAGCCTATCTCGACGAAGAGACGCTCCGCGACGACCTCACCCACTACGCCCACCAAGCCGGCGTCACCCTCCCGCACGCCAAGCTCAACGCCCTCTGCGAGGCCTTCCCCGCCTACTGCCGGCACGCCCGCGCACAACCCCTCAAAGGCCACACCCCCGCCGAGGCCGAGGCCCTTATGCTACAATAAGCCAAGAAAGGAACCGACCAATGGCAGAACTCATCGTCGCGCTGGACGTGCCGAGCAAAGACGCGGTGTGCAAGACCCTCGTCACCCTCGACGACGCCGTGGACTTCTACAAAATCGGCCTCGAGCTCTTCACCGCCGAGGGCCCCGACATCGTGCGCCTCGTGCGTGGCGCCGGCAAGCGCGTCTTCCTCGACCTCAAGCTCCACGACATCCCCCGCACCGTCGAGCGCGCCGTCCGCTCCCTCGGCGGCCTGGGCGTCGACCTCGCCACCATCCACGCCTCCGGCGGCAAGGCCATGATCCGCGCCGCCGCGGACGCCGCCGCCGAGTTCGGGCCCCGCGCCCCCAAAATCCTCGCCGTCACCTGCCTCACCTCCCTCGACCAAGCCGACCTCGCCGACCTCGGCATCGGCCGCGCCATGCCCGCGCAGGTCGAGGCCCTCGGCCTCCTGGCCATCCAAAACGGCGCCGACGGCATCGTCTGCTCGCCCAAAGAGGTCGCCGCCATGAACCGCGCCCTCATCCCCGCCGCCCAAGGCCGCGCCGTCCGCTTCGTCACCCCCGGCGTCCGCCCCGCCGGCGCGGCCGTCGGCGACCAAAAGCGCGTCGCCACCCCCGCCGGCGCCGTGCGCGACGGCGCCACCCACCTCGTCGTCGGCCGCCCCATCCTCGAGGCTCCCGACCCCGCCGCCGCCGCCCGCGCCATCCGTGCCGAGATGGACGCGGCCCTCGCCTAAGATGAAAAAATCCCAGGCGTTCGTCACGCGCGGGGCCCCCACCCCGCGCCCCGGCGCCGGGCAGCCCCTGCCCGGACCGCCGGAGCCGCGCGCCTACTCCTCGGCCATGCACCCGGCCGACCTGCCGCAGGATCGCGGCATGGCCGGGCCCGTCGGCGCCTACGAGGTGCCGCCCCTCTCGGGCGCCGTCGACGCCACCCTCAAGACCCTCGCCGAGCGCCTCCAAGCCGCCCCGCTCAGCGACGCCGAGGCCGCCCTCGACGCCCTCCTCCCCCCCGCCGAGCGCCAGCGCGTGGCCATCGAGGCCCTCGAGGGCGGGCGGCTCCTCCTCTCGGTGCGCCGCGAGGACCGCTTCCGCTACGCGCGCACCCTCGCGCCCCGCCTCCGCGCCGCCCTCGCCCCCGCGCACGGCCCGCTGGACATCCGCCTCATCGACCGCTGAACGCCATGAAATGGTTCGTCTATAACCTCCTCTTCGCCGTCGCCTACGTGCTGATGATTCCCAAGTTCCTCCTGCGCATGGCCAAGCGCGGCGGCTACGCCAACCGCTTCGCCGACCGCTTCGGGCGCTACCCCAAGGCCATCCGCGAGCGCCTCGCCGACGGCACGCCGCGCCTCTGGATCCACGCCGTCTCCGTGGGCGAGGTCGCCGTGGCCGGGCAGCTGATGGACGAGCTCCGCCGCCAACGCCCCGGCCTGGCCTTCGTCCTCTCCGTCACCAGCAGCACTGGTTGGGCCCAGGCGGGGAAGCACCTCGGCCCCGACGACGTCCTCATCTACAACCCGCTCGACTACCCCGGGTGCGTCCGCCGCGCCCTCCGCGCCGTCAACCCCCTGGCCTACGTCATCACCGAGACCGAGCTCTGGCCCAACATCATTCGCCACGCCACCGACCGCGCCATCCCCGCCTTCCTCGTCAACGCCCGCATCTCCGACCGCAGCGCCCCCGGCTACCGCCGCCTCCGCTGGTGGTTCGGCCCCGTCCTCAACCGCCTCGACCACGTCTACGCCCAAAGCGACCTCGATGCCCGCCGCCTGGCCGACGCCGGCTGCGACCCCGCCCGCATCACCGTCACCGGCACCATGAAGTTCGACGTCGCCCGGCGCGCCCCCGCCAAGGAAGCCGAGCTCAGCGCCTACCTCCAAGCCGCCGGCTTCGACCCCGCCGCGCCCCTCCTCCTCGGCGGCTCCACCTGGCCCGGCGAGGACGCCTTCCTCCTGGCGGCCTACCGCAAGGCCCTCGCCAAACGCCCAGACCTGCGCCTCGCCATCGTGCCGCGCCACTTCGAGAAAGCCGGCGACGTCGAGGTCGCCATCCGCACCGCGGGCTTCCCCTGCCTGCGCAAATCCCGCGCCGAAAACCCCGAGCGCCAGCCCAAGGACGCCGTCCTCCTGGCCGACACCACCGGCGAGCTCATGGGCTTCTACGGCCTGGCGAACGTCGCCTTCGTCGGCAAAAGCCTCTTCGAGAAGGGCGGGCAGAACATGATCGAGCCCTGCCTCTGCGGCTGCGCCACCGTCGTCGGCCCCCACACCGAGAACTTCCGCCCCGTGATGAGCGACCTCCTGGCGCAGGGCGCCCTCCTCCAAGGGCGCGACCTCCCCGACACCGAGGCCCGGCTTCTGGGCCTGCTGGCCGACCCCGCCGCCGCCGAGGCCCTGGGGCAGCGCGCCGCCGCCGCGGTCGAACGCCGCCGCGGCGCCACCCCGGCCATCGCCGCGGCCATCCTCAAGGCGTTGCCGTAAGGGCGGCCGAGACGTCCGGCACGGCGGCGAGAAGCGCCTTCGTGTAGGCGTGCCGGGGATTGGCGAAGACCGCCTTGGCCTCGCCGCGCTCGACGATCTCGCCTGCGTGCATGACGATCAGACGGTCGCAGACGGTGCGCACGACGGCCAGATCGTGGGAAATCAGCAGGATGGTCAGGTTCCGCCGGGAGCGGAGGTCGGCCAGCAGATTGAGCACGCGCGCCTGCACCGAGACGTCGAGGGCGGAGACCGGCTCGTCCGCGACGAGAACGCGCGGATCCATGGCCAGGGCGCGGGCGATGGAGACGCGCTGGCACTGGCCGCCGGAGAGCTCGCGCGGGTAGGCGCCGGCCACGTCGGCAGGGAGCCCCACCTCGTCAAGGAGCGTGGCGATGCGCCCGGCGCGGTCGGCGGGCGGACACAGGCGGTGGACGGCGAGCACCTCGGCGAGCGCGTCGCCGATCGTCTTGCGCGGGTTGAGCGAGCCGACGGCGTCCTGAAAGATCATCTGCACGGCCCCGCGCGGCATGTGCGCGAAGGCCAGCGTGCCCGAGGCGACCGGCTGCAGTCGGCAGAGCGCCTTGGCCAGCGTGCTCTTGCCGCACCCAGATTCCCCGACGATGCCGAAAAACTCATTCTCGCGCACGTCGAAGGTGACGCCTTTGACGGCGCGGAAGGGCGGCTTGCCCGGCCGGGGATACTCAATGACAAGATCTTTGACGGAAAGGATGTTCATCAGCGGAGCCTGTATTCGATGGGCTGGATCAAACGCCCGGGGCCGTTGGCGAAGCGGGCGCTACGGATCATGCGGAGCGCGGCCCGGTCAAGGACGTCGTGGCCGCTGGAGGCGTGGATGGCGGCCTCGGCCAGCGTGCCGTCGGCATTGACGCGCAGATCCAGGACGACGGTGCCCTCCCAGCCGTTGCGGCGGGCGACGGCGGGATAGGACTTGCGCAGGCGGGTGAGGTCGGTGAGCAGGCGCGGCTTCCGCTCCAACCGCGCGGTATCCCCCGCGGCGGCGCGCGCCTCCTCCGCGGCCGGGGCCTCCCGCGCGGGCGGCAGGGCGATCTCGGGGAGCGTCGTCCGCTCCGGCGCCCACGCCGGCGGCAAGGTCGGCGCCGGCAACAAATCCGGCGTCGCGGGCACGGCAAGCGGCGGCGGGGGCGGCAGGGCGACGGGCGCCTCCGCGCCGCCGGTGAGATAGGGCGCGGCCTCGGGGATCGGCAGGGGGCGCGCGGCGGGGCGCGCGGCCTCGGCGGGCGCGACGGGCGTGAGACTCTCGGTCTCGGCAAGGGTCAGCTCGATGGAATCGGCCATCAGGCGCGGGCTGGGCGCGGAGGGCCGCGGCCCCGCGATAAGCCACGCGGCGGCGAGCGCGGCCAGGAAGTGCAGGCCAAGCGCCGCGGCCCAGAGGGCGGCCTCGCGGGACGCCGCGGCGCAGGCCCTCACCGCCCAAGGCATCCTCACTTCCCCTTCTCGACTTGGTAGGTGACCTTGTTCACGCCCTCGGCGCGGAGGGCGGCCATCAATTCGAGCGCGGGGCCGGCGTGCGCCTGGCGGTCGGCCCGGATGACGACGGGCAGACCCAGGGTCTTGGCGCGAAGGGCGGCGGCCTCGACGGCGGCGGGGGCGGGCATCGGCGTGCGGCCGTCGAGCAGGATCTCGTCGGCGGGGGTGAGGACGAGCTGGACGCTGTCGCCATGGGTGACGGCGCCGTCGGCGCGGGGCAGCTCCACGCGCAGGCCGCGCTGGACGGTCATGCTCAGGAAGGCGTAGACGAAGAAGACGATGAGCAGGAAGACGACGTCCATGATAGGCGTCATCTCCAGGCGCGCGCCGGGCCCCTCGTCCTCCCCCAACCTCACGGCGCGGCCTCCGCGGCGCGTTCGGCGGCGGTCATGGCCGCCTCCATCGCGCGGGTCTGGGCCCGGTGCCAGACGCGCCCGGCGTTGAGCGGGATGAGCGCGCCGATGGAGACGACGAGCCCCGCGGCGGTGGTGATGAGCGCCTCGGCGATGCCGCCGGCCACGCCGGTGGGATCGTCGACGCCCATCGAGCCCATGAGGTCGAAGGAGGCGATGATGCCGGTGACGGTGCCGAGGATGCCGAGCATCGGGGCCAGAGTGACGATGGTGTCGAGCACGCCCAGCCCACGGGCCAGGCGGCGCAAGGCGGCGCGGGCCTCGGCCTCGAGCGCCTCGGCGAAGGGCAGGTCGGCGCGCCCGAGCGCGGCGGCGAGGACGGCGCCGTAGGGCGAGGCGCCCTGCGCGGCGAGGGCCTTCGCGGCCTGCCGGTCGCCCGCGCGGAGCGCGTCGAGTGCCTTGCCCCACAGCGGCGCGCCGGCGCGTTCGGCGAGGGCGTGGAAGGCCCATTGCAGCGCCTTGCGCAGGACGACGAGGGCCACGATGAGCGAGCAGAGGGCGATGGGCCACATCACGGGCCCGCCGCGCCGCATCACGGTGGCGATGAGCTCGAGCGCGCCGTCCATCAGCGGCCCTTCCGCGCGGCGCCGGGGAGGCGCACCGTGTAAGTCTCGCCGGCGGCGGGCTTGGCGGCGGGGAAGCGGATCATATTGTCGAGCGCCAGGTCGGGCGTGCCGAGGGCGTCGGAGGCCTCGGCCGCGGCGGGGTCATAGGCCCAGGAGCCGGGGAGGCGCACCCAGACGGCGCCGGGGCGGACGCCGGGGCGGGCCTCGAGGGTGAGAACGAGGGCGCCGTCGGCGTCGAGGCGGGGCGGGAGCACCCGCCAGCGGCCGTCGGCGATGCGGGCGTCGAGGGCGGGGTCGCCGTAGAAGCAGACGACGTCGCGGTCGTGGAGGTGGCCGACGCGGTCTTGGAGGGCCTTCTGCACCTCGGCCTTGCCTTTGCCGGAGGCGGCGAGGCCGGTGGCCCAGGCCTGCAGGCCCGGGGTGACGGGGAAGTTGCCGGTGGATTTGATTTCCTTGAAGCGGAAGTCCATCATGTCGGGGATGCCGTAGGCGCGGATGGTCTCGACGATGGCGGTGTTGGTGAAGTGGAAGGCTTCGTTGGCGGTGGCGAGGCCGGCGGCGTCCACGAAGAGGCCTTGGGTGCCCCAACCCTGCGCGCCGAACCAGGTGGTGATGGTGTAGCCCATGAACTGGCGCGCGGCGCCGTCCTTGATCCACGAGAGGGCCATGCAGTCGGGCTTGTCGACGTCGCCGATGAGGCAGTTGCCGGTGCCGAAGTAGACCTTGGGCTCGTCGCTGCCGGCGGGGTGGCGCTGTTTCTTGGTGTCGATGGAGAAGAGGCGGCCGTCTTGGTGGACCATCGCCATGTTGGGGCCGCTGTAGCCCATCTGCCAATCGCGCTGGGTGGCGTGGCCGGAGGTGGACATGAATTGGACGCGGTCTTTTTGGAGGCGTTCGAGGACGCCCTGGGTGTTGTCGGTGTCGCAGGGCACGTCCAGCACCTTGTCGGTGACGCCGCGCTCCCACACGTTCATGGTGCCGCGGTGGTCCTCGGTGTAGCGCCAGGCCTTCCGGAAGGCCGTGAGGTCGCACCCCGCGCAGTCGAGCGCGCGCTCGATGGCGATGGGGCCGGCCTTGGCGAGGGCCAGGGCGCTCTCGGCGTCGTAGCCGGTGACGACGCCCCAGAAGGTGTCCGCGTAGGGGTCGTCGTCCAACGCGCGGCAGAGGTTGCTCAGGCAGATGGTCAGGGAGACGCCCGCCTGGGTGGGCTTGACGACGAAGGCGGTGAAGCTGGGCTGGAGCTCGGCCAGGCGCGCCTTGGCCTCCTCGGGGGTGTGCTCCCACACCAACGTCTCGGCGCCGGGGTGCTTTTGGGCCAGGGCCTCGGCCACGGCCGCCCACGCGGGGTCGTCCATCACGGCCTTGGAGGCGACGATGGCGTAGGTGTCCTTCGGGGTCTCGACGGGGCGGGGCACGGCGCACCCGGCGAGGGCCAGGGCGGTGAGGGCGAGGAGGGGGGCGTGGCGCATGGCGGGCTCCTTCAGCCGATGGAGAGCAGGTTGTCGACGGCGGCCATGAAGGCCTTGGCCGCGGGGGTGTCCGGATGGGCGGCCACGAAGGGCTTGCCCTCGTCGCCGCTCTCGCCGATCTCGGTGGCGATGGGGAGTTTGCCGAGGAAGGGCAGGCCGTAACGCTTGGCCAGCGCCTCGCCGCCGCCGGTCTTGAAGATGGGCGTGAACGTGCCGCAGTGAGGGCAGGTGAAGCCGCTCATGTTCTCGATCACGCCGGCGATGCGCAGCCCCAGCTGGTTGCAGAAGGTGATGGATTTGCTCACGTCCAGCGTCGCCACCTGCTGCGGCGTCGTCACCAGGATGGCCTCCGCGCTGGGGATGAGCTGGCAGATGGAGAGCGGCTCGTCGCCCGTGCCGGGGGGGCAGTCGACGATGAGGTAATCCAGGTCGCCCCACCGCACCTCGCCGATGAACTGCTTGATGACGCCGGCCTTCAGCGGGCCGCGCCAAACGATCGGCTCGTCCTCTTTCTCCAGGATGAGGCCGGTGGACATCACCTTCAGCCCCTCGGCCGTCTCCAGCGGGATGAGCTTCTCGCCGTCGCCCATCGCCCGCTGGCCCTGCAGGCCCAGGATTTTTGGGATGCTCGGGCCGTGGACGTCCACGTCCAGCAGGCCCACCGCCTGGCCGCGCAGGCGCAGGCCCAGCGCCAGGTTCGCCGCCACCGTGCTTTTCCCCACGCCGCCTTTGCCCGAGAGCACCACGAAGACGTGTTTGATGCGCTCCAGCGTCGGCTTCACCGGGTCTTCCTTCGGCGTGGAGCACGAGCCCTTGCTCGCGCACGCCGCGCAATCGCCATTGCAATCTGCCATGATGAGACTCCTTTTCTCGTTCGGTTCCAAAGTCACTCGTTCGGGCGAGCCCCGCCGCGGTAGGCCGCCACCGCCGCCTCGAAGGCCGGCGTCTTGGCGAACCCGCAGCACTTGAACTCCGGGCAGAACCCGCGGTAGACGCACTCGGGCACGCAACACGCCGCCAACTCCGGCTGGCCGTTCGCCCGCAGGGCCTCCACCACCATCCCCCAGGCCTCCCGCGTCTCCGGCGAGGCCTGGCGGCACAGCCGCTTGCGCGAGATGGAGAGGATGGCCTGCGCGTTGGCGATGCACTCGTGCGTCACCGGCGCGTCCTGGCGCGAGGCGTTGCGGTCGACGCCCGTGCGGTCGCTCCGCTGCGTGCTCACGAAATGGTCGATGCCGAACTTGTGGCGCACCAAATGCACGCTCACCCAGCTCTTCAGCCCCACCCACTTCCACCGGAAGACAAGCTGGCGGATGGGCGAATGCTCGGCCAGCAGCATCCGCTTCTTCCACGCCGCCGAAGGTTCCCCCGCCCCCGCCTCGCGATTGATGGTGGTGCGCGCCGCGTCCGCCACGTCGCGCCACGTCGAGCGCGTCCCATAAAACTCCAAAGTCGTTCCCATAATCCCGAAAGCATACCACATTCCGCCCCCGCCGCCAAACCCGTCGCCGGCACAAAAAAAGGCCCCGGGAGCGGGGCCTTCGGCTGAGGCGCGCGGGGCGCTCAGGAGAGGGTGGCGCCGGTGGAGGCGTTGCCCACGAGCTTGGCGTAGCGGGCGAGCCAGCCGGTGACGGGGCGCGGCGGCCAGGGCTTGGCGGCGGCGCGGCGGGCGGCGATCTCCGCGTCGTCGAGCTTGACCTCGAGGAGGTTGTTGGGGATGTCGATGTGGATCTCGTCGCCGTCCCGGACAAGGCCGATGAGGCCGCCTTCGGCGGCTTCGGGGGAGACGTGGCCGATGCAGGCGCCGTGGGTGGCGCCGGAGAAGCGGCCGTCGGTGATGAGGGCGACCTGCTCGCCGAGCCCCGCGCCGATGATGTAGGCGGTGGGGGCGAGCATCTCCTGCATGCCAGGGCCGCCCTTGGGGCCTTCGCCGCGGATGACGACGACGTGGCCGGGCTTGACCTTGCCGGCGAGGATGCCGTCGCAGGCCTCCTCCTGGGAGTCGAAGCAGATGGCCTTGCCGGTGAAGACAAGCATGGAGGCGTAGACGCCGGCGCGCTTGACGATGGCGCCCTGCTCGGCGAGATTGCCGTGGAGCACGGAGAGGCCGCCGTCCTGGGAATAGGGGTTGTCGAGGGGGCGGATGACGGCGTCGTCGGAGACAGTGGCGGCGGCGGCGATCTCGCCGAGGGTCTTACCGCTGACGGTGCGCTTGTCGAGGTCGAGGAGCCCGGGGCGCTCGGAGAGGCGCTTGAGGATGGCGGGGATGCCGCCGGCGCGGTCGACGTCGACGATATGGTAGGCGCAGCTGGGGGCGACCTTGCAGACGTGCGGGGTGCGCTTGGAGATGGCGTCGATGCGGCGCAGGTCGTAGTCCACGCCGGCCTCGTGGGCGAAGGCAAGGGTGTGGAGGACTGTGTTGGAGCTGCCGCCCATGGCCATGTCGAGGGCGAAGGCGTTGTCGATGGCGGCACGGTCGACGATATCGCGCGGGAGGGGGCCGTTGTCCTTGGCCATCTGGACGATGCGGCGGGCGGCGGCGCGCCAGAGGTCTTTGCGGCGGGGGTCGACGGCGGGGATGGTGCCGTTGCCGGGGAGCGCCAGGCCGAGGACCTCGCAGAGGCAGTTCATCGAGTTGGCGGTGAACATGCCCGAGCAGGAGCCGCAACCGGGGCAGGAGGTCTCCTCGATGGCCTCGAGCTGCTTCTCGTCGATCTTGCCGTTCTTGTACTCGGCCACGGCCTCGAAGACGGTGTTGAGGTCGGAGGCCGCGCCGGTGACGGGGTTGACGCCCGGGAGCATGGGCCCGCCGGAGGCGAAGATGGCCGGGATGTTCACGCGCAGGGCCGCGAGGATCATGCCGGGGACGATCTTGTCGCAGTTGGGGATGCAGACGACGCCGTCGAAGCAGTGGGCGCGGAGCATGGTCTCGACGCTGTCGGCGATGAGCTCGCGGCTGGGCAGGCTCATCTTCATGCCCGCGTGGCTCATGGCGATGCCGTCGCAGACGGCGATGGTGTCGAACTCGAAGGGGACGCCGCCGGCGGCGCGGATCTCCTCTTTGACGAGATCGGCGACGCCGCGCAGGTGGCAGTGCCCGGGGACGATGTCGGTGTACGAGGAGCAGACGGCGATGAAGGGTTTGCCCATGTCCTCGCGCTTCATGCCCGTGGCGAAGAGCAGGGAGCGGTGGGGGGCGCGTTGGTAGCCGGATTTGATGGTGTCGCTGCGCATGAGTGTTTCTCCTGTTGGGAACGGTGGAAAAGGGGGTCAGACGTCCATGAGGGCGGCGAAAGCGGCGTCGACCTTGGCCTGGGCGGCCTGGGCTTGGGCGGCGAGGGCGTCGGCGCGGCCGCGGAGGTGGGCGAAGTCGAGGCCGTTGGTGCCGCCGAGGTGGGTCTTCTGGGCGATGACGGCGTCGGGATCCATGCCGCGGAGGTCCTCAAGGTGGTCACGCACCTGGTGGTAGGCGTCGCGGAAGGGCATGCCGCCGGCGACGAGCTCGAGGGCGCGGTCGGTGGCGAAGACGCCGGGCTCGGCGAAGGCGGCGCGGCAGGCTTCGGGGTTGACGGTGAGGTTTTCGGCCATCAGGCGCATGATGCGTAGCGAGGCGCGGGTGACGCGGAGGCCCTCCATGTAGAGCTCCTTGGTGTCCTGCAGGTCGCGGTTGTACCCGCCGGGGAGGGCCTTGAGGATGACGTTGGCGGAGGTGGCCTGGCCGACGAGGAGGGCGGCCTTGGCGCGGATGAGCTCGAGGACGTCGGGGTTGTACTTCTGCGGCATGATGGAGCTGCCGGTGCAGAGGTCGCGCGGGAGGGTGAAGTAGCGGAACTCGGGCATCGAGAAGAGGATGAGATCCTCGGCCAGGCGCGAGAGCGAGAGCATGACCTGCGAGCAGGCGGCGAGGAGGACGGCCTCGTCCTTGCCGCGGGCGCAGGAGGCGTAGAAGACGTTGTGGTGGGGGCGGCTGAAGGCGAGCAGGTCGCTCGTCAGTCGGCGGTCGATGGGCAGGGGCACGCCGTAGCCGGCGGCGGAGCCAAGGGGGCAGAGGTCGTTGGTCTTGTAGGCGGCCTCAAGGAGGTAGGCGTCGTCGAGCAGCATCTCGGCGTAGGCGCTGGCCCACATCCCCACGGAGCTGGGCATCGCCGGCTGCAGGTGCGTGCGCCCGACGAGGGGGACGGCCTTGTGGGCCTCGGCGAGGGCGAGCAGGGCGCGGGCGAGGTCGGCAAGCTCGCCGGTGAGGGCGTTGAGCTCGTTGCGCACGTGCAGGCGGATGTCCACGGCCACCTGGTCGTTGCGGCTGCGGCAGGTGTGCACTTTCTTGCCCAGGTCGCCCAGGCGCTCGGTGAGGCGGCGCTCGACGGCGAGGTGGACGTCCTGGTCGGCGGCGGTGATGGTGAAGTCGCCGCGGCGGGCCTCGGCGATGATGTCCTTGAGGGCGCGCAGGACGGCGACGCGCTGCTCCTCGGTGAAGAGCGTGGGCTTGAAGTCCATGCGCGAGAGCATGGTGACGTGGGCGGCGGTGCCCAGGCAGTCGACCTCGGCGAGGGCCAGGTCGAGGACGGGGTCTTTGCCCTCGGTGAAGGCGAGGACGTCTGGATTGATCTTGCCCACGGTGGTGGCGGTGTCGGCGGCTGGAGTGCTCATGGTGCGGGTGCCTTTGCGGGGGGCGTGTCTTGGATAAGGGGGGAAACGGAAAGGGTCTGTCCAAGCAGGTCGCGGGCCTCGTCGGCCTCGGCGCGGCGCGCGCGGTAGGCGGCGGCGTCGCCGGTGACAAAGGCGGCGTAGGCGCGGAGGTACAGCTCGGTGAGGTCGCGGAAGACCTGCGGGCGGCCGATGGATTGGCGGGTGAGCCACTCGCAGAGGCGCGCGGCCTCCGCCGCGTCCTTGGGCTCGGCAAGGCCGTCGGCCCAGCGATGGAACTGCGAGCGCGTGAGCGTGCCGGGGACGAAGACGGTGTCCTCCTTCGCGCGGAACCACGCCTGCCAGGCCGCGTCGTCCGCGCCGCCCACGACGTGCAGGGGCTCCCACGGCGCGGTCAGAAGCGCCTCGCGCTTGGCCTTGGCGCCGTTGCGCTCGAAGACCCAGAGGGCGAAGAAGGCGGCGGGCTCGCGCGGCGGCTCGGCCCCCGGCGCGAAGAAGTCGCCAAGCGCGGGGAAGGCCCCCCGCCCCAACAGGTCGTGCGCCCGTTCGTAGGCCTCCGCGCGCCATAGGTTCCCGCGCGAGGCGTCGACCGCCGCGCGGATGAACCACGGCGGCCACTTGAGCGCGGCGTAGGAGCCCGAGAGGCCGCGGGCGCGTTCGCGCAGGAGCGCCTCGGCGATGCGCTCGCGCAGTTGCTCAAGGTCGACGGTGTCGGGGTTCGGCACGTGGATGATGAGCTGGGAGAACCCGTCCGGCGTGCCCATGGAGCGGCGGGTGACGCCCGCCACGCGGTTCGTCTCGGCGCCCAGGACGATGAGCAGGGGCGAGGCCTTGTCGCCCAAGGGCACGAAGGCGTCGGAAAGGTTGTCGCGCACGCCGTCGGCAAATTGGAGCACGGGCCAGCGCAGGTCGGCGCGCGCCGGGGTCTGGCAGGCGACGTAAAGCGCGCCGTCGGCCGACTGCATGGGGCCGGGCAGGCTCTTGAGGCGCGCGACGGCCTCCGCGTCGACCGCCGCCGCCGCGAAGGCCGCGGCCAGCGCGCACGCCGCCGCGAGGCAGGCCCGCGCGGTCACCTCACGCCTCCCACGGCCGCTCCGCGGGCGGCTCGTAATGGCGGCAGACGACGCCGGCCTCGTCGAAGAGCGCCTTGGTCTGCGCGTCGAAGGCGTACTGCCCGGCGTAGACCACCTCGCGGATGCCGGCATTGATGATCATCTTCGCGCAGGTCAGGCACGGGGTGAGGGTAACGTAGATGGTGGCCCCCGCCAGGCGGATGCCGTAATAGGCGGCCTGGCAGATGGCGTTCTGCTCGGCGTGGACGCAGACACACTCCTCCAGCGAGGCGCCGCTCTTCACGGCGCCCGAGCACCGCGGGCAGCCGCCCTCGAAGCAGTTGCGGATGCCGCGCGGCGTGCCGTTGTAGCCGGTGGAGATGATGCGGCGGTCGGCCACGATGACCGCGGCCACCTTGCGCCGCGAGCAATTCGCCCGCATCCCGACGACCTTGGCGATCTCCATGAAATAGGTATCCCAATCCGGCCGCAGGTCTTTGTGCGCGTGTCCGTCCATGGCGCGTTCTCCCTTAGGCGACGCCGTGCTTGGAGGCGTTGGCGTAGAAGTCGAGGAGGTGCTTGATCTCGGGGCACTGGGGCAGCTCGCGGGCGATGCGCTCGAGCGCGGCGGCGCGGGTGGAGCCCTCGGAGTAGAGGATCTGGTAGGCGTCCTTGAGCGCGGCGTAGGCCTCGGGGCTGAAGGCGTCGGCGTGGCGGCGGATGCCGACGGAGTTGAGGCCGCGGACGACGAGGTTCTCGACACCCATGGTGACCATGTAGGGGGGGGCGTCCTTGCGCAGCTGGGTGCCGCCGCCGACCATGGCGTAGGCGCCGACGTGGGTGAATTGGAGGATGGCGGAGGTGCCGCCGATGACGGCGTGGTGCCCGATGACGCATTCGCCGGCGACCTGGACGCCGTTGGACATGATGACGTGGTCGCCGAGGACGCAACCGTGGGCGACGTGGCAGTAGGCCATGATGAGGCAGTCCGAGCCGATGACCGTCTTGGTGCCGTCGAAGGTGCCGGAATGGATGGTGGCGCATTCGCGGATGACGGTGCGCGGGCCGATTTCCACGTGGGTGACGGAGCCGGGCGCCCACTTGAGGTCTTGGGTCTTGGTGCCGACGCAGGCGCCGGGGAAGACCTCGCAGCCTTCGCCGAGGGTGGTGTGCCCTTCGACGGTGGCGTGGTGGTGGAGCTTGGCGCCGGGGCCGATGACGGCGTCGGGGCCGACGTAGGCGAAGGGGCCGACCTCGGCGGTGGGGTCGATCTGGGCGCCTTCGCAGACGAACGCGAGCGGATGGATGGGCATGGGGGGCCTCATTGGTGTTTGGGGATAAGATAGGCGGCGACGCCCAGGCAGATGAGCACGGGCACCCACACGAGCAGCCAGGGGAGGGCGGCGGGCTTGTCGGCCAGGGATTCGGAAAGGAGCAGCACCAGGAAGAAGGCAATGCCCACGCCCACGCCCAGGGCCATCCCGCGCGAGGAATCCTTGCGCATGGATTGGCACCCCAGCGGGATGCCCACGAGGACGAAGCAGAGCGAGGAGAGCGCCCAGACGGTGCGATAGTTGAGCAGGAAGCGCAGGCGCGAGCGCCACGTGGCGGCGGACTCCGGGGAGAGCTCGGAGCGTTGGCCGGCGGCGGCCGCGGCCTCCGCGGCCCGAAGGCCGCGCGTGGCGGCGCGCTCGGCTGCGCGCAGCTCGCCATAGTCGAAGTCCTTGGGCTTCTTGCTGTACTGGCGCGAACGGGAGACGACGTTGGTGGCGGTGTACGTCCACGTGTCGAAGACGGCGACGCCGTGGGTGCCCTCCAAAGGCGGGCTGACGACCACGTCGTGGAGGTCAAAGACCAGGTCGCTGCCGTCGGCGCGGACCTCGGCGCGGTCGGCGCGGACCTCGCGGAGGAAACCGCGGCTGGCGTCGATGGCCAGCAGGTTGAAGAGCGTGGTGTAGCCGCGCCCGTCGGGGCCGGTCTCGTCCACCTTCCGGTCGCAGAAGATGGCCACGCCGTCGATGTCGTTGATGAAGCGCCCGGGCTCGAGGAGCTGGAGCCCGGCGTCGAGCGCCAGGCGGCTGGCCACGGTGCGGCGGACGTAGTGGCCGCGGGGCATGGCGTAGTGCTGCAGGTAGAAGCCCAGCGCCGAGCAGAGCACGCCCACGATGATGGGCCCGCGCATGATGGTGAGGAAGCTGACGCCGCAGGCCTTCATCGCGGCCACCTCGCTGTCGCTGCTCAGCCGCCCGAAGACGAGGAGCGAGGCCACCATCAGCGACAGCGGGATGGTGAAGCCCAGCACCTCGGGCAACGAGGCGGCCAGGTATTGCCCCACCAGGTGCGCGGGGGCGCCCTTCATGATGAACTGGAAGACCTGGAAAAGGAAGCCCACCGAGAGCACGAAGGTCAGCACCAACGCCGTGAGCCCGGCGGCCACCAGGAAGGAGCGCAGGATGTAGCGTTGGAGCGTGCCCATGGGCGGGGCCTCACTTGCCGGCGCGGATGCGCTCGCGCTCGGCCTCGGTGACGCCGTTGATGACGATCTCCACGCGGCGGTTGGCGGGGGTGCCCTTGTCCAGGTCCACCGGCTGGAGGGGCTGGTCGAAGGAGTGGCCCACGGCGGTCATGCGCGCGACGGGCGCGCCGTTCTGGGCCAGCAGGTTCATCACGCTCTTGGCGCGCGCCTCGGAGAGCTCCTGGTTGTAGGCGTGGTCGGAGCCGTGCTGGCGGTCGGCGTGGCCGTGGATCTCGATCTGCGCCTGGGGGTTGATCTCGAAGGCCGCCAGCACCATGCGCGCGAGCTCGTCCATGACGGGGTACTCGGAGGGCTGGATGACGGCGGTGTCCTTGGCGAAGCCCACGCGCAGCTCCAGGTGCATCGCGTCCCCGGCGCCGATGGGGGTGACGTCGCGCAGCTTCTCGGCGTGGGCGCTGGCCTCGTCGTAACGCTGGGCGCCGGGCTCGAGCTCGCCGCGCGGGGCGGGGGCGAGGGGCTGGACGGTGTCGGCGGATTCCTCCTCGTCGCCGCCCACGAACCAGGTGAGGCCGACGTCGGCGGTGGTGAAGGAGAGGAAGTCGTCGGTCAGGCCCACGTGCCAACGCAGGTCGCCGCGCAGGGAGAGGGTCTCGGTGAGGTGGTAGAAAGCTCCCACGCCGGCCTGCGCGAAGAAGTGCGCGCGTTGGCCGTCCTGCCACAGGGGCGCGGCGTTGCCGCCGTAGTACGAGAGGCCGCCGGCCAGGAAGGGGTCGAAGCGCGCATAGCGGTCGAAGTGCCACAGCGCCTCCGCGCCCAGGCCGTAGATCGCGCGGGCGGTGTCGGAGCCGGACTTGCGGTTGGCGCGGGCGAAGGAGCCGAAGGCCTCCAGGCTCCACGGGCTGTCGGCGAAGTCGTAGCCCAGGCGCAGCGTCACGGAGGGCTGCACGCCGCGCAGATCCGTCCCGGGCGCGGGGCTGGCCGCGCGGTGGACGCGCATCCCGCCGACGCCGACGCCGAGGTAGAAGCGGCCCTCTTCCTCTTTTTCCTCTTCCTGCGCCTGGGGCTCCTGCTCCTGGGGCTGCGCCTCGGCCTGGGCCTGGCGGTCCTCCTCGGTCAACTCAACGGGGGCGTCGTCACGGGCGGTGACCACGGGGCCGTTCTGCGCCGCCGCCACGCCTGCCGCGGCCACGAGGCCGGCCATCAACCAAAAGCGTTCCATGTCTGTTCCTTTCTTGGGGTTACTTCTTAGGATACCAAATCTTTACGCTCAGTGTTTCACGAAGGGCGAGAGGGCGCGCATCTTGGCCACCACCTCGGGGCAGTGCGCGAGCACGTAGTCGATCTCCGCCTCGGTGGTGTAGCGGCTGAGGGAGAAGCGGATGGAGCCGTGGACGGCCGTGAAGGGCACGCCCATGGCGCGGATCACGTGGCTAGGCTCCAGGCTCCCCGCCGCGCAGGCCGAGCCGCTGCTCGCGCAGATGCCCAGGTCGCTGAGGTGGTAGAGCACGCTTTCGCCCTCGATGAACTCGAAGGAGATGTTGAGGGTGTTGGAGACGCGCTCGGCGCCGCCGCCGTTCACGCGGCTGTCGGGGCAGGTGGCCAGGAGCCCGGCCTGGAGCTTGTCGCGCAGGCGCCGGATGCGCGCCTCGGTGCCGTCGGCGAGGGCGGCCTGGGAGAGCGCGCAGGCCTTGCCGAAGCCGACGATGTAGGGCACGTTCTCGGTGCCGCCGCGCCGGCCGCGCTCCTGGTGCCCGCCGATGACGAAGGGCTTGATGCGCGTGCCGCGGCGGACGTAGAGCGCGCCGATGCCCTTGGGCGCGTGCATCTTGTGCCCCGCCAGCGAAAGCAGGTCCACCGGCGCCTCGCGCACGTCCAGCGGCACCTTGCCGGCGGCCTGGACAGCGTCGGTGTGGACGGTGGCGCCGGCGGCCTTGCCCAGCTCGGCGATGCGTTTGATGGGGAAGAGGACGCCCGTCTCGTTGTTCGCCCACATCACCGAGACCAGTTTGGGGCCAGGGTGGGCGGCCAGCGCGGCCTCGTAGGCCGCCAGGTCGAAGCGCCCCTCGCCGTCCACGCCGATCTCCACCACCGTGTGGCCCATCTCGCGCAGGCGCAGGCAGGGGCCCAGGACGGCCGGGTGCTCCACGCGGCTGGTGATGACGGTGCCCGGGCGGCCCCACGCGGCGGCCACGCCGAAGAGCGCGTGGTTGTCGGCCTCCGTGGCGCACCCCTCGAAGACGATCTCCTCGGGGCGCTCGGCGTTCACGAAGGCGGCCACTTGCTCGCGCGCCTCGGCCACGGGCTTGGCCACCTGCCCGCCGAAGGCGTGCATGCTGCTGGGGTTGCCCCACAGCTCGCAGAGGAAGGGCGCCATCGCCTCGACCACCTCGGGCGCGGGGCGGGTGGTGGCGTTGTTGTCCAGGTAGACCAGGGGCGCGCTCATTCCATCACCACCTCGATCGCCGGGTCGACGAACTCATGGAGCGCGTTCGCGATGAGGTTGTCGCGCGTGATGGCCGCGCTGCGGCAGCCGGCGCACATCCCGCGGAAGGCGATGCGCACCGTGTCGCCGTCCACGTCCACCAGCTCCACGTCGCCGCCGTCCTTCTTGAGGACGGGGCGCACCTGCTCCTCGAGCGTCTGCTCGATGAGCTTGATTTTCTGGAGGGTGGTCATCTTCTTGGGGGGCTTGGGCGGCTCGGCCGCGGCGGCCTGGGCGTGGTTCACCTCGTCGACGATTTCCTGGATGCGCCCGCGGCACATCCCGCAGCCGCCGCCGGCCTTGCAGTAGTTCGTCACCTCCTCCACCGTGTGGAGGTGGTTCTCGCGCGTCACCCGCTCGATTTCCGCGCGCGAGACGCCGAAGCAGGTGCAGACGATCTCGTCGTTCACCTGCACCACGTTCTCCTCGCCGGTGCGGTAGTTGTGGATGGCGGCCTCGAGGGCCTCGCGGCCCATGACCGAGCAGTGCATCTTCTGGTCGGGCAGGCCGCCGAGGTAGTCGGCGATGTCCTTGTTGGTGATCTTCTCGGCCTCCTCGAGCGTCTTGCCGATGACCATCTCGGTGAGCGCCGAGCTCGAGGCCACCGCGCTCGCGCACCCGAAGGTCTGGAACTTCGCCTCCGCGATGCGCCCGTCCGGCCCCAGCTTGAACATGAACGTCAGCGCGTCGCCGCACGCCAGCGAGCCCACCGTCGCCTTCCCGTCCGGGCGCTCAATCGCCCCGACGTTCCGCGGATGGCGGAAATGATCCATCACCTTGTCGGTGTAATCCCACATATGCGCTCACTCCTTTCTTAAAGGAAATATCTAGTATAGCACACTTGGCGGCATGGGGGGAGGGCAGGCCAGGGCTTGCGGGGGCACGCGGAAAGCGCTATAGTATCCACAGTCTATCGCAACACCCCAAAGGAGAGCAGAGATGGCTAAAGGTTTGATCAAGCACGCGTACATCGTCAGCCCCGGCTATGAGCTCGACGACGGCGCCATCGTCATCGTGGACGGCAAAATCGCCCAAATCCTCGAGCCCGGCACGCCCTACCCCACCGACGTCGACTGGGCCTACGACGCCGAAGGCCGCCTGGTGATGCCCGGTTTCATCGACGTCCACACCCACGGCGCCGTCGGCGTCGACGTCTGCGACGCAGACGACCCCACCGCCATCGAGAAGATCGCCAAGGCCAAGCTCGAGGAAGGCTGCACCTCCTGGTGCCCCACCACCCTCACCGTCGCCGCCGAAGACCTCGAGAAGGCCCTCGGCCACGTCGCCGAATACCGCAAAAACGAGAAATACGCCAAAGTCCTCGGCGTCCACCTCGAAGGCCCCTTCATCAACCCCGCCTGCTGCGGCGCACAGAACCCCGCCTTCCTCCGCAAGCCCGACATCGAGGAAGTCAAGCGCCTCAACGCCATCACCCCCGTCTGCCAGATCACCTACGCCCCCGAGCCCGAGGTCGGCGAAGGCGCCAAGTTCGCCCGCGAATGCCTCGAGATGGGCATCGTCCCCTCCGCAGGCCACACCAAATGCTCCTACAAGGACTTCAAGGCCGTCTACGCCGCGGGCCTGCGCCACCTCACCCACTTCTGCAACCAGATGACCCCCCTCCACCACCGCGACATCGGCCTGGTGGGCGCCGGCCTCCTCCTCGACGACCTCCGCACCGAGATGATCTGCGACAAGATCCACCTCTGCCCCGAGATGATCGACCTGGCCTTCAACACCAAGGACACCGACGCCATCCTCCTCATCACCGACTCCATGCGCGCCAGCCACATGCCCGACGGCCCCTCCAGCCTCGGCGGCCTCGACGTCATCGTCAAGGACGGCGCCGCCCGCCTCGCCTCCAACGGCGCCCTCGCCGGCTCCATCCTCCGCATGAACGTCGCCCTCAAAAACGTCCACGAGGTCACCGGCTTCCGCCTCTGCGAGCTCGTCAAATGCACCTCGCACAACCAAGCCGTCGAGCACGGCCTCGGCGACGTCCTCGGCTGCATCGAGCCCGGCTACATCGCCGACATCGCCGTCCTCGACGACGAAGACTTCTCCGTCCAGGCCGTCTTCGTCAACGGCGAGCGCCGCCTCTAAGCCCCACGCGGCCAAACAAAAAGCCCCCGGCCGCCGGCCGGGGGCCTTTTTTATCCGTTCGGCGAGCCCTTACGCCGCACGGCGGCGGAGCGCCACCCCGGCCACGCCCAGCGCCAGCAGCGCCAGCGCCGTCGGCTCGGGGACGCTGCGGATGTCCTTGGTCTTCGCCAAGGTGTCGATCTGGGCCTGCGTCAGCACGTCGTCGTAGATGGCGACGTCCTCGATCGTCCACGTCTGGCCGGCGGTGCCCGAGCCGTTCGCGAAGGTCAGCTCAATGCTGTCGCCGAAGGTAACCGAGGGCAAGTTCGAGGCATTCAGGCGGCCATCCAATTCACCGTCGACGTAGAAGGCGATCTTGGAGGAGCCGTTGGCCTGGCGCGTGGCCGTCAGGATGACCGTGTGCGTGCCGGTGGCCGTCCCGGAGGCCGCCTCACTCCACTGATTCCCCATCCGAACGCCCAAGCCGTCCGTGCCGGAATAGGCCAGGAAGGCGCGTTCGCTTGCCCCAAAGGTGACGATGGGGCTGTTGGATTGGGCACCAAGACTAGCGAAGTCGCAGTCGACGACCAGGCAGACGGAGAAGCTGTCCGTCGTGCTGTACGTGTAATTGGACTGGCTCTCACGCTCCCAGTCGATGGTCACCGCCTGGGCGGCGGAGAGGGCGAGGGCGGCGAAGGCCGCGGTGAGAAGTGTCTTCTTCATGTTGTGGTGTTTCTCCTTCCCCGCCCCACCGAGAAGCCGGAGGGAACCGGGGCGGGAAAGACGGGGAGCCCCTCTGGCTGTCGCGCCACAGACACGCGCCCGTGTGCGCACGCCTCGCCTTGCCACAACATCCCATAAAAAAGCGCACAGCCTTTCCATGTTCCTGTTGAGGCCCTGAGAAAGCCCTATCAAAGCACATGCAAAGAAAGTGCGCCCAATGACGCACTTTGCCGAACGTGTCGCTTTGATAGTGAAAGTTCTCAGGTTTCAACAGGCGACGTTGTCACGCAAAGTGAAGCGTTTGCCGCGGCTCTCCCACGGCGTGCCAATAAGATAGCACACTCCCCCACCCCTTTGCAAGCCATTTTGCGCCGACCGGGAAGCACGGCAAGAACAAAGTTGGGCCGCGCGCCCGGTGGGCGGGATTGTGGTATACTGTCAGGCGATTTGCAACCATCAATCTGAGGCTTTGCCATGCATCCTTACCGTACGCACACCTGCAACGAGCTCCGCGCCGCCGACGCCGGCAAGACGGCCCGCCTGTCCGGCTGGGTCTTCCGTAAGCGCGACCACGGCGGGATCCTCTTCATCGACCTGCGCGACCATTACGGCCTCACCCAGGTGGTGGTCCACCCCAGCCGCAGCTTCTTCGGCGACATCGAGAAAATCAAGCTCGAGAGCGTCGTCACCTTCACCGGCGAGGTCGTCCTGCGCGAGCCCTCGACGGTGAACCCGGAGCTGCCCACGGGCGAGGTGGAGCTGGTGGCGAACGAATGCGTCATCGAGTCGGCCTCCGAGACCACCCCGCTCTACATCCCCGACGAGACCGACCCCGCCGAGGACATGCGCCTGACGTATCGCTACCTTGACCTGCGCCGCGAGCGGGTGCATAAAAACATCGTCCTGCGCTCCAAGCTCATCTCCTTCCTGCGCAAGCAGATGGAGGCCCACGGCTTCAGCGAGTACCAGACGCCCATCCTCACCTGCTCCAGCCCCGAGGGCGCGCGCGACTACCTCGTCCCCTCCCGCGTGCACCACGGCAAGTTCTACGCCCTGCCCCAGGCCCCGCAGCTCTTCAAGCAACTCCTCATGGTGGCCGGGTTCGACCGCTACTTCCAGATCGCCCCCTGCTTCCGCGACGAGGACTCCCGCGCCGACCGCTCCCCGGGCGAGTTCTACCAGCTCGACATCGAGATGTCCTACGCCACGCAGGACGACGTCTTCGCCGTGGTCGAGGACGTGCTCTCCAAGGCCTTCGCCGAGTTCGCCCCCAAAGGCTGGAAGATTGACCAGGCCCCCTGGCGGCGCATCCCCTACCGCGAGGCCATGCTGACCTACGGCTCCGACAAGCCCGATCTGCGCAACCCGCTGAAGATCATCGACGTCACCGACCTCTTCGCCACGAGCGGCTTCGGCGCCTTCGCCAAAGCCGTCGCCGGCGGCGCCATCGTCCGCGCCCTGCCCGTGCCGCAGATCAAAACCAAGCCCCGCAGCTTCTTCGACAAGCTCGAGCCCTGGGCCAAGCAGGAACTCGGCGCCAAAGGCCTGGCCTACCTCGTCTGGGACACCGACAAAATCAAAGGCCCCATCGCCAAGTTCCTCACGCCCGAGGAGCTCGACGCCCTGGCCCAGCGCGGCAACCTCAAGGACGGCGACGCCATCTTCTTCATCTGCGACACCGCCGAGAAGACCCCCACCATGATGGGCGCCCTCCGCAAGAAGATGGGCCAAGACCTCGACCTCATCGAGCAGGACGCCTACCGCTTCTGCTGGATCACCGACTTCCCCTTCTTCGAGAAGGATCCCGAGACCGGCGCGACCATCTTCTCGCACAACCCCTTCTCGATGCCCCAGGGCGGGCTCGAGGCGCTCAACACCAAAGACCCGCTCGACATCCTCGCCTACCAGTACGACGTCGTCTGCAACGGCATCGAGCTCTCCTCCGGCGCCGTGCGCAACCACCGCCCCGACATCATGTACCGCGCCTTCGAGATCGCCGGCTACGGCCCCGAGGTCGTCGAGCAGAAGTTCTCCTGCCTCCTCAACGCCTTCAAGTACGGCGCGCCGCCGCACGCCGGCGTCGCCCCCGGCGTCGACCGCATGGTCATGCTCCTGGCCGGCGAGGAGAACATCCGCGAGGTCATCGCCTTCCCCATGAACCAGAAGGCCGAAGACCTCATGATGCACGCCCCCAGCGAGGTCACCGAGAAGCAACTCCGCGAGCTCCACATCACCATCCGCCCCCACGGCGGCCAGCCCAAGCCCGCCCCCCAGGCCTAACACCCGGCAACGGACAAGCAATCAGGCGCGCGGTCCCCCGCGCGCCTCTTTTATTATTCTCTCGCACAAAGAACCGCAGTTTCGTTGCAGATTGAGGGCGTGCTAACGCACGCAAGACTGCCTGTGTATTTGGAAATTGTGCGGCTTTTGCTATACTGTAGGCACGCTGCGGGTGAGCCGCAGTCTAATGCTTGCGCTTTTGCGCGACAAGTTGCACTCAACGAAACTTAGGACACTTCGGAAACAGAGCAACGTGTTGTGGCAAGGCGTGCCGTCATTGGCACGTCTCCTTTTCACGTTCTGTTTCGGGCTCGTCCTAAGGCCTCGTTGGGTACGTGATTAGGAGGCGTGCTTTTTATGGCGGACAACAAAGGACTACACAACGCTAAGCGTGCGAAGAAGGATGAGTTCTATACGCAACTCTCAGACATTGAGAACGAGTTGCGGCATTATCGTCATCATTTCCGGGGCAAAACGGTGCTCTGCAACTGCGATGATCCTCGCGTCTCTAACTTCTTCCATTACTTTGCGATGAACTTCGAGGTTCTGGGTCTGAAGCGACTGATCACCACCTGCTACAAGAATCAGGATCCTGATCTCTTTAGCATGAACACGTATGATCAAGCCATCTGGCTGGAGTATCTGGGCGACACGAATGGGAATCGGGTGCCAGATCCCGAAGAAATTGGCATTCGCTACTTCAAGGGCGATGGGGACTTTCGCAGTCAAGAGTGCATTGAGCTCCTCAAGCAAGCGGACATTGTTGTCACCAATCCGCCTTTTTCGTTATTTAAGGAATACTTGGGACAACTGGTTGAATACGGGAAGAAGTTCTTAATCATCGGTCATCAAAACGCTATCACCTATAAGGAGGTCTTTCCGCTTCTTCGAGCCAACGAGGTTTGGTTGGGCTATGGATTCAAAGGGAATGCTGGTTTTTTCATCTCCAAATATGAAGATGTCGCCACGGCGAGTTCGCATCGCGAGGGAATGATTCGCGTTTCGGGAGTGACGTGGTTCACTAATTTGGATATGCCCAAACGCCATGAAGACCTTATCCTCTATCGAACTTATTCGCCGGAGGCCTATCCGGAGTACGACAATTACAAGGCCATCGAAGTAAGCAAGACTGCCGACATCCCAATAGACTATGATGGTGTCATGGGCGTACCCATCACGTTCCTCGACAAATACAATCCCGAACAATTCGAGTTGATTTGGACAACGGACCGCGGTGGCGATGGCATGCTTGAAGACCTCAAGAAACCACACGTGCGGTATGATGCTCCCGTCGTTCATGGCGAGGGCGTGTACAAAAGGATTCTGATTCGCAGGAGGAAATGAGATGGATATCACGTTGAGAGCGGTGAGCGTCAGGGAGCTGACGGCGGGTTATTGTGATGATGGTGAGCAGGGGGTGCGTGGTTATGCGGGGAAACTCGACATCCGGCCGCCTTATCAGCGGGAGTTCGTCTACAATGACGTTCAGCGGGAGGCGGTGATTGACACGGTGACGAACGGTTATCCGCTGAATGTGATGTATTGGGCGGACCGCGAGGATGGCACCTTTGAAGTAATCGATGGGCAGCAGCGCACGCTGAGCCTATGCCAATATGTGGATGGCGTTTTCGCGCATAACATGCGCTACTTCCATAATCTGACGAAGGATGAGCAGGAGCAGATTCTGGACTATAAGGTGATGGTCTATGTCTGCAAAGGGACGGACAGCGAGAAGCTGGCGTGGTTTCGCATCATCAACATCGCGGGCGAGGAGCTGACGAATCAGGAATTGCTCAACGCGGTTTATAGCGGGCCCTTTGTAACGGATGCGAAGCGACATTTCAGCAAACAGGGGTGCCCGGCCTATAAAATCGCTTCGGAATATCTTTCAGGGAGCGTGGTTCGGCAGGATTATCTGGCGACGGCGTTGGATTGGATTTCCAATGGATATAGCGAGGGTTATCTGGCCACCCATCAGCACGATCCGAACGCCAATACACTGTGGCTCCACTTCCAGAACGTCATCAATTGGGTGCGAGCAACCTTCCCAAAGTATCGCAAGGAGATGAAGGGGGTGGATTGGGGCACCCTCTGGCGGTGCCATCATGAGCGTCAGTTGGATGTGGCGGCTCTGGAACAAGAGGTTAAACGCTTGATGGCAGACAGCGACGTGCAGAAGAAAAAGGGTATCTACGCCTATGTGCTAGATGGCGATGAACGTCATCTGAATCTGCGCGCCTTCGATGACAACACCAAGCGCGAGGTCTACGAACGCCAGGAAGGCATCTGCCCCAGGTGCGGCAAACGGTTCGACATCAAGGAGATGGAGGCCGACCACATCACGCCGTGGTCGCAGGGCGGTCATACCATCGCCGAAAACTGCCAAATGCTCTGCCGCACCTGTAACCGCCGCAAAAGCGACAAATAGCGCACCAATCCTGTTTGGGGGAGTTCTCCGCGAAGACGCAAGAGGATTCCACAGGCCTGTGCAAAGGGTGTCCCCGAACGACAGGTCTTGGAGATGGCGTATCTTGCGTTGGGCACGGGGATTGTTGTTGATTTAGGGAGGCCGGATGACAGGTCTTTGGCAAGGGTGCGAGGGTCGGTGTTCCACCGCCCCAGAGAACGGAGAACAGAGAACGGAGAACAGAACGCCCCTGCGGGCGGCGGATAAGCCAAGCCTCCAAGCTTCTAAACCTCTAAGCTTCCCATCTTGCTATAATTTCCCGCATGAATCGCCTGACCATCCCGCCTGAACTGCCCATCGCCGCGCATGCGGACGAACTGATTGAGACGCTCCGCAAGCGTCCCGTCACCATCGTCTGCGGCGACACGGGCAGCGGCAAGACCACCCAGCTGCCCAAGCTCGCGCACCTGGCCCGCCCCGAGGCCCGCGGGATGATCGGCGTCACCCAACCGCGCCGCCTGGCGGCCATCGCCATGGCCCGCCGTTTGGCCGAGGAGATTGGCACGCCCTTGGGCGCGGGTGTGGGTTACCAACACCGTTTCGAGCGCAAGACTTCGGCACAGACGCGCTTCAAGCTGATGACAGACGGTATCCTCCTGGCCGAGACGCGCGACGACCCCCTCTTCCGTCGCTATTCCACCCTCATCATCGACGAGGCCCACGAGCGTTCCCTCAACATCGACTTCCTGCTCGGCCTCCTCAAACGAGCACTCCCGCGCCGCCCCGACCTCCGTGTCGTCGTCTCCTCGGCCACGCTCGACGCCGAACGCTTCGCGGACTTCTTCGGCGGCGCGCCCGTCGTCACCATCCCCGGCCGCCTCTTCCCCATCGAGACCGTCTGGCTCCCCGAGGAGGACGCGGAGGACGACGACCTCCCCCGCCGCGTGGCCAACGCCGTCGACCTCCTAGGCCCCGAGAGCGGCGACATCCTGGTCTTCCTCCCCGGCGAGCGCGACATCCGCGAGTGCATGGCCTTCCTCGAGGGCCGCCGCCTGCCGCGCACCGAATGCCTGCCTCTGTTGGCGAGCCTCCCGCCAGGCGAGCAGGCCCGCGCCTTCCGCCCCTCGCAGAACCGCCGCATCATCCTGGCCACCAACGTCGCCGAGACCTCCGTCACCATCCCCGGCATCCGCGCCGTCATCGACAGCGGCCTGGCGCGCATCAAGCGCTATTCCGCCCAACGCCACGTCCAGACCCTCCGCGTCGAGCCCATCAGCCAGGCCTCCGCCCGCCAGCGCATGGGCCGCTGCGGCCGCGTCGGCCCCGGCACCTGCGTCCGCCTCTACTCACAGGAGGACTACGCCCGGCGCGAGGCCCACACCGCCCCCGAGATCAAGCGCACCGCCCTGGCCGGCGTCATCCTCACCATGGCCGACCACCGCTTCGGGCGCATCGAGGACTTCCCCTTCCTCGAGCCCCCCGCCGGCGCCGCCATCCGCGAAGGCTACCGCGAGCTCCTCGAGCTCGGCGCCATCCGCCGCCGCGACCCCGTCGAGGGCCAGGCCGAGGGCTGGGCCCTCACCGGCATTGGCCGCGCCCTGGCCGCCTTTCCGCTCGAGCCCCGCTTCGCCCGCATCCTCCTGGCCGCCGAGAGCGAGCAGAACCTGCGCGACGCCCTCACCGTCGTCGCCGCCCTCGCCTGCGACGAACCCCTCCTCCGCCCCCTCGACAAATCCGCCCAGGCCGACCAACAGCACGCCCGCTTCCGCTCGCCGAACTCCGACTTCACCGCCCGCCTCCGCCTCTGGGCCTGGTGGAACGACCCCTCGCAGGGCACCAGCGAGACCCAACGCCGCCGCCGCTGCAAGGCCGCCTTCGTCTCCTACCCCAAAATGCGCGAATGGGCCAACATCCGCGCCCAGCTCGAGGATCTCTGCGCCCAACGCCGCCTCCACGTCGCCGAGGACAAAGGCGGCGAGGCCGGGCTCCACCGCGCCCTCCTCTGCGGCCTCCTCTCGCGCATCGGCCACTACGACCGCGAGGCCCGCGACTACCGCGGCGCCTTCGCCATCCGCTTCGCCCTCTTCCCCGGCTCCGGCCTGGCCAAGGCCGCCAAGCGCGAGGAACGCCGCCGCGACGAGACCCCCGCCAAAAAGCCGCGCGGCGACGTCCTCCCCGACTCCCGAGAATGGGTCCTCGCCGGCGAGCTCGTCGAGACCTCACGCCTCTTCGGCCGCACCGTCGCCTGCATCGACCCGCGCTGGATCGAGCCCATCGCCGGCCCCCTCTGCCGCGTCCACCGCCACTCCGCCTTCTGGGACGCCGACAAAGGCTTCGTCCGCGTCCACGAAGACGTCACCCTCTTCGGCCTCCCCCTCGCCAAGGGCCGCCTACGCGACCTCTCGCGCCTCGACCCCGAGGCCGCCCGCCGCTTCTTCATCGCCGACGCCCTCGCCGCCCCCGGCGCCATCCGCAACCCGCCCGCCTGGCTCGCCGCCAACTGGGCCCGGCAGCGCCTCCTCGAACAGCTCACCGCCCTCCGCCGCGACGCCCGCGACACCCTCCGCGAGCGCCTCATCGCCTTCTACGAAGAGCGCCTCCCCCCCGACGTCTGCAACGCCCCCGCCCTCAAAACCTGCCCGCCCCTCCCCCTTGAGGGCGACGCCTTCGCCGTCGACGCGCAGACCCTCAACGACTTCCCCGACACCCTCACCGTCGGCGGCCACCCCTTCCCCCTCCTCTACAGGCACGAGCCCGGCGCCCCCGACGACGGCGTCACCCTCGTGGCCGACCCCGACCACTTCCCCCTTCTCGCCGGCTTCCACGCCGAATGGCTCGTCCCCGGCCTCCTCCCCGACAAGGTCATGTGGCTCCTCAACGCCCTCCCCAGCCGCGTCCGCCACGTCCTCGGCCCCCTCCCCGAGCTCCAAAGCCTCGTCCTCTCCCGCGCCAAGCCCTACGCCCGCCCCCTCGCCGAGACCCTCTTCCGCCTCCTGCGCGACGAAAAGGGCGTCCGCGTCGACGAAACCCCCTGGGCCGAGGACAGGCTCCCGCCCCACCTGCGCATGAACTTCCGCGTCGAGAAAGACGGCGACGTCCTCGGCCAAGGCCGCAACCTCAAGCCCCTCCTCGACCTCTTCGCCCCCCAATCCGCCCCCCAGCCCAAGGCCGACGCCATCGCCGACCCCGCCCTCGCGGCCCTTGCCCGCCGCAAGGAATGCCTCGAAGGCCTCCGCGCCCTCCTCGGCAACCAGGCCAAGACCCTCGAGGCCATCCCCTCCCCCACCGCCAACGTCAAGCTCTTCGCCAAAAACGCCGGCCTCTCCCTCGAACGCCTCGGCCGCGACATCCTCGACCGCGCCCTCCAGGAAACCTGCCTCGCCCCCGACCTCCCCCCCGACGCAGACGCCCTCAAGGCCCGCCTCGCCGCGCGCCGCAAACACCTCCAAAGCGCCGTCGCAGACCTCCGCCGCCGCATCCTCTACGTCCTTGCCGAGACCGCCCGCCTCGAGCACGCCGCCCAAACCGCCACCGGCGTCTACCCCGACACCCTC
Organism: uncultured Kiritimatiellota bacterium; assembly: GCA_944389585.1. Classification (GTDB taxonomy): domain Bacteria; phylum Verrucomicrobiota; class Kiritimatiellia; order RFP12; family DVOR01; genus Spyradenecus. Next base: position 116,254 of record CALXMW010000001.1, read on the forward strand.
GAGGACATCCTCGACCAGCTCGCCTGGCTCGTCTACGAAGGCTTCGTCGCCGCCACCCCCCAAGCCTGGCTCGAGCGCTATCCCCTCATCCTCCAAGGCGTCGCCGACCGCCTCGAGCGCGCCCGCAACAACCCCGCCGGCGACCGCCGCAAAGCCGAGCCCATCCTCCCCCTCTGGCAGCGCTACAAAGACTTCGCCGCCCTCCCCAAGAAGCCCCGGCACGACCCCATCGCCCTCGCCGACTACCGCTGGGCCGTCGAAGCCCTCCGCCTCTGCGCCTTCTCCCCCACCCTCCCCCCGCCCTCCCGCCCCACCCCCAAGACCCTCGACGCCCTCTGGCACCGCGTCCTCAACCCCTGATGGAAGCGCTCCTCTTTCTGCTTGTCCTGCTTGGCGTGATTTCCGCGCTAGTCGCCGCGGAGCGCAAGCGAAGAAACCTCCTCTCGCCCATCGCAAAAGGCCGCCATGGGGAGCAAAGCCTTCGCGCGGCCTTGTCTACTTTGCCCGGGGCACCCACCTTCTTCCCCAATCTTATATCCTCTTAGGCGGCGCGTGGGTGGGGGCGGGGATGTGGTAGAATGGGGGCATGATGGATGGCGAGCGGTTGCAAAATCTGTTGGCGCGGCGGGGCGCGGCCTCGCGGCGGGGGGCGGCGGAGCTGATCCGCGCGGGGCGGGTGCGCGTGGCGGGGGAGGTCGTCTCGGAGCCGGGGGCGCGGGTGGCGGCGGGGGCGCCCATCGAGGTGGATGGGCGGCCGCTCCAGGCGGCGGAGGAGCCGCGGCGGACGTTCCTTTACAACAAGCCCGTGGGGGAGGTGTGCTCGACGGACGGGCAGGGGGCGCGGAGCGTGTTGGAGGCGTTCCGCGGGCTGGGGTTGCGCTTGGTGCCGGTGGGGCGGTTGGACAAGGAGAGCGAGGGGTTGCTCCTGGTCTCGAACGACGGGGCGTTGATCCAGCGGCTGACGCACCCGCGTTTCGGGCACGCGAAGGTGTATGAGGTGGAGGTGGACGCGCCGCCTTCTGAGGGACAGTTGCGGACGTTGCGGAGCCCGTTGGTCATCGAGGGCTACCGGATCCGCCCGGCGGGGGTGGCGGCGTTGGGGGGGAGGCGCCTGCGTTTCACGCTCCGCGAGGGGCGCCACCGGCAGATCCGCCAGATGTGCGAGCAGGCTGGGCTGCGGGTGCGGCGGTTGCGGCGGGTGGAGCTTTCGGGGTTGCGCTTGGGGGGGCTGCCGCCGGGGCGCTGGCGGGAGCTCACGGCGCGCGAGGTCGCCGCCCTCGCGCAGGGTCGGTGAGGGACAAAAAAGGCCCCCGCTTGACGGCGGGGGCCTTTTCGTCGGGGGCGCGCTCAGGCGGCGAGGTTGCCGACGGCGATGAGGGTGAAGACCATGATGAAGATGGCGGTGGTCTCGATGACGCCGAGGGCGGCGAGGTTGTTGGTGAGGCCCTGGCCGGTCTCGCCGTGGGCGTCGGCGGAGCACCCGCCCGCGCGGCCCTGGAAGATGGCGGACATGCCGATGCCCGCGCCGGCGAAGATGCCGAGGATGAGCATGGCCAGGCCGGCGCCGGGCTTCATCGCGCCGCCGGTGACGCCGATCATGGTGAACATGAGGATCATCCCGTAGAGCGTCTGGGTGATGGGGGCGCCGACGTAGGCCAGGAGGAGGAAGGGCGCGGGGCGGTTCTGCGCGTAGCACTTCTTCCAGGCGCCGATGGCGCCGGCGGCGGCGAAACCCGTGCCGATGGCCGAGCCGAGGCCGGAGAGGGCCAGGCAGGCGACCGCGCCTGCGATGCCGAGAGCGATGTTGATGTCCATGTCTGTGTTTCCTTTACTGTTGAGGTTGGCGGAAGGGGACGTAGGGCTGCCCGGCCCAGGTGATGCCCTTGGCGTTGGAGAACTCCAAGGTGTTGAGGCGGACGGCGTGAACGAGGACGGAGAGCGCGCCCATGGCCAGGTTGAGGCCGTGCCCGACGAGCAGGATGGCCACGACCGCGAGGACGCGCAGGGCGAAGGGAAGCTCAAGCCCCAGGGCCATCGCGTTGAAGTTCTCGGCGACCCTGACGGAGGCGAGGCCGACGGCGAAGAGGCGGACGTAGCTGATGATGTCGCCCATCGCGCTGATGACGTTGAGCGGCAGCATGCCGATATTCACGCCCTCGCTCCGGATGTCCGCGACGAGCGGGATGAGGATGAGCGCGACGCCGCCGCCCACCAGCCCGGCCATGAGCCACACGGGCGCGGAGAACCATGTCACGACGATGTTGCAGACCACGGCGAACATCCCCCACGTGACGCAGAGCCAGCCCACCTCGCCCACGGCCTTGAGGCCCGGGAAGAGAAGGAGGGCGTTCCACACACGGGCGATGGAGATGTGCGTCGCGCCGATAAGGAAGCAGAGGAACATCATGTTCGGGTCGGAACCCAGCCACGCGACGGTGGGGAGCGCCCGCAGGCAATCGGGCAGGGCGTCCTTCGCGATGCCGAAGTAGGTGCCCGAGAGCACCCCCCAGAGGATGGTCGAGAGGCTGAAAACGGCGAAGACCGTGAGCGCGGGACGGGCGGAGGGGCTCTTCCACAGCGCGGCGGCCGCGGCGAGGGTGGCCGCGAGCATGAGCGCGCCGTAGCCCGCGTCGCCCACGAGCATGGCGAAGAAGAGGGAGAAGAAGGCGTAGAAGGGGATGGAGACGTCGCCCTCGGTGTAGCCCGGGAGGATGCCGAGGCCCTTGAAGACCACGCCGATGGCGCGGAAGGCGCGCGGCGGCTCGAGCAGGACGGGCACGTTGGGGTCGTCCGCGTCCGGCGCCTCGGTGACGACGCCCCAACCCTCGGCCTTGGCGCGCCCCAGGAGCGTCTCCTCGGCGCGGGCGGGGAGATAGCCGCGCAGGTAGGCCACGTCGCCGGCGTCGCGCAGGTTGGCGGCGACCTCGGCGGCGACGTGGGCGTCCGCGGCGGCGGCGGCCTCGCGGCGGAGTTCGGGGCGGAGCGCGCCACAGTCGGCGAGCAACGCCTTGACGGCGGCGGCGCGGGCCGCGGCCTCGACGGCGCGGGCGCGCATCTCGCGGGTGGGAATCTCGGGCGGGGGCAGGGCCTCGCAGGCGGCAGGCAAGGGGTCGGCGGAGACCCACGCGCCGTAGGTGAAACCAGCCTCGGTGTTGAAGAGATAGGCGGCGGGACCGAAGGTCTCGGCGATTTTCTGGGGGGCCTTGAAGAGGGTCACGGGCAGGCCGGCGGCGGCGAGGGCGGAGAGGTTGGCGGGGTCGACCTCGCCGAAGGGGGCGTAGCGGCGGAGGGCGAGGGAGAGGGCGAAGGCCTCTTCGTTCAGGCGGGTGGCGAGCTCGGCCAGGCGGTTGACCTCGGCGGCGGAGGCGGGGCGAGCGGGGTCGCGGGCGGCGGCGAGGAGGGCGGGGAAGTCCATCGCGGCGACGGACGAGGCGGCATCCGGCTTGAAGACGAAGGAGCCGTCCTTCGCGGCGGCGTCGAGGGCGCGGAGGGCCTGTTCGGCGGCGGCGACCTGGGCGGCGGCGCGGCGGATGCCCTCGCCGTCGCGCACGTCAAGGGCGACGTGGACGCACCCGAGGGCGCGGAGTGCGCCGAGGGCGGCGAGGCGTTCCTTGGCCGCGCAGAGGAGGGTAAGGCGCAACATCGGGACAATCATGCGGTCGCCTCCTTCTGCTTGGCGGTGCGGCCTTTGGCGATTTTGCCGCGGACGACGGCGGCGGTCTGCTCATCGCCGATGAAGATGCGGATGACGCGGATGTTCTCCTTGCATTCGGGGATCTTCACCTTCTCGAAGAGGTTGACGCGCTGGCCGGTGGTGTGGAGTTCCTCTTGGATGAGTTCGCGCTGGCGGCGCAGGACGTCGCCCTCGGCCTTGAGGGCCATGAGCTGGGCGAGCATGTCCTGGGCGTCGTCGGCCCAGGCGGGGGTGCGGTAGGGGTCGAGGGGGGCGGGTTCGGCGGCGATGCCTTCGTAGAGGGGGATGGCGACGCCGGCGATGTTGCCCTGGGCTGTGCGCACGCCCTTGAAGGCGACGAGGGCCTCGGGCGAGACGGCGGCATCGGCATAGAGGGCGACCCAGGCCTCGAGTTTGGCGCGGGCGGCGTCCTCGCGGCGTTGCACCTCGGCGAGTTTGGCGGTGATGCCGGCGATTTCGGCCTGGAGCTGCTGTTTCTTCAGCTGGAGCATGGGCAGGAAGCGCTGGAAGCGCTTCAGCGCGTCCGTCTGCGCCTTGAGCTCTGTCTTTGTGTGTTTAATTTTGGCCATGACGACAGGAAGTTTGGAAGTTTAGAGGCTTGGAGGCTTGGTCGCTTCAGAGGTCAGCTTCCGGACGAAGGCATTGATCTGGCGCGCCTGAGACTCGATACCAACGCGAGCCTCCTCGGTGTAAGACAAATATCCGTAAGCGTGGGCAAGCTCGAGCTGCGTATCCAACTCCGCCAATGCCCCCCCCGTGCAATCCCAAGGAAATGGGCGAAGTCTGCCGCCCCTCGACGCGATGAGCCCTCTGCGATGTTGGAAGGGATGGAAACAGAAGTCCTGCTGATTTGCGAATAAAGGCCAAAACGTTCTTCCTTCGGGAAATCCCGAATCAATTCATGCACGTATTTGGCAAGCGCCATCCCGCGCTTCCAAATCTCCAAATCACGATGCTTGAACTGTTTTCCCGTCATAGCGACTGACCTCTGAGGCACCAAGCTTCCAAGCCTCCAACCTTCCGAACTTCCTTACCGCTTGGGCCAGAACTTGTCGGAGAGTTTGGTGGGAATGCCGGTTTCCATGGGCTCGAAGCAGTCGGCGAGGATCTGCCAGCCCAGGTCGAGGGCCTGCTCCAGGGGGATGTTGACGGAGAGATCCATCATCTTTTCCTCAAAGCGGGCGCCGTAGCGCAGGAGCTTCTTGTCCCACTCGCTCATGCGGAAGCCCATGGATTGCTTTTCGGCGGCGTCCTTGTACTGGGCGTAGAGCTTGATCATCGCGTCCATGATGGTGCGGTGGTCTTCGCGGGTGTCTTTGTTGACCTGCTGCTTGAGGCGGGAGAGGGAGCCGAAGGGCTCGATGCGGCCGTTGCGGAGGTAGAATTGGCCCTCGGTGATGTAGCCGGTGTTGTCGGGAACGGGGTGCGTGACGTCGTCGCCGGGCATGGTGGTGACGGCGAGGATGGTGATGGAGCCGGCGCCCTCGAAGTCAACGGCCTTCTCGTAGCGGGCGGCGAGCTGGGAATAGAGGTCGCCGGGGTAGCCGCGGTTGGAGGGGATCTGCTCCATGGTGATGGCGATCTCCTTCATCGCGTCGGCGAAGGAGGTCATGTCCGTGAGCAGGACGAGGACGCGCTTGCCTTTGAGGGCGAACTGCTCGGCCACGGCCAGCGAAACGTCCGGCACGAGCATGCACTCGACCACGGGGTCGGCGGCGGTGTGGACGAACATGACGGTGCGCGAGAGCGCGCCCGAGGCGTCGAGCTTGTCGCGGAAGGCGAGGTAGTCGTCGTGCTTCAGGCCCATGCCGCCGAGGATGATGACGTCGACCTCGGCCTGGAGGGCGATGCGCGCGAGGAGCTCGTTGTAGGGCTCGCCGGCGCGGGCGAAGATGGGGAGCTTCTGGCTTTCGACGAGGGTGTTGAAGACGTCGATCATCGGGATGCCGGTGCGCACCATGTGGCGCGGGATGATGCGCTTGGCAGGGTTGACCGAGGGCGTGCCGATGTCGGTGGGGCGCATCGTCAGCTCGGGGCCGTTGTCGCGGGGCTTGGCCGAGCCGGTGAAGACGCGCCCCAAAAGCTCATCGCCGAAGGGCACCTGCATCGGGTGGCCCAGGAAGCGCACCTGCGCGTCGGTGGCCACGCCGCGGGCGCCGGCGAAGACCTGGAGGGTGACCTCGTCGCCGGCGAGCTTGATGACCTGCGCCAGCGAGGTGCCGACGCGGGAGTCGATCTCGGCGAGCTCGCGGTTCCTGACGCCCTCGGCGCGGAGGGTGACGACGGAGCCGGAGATGTTGTCGATCTGGTGGTAGAGCTTACGCATGGGGGGCCTCCGCGACGAAGTTGAGCACGGCCTCGCGGCGGGCGTCGTAGTCCGGGCCGCCCTGCGGGGTGTTGTTCCAATCGATGAACGCCTGCTGGAGGCGCAGGAAGGCGCGGCGGGCCTCGGCCTTGTCGGCGTAGGCGTAGCGGGCGGCGACGATCCGCTCGAGCACGCCGAAGGCCTCGCGCTGGCGCGCCACGGGGCAGCAGGCATCCACCTCGTTGAAGGCGTTCTGCTGCAGGTAGACCGCGTCGATGAGCTCCTTCTTGAGGAAATCCATGAAGTCGTCCATCGCCGTGCCCTCCTCGCCGACGACCTTCATCATCTGCTCGACGTCCGCGCCCTTGCGCAGAAGCCCGCGCAGGGCCTCGACGCGCGGCTGCTCGATGACGGAGGGATACTTGCTCCACGAGTCCAACGGGTCGATGGCCGGGTAGCGCCGCGCGTCGGAACGGGCACGGGAGAGGCCGTGGAAGGCGCCGACCACCTTGAGCGTGGCCTGGGTGACGGGCTCGTCGAAGTTGCCGCCCGCGGGCGAGACCGTGCCGCCGATGGTGACCGAGCCGACGGTGCCGTCCTTGAGGCGAACGCGCCCGGCGCGCTCGTAGAAGCCCGCGATGACCGATTCCAGGTAGGCCGGGAAGGCCTCGTCGCCGGGGATCTCCTCCAGTCGGCCGGACATCTCGCGCAGGGCCTGCGCCCAGCGGGAGGTGGAATCGGCCAGCAGGAGCACGTTCAACCCCATCTGGCGGTAGTAGCCCGCCAAGGTGACGGCGGTGTAGACGGAGGCCTCGCGCGCCGCCACGGGCATGGACGAGGTGTTGCAGATGATGACGGTGCGATCCATCAGCGTGCGGCCCGTCTTCGGGTCGGTCAGCTCGGGGAACTCGCGCAGGGTCTCGACGACCTCGCCGGCGCGCTCGCCGCACGCGGCCACGATGACGATGTCCACGTCAGCGTACTGCGAGGTCTGGTGCTGGATCACCGTCTTGCCCGCGCCGAAGGGCCCCGGGATGCAATAGGTGCCGCCCACGGCCACCGGGAAGAAGGTGTCCACCGAGCGGATGCCCGTGGAGAGCGTCTCGGTGGGGCGCAGACGCTCGGCGTAGCACGTGATGGGCAGCTTCACGGGCCAGCGCTGCATCAGCTTCACCTCATGCTCCTGGCCCTTGGCGTCGACCGCCACGGCCACCGTGTCCTCCACCGTGTACTCACCAGCGGGGGCCACGGACTTCACCGTGTAGACGCCGCGCCACGCGAAGGGGATCATGATGCGGTGGGTGTGAACGCCCTCGGGCACCGTGCCCACCGTCTCGCCCGCCGTCAGGCGGTCGCCAGGCTGGGCCACGGGCGTGAAGGCCCACTTCGCCGCGCGGTCGAGCGAGGGCAGATAGGTGCCGCGCTGCAGGAAGAAGCCGCACTGCTCGGCCAACTCCGGGAGCGGGTTCAGCAGGCCGTCGTAGACGCGCCCGAGCAGGCCCGGGCCGAGCTCCGCGGCGAGCAGGTCGCCGGAGAACTCCAGCGCGTCGCCCACCTTCAGGTCGCGCGTGTCCTCGAAGACCTGCATGTCCGCGACGCCGTTGCGCACGCGCACAATCTCGCTCATCAGCCGCAGGGGGCGCTCCCCGCCCGGGATGCAGGCGTAGCCCACCTCGTTCTGCGCCACGGCCCCGGTGAACGCCACCGTGATCATGTTGCCGTTGACGCCTGTCACCTTGCCAATCGTCTTGTCCATAGTCACCTCAAAGCGTCTGTTTGGGGAGCGCGGCCTCCAGCCGCCCCCGCCCCTTGTCCGCGTCCAACGCCGCGCGGCGCAGGGCCAGGCGCAGGCGCACCGCGTAGGCGAAGACCTGCCCCTTCGCCATCGGGTCGAACCCGCCCAGCTCGTCGGCCGCGGCCCAGCGGGCGCGGTCAAGCGCCTCCTCGCGCGCCAAGGGGTCCGGCGCGCCCTCGAAGGCCGCGTCCACCAGGCGCGTCAGCCACACCGGGCAGGCGTCCGTCTCGGGCGGCGCGAAGGCCCCCGCGCCCTGCCCCCGGCGCGCCAGGCGGCGGCGGCCGACGGCGCCGTCGATGGCGGCCTCCAGCGCCTGCCACCTGCGGGCCGCGGGATGGTCGCAGGCCTCGCCGCGGACGAGGGCCGCCGCGCACGCGGCGTCCTTCTCGGAAAGCGCGGCGGCGCAGGCCTCGGCGAAGGCCTCGGCCGTCAGCCGCGGCGCGCGGCCGTAGTCGAGCATCGGCAGGGAGGCCAGCAGATAACCCAGGCTCACGCTCAGGCCCCCAGGAGCTTGGCCAGCTGCGGGCGCAGGAGGGCGGCGAGCGCCTCGCGCACGGCCTCGCCGGAGAAGTCGTGCTCCACGCGCCCGCCGTCCAGGCGCACCTTGAAGCCCGTGCCCATCTGCGCGTTGGTGACGACCGTGGCGCCGCCCTGCTTGGCCAGGCGGGCCTTGAGGGCCTCGGCCAGGCCGGGGGCGGCCTCGAGGGTCACCTCGCCGTCCTTGAGATAGGCCTTGACGGCGGCCTCGGCGAGGGCCTCGACGCTCCGGCCCTGGGCAAGGGCCTCGTCCACCGCGCCGCCGAGCGTCCGCTCAAAGAGGGCTTCGACGTCCTGCCCCAGCTTCAGGAGCACGTCGCGCGCGGCCTGGCGGATGGTCGCCTCCGCGCCCTGGGCCAGGCGCTCGGCGTCGACCTTGGCGCGGTCGCGCTCGGCCTGGGCCTCGGCCTTTGCCTTGGCGAGGGTTTCCGCCGCCTCTTTCTGGGCCTTGGCGACGATCTCCGCCGCCTCCCGTTTCGCGGCCTCAACGCCGTCGGTGCGGATTTTCTCCAGAAGCGCGTCCAGGTTTTCCATGCTCGTGTCCCTTTCCTGAAGGATAATCGCGCAAAAGCATACCAAATCCCCGCCGCGGCGGTCAATATACAAACCTTAGGGTCAGGCAAGGGAATCGTTAGTTTTCCGTTTCGCCGGGCCGTGGGAAAAAGCCGTGCGCGAAGCGGCGGTTTTTGGTATGATGAGTGCGCTTTCGGAGCCGTAAGGACGTGAAAGAGCTGCAAGCGAGCGAGTTCGTCGAGGCCCTGCGTGGGAGCACCCACGCGGGGAAGACGGCCTATTACCTTTTCTATTCCAGCCTGTGGGACGCCTTCGTGCGTGAGCCGGCGCTGATGGTGGTGCCCTTCGCGGACCATCTGGCGCACCGGGGCGACGGCGTCTTCGAGACGATGAAGTGCGTGGACGGCGCGGTCTACAACCTCGAGGCGCACCTGCACCGTCTGCGCCGCAGCGCGTACCAGATCGGCCTGGCCTTCCACCGCGGCCCGGAGGCCCTGCGCGAGAAGGTCTTGGAGGCGCTGGCGGCCGCCGGCCAACGCGACTGCTCGGTGCGCGTGGTGCTGAGCCGCGGGCCCGGCGGGATGGGCGTCTCGCCCACGGAGAGCGAGGCCTCGGCCCTCTACATCCTGGTCTACGGCGCCGGGCGGCCCTTCATGGAGCGCAAGCCCGGGGGCGCGCGCCTGCGCCTGAGCGCGGTGCCGCCCAAGCACCCGGACTTCGCCACCGCCAAGACGTGCAACTACATCCCCAACGTCCTCATGAAGATGGAGGCCGAGGCCTGGGGCGTCGACTTCACCGTCGGCGCGGACGGGCGCGGGCACATCACCGAGGGCGCCACCGAGAACGTCGGCATCGTCTCCAAGGGCGGCACGCTCGCCTTCCCGCCGCTCGACGCCGTCCTCGCCGGCACCACGATGCTGCGCGTGGCCGAGCTGGCGCAGGGGCTGGAGGCGCAGGGCCTGCTGCGCGGCGTGGTCTTCCGCCCCATCCGCGTGGAGGAGCTGGCCGAGGCGCGCGAGATCCTGGTGGTGGGCACGACGCTGAACGTGGCCTCGGCCGTGGAATGGGAGGGCCGGCCCGTCGGCGACGGCAAGCCCGGGCCCATCGGCCGCGCGCTCGACGAGATGATTTTGCGCGACACCCGCGGGAACGCGGCGCTGCGCACCGCCTATCTGTGATTTGACAAGGAAACCCCTATGAGCACCTACGACACGATGTTGGACAAGGCCGTGGTCATCAACTCCCTCAAGGGCGAGGACATCTTCGGCGTCATCGCCGAGCTGGTCGACGCCCTGGTCGCCGCCGGCGCCCTCCCCGAGGACAAGCGCGAGGACGCCAAGCAGGCCGTCGTCCGCCGCGAGATGTCCGCCTCCACCGTCATGCCCGGCGAGATCGCCCTCCCCCACGGCCGCACCGACGTGGTGGCCGAGCTCGCCTGCGCCATCGGCATCCACAAGGAAGGCTTCCCGGCCGACGCGCCCGACGACGAGCCCACGCGCGTGGTCATCCTCATGCTCGTGCCCCCCGCCGCCGGCTCGGGCTACATCGCCTTCCTCGGCAGCGTCAGCCGCACGCTGATGGACGCCGACAAGCGCGCCGCCATGATCGCCGCCACCGACCGCGAGGGCGTCCTCGCCGTCCTGCGCGATTGATTCCCCGCACCAAAGGAAACCATGTTCAAGCCCGTCTCCAACCGTCCCGACTTCGCCAAGAACGAGGAGGCCGTCCTCGCCCAATGGGCCAAAGAGGGCACCTTCGCCAAAAGCCTGGAGCAGCGCAAAGGCGCGCCCGTCTTCCGCTTCTACGACGGCCCCCCCTTCGCCACCGGCCTCCCCCACTACGGCCACCTCCTGGCAGGCGTCATCAAGGACATCGTCCCGCGCTACCAGACCATGCGCGGGCGCTACGTGGAGCGGCGCTTCGGCTGGGACTGCCACGGCCTGCCCATCGAGGCCCTCGCGCAGGACGCCCTGGGCGTGAACGGCGCCCACGAGATCCGCAAGCACGGCGTCGACGCCTTCAACGAGCAATGCCGCTCCATGGTGCTGCGCTACGTGGCCCAATGGCGCCAGACCGTCACGCGCATCGGCCGCTGGGTGGACTTCGACAACGACTACAAGACCATGCAGCCGGCCTTCATGGAGAGCGTCTGGTGGGCCTTCAAGCAGCTCTGGGACCAGGGCCGCATCTACAAGAGCCACCGCATCATGCCCTACTCGTGGAAGCTCTCCACGCCCCTCTCCAACTTCGAGGCCGGCAGCAACTACAAAGACGTCCAAGACCCCGCCGTCACCGTCCGCTGCCGCGTCACCGAAGGCGCGCGCCCGGCCTGGGGCGGCGCCCCCGCCTACCTCCTCGTCTGGACCACCACCCCCTGGACGCTCCTCACCAACCTCGCCATCTGCGCCGGCCCCGACATCGACTACGTCGCCGCCCGCGACCAGGACGGCGCCGTCTACATCCTCGCCGAGGCCCGCCTCAAGGCCGTCTTCGGCAAGCAGCAGCCCGAGATCCTCGAGCGCCTCAAAGGCGCCGACCTCAAGGGCCTCCGCTACGAGCCCATCTTCCCCCAATACAAAGACAAACCCAACGCCTTCGTCGTCCTCACCGACCCCTACGTCACCACCGAGGACGGCACCGGCCTGGTCCACAACGCCCCCGCCTACGGCGAGGACGACTTCCGCGTCTGCTCCGCCGCCGGCATCACCCTCGAAGACCCCATGGACGAGGCCTGCGCCTTCACCGCACCCGCCCCCGAGGCCTGGCGCGGCCGCTTCTGCAAAGACTGCGACAAAGACATCATCCGCGCCCTCAAGGAAAACGGCAAGCTCGTCCACCAAGGCACCATCGTCCACAGTTACCCCTTCTGCGACCGCACCGACACCCCCCTCATCTACCGCGCCATCGACGCCTGGTACGTCCGCGTCGAAGACCTCCACGACCGCCTCGTCACCAACAACGCCACCGTCCACTGGACCCCCGAGGCCGTCGGCGCCAACCGCTTCGGCAACTGGCTCCGCGACGCCAAGGACTGGAACATCTCGCGCAACCGCTTCTGGGGCTCCTGCCTCCCCGTCTGGGTCAACGAGGCCGACCCCCAGGACATGATCTGCGTCGGCTCCGTCGCCGAGCTCGAGGCCCTCTCCGGCCAAACCGTCACCGACCTCCACAAACACTTCATCGACAACATCCTCATCCGCCGCGACGGCAAAACCTACCGCCGCACCCCCGAGGTGCTCGACTGCTGGTTCGAATCCGGCTCCATGCCCTACGCCCAGCAACACTACCCCTTCTCCGGCAAGGCGCTCGACGACTTCTTCCCCGCCGACTTCATCGCCGAAGGCCTCGACCAAACCCGCGGCTGGTTCTACACCCTCCTCGTCCTCGGCACCCTCCTCTTCGGCAAGGCCCCCTACCGCAACGTCATCGTCAACGGCCTCATCCTCGCCGAAGACGGCAAGAAAATGTCCAAGCGCCTGCGCAACTACCCCGACCCCACCGAGGTCATCGAAAAGTTCGGCGCAGACGCCCTCCGCCTCTACCTCGTCAACTCCCCCGTCGTCCGCGCAGAAAACCTCCGCTTCTCCGAAAACGGCGTCAAGCAAGTCCTCCGCGACCTCCTCATCCCCTGGTGGAACGCCTACAGCTTCTTCGTCACCTACGCCAACGCCGACCGCTTCGACGAGCCCGACCCCGCCACCCCCGCCTCCCCCAACGTCCTCGACCGCTGGATCGTCTCCTCCATGGAGACCCTCATCGCCGACGTCACCGCCGCCCTCGACAACTACGACCTCCAACGCGCCGTCCGCCCCTTCGTCGCCTTCATCGACGACCTCACCAACTGGTACATCCGCCGCTCCCGCAGACGCTTCTGGAAAAACGAGGACGACGCCGACAAACGCCACGCCTACCGCACCCTCCGCTACGTCCTCCTCCAACTCGCCAAGGTCGCCGCGCCCTTCACCCCCTTCGTCGCCGAGCAAATCTACCGCAACCTCAAAGGCCCCAACGACCCCGAAAGCGTCCACCTCTGCGACTTCCCCACCCCTCACGCCGCCGCCCGCGACCTCCCCCTCGAGCGCGACATGGCCCTCGTCCAGCGCGTCGTCAGCCTCGGCCGGCAGCTCCGCACCGACGAAGACCTCAAAGTCCGCCAACCCCTCGCCGCCCTCCGCGTCGCCTCCGCCGACCCCGCCGTCCGCGACGCCCTCCCCAAATACGCCGACATCATCAAAGAAGAGCTCAACGTCAAGGAACTCCTCCTCTCCGCCGACGAAACCGACCTCGCCACCCTCACCCTCAAGGCCGACTTCAAGCGCCTCGGCCCCCGATTCGGCGCCCGCATGAAGGCCGCCGCCGCCGCCATCGCCCAGCTCCCCCCCGCCCAAGCCGCCGCCCTCGCCCGCGGCGAAGCCGTCGAACTCGACCTCCAAGGCGAAACTGCCCAGCTCGCCCCCGCCGACGTCGTCATCCGCCGCCAACCCCGCGAAGGCCTCGTCGTCGCCGCCGAAAGCAACGTCGTCGTCGCCCTCGAGACCGACCTCACCCCCGCCCTCATCGCCGAAGGCCTCGCCCGCGAATGCGTCTCCCGCGTCCAAGCCCTCCGCAAAGAGGCCGACCTCGAGGTCACCCAACGCATCGACCTCATCGTCCGCTGCGACGACGAGCTCGCCGCCGCCCTCACCGAATGGCAAGACTTCATCCTCGAAGAGACCCAAGGCGACGCCCTCCTCTTCGGCGAGCCCCCCGGCGACCCCATCGACCTCAACGGCCACGAGGCCATCCTCGCCATTGACCCCAAGTGACCCCAAAAAGAAGGCGCCCCACCCGGGCGCCTTTCTTCTCCCGCCGCGGCGTTCGCCCCGGCGCTTCTTGTCCATGCGCGCCGGCTCGCGGGCCACGGGCCCGGCTACTGCCCCACCCCGCATGGGGCGCGGGGGCTGGCCGGCCGCCTCGCCCGTGCGGGGCTCGGAATGGCGCGGGGCGGTTGCCAAAAAGAGCCGCGCGCGGGTGGGATGGGCCCGCGCGCGAGATTTTGAGGGAGGGATGGGGCAGGGTTATTTGACGAGGGACATGAACTCGGCGCGGACGGAGGGGGAGGTGCGGAAGGAGCCGAGGACGGAGGAGGTGACGGTGAGGGCGTTCTGCTTTTCGACGCCGCGCATCATCATGCAGAGGTGGGCGCAGCTCATGACGACGCCGACGCCTTCGGCGCCGGTGATTTCCTGGATGGCGTGGGCGATTTCCTCGGTGAGGCGCTCTTGGATTTGGAGGCGGCGGGCGTAGCAGTCGACGATGCGGGCGATTTTGCTGAGGCCGACGACGTGGCCGTCGGCGATGTAGCCGACGTGGCAGCGGCCGTAGAAGGGGAGGAGGTGGTGCTCGCAGAGGGAGTAGACCTCGATGTCGCGGACGATGACCATGTTGTTGGCGGCGGACTGGAAGACGGCGCCGTTCAACACGTCTTGAGGGGTTTGGCGGTAGCCTTGGGTGAGGGTGGCGAGGGCCTTGGCGACGCGCTCGGGGGTCTTGAGGAGGCCTTCGCGGTCGGGATTCTCGCCGAGCTCGGCGAGGATTTCGCGGACAAGCTGGGCGAGGCGGGTTTGGTCGGGTTGCTTCAGCATGGGAGGACGAGGCGATGGGGGGTGTGGGAGAGGATCTCGCAGCCGGTTTCGGTGACGACGAGGAGGTCTTCGATGCGGACGCCGACTTGGCCGGGGATGTAGATGCCCGGTTCGTCGGTGATGACCATGCCTGGCTTGAGGACGGTGTCGCAGGTCTTGGAGAAGCCGGGCATTTCGTGGATTTCGAGGCCGACGCTGTGGCCGAGGGAGTGGTCGTAGTAGTCGGCGTAGCCGTATTTGCCGATGATGTCGCGGGAGAGTTTGTCGAGGTCGCAGCAGCGGAGGCCGGGTTTGACGGCGGCGGCGACGGCTTGGTTGGCTTCGAGGACGATGTCGAAGATTTCGTTGAAGCGGGGGGTGGGGATGCCGTAGAAGAGGGTGCGCGTCATGTCGGAGCAGTAGCCGTCGACCTTGACGCCCATGTCGATGAGGAGCTCGGAATTGGGCTGGAGGACGGTGGCGTCGGGCTGGTGGTGGCATTCGACGGCGTTGGCGCCGGCGCAGAGGATGGGGTCGAAGGATTCGACGAGGCCGCGGGCGGCTTCGGCCATGCGGAAGTGGCGGAGCATCTCAAGCTCGCTCATGCCGGGGCGGAAGGTTTCGAGGAGATCGGCAAGGAGGGCGTCGTTGGCGGCGGCGGAGCGGCGGATGGCATCGATCTCGCGGGGGGATTTGACGCCGCGGATGGCGGAGACGAGGCTGGTGACGCTGGCCATCTTGGCGTGGGAGAGGGCCTCCTGGAGGGGGAGGTATTGGGCGACGGTGAGGGAGCCTTCGTAGCCGACGGTGCCCCAGCTTTTGCCCATGGCGGCGTAATCGGCGAGCTGCTCTTTGGCGGGCTTGAACTTGCGGATTTCGACGCCGGTGAGGAGGCGGTGGGCGACTTCGAGGTAGCGGAAGTCGGTGTAGAAGATGGGGGTGCCTTGGCGTTCGACGAGGAGGAGGCCGTTGCTGGTCTCGAGGCCGGTGAAGTAGAGGCGGTTGACGGGGGTGTAGAGGAAGGCGGCGTCGATGCCTTCGGCGGCCATGGCGCCTTGGAGGCGTTCGATGCGGGAGAGGTGTTCGGTGTCCATGATTTGCCTAGAAGGCGGAAAGCGGGGAACGGGGCGACGGGGCGCCCTTCCGGCAGGGCCTCGCCCGTCGCGCGCAAGCGTGCGCTCCGTTCCCCGTTTTCCGTCCTCCTTTTTCCGGTCTTTACTTGACGAAGAGGTCGTCGGCGGTCATCTGCGCGGGCTTCTCGAGGCCGAGGAGATCCAGGCAGGTGACGGCGATGTCGGAGAGTTTGCCGTCGGGGCGCATGGCGCGCTTGTCGGCGTCTTTGGCCACGTAGATGCATTCGACCTTGTTGAGGGTGTGGGAGGTCTTGGGCATGCCGGTGGCGTAGTCGACCATCTGCTCGGCGTTGCCGTGGTCGGCGGTGATGAGGACGTGGGCGTCGAGGGCCATCAGGCGGGGGAGGAGCTTACCGATGCATTCGTCGACGATCTCGACGGCGCGGGTGGCGGCCTCAAGGTTGCCGGTGTGGCCGACCATGTCGCAGTTGGCGTAGTTCACCACGATGAAGCCGTAGGGATTGTCCTCCAGGCGCTTGAGCAGCTCGTCGGTGACGTTGTAGGCCTCCATCTCCGGGTGCGAGGCGAAGGTGGCCGGGTCGAAGCGGCTGGGCACCTCCACCTGATCCTCGCCGGGATAGGGCTTGGTGCTCTTGCCGTTGAAGAAGCTGGTGACGTGGCGGAACTTCTGCGTCTCGGCCAGGCGGAGCTGGCGGATGCCGGCCTTGGAGACGACCTCGCCCAGGAGCATGTCCATGGCGCCGTCGCCGCCCATCGCGCCAAGAAGGTAATCCTGGAACTCGTCCCAATAGCGGGTGAAGCCCAGGTAGGTGACCTTGGGGCGGCGGGGACGCGCGCCGGCGTAGTCGTCGCAGACAAAGGCCTGGGTCAGCTGGATGGCGCGATCCTGGCGATAGTTGGTGTGCATCACGCTGTCGCCATCCTGGATGCCCGCGTAATCGCCGATGACGGAGCAGGGGATATACTCGTCGGTCATCGGGTCGCCGTCAGGCGTCTTCTCCGTGTCATAGGCCGTCTTCACGGCCTCCTCGACGGTGGCGAAACGCTTGCCCTTGGCATCGACCAGGCACTCGAAGGCCTCGGAGGTCAACGCCCAGTTCTTGGAACGATCCATCGCGTAATACCGGCCCATGGCCGTGCCGATGGCGCAGCCGCCGACCTCGGCCATCACGCCCTGAAGCTTGGCCAGATACTCGAGCGTCGAGCGCGGCGGCGTGTCGCGGCCGTCCAAGAAGGGATGGACAACGATTCGGCCCTCGGGGAACTCCTGGCGCGCGCGGCGCATGATCTTGAAGAGGTGTTCCTGGTGGGCGTGGACGCCCTCGTCCTGCAGCAGGCCCATCAGGTGGAGCTGGGACTGGTTCGCCTTCCAATTGGCGATCAGCGCCTCCCACTTCGGGCTCTTGAAGAGCTCGCCGCTCTTCAGGCCGTCGTCGATGCGCTTGAGCTCCTGCTCCACGATGCGGCCTGCGCCCATGTTCAGGTGGCCCACCTCGGAAGAGCCCTGGTAACCGTCGGGCAGGCCCACCTCCTCGCCCGAGCACTCGATGCGGCACCACGGGTAACGCGCGCGCAGACGATCGATCACGGGGGTCTTGGCGCTGAAGACGGAGTTGCCGGCGAAGCGGGGGTTCATCCCCCAACCGTCGCGGATGATCAAGCAGACAGGGCGTTTGTCCATGGCAGGATTCCTTTCTTAAACTCGCCCCTCATTATACCACACCCGCGCCCCAAAAACCCGCCCCCGCACTTTTGCCTTGAGCCGCGCCCCCAAACATGGCATAATTCCCCCATTCCTCCCGGATCTGTAGCTCAGTCGGTCAGAGCAGGGGACTCATAATCCCTTGGCCGGTGGTTCAAGTCCACCCAGATCCACCAGCTCCCCAACAAGGCCCATCAGCTCCCCGTAGGACGCGACCAGGTGGTATTCCACGTCCCCGTTTGGGGCGAGGGCCCGCGTCCAGGCCTCCGCGCAGGTCTTGCGCAGTCTCTCGTTCCCGCGCAGATCCCAGTCGTCCGAGGAGCCCTTGGTCTCCGCGAGGATGCAGACGTGGCGCACGCTTCCCTTCTTGAAGGCCACCGCCCAGTCCGGGTTGTAGGTCTCGCCGTTCGGGAGCGGGATGTGATAGGCCGACGGCAGCTTGACGAAGGCCTCCACCTCCTCGGCGCCGTCCGTGTCCTTGGCGAACCGCTGCTCGACCTTCGAGTCGGAGTCCAGCCACGGGTAGAGGTGATGGCGCAGGCGCGCCTCCTCGTCGCAACGCTCCGAAGGCAGGGACGGCGCCTCCTCCATGAAGAAGTCGTCCCCATACCGCTCGTCCGTCGGATGATAGGCGATGGCCTCCAGCGCCTGCCGGAGCTTCTCGGTGTTGATGATGCGGGCAACCTCCGCGATGAAGACCTCCGGGTTCACCGCGTAGAGGGCACGCACCGCCGGCTCCAAGCGCCGCAGGATGGCCACGAGGGTGCGGCGCGTCAAGCCCGTCCGCTTCGGGTCGGCCAGCTCGCCCACCAGGTCATACGCCACCTTGCCGCCGCCGAGCGCGACGTCTTCCGAGCGCGACCGTTTCTCCCCGAAGGCCTCCCCACCCCGCACAGCCGTGGAGGTGAGGGCGTCCTTCTGGCTCACCCGCTCGATGACGACCTTGGGCTGAGGGACCTTGGGCCCTGTCTCCGTGCTGTTGAGCGCCGCGACGCAGGACTCGATGAGGCGCGGCGTGTCGATGCTGACCCTGCACACCGTCTTCTGCCGCAACTTCTGCCACAGCTCCTGGAACCCGGGCTTGCGCAGGTTCTCCTGGTTGACCTCCAGCCGCTTGCGGGCGCGGGCGTTCTCGACCTTGATCTCGCGCCCGGCGGCCAACGTGTCCAGGATGGCCAACACCGCCTCGCGCACATCCTCCAGCTCGCGTGGGAAGCCCTCCGCCAACGTCCCTGCCGCGCGGTCTTTGCGGAAGGCCTCGTTCAACGCCTCCTCGTTGTCCAGGTAGTCGTTGTTGAAGAGCCAGTTGTGGACCTTCCTGGACTGCGTGCCGTCGATGGTCTGCGTAAGCCCGTTGGGCGTCTTCAGCGCGCGCCCCTTCAGGAAGTCCGGCTTGATGGCCCACGAGCGGCTCTTGATGGCCTCGGCGAACTCCTTCTGCAAAGCGGCGATGAAATCCTGGCAGGCATCCCGCGCCACCACGGTCAGGCGGTTGACGTCGTGCGTGTCGCCGGTCGCCCAGCGCGCGCCGTCCTGCGTCACGCAGAGGCGCAGCCCGCGCCCCACCTCCTGCCGCCGCGAAACGACGTTGTCCGTGTGCCGGAAGAGGCAGATGACGAAGACGTTCGGGTTGTCCCACCCCTCGCGCAGCGCCGAGTGCGAGAAGAGGAAGCGCACACGCGCACGGGCCGTGTCCTTCAGCGACAGCAGGCTCTCCTTGTCCCGCAGGATGAGGTCGTAGTCCTCCCCGCCGGACTTCTCGACCTCCCTCTCCGAGCGGTCGACGGCGCGTTTGCTCTTCTTGTCCTGGCTGAAGTAGCCTGCGTGCGTCTCCTCCGCCCGGATGCCGCGCAGGTAGTCCTTGTGCCGTTGGGGCCACGCCAGGTCGTCCAGGCACCTGTCCGCCTCCTCCCGATAGACGCGCTCGAAGAGCGCCGCCAGCGGCCCGCGGCCGTCCTCCTACCCATAGACGCGGTAATCCGCCACGTGGTCGATGAAGAAGAGCGAGAGCGTCTTGATGCCTTTGGCCAGGTTGGCGGCCTCCTTCAGCAGGTGCACCCTGACGGTCTCGCGCACCTGGATTTCCCGAAGCACGTCGGCCTCCACGGCGCCCACCG
The DNA here is from genome assembly GCA_944389585.1 of uncultured Kiritimatiellota bacterium. Lineage (GTDB taxonomy): Bacteria > Verrucomicrobiota > Kiritimatiellia > RFP12 > DVOR01 > Spyradenecus. The sequence continues at coordinate 135,614 of CALXMW010000001.1, forward strand.
CCTCGCCGGCCCGGAGCGTCAGGCCGTTGGCGAAGCGTACCCAGCCGCCCGCGTCGTCCTTGCCCACCTCCTGCACCACGGAGCCCCGCGCGTATTCCGCCAACCCGCCGGAGAGGTCGTGGAGGTTCTCCTTCCGCGCCACCAGCCGCGTCACGCGCCGCACGGTCCCGCCCGCCGTGCGCTGCTCGAACTCCAGCCGCGCCTTGGGCACGCCCGTCGTCTGCGGCTCCACCCCCGCCAGATAGAGATAGCCGGCCTGCCCCGAGAGGTTACGCACGCGCAGCCCCGTCACCTCAATCTTCTTCACCAGCTTCCGGTTGTAGGCGTCCAACGCGTCCAGACGATACACCAGGTCGTGCCGCGTCTTATGCGTGGCCGAGTAGCGCGACACGAAGAGCGGCTCAAACTCCTTCAGCGCCTCCGTCGTCGCCTTGCCCTCCATCTTCTGCGGCTCGTCAAGGATGAGGATGGGGTGGCACGCCGCGAGCAACTCCAGGGGCGAGTTGGATTCCGCGTCGTCCTGCCGCAGGCGGATGCGCCGGTTGGCCTCGCCCCGCGCGTTGAAGGCCTGGATGTTGATGACCAGGATGTTCAGCCCCGGCGAGTTCGCGAAGTCGGAGAGGCGCCCCGGCTGCTTGGAGTCGTAGACCGCCACCCGCGCCCGCACGCCGTACTTTCCGAAGAAGTGCCCCGCCGTCGCCTCGAGCGACGCCTTCACGCCCTCGCGGATGGCCACCGTCGGCACCACGACGACGAACTTCCCCCACCCATACCGCTTGTGCAGCTCAAAGGCCGTCTGCGTGTAGACATAGGTCTTCCCCGTCCCCGTCTCCATCTCCACGTCCAGGTTCACGGGCCACTTTTCCCCCGCACCCCGCCACAGCTTCGCGGACTGCGGCAGCCCCAGCCGCGCCTGGCGCGCCCGCAGGTTCGCCCGCAGCGCCTCCTCGCCCAACGCCAACGGCGCGTTCGCGAAGACGGGCATCCCCCAATCGTCGCGCCGCACCGCCTCCTGCCGCGGCTGCCCCGCGAAGACCGCGCACACCGCCACCGTCGCGTCCCACTGGTAGGGCAGACGGTCGAACTTCAGTTCCAGTCGGTTGGCCATCGCGTTCCTCCTCACAGCACCCAGAGCGTCGCCTTGCACCCGGCCTGGCGGAGCCCCGCCTCCACGTTCAGCTTCACGCTGTCGTCCGCGAACCCGGCCTCACGGAAGGCCACGTAGCTCGGCGAGACGGCCTGCCCCACGATCCACCGCGTCACGGCCTCGGCCTTCGCCGCCGTCAGCTGCCCCTCCCCGGCCAGGCACGCCACCACAAAGCCGTCGGCCACCGACCACACGGTCAGCCCGGCCACCTCTTCCCGCTCGATGCGTTCGACCAAGAGCGGCTCCGTCACCCGCAAAAGCGCCTGAAAGAGAAGATCCTCCTCCGTACGCCCTTCCTTGATAGTCTCTTCCTGCAGGGCGGCCTCCCAATTCGTGAGTGCGTCATCGGGCGTCTGCGCGACCTCAGCCTCGTTCTTCTCGTCCACCCGTAGCACGCGGAAACCCACATCCAACTTCCCGCGCAACTCAGGGTGCTCGCCCAGGATTTTCTCCCCCGCCCGCCGAATGCGCTCCTCCCCGATTTCGCAGATATTCTGGAACCCGGCCTCCGCCGCCGCAGTCCCCAGCTCCGCCTTCTCCGGCAACTGCACCAGGATAAACTTCCGATTCCCCCCATCCTCCGCATTCAGTTGCATCACCGCGTGCGCCGTCGTCGCACTGCCCGAGAAGAAGTCTAGGACAATGGCGTCCTTATCATCGTTGGTAACCAATTTAAGTTGCCTGAGAATTAGCGAAACCGGCTTGGGATTATCAAAGTAATTACCACCCATTAATCGCTGAAGCGCAATAGTTGCCGTAGACGTTAACCCCGCATCCTCCCACCAGGTCGTATCTTTCTTACGAGACTTTTCTGCCTCTTCTCGATAATACTTTTGGTAAAGCGAATTCCCCTTCTTTACGATCAAACCTTGAGCATACTTTTCTGTCATTGTTTCTTTTGAAAAACGAAAATAGCCTTTCACACCCATAAATTCGAAAAACGGGTTTCCTTTTCGAGCGCCCCCTGGGCCATCAACTGGAACTAGGCGATAGGGACCTCTTTCGTCCTCGAATTTAAAATTTGTCAAGTCTGGATCAAGACCAATTCGCTTTCGTTGAGAGAAGACCTGCGCAAAGTCTCGGGTGTAAAAAAGAATGAGATTATGATTTGAAGATATAATCTTATCGCTCGATACAGAAGCTCGCGATTTGTGACAAATATTTGCCACGAAGTTCCCGGCGCCAAAGATTTCGTCGCAGAGGCGCTTGAGGTTGGCCTGTTCGTTGTCGTCGATGGAGATGAAGATCACGCCGTCGTCGGCGAGGAGGTCGCGGGCGAGGAGGAGGCGGGGGTACATCATGGTGAGCCAATCGGAGTGGTAGCGTCCATTGGTCTCATCATTCTTTTGGAAGGGGTCCTTGTCCTCGGTCTGGCGGCCCTCGTCGTCGAGGAGGCCGGCCTTGTCCATCTCTTCGCGAACGGTACGAACATACTTGTCGTGATAGATGAAGTCGTGGCCGGTGTTGTAGGGCGGGTCGATATAGATGAGTTTGACCTTGCCGGAATAGGCGGTGCGCAAGAGCTTGAGGGCTTCGAGGTTGTCGCCCTCAATGTAAAGATTCTGCGTCGTGTCGAAGTCCTTGGAGCGTTCGCGGACGGGGCGGAGGGTGGAGGCCGTGGGTGCGTTGGCGGCATAACGCGCGGCGCGCTTGCCGGGCCACTCCAGACGGTAGCGTTCGTTGGGGCCCTCGACGACCTTCTCGGGGGAGAGGGCGCGGCGGAGGAGGTCGAAGTCCACGGCCAGGCCGGCCGGCCCCTCGGTTACACACTCGGGGAAAAGAGCACGCAGTTTCGCCATCTGTTCCTGCGCCAAATCCGCCGTCGTCTTGGGAAGGCTCTCAAAGCCCATGATGTCCGTCCTTTCACGCTTCCAACTTGCTCTTCAGGGTCTGTTTCTCGTCCGCCAGTTCCCTCAGCCGCCGATGGATTTCCATCCGCTCGGCGTCCGTCCGCGCCCGGTCGCGCTGCCTGTTCAGCTCGGCGATCTCTTGGTCGATCGCTTCGATCCGCTCCTCGATTTGGAGGTAAGCGAGGGCCGCGTTGGCCCAGGCCGACGCCGTCGTGGCCTGCTGCGCCGCGTTCGACCAAAAGGCCGGGAGGGAGGAGACGATGCCGCAATGCGAGGTGATGGCGCCGACGGCCACGCCGCGCCCCGGCACAATCATCGCCGGGCGGATGTCGATACAGTAATCCATCAAGTGCACAAAAGCGACGGCCACAGGACTCAACGTCAGGGCCTTGCCCAACCATTCCGCCACACGTCGGATTTGCGCAGTATCCTTCAGTGAGTCATCCCAGGCCACCTCCACCACGTCCACCCCGCGCACCTTCCCCTCGGGGGCGAAGTGTTCGTCCACCGTCGCGTCCAGCCGCGTCAGGCAGGTCACGCCCCGGATGGCGCGCGCGTCCTTCTCGGGGAGGGCCGCCCCACCCCGCCGCTCCACCGCCTCGGCCAACGCCTTCTTCGTCAGCCGCACCGGCGCCGGGTTCGCATCCTCGAGCCCCAGCCACCCGATCCATCCCTTGTCGTCCGCGTCCCCATCCATGGCTCACGCTCCCAGCAAAGTCTTCCAACTCCTGCGCGGCGGCCTCTTCCGCGGAGGAGGCAGACAGCAGACCAACGGCGATTCCCGGCCCGAAGGCGCATCGCCGCGCGGCGCGGCGCCGGGCCGCCCACGCGTTTCCGCCGCAAGGGCGGCCTCGAGCCAGGTGGGCTTCCCGCGGGAAGGCCCCCGACTGAAAGACTCGGGGGGCATCGCCCCACACTCGCGCTCCGCCTCCCACAACGGCCGCCCGCCGCGCGAGGCGAAGCGCAGCAACTCGTTGGTGTCCGCGTCCACCTCTTTCCGGTTTTGGGCGACGAACGCATCGACGGTCTTGTAGTTCGCGGCCGTGCGCAGCTCCTTTTGGAGCCGCTCGATCACGCGGCACAGGTTCTGCCTGCGCCCGTTGATGGCGAAGCGGTCGCGCCTGCGGGCCTGGCAGGCACGCACGAAGTCCGCCTTGTCCCCCCAGGCCTCCGGCAGCCCCCAAGCGCGGGCCTCTTTCAGCAGTTCGCCGCCCAGCGAGACCGGCCCGGCGCCCGGCAGGGCCTCATATTCCCGCTTGAACTTGCTTTCCCACGGCAACACGTTCTCGTAGGGCAGGTTGTCGATTCCCTCAAGCTCAACGGGACGCCACCGCCCCCCTCCCTGTCGCTTGCGGACAAGCGCGAGGTAATCCTCCGGGTGCCACACGGCTCCACCCCGCGAGGTGTCCAGATCATGCAGGTTGCCAAACCAGGGGGCGGTCATTGTTGTTCTCCTACGGCAGGAGCGCCCTCTGGAAGAACGAGGGCAAAGGTAAGCAGGGACAGGGCGGCGAGGTCGTCGGTGAGGCCGGTGTGGAAGTCGAAGGGCTCGTCGCCGAGGAGGAGCTTGGCGCGGTTGGTCTCGCGGGCGACGCCAAGCTGGCGGAGCGCCCCCCCAAGCGCGGGGACGAAGGCCTTGGGGTCGAGGGCGTCGAGGCGGGCGGCAAGGGCGGGGTCGGCCGCGGCCCGGTCGCGGCAGAGGGCGCGGAAGAGGGCGAGCGCCTCCTCTTGGGCGAGCGGCCGCGGGGCGCCGAGCGGTTCGCCCCCGGCGTCCACGGCGAACAGGAAGCAGTCGCGGAAGGGGTTGACCTTCATCTCCTCCGCGGAGAGGCCCGCGCGGCGCAGGAGGAAGAGGACGCCGCCGCGCGTGGGCACGGGGAGGCCGCTCCCGGTGAAGGCCTCGGTGAGGGCGGCGGGGGTGACGGCGCAGAGGCCGAGCGGGGCCTCCGCGCATTGCCGCTCCCGGGCCTTGTCTTCCCGGAGCCAGGCGTCGAGCTCGGCGAGGTAGTCGTCGAACTCGACGTGGGTGCCGGTGAAGAAGGCGTCCATGTCGAAGTCGCTGCGCTGGATGGCCCGGAGCTGATGTTCCCGGTAGGCCAGATCCTGCCTGACCTCGCCGCCAAGGACGGCGGCGTCTGGCGCGACGGTGGCGCCGACGGCGATCTTGGCGCGCACCCTGCGCTCCAGGCCGATGTACTGGTCAAGGTCTTTGCACGGGAAAAACAACACGTTGCGGATGCGCGCGTTGCGGGAGCCGATTCGGTCGATGCGGCCGACGCGCTGCACCACGCGCAGGGGGTTCCAGTGCACGTCGTAGTGCACAACCGCATCGCTGTCCTGGAGCGAGAGACCCTCGGAGAGGCAGTCGGTGGCGATGACCCAGTCGATCTCGGGCGCCCGCTCGCGGCGCGGCCCGCCGGTCGCCGGATCCCTGGGGCACTGCGCATAGGGGGCGAAGCGGCGCAGGAGCCGGCCCATCTCCTCGCGCTGCGCCTTGCCCGCGTGCCAGACGACCCCCCTGGCCCCGGTGACGCAGGCGATGTGCCGCTCGGGGTGGCGCCCGGCGAGGGTCTTGGCGACGTACGCGGCCGTGTCGGCGAAGGCGGAGAAGACAAGGACCTTGCCGTTGCCGGGGTTGAGGGGATGGGCCGCCTTCTCCATCAACACGCGCTCCAGCTCCATCAGCTTGGCGTCGCGCTCGGGCCCGATGGGGTCGACGTCGTCCAGGATTTGGTTCAGGATGCCAAGGTCATGCCCCAGCCACCGCTTGAGGGCGGCGACGTCGAAATAGGCCTCGGCGGGGAGGAAGACCTCCCGCCCCAATTCCTAGGCGATGGCCTCGTCGTCCTCGTCGAGAGTGGCCGGGTCGACGCCGAGCGCGGCGGCCCTGGCCTGGCGGAGGGCCTCGGCCTCGCCGAGCAACGCCCTGGCGGTGACCGACGGCACGCGGACGGCCCCCTGGGCGAGCGCCTCCAGCTGGGCCTGCGTGCGGGCCAGGAGCGCCTCGCGGACCGTCCTGCGGAAGGCGTCCACGGAGCTCTCCAGGCGCTTGAGCGCGTTCATGCGCATGAGGGCGGGGAGGGCCTTCTGGCGGCCTTTGTCGCGGAGGGGCCTGTCCTCCTCTTCCTCGTGCCACCGGATGCCGGCGCGCAGGAAATCCGTCGGGTTGTAGGCCGCGAGGGAGAGGGCGTTGAGCCGGTCGCTGAGGGTGGCGACGTCGAGCCGGCCGGAGGCCGTGTCGATCTCGGGATGGCAGGAGCGGGTCTCGCACGCGGGAAAGGCGCCAATCTCGGCCTCCGCGCCGTCGTAGAAGCGTGAGATGCCGCCCCGGCTGCGGGCGATGGTGTAGCGCTCAAGGAGGGCAAAATAGGACGGCGGCAGGAGGTTGGCCAGGGCGGTGGCGGAGAGGGCCTCGGGGGTGTCCGCCACCGTCCGCTGCTGCGTGACGATGCGCTGGGCGGTCTGGACGACGGAGGCGACCTCGCGGCGGAAGGCGCCGTTTGGCGGGTCGTCCGCGCGATAGAGCAGCCCCAGCTGGTTGGTGAGGTCGGCGAGGCGGTTGCTGACGGGCGTGGCCGAGAGCATGAACACCTTCGTCCCCGGGTGCGCCTTGAGGTAGTCCAGCAGGAACCGATAACGCTTGCCGCCGCGCGTGCGGAAGTTGTGGCTCTCGTCGATGACGATGAGGCCGAAGTCCTTCCGGAAGCACTCCTCGCGCCGCACCCGCATCCCGCGCCCGGGGTCGACCCACTCCTGCGTCAGGTCGGTGTGGTTGAGCAGGGCGTAGAAGAAGTCCGAGCGCCCGTTCAGCGTCGGGAGCGGGTTGCAGTCGTCGTCCTGCAGGAAGCGAAGCCAGTTCTCGCGGAGTTTCTTGGGGCAGAGCACCAGGACGCGCCTGCCCATGCGCTCATAGGCCTTGATGACGGCGAGGGCGGTGTAGGTCTTGCCGAGGCCGACGCTGTCGGCGAGGATGCAGCCGCCCTCCTTCCTGAGTTTGCGGAGGGCGGCGATGGCGCCGTGGCGCTGGAAGCGGTAGAGGGCCCTCCAGATGGGGGTCTCCTCCAGCCGACGGTCGTCGGCGAGGGCGCCGCGCCATTCGTCGAGGCGGTCGCGGAAGAGGTGCCAGAGGGTGAGGTGGTAGATGAAGCGCGGGGCGTTGGGCGCGAAAAGGGCGGCCAGGGCGGCGCGAAGCGCGCCCTTGACGTCCTTGCCCTGCGCCCAGAGGCGCTCGTAGACAGCGGTGAGCGCGGCGCGGGAGGCTTCGTCGGGCGCGAAGAGGCCGGCCTGGGGCATCGCGCACGCGGGGCCGAGGCAGTCGCGCGTGAGCTCGACATTGCCCACCAGGAGCGCGTCGCCCACCGCGGCCATCCACGGCAGGGCGGCGTCGTGCGCGACGGTGCGCACCTCGATGGCGGCGGAGGCCAGCCAGCGGTGCAGGCGGCGCGCGTCCACGCCCTGCGTCAGCTGGTTGTCGAGGATGAGCTCGGCGGGCGTGGAGGCCAGCAGGCGATAACGCGGGGCCTCGGCGGCGTCCCGCAACACCGGCCCGGCGGGCAGGAGGATGCGCAGGCGCGCGGGCTTGCCGAAGCGCTCGCGCAGGATCGCCAGCCCGCCGAGGGTGAGACGGGGAACCAGGAACTCGGCCTCTGGGCAGGGATCCCCGTCCGCGGCGTCGCTCAGCCACGCGGCGACGGTGCGCGGCGGGGCGCCGTCAATCCATTGAACGGGTACCCCCCCCCTGCTATGAAGTGTCTGCGGTTGGTTCGCGTTCATCTTTCCGTCGTCCCGGATTGGTGCGTCTGTGCCCGCTTTCCTGCCCAGAGGGTTCCTTTTGCACGTTGTGGGGGTAGTATACCCCCTTTCTTCGGCGGCCGTCAAACGGGGTGGGCCGGGGGGCGGGGATTGTGGTATGATAGGGGGCAAGTGCGAGGGGATTGGCCCGTCGCGACGAGGAGAGTGAAGATGGCCAAGGGCGCGACGGATGCGTTGAGCGGTTGGAACGCGGTGAAGAGCGCGGAGCTTTATGGGGTGGACGCTTGGGGGCGGGATTATTTCGGGGTCTCGCCGGATGGGTTCGCGACGGTGCGGCTAAATCGGTGCGGGAAGCCGACGGAGGTGAAGTTCGCGCAGATCGTGCAGGAGTTGCGGGAGCGGGGGATGAGCCTGCCGGTGCTGCTGCGCTTCAGCGACATTTTGGCGGATCGGATCCGGGTGATCAACGAGTCGTTCGCGAAGGCGATCAAGGATTACCATTATCAGGGCGTCTACCGCGGCGTCTACCCCATCAAGGTGAACCAGCAGCAGCAGGCGGTGCAGGATGTGGTGAAGTATGGCCGGCCGTGGCACCATGGGCTGGAGGCCGGGTCGAAGGCCGAGCTTATCGCGGCGTTGGCATATCTGCAGGATCCTGAGGCGTATGTGGTCTGCAACGGCTACAAGGACGAGGAGTTCGTGCGCCTGGCGTTGGGGTCGCTGAAGATGGGGCTGCAGACGATGCTCGTCTTGGAGAGCCTGGAGGAGCTGGAGATCATCCTGCGCGTGGCCGAGGAGATGGACGTGAAGCCGCGCATCGGCATCCGCGTGAAGCTGAGCAGCAAGGTGGGGGGGAAGTGGAGCGAGAGCGGGGGGGATCGCTCGGTCTTTGGGCTGACGGCGGGGCAGATGATCGCGGCGGTGGATCTGCTGCGCGCGGCGGGGCGGCTGGATTGCCTGGAGATGTTGCATTACCACCTGGGCTCGCAGGTGCCGAACATCCGCGAGATCCGCGACACGATCAAGGAGGCGAGCCGCTTTTACGTGGGGCTGGTGAAGGAGGGCGCGCCGATGGGCGTCTTCGACATCGGCGGCGGCCTGGCCATCGACTACGACGGCAGCCACACGAACTTCGAGAGCAGCGCGAACTACGACATCTCGGAGTATTGCGCCGACGTGGTGGAGGGCATCATGCTGGCCTGCGACCACGCGAACGTCCCCCACCCCACCATCATCAGCGAATCCGGCCGCGCCCTCATCGGCTACTATTCCGTGCTTTTGGTGGACGTGCTGGGCACGACGAGCTTCGAGACGGAGGTGCCCGAGCACGACCCCGTGCTGGAGGACGCGCACCTGCCAGACTGCATCGCGAACCTGTTGGACGTCTCCAAGCACCTGCGCACGAAGAACCTGCCCGAGTATTTCAACGACGCGCTCTACTACCGCGAGGAGATCCAGAAGGCCTTCAAGCAGGGCCAGGTCTCCCTGCGCCAGCACGCGGCGGCCGACCGCGTCTTCTGGTCCATCCTCACGCGCATCCGCGCCGAGGTGCCCAAGCTCAAGTACGTGCCCGAGGATCTCTCCGGGCTCGACGAGGCGATGGCCGACATCTATTACTGCAACTTCTCCGTCTTCCAATCCCTCCCCGACGCCTGGGCCATCGACCAGCTCTTCCCCATCATGCCCATCGCCCGACTCTGCGAGAAGCCCACCCGCAGCGCGCACCTCTCCGACATCACCTGCGACTGCGACGGGCAGATCGACAAGTTCATCGACCTGCACGACGTCAAGCACGCCCTCCCCCTCCATCCCGTCAAGGACGGCGACGACTACATCCTCGGCGCCTTCCTCGTCGGCGCCTATCAGGAGACCCTCGGCGACCTGCACAACCTCTTCGGCGACACCAACATCGTCTCCGTCTCACTCGACGAGGACGGCGACATCGACTTCACCGACGAGGTCGAGGGCGACACCGTCGAGGAAGTCCTCTCCTACGTCGAATACGACACCGCCGACCTTGTCTCGCGCTTCCGCCGCCTCACCGACGCCGCCGTCAAGGCCAAACGCATCACCCCCGCCGAGCGCCGCCGCATCCTCTCCACCTACGCCAACGGCCTGCGCGGCTACACCTACTTCGAGCTCTGACCATGGGCCGCTACGACACCGCCTATTTCGACCGTCCCCTCGGCCGCGACCGCTCCGACAGCGTCAAGTGGACCCAGTTCGGCCCCGACGTCATCCCCCTGTGGATCGCCGACATGGACTTCCCCGCCTGCGACGAGATCGTCCAGGCCCTCACCGCCCGCGCCCAGGAGGGCTGCTACGGCTACGCCCGCGACTCCCGCGCCGCCATCCAGGCGATGATCGATTACCACCGCCGCCTCTACGGCTGGGACATCGACCCCGAGTGGGTCGTCCCCCAGCCCGGCGTCGTCACCGCGCTCAACCTCTTCTGCCGCCTGCTGCGCGAGATGCGCCCCGACCGCTCCGACGTCTTCATCAACGAGCCGGTCTACCACCACTTCATGTCCGCCGCGCAGCTCCAGCGCGTCCGCGAGCGCCGCCTCTGCCTCCGCCCCTTCGGCCCGCCCCTCCCCGACGGCCTCGGGCAAACCGACGCCCGCGGCGCCGGCGGCTGGATGCTCTGCAACCCGCAGAACCCCCTCGGCCACCTGTGGACGCGCGACGAGCTCACCCGCATCCTCGACTTCGCCGCCGCCAACGACCTCCTCCTGGCCTCCGACGAGATCCACGGCGGCCTCGTCCTCGACCCGCCCCACGCCTACCTGCCCCTCCTCTCCCTGGCCCGCTCCGACGCCGAGCGCCGCCGCCTCATCGCCTTCGTCGCCCCCAGCAAAACCTGGAACGTCCCCGGCCTGGGCTGTGCCTTCGCCATCGTCCCGGATCCCGCGCTCCGCGAACACTTCACGCGCAACTACGACCAGCTCATCCCCGCCGTCAACCTCTTCGGCTGGGTCGGCGCCGAGGCCGCCTACCGCCACGGCGAACCCTGGCGCCTGGCCCTGCTCGCCTACCTCCGCCAAAACCGCGCCCTGCTCGAGACCTTCGCCGCGCGCCACGGCCTGCCCCTGTGCAGACTGGAGGCCACCTACCTCGGCTTCCTCGACTGCTCCGCCCTCCTGCCCAAGCTCGGCGGCGAAAGCCCGCGCGACTTCTTCCTGCGCAAGGCCAAGGTGGCCCTCCACGACGGCGCCATCTTCGGCGCCCCCGGCTGGGTCCGCGTCAACATCGCCACCCACGCCGACCTGCTCCGCCGGGCACTCGAGCGGATGTCCGAGGCGCTCGGCACCCTCTAAGGCGAAGAACCTTCAACCCTTCCGCAACGCCTCGGCGGCGCGCCGCAGGGGCGGGAGGATATGCGCGTAGATGCGCTTCCAGGCGGGGCAGAGAAAGGAAAGGGCGCGCGAGTCGCGCGCGGGGTCGTGGCCGGTGCGGTTCTTAGGGCAGTCGCCCTGGCAGAACGTCAGGTAGGGGCACTCGCGGCAGGCGGGGTTGAAGGCGGCCTTGCGCGCGCCGAAGGCCGCATGCAGGGGGTTGTCCCAGATCTCGTCCCAGTCGTTCGCGTTGACGTTGCCGAGCAGGAGCTCGGGGCGGACGAAGAAGTCGCAGGGGTACACGTCGCCATTGTGCTCCACCACGAGATAATCGCGGCAGTCGCACCCCATGGCGCAGCTGTTGGCCTGCCCGGTGAGGAGCTTCGCCACGACGCTGTCGAAGAGACGCACCGAGACGGTGCGCAGGTCGTGCGCGTGCCACTCGTCGAAGACCGCGATGACGAAGTCCGCCCACTCCTCCGGCGTGATGGCATACGGCAACGGCGCGCCGTCCGGCCCGAACTCCACGCACTCGATGAACTGCAGGAAGCGCTCGCCCAGCCCGTCGCGCAGATAGCGGTAGGTGCCCACGGGGTCGTGGACGTTGCTCTGGGAGACCAGCGTGAGGATGTTGTGCTCCACCCCATGCTCCCGCAACAGCCCCAGCCCGCGCATGACGGCGGCGTGGCTGCCGCGCCCCGCGGGGTCGGGCCGGCGCGCGTCATGGACGGCCTCGGGGCCGTCGACGCTCACCCCCAGCAGGAAGCGGTTCTCCGCGAAGAGCCGCGCCAGGCCGGGCGTGAGGAGCGTGCCGTTGGTCTGGACGCAGTTGGTGATCTGCGCGCCGGGGCGCGCGTAACGCCGCTGCAGGCGCAGGAGCAGGCGGTAAAAATCCTCGCCCATCAGCAACGGCTCGCCGCCCTGGAAGGCGAAGGTGTGCGCGGGGAAGGGCAACGCCAGGAAGCCGCGCACCAGCCGCGTGAGCGTGGCCTCGTCCATGCGGTGGACGCGCCGCCCCGGGTAGAGCCCCGCCCGCCCCAGATAGAAGCAATAGGCGCACCGGAGGTTGCAATCCGCCCCGGCCGGCTTGATGAGCAAGGAAAAGGGCCGCATGGTCAGAGCGCGAGCATCCGCTCGACGGAGGCCCGGGCGTCCGGCACCAAGGCGTCGTCCACGCGCACCCGGCACGCCTCCGGCCACTCGGTGAGCGTGCGCAGCAGGGCCTCCGGCGTGGTGCGCCCCATGTCCGCGCAGAGGATCGGCCGCAAGGGATGGATGCGCAGGTGGCCGTTCGCCGCGGCCAGGCGGCGCACCAGGCGATCCTCCGTGCCGATGACCAGCTCCGCGCCCGGCTCCGCGCGGGAGACGACCTCGATGATGGCCTTGGTGGAGCCCACGTGCTCGGCCTGCGCGGCCACGGGGCTCGGGGCCTCGGGGTGGATGAGCAGCTCCGCGCCCGGGTGCGCGGCGCGCGCCGCGGCCACGTCGCCGGGGGTGAAGCCGGCGTGGATGGGGCAGCAGCCGTCCCACGCCACGAGCGTGGCGGCGCGGATCCGCGCCTCGGAGAGGCCGCCGTCCGCGGTGCCGCGGTGCCAGAGCGCCACCTCGCCCTCGCGGCCGAGCGTGCGCATGATGTTGGTACACAGGTGCTGATCCGGCGCAAAGAGGATGCGGAAGCCCCGCGCCAGGAAATGCTCCACCACCCGCCGCCCGTTGCCGGAGGTGCAGGCCGCGCCGCCGTGGCGCCCGCAGAAGGCCTTGACCTCCGCGCTGGAGTTGACATAGACGACGGGCGCCCACTTGGCCTTCGGCGTGGCGGCGCACAGGCGCCCCCACGCGGCCTCGAGCGCGTCGGCGGTGGCCATGTCGGCCATCGGGCAGCCGGCCTGCGGCACGGGCATCCACACGCTCCGCCCCGGCCCGCGCGAGAGGATGTCCGCGGTCTCGGCCATGAAGCGCACGCCGCAGAAGACGATGCGCTCGGCCCGCGAAGCCGCCGCCAGGCGCGAGAGTTCCAGCGAGTCGCCCACCGCGTCGCAATGCGCCACGATCTCGCTCGGCTGATAATGGTGGCCTAGGATCAGCAGGCGCCCGCCCCACTCGGCGCGCGCGCGCTCGATCGCCCCAAACAACGCCTCATCCGCCATCGCTCACTCCTCCGTCAGGGTCGCCAGGCGCGTGCCGTCCTCGGCCAACGCCAGGCGCAGGGTCAGCCGGCGCGGGGCCTCGGCATCCAGCACGCGCGCCGCGCGCTCGGGCCATTCGATGACCACACGCGCGCCGCCTTCCAACGCCTCCTCCAGCCCCAGGTCGTAGAGGCCCTCGGGCGTGGCCAGGCGATACAGGTCGAAATGCGCCAGCGTGCCGCCGCCCGGCAAAGGATAGGCGTTCGCCAGCGTGAAGGTGGGGCTCGTCACGGGCCGCGCCACGCCGTAGGCGCGCGCCAACGCCTGCGTGAAGGTCGTCTTCCCCGCGCCCAGATCCCCGACCAGCAAGAGCACGCCCCCCGGGCGCAGACGCGGCGCGACGGCCTCCGCCAGCGCGACGGTGTCCGCCAACGAGCGCAGTTCCCGGGAGAGCACGTCCATCTTACATCACGCGCTCGACCTCGATCTCGGGGTCGATTTCCTCGCGCAGGATGCGCTGGATGCCGTCCTTGATCGTCATGGTCGCATGGGGGCAGCAGCCGCACGCGCCGCGCAGGCGCAGGTGCACCGTCTTACCCTCGATGTCGATGAGCTCCATGTCCCCGCCGTCGGCCTGCAACATCCCGCGCAGCTCTTCGAGCTTGGCCCGGATCTTCTCGTTCAGTTCATTCATGGTTTCGATCCTTTCGCCCGCCATTTTACCAAACCCGCGCCCCCGCGCAAAGGAGCAAACCGTTTCCTGCCCCCGCCGCGCCCGCCCGTCCGCACCCCCGCAGGGCAAAAAAAACGCCCCCGGGCTTCGGGGGCGGTTGGGTGCGGGCGGGCGGCGCTCAGAGGCCTTGGCGCATGCGCTTGGTGGTGCGGAGGGCGCAGAAGGCCTTGCCGCACATGGAGCAGTGATCGTCGTTGGCGTCGGCGCCGTTCTCGGCGCGGGTGCGCAGCCAGCGTTCGCGGGCGGCGCAGGGGTCGAGGGCGAGGGCGAACTGGGCGTTCCAGTCGAAGTCGTAGCGGGCCTGGGCCATGCGGTCGTCGCGGTCGCGGGCGCCGGGGAGGCCGCGGGCGACGTCGCCGGCGTGGGCGGCGATGAGGTAGGCGACGCAGCCTTGGTGGACCTCGGCGGCGTCGGGGAGGCCGAGGTGCTCGGCGGGGGTGACGTAGCAGAGGAGGCTGGCGCCGTAGGTGGCGGCGGCGGTGGCGCCGATGGCCGAGACGATGTGGTCGTAGGCCGGGGCGATGTCGGTGACGACGGGGCCCAGGACGTAGAAGGGGGCGCCGTCGCAGAGTTCCTGCTCGCGCTCCATGTTCATCTGGATTTGGTCGAAGGGGATGTGGCCGGGGCCTTCGACCATGGCCTGGACGCCGCGCTCGCGGCAGCGGCGGACGAGCTCGCCGAGGACGGAGAGCTCGGCGAATTGGGCCTCGTCGCTGGCGTCGGCGAGGCAGCCGGGGCGGAGGCCGTCGCCGAGGGAGACGGTGACGTCGTGCTCGGCGAGGATGTCCATGACCTCGTCCCAATGGGTGTAGAGGGGGTTTTCGGCGCCGTGGCTGCGCATCCACTCGGCCATGATGGCGCCGCCGCGCGAGACGATGCCCATCTTGCGCGAGTCGGCGAGGGGGAGGTGGCGGCTCAGGAGCCCGGCGTGGAGCGTCATGAAGTCGACGCCCTGCTCGGCCTGCTCGCGGATGACCTGCAGGAGGTAGGCCGGATCCATCACCGGGATGTCGCCGTCGAGGCGCGAGATGGTCTCGTAGATGGGCACGGTGCCGAGGGGGGCGGGGGAATGCTCGAGCATCCCCTGGCGGATGTCGCGCAGCTCGGCGCGGATCTCGTCGGCGCCCTTTCCGGTGCCGACGGAGAGATCCATGACGAACTGGGCGCCGGCGTCGAGGGCGACCTGGAGCTTGGTGAGCTCGTCGCCCTTGCCCGAGCGCGTGGGGGAGCGGCCGAGGTTGGCGTTGATCTTGGTGGAGAAGAGGCGGCCGACGCCGGTGGGCTTGACGCCTTTGTGGGCGGGGTTGAGGGGGATGACGGCGCGGCCGGAGGCGACGGCGTCGCGGACGGCCTCGGGGGTGAGGCGCTCTTCGGCGGCGACGGCGCGCATGGCTTCGGTGACGATCCCTTGGCGGGCGGCTTGCAGTTGTGT
Source organism: uncultured Kiritimatiellota bacterium (assembly GCA_944389585.1). Lineage (GTDB taxonomy): Bacteria > Verrucomicrobiota > Kiritimatiellia > RFP12 > DVOR01 > Spyradenecus. The sequence continues at coordinate 150,989 of CALXMW010000001.1, forward strand.
CATGGGGGTGCCTTTCTTCTCGCTGGACGCGCCATAGTATAGCAAATGTGGTACAATACGCGGCGATTTCAACCCGCAACGGAGTGATTGACAATGGCAATGGTTTTGGATGACCTCAAGGGCATGGTGGCCGGGACGTGCGTCTCCGGCGGCCTCGACTCGCGCACGATCGCGAAGGTGATGATGGAGGCCGGCGTGAAGGTGATCGGCTTCACCGGCGGCATCGGCCAGCCCGACGAGAAGGACATCAACGACGTGGCCAAGCGCATGGCGCCCACCGGCATCGAGACGGTCATCGTCGACCTGCGCGACGAGATGGCCGACGCCTGCCTCGAGGCCGTCAAGTGCCAGGCGATGTACGACGGCGGCTACTGGAACTCCACCGGCATCGGCCGCGCCGTCACCATCAAGGGCCTCATTCCCGAGATGAAGAAGCGCGGCGTGCAGGTGCTCGTCCACGGCGCCACCGGCCGCGGCAACGACCAAATGCGCATCGAGCGCTACACCAACGTCTTCGCCCCCGAGATGAAGGTCTACAGCCCTTGGCGCGACGCCGGGCTCCTCAAAAAGTTCCCCGGCCGCACCCAGATGGTCGACTACCTCGCCCAGTTCGGCATCGTCGCCTTCGCCGGCGGCAAGAAGAAATACTCCACCGACGCCAACATGGCCGGCCTCTCCCACGAGGCCGAGGACCTCGAGAGCATGGAAACCTCCATGACCATCGTCGAGCCGACCATGGGCGTCTGGCCCTGGCAGGCCCCCGACAAGCCCGAGCAAGTCACCATCCGCTTCGCCAAGGGCCGCCCCGTGCAGATCAACGGCAAGGACGTCACCCCCCTCGAAGCCATGATGCTGGCCAACGAAATCGGCGGCCGCAACGGCATCGGCATGAAGCACGCCCTCGAAAACCGCATCATCGGCACCAAGAGCCGCGGCGTCTACGAGGCCCCCGGCATGGAGCTCCTGGGCTCGGCCATCCGCTACGTCTACCAGGCCACGATGGACCGCCGCGCCACCCTCTTCTTCATGCAGCTCTCCAAGCTCATCTCCGACCAAATCTACGACGGGCGCTACTACGACCCCACCACCGTCGCCGCCCGCAACGCCGTGGACACCCTCGCGCAGTACGCCGACGGCACCGTCACGCTCAGCCTCTACAAGGGCAACATCCTCTTCGACGCCCTCTCCGGCTGCCCCCACACCATCTACAACGAGGCCGATTCCTCCATGGAGGCCTCCGACGGCGTCAACCCCGTCTCCTCCCAAGGCTTCGCCGAAATCCAGTCCGTCGAGGCCCGCATGCTCGCCCTCTCCGGCCAAATCGCCGGCAAATAAGGGCCCGCAAGGGACAAAAAAAGGCCGCGCCCGAAGTTCGGGCGCGGCCTTTTTCAGGGGCTCTTTCAAGGGTTGAGGCACCGCAGCGCCCGCCCCCCCGCCTCGACGAGGGGCGGGACGGCGGTGGCGCACGCCGGCACGGCGCGCGGGCAACGGGGCGCGAAGGCGCACCCAGCCGGGAAACGCCCGGGCGGCGGGACGGTGCCGGGGATGTCCTGAAGGCGCGGCTTGTCCAGGCGCAAGGAGGGCACGGCGGCCAGAAGGCCGCGGGTGTATGGGTGGTGCGGCGCGGAAAGCACGTCCCGCACCGGGCCGCTCTCGACGATGCGCCCGGCGTACATGACGTAAAGGCGCTGCATATAGTTGGCGACGATGCCCAGGTTGTGCGTGATGAGGAGCACGGCCATGCCGCGCTGGCGCGCCAAGCCGTCCATCACGCCCAGGATGCGCCGCTGGGTGGTCACGTCGAGCGCCGTCGTGGGCTCGTCCGCCACCAAGAGGCGCGGGTCGGCGGCCAGGGCCATCGCCAGCATGACGCGCTGGCATTGGCCGCCGGAAAGCTCGCAGGGGAAGGCGTCCGCGGCGCGCACGGGGTCGGGCAGGCCGACGTCGCCGAGCAGATCCAGGATGCGCGCGCGGCGCGCGGCGCGGGGCAGGCCCGCGGGGAGCGCCTCGGCGATTTGGTCGCGGACGCGGAGGACGGGGTTGAGGCTCGCCATCGGGTCTTGGAAGACGTAGGCGATGCCGCCGCGGCGCGCGGCGCGGAGCGCTTTGGGGTCGCCCAACAGGTCGCGCCCCGCGAAGCGGATCGCGCCGCCGCGGCGGGCGCGGTCGGTGGGCGGGAGGGCGGTGAGGGAGAGGGCGGTGACCGATTTGCCGCACCCGCTCTCGCCCACCAGGGCGACGCGCTCGCCGGCGCCGACGCGGAGGGAGACCCCGGGCACGGGGGTGACCTCGCCGCCGGGCGTGCGGAAGGTGACGCTCAGGTTCTCGACTTCGAGCAGGGGCGTGGCGTCCATCGCGCGCCTCAGACGGTGAGGTCGAGGTGTTCGAGCTCGGTGATGGCCTTGTCGTCGGCCTCCGTGGCCCCGCGGCGGCGGCGGGCGAAGGGCACGTGGCCCTTGACGATGACCAGGCGCACGAGCGGCGGGAAGGGGATGGCCGTGCAGAGCGAGAGCACGACGATGGCGTTGAAGAACTCCTTGCCCAGGATGCCGAGGTTGGTGGCGATGAGCGCGGCGGCCACGGTGGCCGAGAGCTGCGGCACGGTCATCAGCCCGGCGCAGAAAGCCTGGCGGCCGTTGAAGCCGGTGGCGCGCAGGGCCAGCCAGCCGCTGAGCACCTTGCTGGCGATGAGCCCCACGACCGTGGCGCCCGCGAGGAGCCAGCCGCGCACGACGTCGCCGCCGCCCTCGGCCATGCCGAGGAAGGTCTTGAGGTCGGCCTCGAAGCCGAAGCAAAGGAAGAGGAAGGGGATGACGAGCCCGAAGCCGATGGCCTCGAGCTTGCTGTGGACGCCGTCGGAGGGGTTGCGGAAGCCGGGGGTGCGCGCCACGGCGATGCCGGTGACGAAGGCGCTGACGATGAGGTTGATGCCGAGCATCTCGCCCAGAAGCACCATCAGCAGGACGACGAGGACGAAGAAGGTGGGCTTCGTCTCGTCGGCGTGCGGGACGACGCGCTCGACGGCGCGCCAGAGGAGCGGCACCACGGCCATCACCGCCGCCAGGAAGAGCACGATCACCGCCAGGAAGCAGGGCGTGAACCACGCGCCCAGCCACGAGAGATCGAAGCGCTCGAGGACGGAGACGCTCTGGGTCAGCGCCAACGCGCCGCCCGAAGCCGCGGCCTCCATGGCGTGGAGCTGGATGCAGACCGCGAGGGTGACGAGCGAGAGGATGTCCGTGACGATGGTGGCCGAGAGCACCGTCACGCCGAAGCGCGAGCGCATCAGCCCCAGCTCGCGCAGGACGGGGAAGACGATGCCCACGTCGTGCGAGGCGAAGAGCGAGGCGTAGACGACCGCCGGGATGACCCAGGCGCTGCCCGCCGGCGCGAAGAGCCAGTAGACCAGGAAGCCCGCCACGGAGGGGAGCAGGTAGGTCAGGACGGAGAGGGTGGCCACGGATTTGCGCTCGTTGGCCAGCAGGCGCAGGTTCGTCTCGACCCCGGCCAGCGCCATCAGGAAGACCAGCCCCAGGAAGCCGAGCGCCTCGACCACGTGGTAGAGCGCCGCGGCGGCCTCCGGCGCCTGCCCCGGCTGAAGCCAGCCCGCGATGCCGTGCAACACGTCCAGGCAGTTCGGGCCGATGACGATGCCCGTCACCATCAACGCCACCACCGAAGGCACGTGGAAGCGCCGCGCCACGGTCTGCACCACCGCGATCAGCGCGATCAACACCAAAAAGGCGATCAGATAGGTCAATTGGCTCATAGCGGCCACAGTTTAGCAAAAACGCGTGCCCCCCGCACGCCCGCCGCGCCGGATATGCTATACTGTGTGCTTCCATCGACAAGGATTTGACATGAACCTTCTGAAACTGATTTTCGGCACGAAGAACCAGCGCGACATCAAGAAGTTGCTCCCCATCGTCCGCCAAGTGAACGCGCTCGAGGAGCAATACCAGGCGCTGAGCGAGGAGCAGCTCAAGGCCAAGACCCAGGAGTTCCGCGACCGTCTGGCCAAGGGCGAGACGCTCGAGGGCATCCTCCCCGAGGCCTTCGCCGTGGTGAAGAACGCCTGCCGCCGCCTCGTCGGCACCACCGTGGAGGTCTGCGGCCACGAGCTCACCTGGAACATGATTCCCTTCGACGTGCAGATCATCGGCGGCATCGTCCTGCACCAGGGCAAGATCGCCGAGATGCAGACCGGCGAGGGCAAGACGCTGGTGGCCACCTTCCCGCTCTACCTCAACGCCCTCTCCGGCCGCGCCGCGCACCTGGTGACGGTGAACGACTACCTGGCCCGGCGCGACGCGCAGTTCATGGGCCACCTCTTCAACTACCTCGGCCTCAGCGTCGGCTGCATCCAGAACACCATGCGCCCGGCCGAGCGCCGCGCCCAATACGCCTGCGACATCACCTACGGCACGAACAGCGAGTTCGGCTTCGACTACCTGCGCGACAACGGCATGGCCACCGACCCCTCGCAGGTCGTCCAGCGCGGCCACGCCTTCGCCATCGTCGACGAGGTGGACAGCATCCTCATCGACGAGGCCCGCACCCCCCTCATCATCTCCGGCCCCGCCCAGCGCTCCGCCTCGGGCGAGTACGTCGCCCAAAAGCCCCGCGTCGAGCGCGTCTTCCGCGAGCAGACGAAGATCTGCACCCAGCTCCTCGCCGACGCCAAGGCCGCCATCGCCAAAGGCGACTCCGAGGCGGCCATGCGCAAACTCTTCCAGGTCTACCACGGCACCCCCAAGAACAAACAGTTCCAGCACCTCATCGAAGAGCCCGCCGTCCGCCGCCTCCACGAGCAGGTCGAGGCCATGATGATCACCGACATGCGCAAGCGCGAGGCCCGCGACCTGAAGGAAGACCTCCTCTTCACCATCGACGAAAAGACCCGCGAGGTCGCCCTCACCGACAAAGGCACCCGCTTCATCTCCCCCGACGACCCGGACATGTACGTGGTGCCGGACCTCCCCGGCCAGCTCGCCGCCCTCGAAGGCAAGACCGGCCTCTCCCCCGAGGAGCGCGCCGCCGAGCGCCGCCAGATCCAGGAAACCTTCGCCGCCAAGAGCGAACGCCTCCACATCGTCGACCAGCTCCTGCGCGCCTACGCCCTCTACAACAAAGACGAGGAATACGTGGTGCAGGACGGCAAAGTGATGATCGTCGACGAGTTCACTGGGCGCATCCTCCCCGGCCGCCGCTGGAGCGAGGGCCTCCACCAGGCCGTCGAGGCCAAGGAAGGCGTGAACATCGAGCGCGAGACCCAGACCCTCGCCACCATCACCATCCAGAACTACTTCCGCCTCTACGACAAACTCTCGGGCATGACCGGCACCGCCGAGACCGAGGCCACCGAGTTCAACGACATCTACAAGCTCGACGTCGTCGTCATCCCCACCAACCGCCCCATCCGCCGCGTCGACGGCAACGACCTCATCTACAAAACCCAGCGCGAGAAATACCGCGCCATCATCGACGAGGTCCGCAAGGCCCACGACCGCGGCCAGCCCGTCCTCCTGGGCACCGTCACCGTCGACACCTCCGAGGTCCTCAGCCGCATGCTCCGCATGGCCGGCATCCCCCACCACGTCCTCAACGCCAAAAACCACGCCATGGAGGCCGAGATCGTCGCCCAGGCAGGCCAGCCCGGCGCCGTCACCATCGCCACCAACATGGCCGGCCGCGGCACCGACATCAAGCTCGGCCCCGGCGTCGTCTGGATGAGCGAGGAACAGATCAAAGACAAGACCCTCACCCTCGACACCGTCCCCAAAGGCGAGCGCAAAACCCTCCGCCACCTCCTCGAGGAACGCCCCTGCGGCCTCTACGTCATCGCCTCCGAGCGCCACGAATCCCGCCGCATCGACCGCCAGCTCCGCGGCCGCTGCTCCCGCCAGGGAGACCCCGGCGCCAGCCGCTTCTACCTCTCGCTCGAAGACAACCTCATGCGCCTCTTCGGCAGCGACAAACTCTCCGGCCTCATGACCCGCCTCGGCCTCAAGGAAGGCGAGGCCATCGAGCACCGCTGGCTCAACAACACCGTCGAACGCGCCCAACGCAAGGTCGAGGAGCAAAACTTCTCCATCCGCAAGCGCACCCTCCAGTACGACGACGTGATGAACCGCCAGCGCACCATCATCTACGGCCTGCGCCAAGACATCCTCATGAAAGACGGCGCCGCCCACGCCTGCATCCTCGACGTCTTCAACGACCTCATCGTCGACCGTTGCGAGGCCACCCTCGCCAACGCCAAGGACGCCGACCCCGAAGGCCTCGCCGCCTGGGCCGCCAACTTCCCCATCCTCTGCTCCGCCGACGACTGCAAGGCCTGGGTCGAAAAACCCCAAGAAGCCGCCGCCGAGCTCTTCCGCCGCGTCGAGGAAGCCTACCAGGCCAAATGCGAGGGCGAAATCCCAGAGGCCCTCCCCATGCTCGAACGCATGGTCTGCCTCACCGCCATCGACGAGGAATGGCAAAAGTTCCTCGCCGCCATGGACGACCTCCGCCGCAGCGTCAGCCTCCGCGGCTACGGCCAGCGCGACCCCCTCGTGGAATACAAACGCGAGGCCTTCACCATGTTCGAGGAGCTCATGGGCACCATCAAAGGCGCCATCGTCCGCGCCGCCTTCACCACCACCACCAACGTCGCCGCCTACTTCGCCATGCGCGAACGCGCCGCCCAAAAAGCCCAAACCGTCCACCAAGACCTCGGCGACCTCACCGCCAACCTCCCCCCGCCCCCGCCCCAACAACCCCGCCCCATGCCCCCCTCCTTCACCGTCACCGCCCCCGGCCTGGCCAAACCCGCCCCGGAACCCGCCCCCGCCGGCGACGGCTCCCTCGAATCCCTCATGCGCTCCCTCGGCATGGCCCCGGACGCCCCCGCACACACCCCCGCCCCCGCACCGCACAAACCCGAGCCCCTCCGCGCCCAACCTAAAGTCGGCCGCAACGACCCCTGCCCCTGCGGCTCCGGCAAAAAATACAAAAACTGCTGCGGCAAAGGCCTCTGATGGACTCCCGAGGACGCGCCCCCCTCCCCGCACCCGCCGACGACGGCCTCGGGCTGGGGCGGCACACCCTGGCGCTCTTCGCGGCCCTCCTCCTCTCCATCCTGCTGCACTTCGGCCTCTTCTGCCTCGCCGCCCCCCTGCGCGTCGGCACGGCCCGGGCCGAGGCCGTCGAGCGCCTCACCGACGACGACCTCCCGCCCCTGCGCGTCGCCACCCTTGTGCAAGACGTCGCGGCCGTCCTTCCCCCGCACGACGCCGCGCCGGACCCCGAGGCCGCCGCAGCGCAATCCGCCCGGGAAACCGCCGCCCGCGCCGAGGCCGCGCCCCTCCCCCTCCCCACCGCGCCGGCCCTGCCCCAACCGGCCGAGGCGCCCCTCCCGGCCCCGCCGCGGATACCGGATGCGGGCCTCACCCCCCGCCAGCTCATCGCCGCCGTGCCGGACGCGCCGGACCTCAGGGATGCGAACCCCGCCCCGCGCTGGGTCATCGACGCCGACGTCCCCCGCGTGCCGGACGCGCCCGACCTCGCCGACTCCGTCCTCAAAACCACCCTCCCCATCGCCCCGCCCATCCCCGCCGCCGCCGGGGAAACCGCCCCCGCCTCCGCCCCCGGCGCCAACGCCGAGCCCCTGCCCCCGCCGGCCCTCGGCGCAGGCGCCGTGCCCTCCCCGTCCGCCCTCGGCGCGCAGGCCCTGGCAGACGCGCTTGCCGACGCAAACGCCCACGGCACGCCGGCCCCCACCCCCATCGACGAGCGCCTCAGCCTCACCCTCACCGTCTCCGAACCCGAGGCCGACCCCGCCCACCGCTACTTCCGCCTCGAAATCCTCCGCCGCCCCGACAGCCCCCTCGCCGTCATGCCCAAAGACGTCATCCTCATCCAAGACGTCTCCGGCTCCATCGGCGCCGACCGCCTCGCCGCCGGCAAGGCCGCCCTCAAAGCCGCCCTCGCCGACACCCTGCGCCACGGCGACCGCTTCAACGTCTTCGCCTTCCGCGACAACACCCTCACCCCCTCGGACACCTGGCTCACCTACGACCCCGACACCCGCGCCCAAGCCGAAACCTTCATCGACTCCCTCCGCGCCGTCGGCAACACCGACCTCTTCCTCCTCCTCCAAGACCTCCTCAACCTCCCCGCCGACCCCGCCCGCCCCCTCCTCGCCGTCGTCGTCACCGACGGCGAACCCACCGTCGGCCTCACCGGCACCACCCGCATCATCGGCGAGTTCTCCCGCATGAACAAAGGCCGCATCGCCGTCTACACCTTCGGAACCAAACCGCGCGACCCCTACTTCCTCGACATGCTCTGCTACGCCAACCGCGGCGCCAACGCCACCGCCTCCGGCGACCCCGCCACCCTCGCCCGCGAGCTCTCCCCCGTCTTCGACTCCATCCGCAACCCCGTCCTCAAAGACCTCACCCTCACCTTCGACGCGCAAAGCGACGGCGAAATCCACCCCCGCAACCTCACCCACCTCTTCGCCGACCGCCCCCTCGTCGTCTACGGCCGCGCCCCCAAAACCGCCGACCGCGTCACCTGCCAGCTCCGCGGACAAGGCGCCCAAGGCCCCTACGACGCCGTCTTCACCTTCGACCTCGCCCAAGCCGCCCCCGCCCCCGCCGACCTCCGCGCCGCCTGGGCCCGCCGCGCCCTCTTCGACCTCCTGCTCGACTACGCCGAAAACCCCTCCGAGGCCCTCCTCGCGCGCATCGACGCCTTCGCCCGCGCCCACGCCCTCCCCAACCCCTACCGCCGCTGACATGGCCGCGCTTGCCTTCCAGAGCGCCGACGGCGCGTTGGTGGCCCGCGCTGAGGCCATCGTCCGCCGCCTCCGCGGCCACGGCTTCACCGCCTACTTCGCCGGCGGGTGCGTGCGCGACGCCCTGCGCGGCGCGCCCGTCAAGGACATCGACATCGCCACCTCCGCCACGCCCGAGCAGGTCGCGGCCCTCTTCCCCGCGCAAAGCGTGGGCGTCGGCAAGAGCTTCGGCGTCATGCTCGTCCTCCAGGACGGTGTCCCCTACGACGTCGCCACCTTCCGCACCGACGGCGGCTACCAGGACGGCCGCCACCCCGAGCGCGTCGCCTACGACACCGCCGAGCACGACGCCCAGCGCCGCGACTTCACCGTCAACGCCCTCTTCTACGACCCGCTTGAGGGGCGCGTCATCGACTTCGTCGGCGGCTTGGGCGACCTCCGCGCCGGCATCGTCCGCACCGTGGGCGACCCCGTGCGCCGCTTCCGCGAGGATCGCCTGCGCCTGCTCCGCGCCGTCCGCTTCGCCGCCGTCTGCGGGTGGGCCATTGAGCCGGCCACCTGGGCCGCGCTGAAGGCCGAGGCCCACGCCCTCCCCTGCGTCAGCGCCGAGCGCATCCGCGCCGAGTTCCTGCGCACCCTCTGCGAGGCCCCGCGCGCCGACCGAGCCCTGGATCTGTTGGCCGAGAGCGGCCTTTTGGAGACCTTCCTCCCCGAGCTCACGGCCCTGCGCGGCTGCCCGCAGGATCCCGTGTGGCACCCCGAGGGCGACGTCTGGGCGCACGTGCGCAAGATGTTGGCGCTGGCCCCGCCCCCGCCGCGCGACCCCGCGCTCGTCTGGGCCATCCTGCTACACGACGTCGGCAAGCCCGGCACGCTCCAAATCGGCCGCAAGCCCGACGGTTCGCCCGCCTATCGCACGCCCAACCACGCCGCCCTCGGCGCGGAGATGGCCGCGCCCATCCTCCGCCGTCTCAAGGAGAGCCGCGCCACCCTCGAGGCCGTCGTCGCCGCCATCCGCAACCACATGCAGTTCGTCGAGCTCCCGAAGATGCGCGAGTCCAGCGTCCGCAAGATGCTCGGCCGCCCCACCATCGCCCTCGAGCTCGAGCTCCACCGCCTCGACTGCCTGGGCTCCCACGCCAAGCTCGACCTCTACGACCTGGCCCGGCGGCGCCTGGCCGACTTCGCCGCCGAGCCTGTCCTCCCGCCCCGCGCCGTCACGGGCCGCGACCTGCTGGCCCTCGGCTTCCGCCCCGGCCCCGCCCTCGGCGCCCTCCTCGAACGCCTCTACGCCCGCCAACTCGAAGGCGCCGACCGCGCGGCGCTCCTCCGCACGGCCGCCCAAGAGGCCCCCACCCCGCCTGTCAGCCAACCCGCCCCCCTCCCATGATCATCCTGCCCACCGAGCGCAAGACCTTCCGCGCCAAGCTCATCCTGGCGCTCATCTACCTGATCCTTGCCCTCGGCGCCGTCACGATGGTCTGGCCCTTCCTCATGATGGTCGCCGGCTCCATGGCCGGCCGCTTCGACTACAATCTCCACTCCCCCCTCCTCACCTCCGTCTGGACGCCCGAGGGCCGCTTCATGCGCGTCCTGGCCGCCTTCCACCCCGCCTTCCCCCGCGACGTCTTCCCGGACGCCCCGCCCCTCTGGTCGAACTGGACGGCCCTTTCGCGCGACGCCGCGGGCATCCGCGCCTTTGCCCGACCTTGGATCGCGGGCATGAAAGACCCCGAGACCGCAGCCGCCTGGCGCGCCATGGCCCAAGACTACGCCGACTTCAACCGCGCCTACGACGTCCGCAACGCCCTCTGCGCCTACGACGAGCGCGACGTCGGCCCCTACGTCCGCGCCGTCTTCGAGGCCAAGACCGGCCACCAAGGCCCCGAGGCCGCCCTCGCCGAGCTCAACCGCACCTGGGACATCCGCTACAACGCCTTCCACGCCATCCGCTTCCGCGCCCAATCCCGCGTCCCCCTCCATTACCCCGATTGGGACTGGCCCACCGACGACCCCAAGACCGACCTGTGGCAGGACTTCAAGGCCCACTACCGCGCCTCCCCCCTCCCCTACTGCCGCACGCGCCCCTACCTCCTGGCCCCCCGCTGGGAGCGCTGGCGCGCCGAGCGCGGCCTCGCCCCCGCCCCCTTCCCCGGCGACGACGCCGACCCCGCCTGGCGCGCCTTCGTCACCACGGCCTACCCCCGCCGCCTCCTCCGCGTCCGCCTCACGCCCGAGACGCGCGCCGCCTGGGCCGACCACGTGCGCGGGCGCTGCCGCACGCCCGAGGACTACGCCCGCCTCACCGGCAACCCCGCCCCCAAAAACCTCGCCGACGTCCCCCTCCTGCCCTACGAGAACGCCCCCCTCTGGCGCGGCTTCGTCGCCACCCTCCCCTACGAAAGCCTCCTCGCCACCTCCGCCGAGGCCGACTGGCAGGCCTTCCTCCGGGCCCGCTACGGCACCCTCGGTGCCCTCAACGCCGCCTACCGCGACGTCCACGGCGCACCCTACGCCGCCACAGACTGGCGCGACGTCCCCCTCCCCCAGGCCCAGGCCTTCGCCGTCACCTTCGCCGACGCCGGCGCGCGCCTCCTGTGGCGCGACGTCACCGCCAGCTACCGCACCGTCTGCGACGTCCTCTTCCTCCGCGGCCGCGCCTGGTGGAACACCCTCGTCCTTGTCCTGCTCACCATCCTGGCGACCCTCACCGTCAACCCCCTGGCCGCCTATGCGCTCTCGCGCTTCCGCCTGCCGCACACCGAGGCCATCCTCCTCTTCCTCCTGGCCACCATGGCCTTCCCGGCCGCGGTCACGGCCATCCCGGGCTTCCTGCTCATCCGCGAGCTCGGCCTCCTCAACACCTTCGCCGCGCTCGTCCTCCCCACCGTCGCCAACGGCCTCTCCATCTTCGTCCTCAAAGGCTTCTTCGACGCCCTCCCCCGCGAGCTCTACGAGGCCGCCACCATCGACGGCGCCACCGAATGGCAGATCTTCCGCCACATCACCCTGCCCATGACCACGCCCATCCTCGCGGTGAACGCGCTCAACGCCTTCATCGCCGCCTACAACTCCTGGGAATGGGCCCTCCTCGTCTGCCAACGCCAAAGCCACTGGACGCTCTCGGTCTGGCTCTACCAGATGAGCCAAACCTTCTCCGGCGTGCCGTGGGTGACCCTCGCGGGCTTCGTCCTGGTCTCCCTCCCCACCGCTGCCATCTTCCTGCTCTGCCAGCGCGTCATCCTGCGCGGCATCGTCCTGCCTTCCATGAAATAGGCGCGCCGCGGCGGGCGCACGCCCCCCTGGGCGCGGCCAAGCGCGGTCGCAACGTGTCTCCGGCGAGACGCCCCTCTGGGCGAAAATGGTGGAGGTGGGGGGAATCGAACCCCCGTCCAAGATAGCTTCACCACGATCTCTACGTGCGTATCCGGCCTTTTGTCTCGCGGCGGACAAGCCGACCGACGGGCCACATCCGACGCATACCCTCATGATGGTGCAAGCGCGCGTCCCCGAAGGTTCGGTTCACGGCAGGGCCTGCTAGTCGACGCTTCCACGCTCAGCAGACATCGGCGTTTCGGCGACGGGCCGTTAAGTTAGGCCGCGTAAGCGAAGTTATCGTTCGCAGTTAGGTTTTGATCGATGTTTTACGGGGCCAACGATCATCCCCGGCACGCAACCGAGGATCCAACATACCCTGTCGAAACCTGGTCACCCCCTTGAAAAAAGGTGCCACTATTATAACAAAGATTTTCGCCCATGCAACACTTTTTTTGGTTTTCGATCACAGAGGGCACAGAGGACACACGAAGGGACACAGAGCATTGGAAATCACAACGGACACAAAGGCTTGCACGACGCAGGGGAGATCACAGAGGGCACAGAGGAAACGCAGAGGAAACACAGAGGGAAAAGAAAGGTCAAGGGGCGCCGCCCCTTGACCCCGGCAGGGGGAAGCTCCCCCTGCACCCGCGGCACGTCTGCGACGTGCCTGACCCGGCGACCCCAAGCTTTGCGTCCTTTGTGATTTCCGTTCTCCGTGTTCCGCTGTGTGTCCTCTGTGGCCTCTGTGATCCCATCACGTCAGCACAGGTCCACGGAGCCGGCGGAGACGGCGGAGACGGCGCAAAGGGAGGCGGGGCCGGTTGGCGCGGTGAGGTAGAGGCGGTAGGGGTGGCGGCCCTTGGCGAGCTTCATCGTGATGGAGCGGCCATTCGCACAATCGCCGGCCTCGTATTCCAGGATGTGGGCCTCATGGAGCCACAGTTGGCACCCGCCCTCGCCTTTGGCCGTGAAGGTGACCTCGCGCTCGGCATCGGCCTCAATCCACCCCTCGACGGCCACACCAAAGGGAGCGTTCTCCTTGTCGAGACGGTCGCGCAACGCGGCGGCATTCTGAACGAGGAACCCGGCGTCGGGCTCGAGCGTGCGGAAGTTCGGCACCCAAGGCCAAGCATCCGCGCCCGTACGGAAGACCCGCACCTGAAGTTGCGGCAAGGCCCCGCGCAGAGGCGTCGCGGGCATTGCCATCCCATCGATGGTGCCATGTTGGTCGTTCCAGTAGCTCCCGAGCGCGCCGCAAGCGGCGGGCACCTTGCCGCAAGGCACGCGGCAGGCAATGAGCAGGTCAGTCATCCAACGCACGCGGTCGGGGTTGGAGGCGGCGAGGTTCTGGGTCTGACCCTCGTCCTCGACCACGTTGTAGAGCTCGACCGTCCCGGAGGCTCCGCGGTTACGGATAAGCACGTAGTCGCCGTCGCGCACCATCTGCTCAAACTGGAAGTTCTGCTGGGAGCCGCCGTCTTGATACTCCGCATAAATCCGCATAGGCAACTGTCTTCCCTCTCCCATGAGGGTGGGCAGGAGCGACACACCATCGCAATGGGCGGGCTGGGGCAAACCCGCGACGTCGGCCAGCGTGGCCATCCACGCGGGGAACTGGAAGGGGAAGTCACTCGTGCGCGGCGTCTCCGTGCCGGAGGCGGGGACGGTGCCGGGCCAGAGAACGAATGTCGGTTCACGCAGACCGCCCTCGTAGCACCACCGCTTCATGCCCTTGAAGGGGCCATTAGAGTCGAAGGCGTCGTTCACCCAAGTGATATTGCCGGGGGAAAGGTATTCACCCGCAGGGCCGTTGTCGGAAGTGAAGATAAAGAGCGTATCCTTGTCCAATCCGCGCAACTCAAGGAAGTGGAGCAGGTCGCCCAGCGCCTCATCGATTCGCCGCACGTTGGAGGCGTAACGCTGTTGCGAAGCGGTATAGCCCTTGTATTCGTCGTAGACGTAGGTGTTGGAGGTCGCCTTGCCTTGCGCGTCCACGGCCCGGAAAGGCAAGTGGCCTTCCGCATCCTGCTCCCACGTCACGCCGCCGCCCCACTCCTTATCCTCACTGAGGGCCGGATAGGCGTTGCCGGGGATGTGGAACTCCGTGGTCGAGCTAAGGTTCGGGTCGGCCTGGGTCCCCGACTGCCCCGCGCCGTGGCAGGTGGTGTAACAGGCGTAGCAGAAGAAGGGCGCCTCGCGCCCGGAGTCTTGGTGGGCCTTGATGAGTTGCTTGATCTTGGCGGTGAAGAGGTCGGTGTCGTAGCAATGGCGCACCTCGGCATCGGAGATCAACCGCCGCCAATAGTTGCCTTCCGCGTCCCGTTCCCAATCGGTCGCGCCGAGGGAGAGCCCCGCGTAGAAGGTATCGTCCTTGGCCTGGGCGGAGAGGTTCTCCACCAGGGGCGACCCCTGCTTCTGGGTACGCCAGTCGTAGCCCTTTTCCTTCCCTTCCCAATGGTAGAAGGAGTGGCCGTGGGCGTGGGCGGGATAGCCGTAGGAGTAATCGAAGCCCGCGTCGCACGCCATGGAACGGCGCGGCTGACCGCCGCTTTCGTAGCCGCCGCCGATGCCCCACTTGCCGATGTGCCATGTGGCGTAGCCGGCCTGCTTCATCACGGTGCCCAGGGTCATGTGCGCGTCCACGGGGCGGTCGAACATGTTGTCACGCAGGTTGCAGTTGCCCTGGTGCTTGCCTGAGACCATCGAGGCGCGGGCGGGCGCGCAGACGGGCGCGGTGGTGTAAGCGTTGGTGAGCATCACGCCCCGGCGCATCGCCGCGTCCAGGTTCGGCGTGTCGATGTGGATTTGGCCCGCATCCGCCCGGCGATTCTGCCAGAAGGCGCCCAGGTCGCCCCACCCCAGGTCGTCGCAAAGCACGAGGATGACGTTTGGCCGCTTGCCGTGGGCGGGGTTCGGCGCCGTCCCGGGGCGCACCGTCGCCTGCTCCTCGGGCCCGATGGCCCACATCGCGCCGGGGGCCGCGCAGACCGCGCACGCCCCGATCGCCTTCAAGAAATCCCGTCTGCGCATGGTGTCGCTCCTTACTTCAACCGCAAAGTATAACCGCTTCCGTCCCACCGGCGCAAGGCCGCGCCCTCCGCGAAGACGAAGGGCCACGCGCGGTAGACCTCCAGACAACCCTGGACGACCATCGGCGCACCCTCCGTCGCCAGGGTGTCGAGCGTCAGCGTCCCGGCCTCCGTGGCCGCGCCCAGCCGCGCCCCGAGCGCCGCCGTCACGGGGCAGGAGAGGCGCCCATCCATCTGCAACACGCCCTTGTTCTCCACCCGAACCGTGACCTCCGGGGGAATGGCGAAGGCCGGCACCCACGGCTCGCCCGTGTCCGCGCCCTCCAGCGTCCCCTCCACCACGATGGCGCCCCTGCTGGAGCCGCCCTCGGCCACGCGCAGGCGCCGCGCCGACACCCCCGCCGGGACGGTCAGCGTGCCGCCGTCGAAGGCGACCGTCAGCTCCTCCGTGCCCGCTGGCCACGTCAGCCCATCCGCGCCGACCGTCAGCGGCGCCTCTTCCCACGAGAGGGACTTGAGGCCGAAATAGCAGCCCGCCGTGGCTTCGGTGCTGGCGTCCTCCGCCTTCTTGCGGCAGGAGACCGTCAGCGTCTCCCCCACCCCAAGGGCGACCGTCTTGCCGAAGTCCAAGGTCACCCGGTTGTTCTGCGCGGCGAGGGTGGCCGCGCCCACGCAGGTCTGCGTCGCGGAGGCCGTCGCGCCGCCCACCGTTACCTCGAAGGTCGCCGTGCGCTTGGTGTCGGCACCCTGCGTGGTGCCAGAGGCGGAGAAGAGTCCCACATCCAACGTCAGCGTCTGAAAGATCGCCACCTCCGTCGCGCGGAAGGTCACCGTCCAGTAGCCCTCCGCGCCGGTCTGGATGTTGATGTTGGGGCTAAAGAAGGTCGCGTCCTTCGCCGCGTCGCCGGTGGCCATGAAGCCCACGTTCGGCTCCAACGAGACAAACTCCAGCGGGGTCGAGGCCGTGATACTTGTAGCCGTCTTCCCGGAAAAGGTGACTTCCACTGCGCCGGCCATCGCCGCCGCGCCCACCGCAACCATCATGAACCAACCTCTCATCGCCGACCTCCTCGCTTAGGATAAAAGGTGGGCGCGACCCCGACCGGAGCCGCGCCCGACCATTCGTGGGACTTGCCGCCCTTAGGCCACGCGGCGGCGGAGCGCCACACCCGCCACGCCCAGCGCGAGCAACGCCAACGCCGTCGGCTCGGGGAGCAGCGCGATCATGTCGGTGCCGGAGGCGACCCCCCCCACGGTGTAGAGCTCTGCACCGCGGAGCCCCGTCCGATAATGGACGAACGTGCCATAATCCTCGGATGCAGTGCCGTTTTCACCACCTATAGTGTTGTGCGTAAAGTCACTCAGCTTGTTGCCGTTCAGGTAGACCGAGTAGACGATCGTGCGCGTCCCGGAATCCCAGGCGTTGTCATAATCCACCGTGATGCCCAGCACGTTCTTCCCGCTCCGAAGGTTCCAACCAGACAGAGCAGCGGCGGTACCATTGGCCTTGTAGGTGACCTGCCCACCGTTGCTCCCCTTGGAAACATCGATGTACGTCCCGGTCGTAGAATCGTGTGCGGCAGTCCTGCTGTGGCCGATGCGCAACACCTTGGAAGCATTCTCCGCACTGTTGTACACGCTCGAATCGAAGACCAGCGCGACGGTGAAGTCCGTGCCATCGGTGAAAGAGGTCGAGAACGTCCCATCGGAGCCGGCAGTGGGGGTTGTCGCCCCACTCCACGAGACGGACACCGCACCGGCGACGCCGGCGGCGCAGAGGGCAAGGGCCAAAAAGCCGAGTTTCTTCATGTTCGTTTTCCTATGCACGCGCTGGGAACCATTCCCAACGTTGCGCATAGACTATCACCTTTCCCCCCCCCCGTCAAGCATAAAGACTTATTTAATTTGGCGGGGCGTCAAAGGTGGCGGAGGAGGGCTTCGCGGTCGGGGGCGTGGCGGAGGGCTTCTTCGGGGGAGACGATGCTGCGCTGGACGAGTTGGGCGAGGGAGGCGGTCATGGTGGTCATGCCATGGGCGGCGCCGGTCTCGATGAGGGAGAGGAGTTGGCGTTCTTTGCCGTCGCGGATGAGGGCGCGGACGGCGGGGGTGGAGACCATGATTTCGGCGCAGAGGGAGCGGCCGGCGTGGTTGGCCCAGGGGATGAGGCGTTGGGTGAGGACGACTTTGAGGTTGGCGGCGAGGCGTTCGCGGGTCTGGGCTTGCTCGATGGCGTCGAAGGCGGAGATGACGCGGGTGATGGTCTCGACGGCGCCGGAGGTGTGGAGGGTGGCGAAGGTGAGGTGGCCGGTCTCGGCGAGGGTGAGGGCGGCGTCCATGCTTTCGCGGTCGCGCATTTCGCCGAGGAGGACGATGTCGGGGTCTTCGCGGAGCGCGGCGCGCAGGGCGTGGTGGAAGCCGTGGGTGTCGTGGCCGACCTCGCGTTGGGAGACGAGGCAGGCGGCGGAGTCGTGGACGTATTCGACGGGGTCTTCGATGGTGAGGATGTGTTCGTGGCGGCGGAGGTTGATTTGGTGGAGGATTGAGGCGAGGGTGGTGGTCTTGCCGGAGCCGGTGGCGCCGGTGACGAGGACGAGGCCCTGGCGCATGTCGACGATGTTGCGGAGGAAGGGGAGGGGGAGGCCGAGCTCCTCGAAGGAGAGGAAGCGATCGGGGAGGAGGCGGATGGCCCAGGCGAGGCGGTCGCGCTTGAAGAAGCAGTTGATGCGGATGCGTTTGCCGCCGAGGACGGTGGCGGAGGCGTCGAACTCGCGTTCGCGCATGAGGGCGTCGAGGTTGCCGCGGCCGATGAGCTTGGCGGTGAGTTCGGCGAAGGGTTGGGCGCGGAGGGGTTCGGGGAGGTCTACGGGGCGGAGGAAGCCGTTGACGCGGAGGCGTGGGGCGTCGCCTTCACACCAGTGGAGGTCGGAGGCGTTGGCCTCGGCCATGAGGGCGAAGAGAGGCTCCAGGCAGGCATCGGCCATCTCACTCGGCCTCCGGTTCGGCAATCTCGCGGAGGAGGGCGGCGTCCGCCGGGGGCGCTTGCTCAGGGGCGGTGAGGGAGCGGGCCTGATTGATGAGCAGCGGGTCGGCGTCGATGGATTCATAGAAGCCATGAGAGACGCGCTGGGCCTCGGCGGGGGTGAGGATGACGTGGGGACGGACGAGGACGATGAGTTCCTCGATGGTCTTGGTCTTGTTCTCGCGCTCGAAGAGGAGGGGGCCGATCCAGGGGATGTCGGCGAGGAGCGGGACGCGGGCGGTGGTCTCCTCGTCGATAGTGGAGACAAGTCCGCCGAGTGCGAGGGTCTCGCCGGACTTGGCGACGATGGTGGAGACGATGGATTGCTTGATGACGTCGGTGGTCTGGTATTCAATGCGCTCGGCCTCGGGGCCGTAGCTCATGTTTTTGGAGGGGCCCTCCTCGGCATTTTCCTGGAGGATGCGGATGGTGCAGGTGCCGTCGGCGTGGATTTTGGGGGTGATGACGAGGGTGGTGCCGATGTCGGTGCGGTCGATCTCGGCGGAGGTGGAAGTCGTGGGCGTGGCGGTCTCGGTGCCGGTGAAGGTGGTGGAGGTCTCGACGCTAAGGATGATGGAGGTTTCCTTGCCGACGAAGATGCGGCTGGCCTCGTAGTCAGAGACCATGAGGTTGGGGGTGGCGAGACGGCGGACCTTGCCGTTCGAGTCGAGCCACTTGAGGCGCATGGAGAGCTTTTCGGAGAGGTATTGGACGGCGGCGGCGTTGGAGTTGAAGGTGCCGAGGGTGTCCATGGCGGTGGTGAGGCCGCCGATGGGGCCGTTGTCGTAGCCGCCGACGAAGCCGCCCTTGATGGGGGAACCGCCCTCCGAGCCGAAGAGGAGGTCGAGCTGACGGTCCTTTTCATCGGTGATGTCCAGGGCGAGGATTCGGACCTCGAGGAGGACTTGGGGTTTGGGGCGGTCGAGCTTGGCGATGACCTCGCGGACCTGGCGGAGGGTGGCCTGGTCGGAGGAGCGCAGGAGGATGGCGTTGACGTCGCGGGCGACGGCGACGAAGACGACGCTGGGGCTGGCGGCGCGGGGCTCGCCGTCGGCGCCCTCGGAGACGATGGTGGCGTTGTCGCGGTTCAGGCGATCCATGTCGCGGTAGTAGTCACGGACGTTGTCCAGGCCGGTGAGGTTGGAATTGCGGCGGGAACGGCGGGAGGAGGAGCCGCCGGAGCTGGCGGCGTCGTCCTCGACCATGGTGGCGCGGTCGGAGAGTTGGTCCATGCGGTCGAGTGCGCGGTCGATGTCGCTGGCGGGGTCGCCATCGTCCTCCTCGGGGGCGTTGTAGACGACCATGTCGTTGAAGACCTGCTCGAGGCTGGCGGCGATGTCCTCGGCGCGCGGGTAGACGACGGTGACGACGTCGACGAACTTATGGCTGTCGCGCGAGGCATTGCCGACGTATTCCTCGAGGGTCTCGACGTAGATGACGCCGCTGTCGGGGTCTTCGCGGTACCAAAGGCCATGGGCGCGGCAGATGGCCTTGAGGGCGCTCATGCAGTCGATATCCTGCAGGAAGACGCGGGCGGAGATGGACTTGGCGGCGTCGGTGACGACGATGTGTCGGCCCCAGGCGTTGGAGAGGACCCACATGGCGTATTCCACGGGGGCCTCGCGCACCATGAGGGATTTGAGGCGAGGTTCCTGCCCGAAGAGTGAGAGCGGAAGCAGGAAAAGCAGGAGAACGGAGAACGGAAAACGGAGAACGGAAACGCCCCTGCGGGGCGACGGACGGCGTTGGGGGAGCATCTTCATATCAGGTCACCAGCGGAGGATTTGGGTGTCGTCGGGGCGGGTCTTGGAGTGATAGACCTCGATGTAGGTGGGGGCGATGGTTTTGACGTAGAGATAGAAGGTGTAGCGGGCGTTGGGGTCCTCCTCGGCGCGGGCGCGGCCACGGGGGATGGGGCGAGGCTCGCGCACCTGGTCGCCTTCATGGACGAGGGTTGGGTCCTCCTTCTCGCCCATGCGGACGAGGGCACTGGGTTTGCCCTGCTCGGGGATGGAGATGGCAAGGATGCGGAAATCGGCAGGCAGTTCGCCGGCGGCGGTGCGCGTGAGGCCGGTGCCGGGCATATCGGGATCCTCCGCCGCGCCACGCGGGACGAAGGGATCGACAAGGCCGACCTCGGGGGTGCCATCCTCGTTCTTGAGGTCCTGGGGCGGGTCGGCAAGCGGAATCGCGGCGCGGACGGCGCAAGCCGCGAAGAGGCAGACGGCGAGCGCGAGTCTGCGCGGGGCGTGTTGGATGGGGTGTGCCATGGGGTTTCCTTTCATTCGTTCTCATCCGGCCGTGGCGTTCATGGCGGCCATGCCCATGAAGAAGGCGATGTAGACGTAGGCGACCATGCCGCCGACGACAACGACGAGCGCGGGTTCGACCAGTTTGCCCAGCAGATCCAGGCGGCGGGCGAGGGCCTGGGCGTAGAAGTCGCCCACGTAGCGCAGGCCGTCGGCCAGGTTACCGGAGCTTTCGCCCACGCGGACGAGGGCCTTGGAGAGGGGGGAGAGATGGTTGAGCGCGGAGGCGGCGATGCCCTCGGAGAGCGGTTTGCCCGCCAGGACGGAGGCGCGGACGGCGGCGATCTGACGGCGGTAAAAGGCGTTGGAGAGCGTGCCGCGGATGAGCGCGAGCGACTCAATCACCGAGATGCCGCTCTCCAGAAGGATGGCGAGGGTCTGGTTGAAGAGCGCGTTGCCGGAGAAACGGCCCACCTTGCCGAAGAGGGGAATCGAGAGGCCCACGCGGTCGAGCGCCAGGCCCACGCCTGGCACGTGGCGCAACACCGCGACGGTCACGCCGAAGAGCACAGGGCCGAGGATGAGCCAGTAGCCTTGCGTCTTGACCCAATCGCTCGTGGTGAGGAGCGAGCGCGTGATGGGCGGGAGGGCGTCGGGGTTGCCCATGACCGAGGCGATTTGGGGAATGGCGACGGTGCTCACGTAGTAGCCCACGCCCAGGCCCATGAGCACGACGATGGCGGGATAGGTCAAGGCTCGGATGATTTCGTTGCGGAGCTTGCGGCGGTTCTCCATCAGGCCCACGCAGTAGCTGAACATCCGCGGCAGGGCGCCATTGGCCTCGCCCACGGCAATGAGGCCCAGGTAAAGCTCGCCGACCCACGGCATGGCCGCGCGCATCGCCTTGGCCAACGAGGCGCCGCCGCGCACGGCTTGGGCCGTCTCCCAGAGCGCCTGGGCGAGGTAGCCCTTGGCCAGGCCGGCGGCCGTCTCGAAGGCCTCGACCACCGCGACGTCGCCGCGCAGAAGCACCACCAACTGCATGAATGTCTGCTCGATGGACGACTGCGAAATCAGCCAGCGGCTCAAGGCGCGGTCGAAGGCGTTGCGGGGACGCAACGTCTTGCCGCGCAGGGGCGCGGGTTCCACGCTCACGGGTGTCAAGCCGCGTTCACGGAGCGTGACGCGGGCGGCTTGGGCATCGTCCGCCTCGATGAAGTCCGAGACCTTCCGGCCGGCATGGAAAGCGATGTACTTGAAGCGCGTCACGTCAGAAGCTCGTTGTCGATGACGTCGGCGATTTCGTCGAGCGTCGTTTCGCCCTCCAAGACCTTGCGTAGGCCGTCGCCGCGCAGGGTGAGGGCGGAATCGGAGATGACCGGCGGGCGACCGGCCATGAGGGCCTCGCGCGCCGCGGCGTCCACGGGAAGCATCTCATAGACGGCGGTGCGGCCGGCGTAACCCGTGCCGCCGCAGTAAGGGCAGCCCTTGGCGTGGGGGATGTTGGGCGGCTGCGTGGCGTCCCAGCCGCAGGCGGCGCATTCCGCCGGGGTGGCCGGGGCCCACTCCATGCACTCGGGGCAGGGACGGCGCACCAGGCGTTGGGCCATGGCCAAGCGCAACGTGCCGGCCACGAGGTAAGGCGGCACGCCGAGGTCGGTCAGGCGCGTGAGGATGGCGGGGGCGCTGTTGGTATGCAGGGTGGTGAGCACCAGGTGGCCGGTGAGGGCCGAGCGCAGGGCGGTGGCGGCGGTCTCGCCGTCGCGGATCTCGCCCACCATCACCACATCGGGGTCATGGCGGAGGACGCTGCGCAGGGCCTTGGCGAAGGAGACGCGCTCCTGGCGGCCATCGACCTTGATCTGCGTGACGCCGGCGACAGGCTTCTCGACGGGGTCCTCGATGCTCACCAGGTGACGGTCGTCGGGGGCGGCGAGGGCGCGGAGCGCGGCGTAGAGGGTGGTGGTCTTGCCGCTGCCGGTGGGGCCGGAGATGATGATGACGCCGTTGGGCGCGCGCAGGGCCTTGCGGAAGAGGGCGAAGGCCTCGGAGTGCATGCCGAGGTCCTCCAGACGCTCCAACTTCTGCGTGCGGGCGGTCTGACTGAGGAGGCGGAGCGTGACGTGCTCGCCGTAAAGCGTGGGGACGGTGGCCACGCGCAGGGAGACGGTCGCGCCGTCGAGCTCCAGGTCGATGTTGCCGTCCTGCGGGGCGCGGCGCTCGGCGATGTCGAGCTTGGCCTGCACCTTGATGTAGGAGACGAACTCGGCGGCGGCCTCGGGCGGCTCGCGGCGGTCGGTCACCAGGCGGCCATCCACGCGCAGACGGATGCGGGAGCCGCGCTCGTCAGGCGAGACATGGATGTCGCTGGCGCCGCGGGCGAGGGCGCGGCGGAGCATATAGGCGAAGAGCTCCTCCGGGCGGTCGAGCGTACCGTTGAGGGCGGCATCGGGATAGTTCTCGCGGAGGGCGGCGGCAAAGGCCGCGGGGTCGCTCGCCTCGGCGAGGCGCACGGCGCGCTCTTCGAGCAAGCGTTCCAGACGGTCGCGCAGGGCGAAATCCGTGGCGTCGGACACGCAGACGGTCACGGCGCCATCGGGGGCGACGGAGACAGGCAAGGCGCCGAGACCGCGCGCGACACGCGGCGGGAGCAACCCCAGCACCGACTGCGGGGGGCGGATACGTGCGACGTCAAGCGTGTCCATGCTCATCGGTAGTTCGCCTGCAGGGTGAAGGAGAGACGGAGCGTGCCGGTGTCCGAACGCGTCACCGCGATGTCCTTGAAATGATAGGGCGGCTTCTTGAAGGTCTCGCCCACGAAGAAGAGGAAGATGTCGCGGAAGTTCCCCGCCACGGCGTACTCCATCTCCTCGGTTTTGAAGGGGAGGCGCGCGGGGGCGGCCTTGGGTTTGGCGGCGGCCGCGGCGGGAGTTTTGGCGGCGCGCTTGGCGGCGCGGGCCTCGGCGGCCTTGAGCTGGGCGATCTTCCGTTGGGCGTCGCGCAGGAAGTCGTCGCGCATGTTGGCCGGCATCTTGGCTGCGGCGCGCTGGACCTCGCGGGCGTAGGCATCGGCGCTCACGGGCTGGGCGGCGGCCTTGGCGGCAGACGGGGAGGCCTTGCCGCG
This sequence comes from uncultured Kiritimatiellota bacterium, assembly GCA_944389585.1. Lineage (GTDB taxonomy): Bacteria > Verrucomicrobiota > Kiritimatiellia > RFP12 > DVOR01 > Spyradenecus. The sequence continues at coordinate 174,516 of CALXMW010000001.1, forward strand.
GGCGGTCGGCTCGGGGGCGGCGGCGAAGGCGGAGGAGAGGACACGCAGACCGCGCGCGGCCATCGCCTGTTCGACGGCGTTCTTCGTGGCGAGCACCGCGTCGGCCCCTTCGGGGATCGGCGCAAAGCCAGCGTCGGCGACCTCTTGGCGCAACGCCTCCAGGCGCGTCTTGAGCGAAGCGGTCTGGGCATCCAGCGTCTCGGGTCCGTCAGGCAGCAGTGCGCGGAGCGCCTCCAAATGCGCACTCATGCGCGCCAGGGCGGGGTCACGTTCGGCACGGACGGCCTCGATTTGTCGGTTCCAGAGAAAGGCTGAGACGGTCCCGCACACGACGAGGGCGGCAACGAGCCAGTGCCAGCTGTTGGTCTTGGCGAGGAAATCCTTCATTTGGCGCCCCCCATGCGCGTGCAATCGATGGTATAGGAGAAATGTGTGACCGGAAGGCCTTCGGCGTCCTTCCCTGCCTCGTCCTTGGCGTTAGCGAGGCGCAAGTCTTCGGCCTCCGCGAAGACCGTGAGTGCCTCGCGCAGGCGCAACCCCTCTTCAGCGTCCACGTAGGTGCCGGAGACCGAGACGATGCCGCCGCGCTCGGTGATGGAGTCGACGACAAGAGAGGGCTCCGCGTGCCGACAGAAGAAGTAGGCCACCTGCACAAAGGCCGCGAGGGGCAGACGACGCGTGGCGAGGGCCTGCTGGGTGGAACGTTCGGAGTCGTAGGCGCGCTGGGCGGCGGTCTTGCGTTTCTGGGCGGCGTCGGTGGCCTTTTCCAAAGGCAGATACTGTGCGGCCTCGGCCTGATAGCGCGCGGTCGCGGCCTTCAGCAACCGTCCCTCATGCCACGTGTAGAGATAGGGCAGGGCCAGGAGGACGATGCAGGGGAGAACAATCCAGGCGTTGGAGAAACGCTTGCGCGGCACCCAGGGGTTGGCCACCGGGAGATCGGCGCGCAGGTTGTTCGCCTTGGCCGAGGCGGCAAGCGCGGCGGCGGCCTTGAGGGTCTGGTCGACGGCCAAGGGCAGGGCATCGGCGAACCCGCCCTGTTCGCGAAGGACCGCGGCCAAGGGTTCGGCCTCGCCGCCCAAGGCAAGGAGACGCAAGGGCGTATCGGCCCCCAGCCCACGCATCCCGTGCGTGAACCGTTCCAACCAAGCCTCGGGGGCGACCGCGGCATGGCGGAGGCCGGCGGGCACGGGCTGGGGCGCGGCCGGCGCGGGCGGCACCACGAGCGCCTCGCCCTGCCCAACGACGACAAGCGTCTGCTTCGCGGCGGGTTGGGCGCGCCAGACGGCGGCCACGGCCAGGCTCAGCGCCGCGGCGCCATCGAAACGGAGCCCGGCCTCATCGGCGGCATCGCGCAGGGCGGCCAGACGCCCGGCCTCGAAGACACCCGCGAGCAACGCCGCACCGCGGCCTTCGCCGTAGGAGCGGCCGGCAATCACCCATGCCGTGGGGTCACCACCCGTCTGGTCGGCGAGTTCCTGGGCCATCAGGTTCTGCGCCTCGGCCCACTTGGTACGCGGGGGAAGGGCGACGTCCTGCCGGCGAAGGTCGCACGCGAGAAGAAAACGCACGGCGGTATGGGTCTTGGCGAGGTCGTTGAGCCACGCGGCGGGCGGCGCGTCGGGCGGGGCGGCCACGGGCGCCTGCCCGGGCAAACGCCACTGCGCGCCGTCGTGGATCAAAATGGCCGGAATCTTGGAACGTTTCGGTTTCATGGGGAGGTCAAGGGATAGGCGGAGGCGGAGTGGAGAGGCAGGGTCACGGCGTTGGCGCCGGGGTGCAGGAGCACGCGGCGCGGCGGCGCGGAGAGCGTGCCGGAGGCGGTCTCGGCCAACACGAAGACGACGCGCTCGCCCAGCGTGAGCCCCTCATCGAGGAGGACGGAATAGGCATTCTCGAAGCGATAGTAACGGCACGCCAGCCCAACCGTCGGTTCGGCGGTGGGCGTGGTCGGCAGGGTGAGCGCGGGGGCGTGGACGAAGACGTGGAGGCGTTGCACGGCGGCGTCGCTTTCGGGTTTCACGGTGAGGGAAAGCGTGGGTATGGGCACGGAGACGGGGAAAGAACGGTCACGGTCGCGCCAGTCGATGGCGTCGGCGTCCGGCAAAAGCGCGTCGTCCAGGCGGTCGCGACCACGACTGATGAGGGCCGTGCCATCGAACTCCCAGAGGCCGCCAAAGCCGTCGCGCAGGAAGGGGATGGGGTTGTTGGGGTCGGACTCATCGGCGTCCAGGGCCCTCCCCTCGCAGTAAGGGCCGCGCCAACCCGCGCCCAAGGTGACAGTCTCAAAACGGTTGGTGATGGCACTGGCGGCGGAGGCAATCCCGGCGTCGGTGTACTGCGGCGTGGTCGTCTCGGGGATGAGGGCGGACTCGAGGAGTCTCCAGGCAGGGATGTCATGGACGGTGACGTTCTTGAGCATTTCGCCGGGGTGCTCGGGGTCCTCGGTCACGGTCTCATGCGGGAGGCGCGCGCCAAAGAGGAGACAGAGGCCGTTGGCATCATCCGGAACGAAACCGAGATCGGAGACGAGGGAAAGCCCGTCGGGACGGGCAAGGGCCTCGGCCATCGCCTCGGCATCACGGGCGGTCTGCTCGTAACGTCCCTTCTCGCGGGTGGCCGCCGCACCGGTCATCACGGCCGCCGTCAGCCCGGCCAGGATAACTAAAACCACGAGCAACTCCACCAATGTCATGCCACGGGCGTTCACGGATTTCTCCAGATGTCGAGGTTGAGGAGTTCGATGAAGGTGAGGCCGCGGGATTCATCACGCTGGCGGAGGGCCCCGGTGGCGAGGTCGAGGGGGCCGCTGTCGGTGCCGAGGCGGCGGTTGCCGGTGAGGGCACCGAGCTCGTCGGCGGTGAATTCGTCCCAGGCCTCGGGGTCTTCTGCGCAGACGAGGAAGAGCCGGCGGTAAATGGGCTGGGTGAGGTCAGCCTCGTCCTCGCAATGCTCCAGGTAGAGCACGCGGTAGAAGCCGTCCCAGCGGGTTCCGATTTGCGGAAAGAGCGGATCGCGCTCGCCCTCCCCGGCGCGGACGAGGGTGCCATAATCCTCCGCAATGCAGGCGACGCGGCTGGGGGCGTCGGCGTAGGGGCCCTGCCAGCCCTCGCCCGTGAGGGGGTCAGGCGCGCCGAAGACCACGAAGTCGACGTCTTCCAAGCGGTCGTCGCCCTCGGAGACGGAGGGCTGCAGGAGGGGCCAGAGGCCGTAGCGCTCGAAAAACTCGATCATGCCATAGGTGCGGTCGTCCTTGGCGGGCTCGTCGCCACTTTCGAAGGTGTCCAAGAAGTCGTCCGAGGGGAAAATCTCGGAAGCGTTGGGGGCGTGGAGGCCGGCGAGGAGACGCGGCGCGTTGTCGGCATGGAAGCGGGCAAAGGCGTCGCGGAGCTGCCCCATCTCGTGGAGCGTGGTCTGGCGGCGGGCCTGGACAACGACGTTGCGGCCATAAGTGACGGCCACACCCGCGCCCACCACCGCAACGATGGCGATCACAACCAACAGTTCCACCAAGGTGAAGCCGCGGCGTCTGGGCGTGGGTGTGGTCATCGGGTTTTCTTTCTTTGGAGGTTCGGGTGGAGGGCGGCGGAAGGTCCTTTCGCCCCTGTCCACCCCTTCATAACTGACCCTATAGTGGTCCGAGGTCAACCACTATAGTGGTCGGAGGTGAGACCCTATAGTGGTCCGAGGTCAACCACTATAGTGGTCGGAGGTGAGACCCTATAGTGGTCCGAGGTCAACCACTATAGTGGTCCGTGCGCGACCCTTATAGGGTCGCCGGAGCCCCCCGCAGGGGACCCCGGCGAGAAGGTCAGTCCTTGACGCGCTCACCATCGGTGATATACTTGTCGCGGAGGGAGGCGACAGAATAGCCCTGAGGTGTGAGGACATCGACCACTTGCGCCTTCTGCGTGGCACCGGTCATGTCACTGTAAGTCTCGAGCGGGACGCTGACAACGACCAAGTAACGGTTATAAACCGACTTGCTTTGATCGTTGCGCTTGCCGTAGGCAGGCGCATCGATGCGGATGGACTTGGCGTTGTAGATGGAGGCAAAACGGCCCAGTCCGAAGACGACGAGGTAGCACTTCTTGCCGTTCGCGATTTCGGTAGCGACATCTTGAACAGTGGGGTCTGCGATTTCATCGGGCGCATAGCCGCAATTGGTGATGATTTCGTTCGCCATGTTCATGGGCATAGGCTGACCCCCCATGGTGGCACCGCTCGTGCCCCAAAGGAAGGCAAGGCGGTCCAAGGTTTTCGCATCGACAATCTTCTGCGCCTCGGTCTGCGCCGCGACAAACTCGCTTTCGGTCATATACGTCTTGCCGTCAGGGGCGGTATAGCCATCGGCCTGGACGGTTGGGTCGTCCCAGCCATCAGCAGGGCCGGGATCGTCAACCATTTCCTGTGCATCCTTAACGTCCTCTTTGTACGAGGAGCTGTTGAGCGTGCTGAGGGTCTTGGAAGTGTCGACCGCACCGCTGGACATGGACATGCCGGGCATCATCGAGATGGTACCGGCTGTCCAGGTGGAATCGTTGGCGTTGCCGTTGGTGTTGGCTGCGCCGGTCAAGTGACGATAGAGTGTGGTGAGACCGGCTGATGCCAAATTGTCGAGTACAACCTGCGGCGCCTCTTCGACGGAGACGGTGTAGCCAAGCGGACCTTCCACACCCATCGAGATGTCTGCGGATTCTGTCACGCCATCCATTCCCGCGCCGGGCATGGTCGAATAGAGGTCTTCGTTGTCCGTGACGAGCGAGTCGAGGCCATTGGGAATGTTGTTGTCGTTGATGGCGCTCCACTGAGAGATGGCCTTCTTGATGATGGAGCAGTCGGAGATCTCCATAGAGGTCTTGGCCTGTTCATCGAGGTAGCGGTAGGTGACGGCGACGCCGGCGCCGATGACGGCGATGATGGCGACGACGACCAAGAGCTCAACGAGCGTGAAGCCCGCGTGGCGCTTGGTGTGCTTGAGGTGGTTCTGTTTCATAAGGAGTGGTTCCTTGTGGTTGGTTTGTGTTCGGGTTTCGCGGACGCTGGAGACCCGCACGTGAGTGCCGTTCAGGCCTGGACCTTGGCGAGGGCCTCGGCGGCGGCCTGGGCGGCGTGCTGGAGATCGGTTTCGTCGGGGTGCTTGGCGGCTTCGGCCCAGCGGGCTTCGGCCTCGGGGGTGGGCGCGTGGGGGTTGCCGGCGGGCATCTTGCGCATCCAGTCGATGAGCACGGGGTCGATGGCGCCCTGGCACCAGAAGGCGGCGACCTGCTCGGTGCCTTCGCCATAGGCCTTGGGGGCGGCCTCGGCGCAGGTGCGGGCATGCATGGAGTCGGGATTGGCACCCAGGGTGAAGAAGGTGAAGACCTTCTTGCCGCGGATGGTCTTCATGTAGTCGGCGGCCTCTTTGTTGGGGCCGCCCTTGTCGACCCAGAAGCCCATGGCGATGAAGTCGTAGGCGTCGGGGGTGGGCGCGGTCTTGACGTCGTGGAGTTCGGCGCCGGGGAGGGCGGCGGCGATAGCCTCGGCGACCTTGCGGGTGTTGCCGGTGGCGGTGGAGTAGACGACGAGGGTTTTCATTTGGAGGCTCCTTGATGAGGTGTGATGGAGGATGAGGATGTAGGGAGAACGGAAAACGGAGAACGGAGAACGGAACGCCCCTACGGGGCGACAGGCGGAGACTCGCCTCCCGATTGCAGTTTCCCTTCAATACGAAGTTGGCACTGGGCCACCAGTTCCAACAGTTCAAGGTCGTGGGTGATGAGGAGGGCGGCGCCGCCATCGAGGGCAAACTGGGCGAGCTGGGCGGCGATGACGCGCATGTTGCGGCCGTCGAGTCCGCTGGTGGGCTCGTCGAGGATAAGGAGGGAGGGACGCTTCATGAGGGCGCAGGCGATGACGAGGCGCTGCTTCTCGCCGCCGGAGAGAGACTGCGGGTGGCGTTCGGCCAGGTGCGCCAAGCCGAAGAGGGCCAAGAGGCGGTCGGCCTCGGCCTCGCGGACGGCGCGGGGGACGGCGCGCGGCGCGGAGAAGAGGAGTTCCTCGCGGACGGTGCGCATGAAGAGCTGGATGTCCATCTGCTGCATGACGAAGGCGGCGCGTTCGCGGATGTCGCGGCGGCGGAGTGCGCGGCCTTCGTGGAGGATCTCGCCGGCCTGGGGTTTGGCGAGTCCGCAGAGGAGTCGGGCGAGGGTGGTCTTGCCCGCGCCGTTGGCGCCGACGATGGCGGTGACGGCGCCGCGCGGGACGTTGGCGGAGAAGCCGTCGAAGATGAGGCGGGACTTCTTGGAGTGGCGGAAGGTGAGGCCGCGAATCTCGACGGCGGGGGCGCCGAAGGTGTCGCAGGCGGGGAGCTCGGGGCGGGAGACGCTCACGCGGCGCAGCCCCCAGCGGGCGACGTCGGGGTGGGCGGCCAGGAGGTCGAGCGGATCCTCGCCGCCGGGCATCTTCTCGGCGTTGAAGACGGCGCGGCCGCGCTCGAGGACAAGGAGGCGGTCGAGCACGCCGCGAAGCCAGTAGAGGCGGTGATCGACGATGACGAGGGTGACGCCGTGGGCCTTGAGGCGGAGGATGAGGCGAGCGAGTTCGTCGGTGGCCTCGGGAGAGAGGTTGGCCGTCGGCTCGTCCATCACCACGAGGTCGGCTTCGGCGGCGAGGACGGCGGCAAGGGTGGCCTTCTGCTTCTCGCCGGAGGAGAGGGTGAAGACGGAGCGGCGGGCGAGATCGGTGAGGTCGAGCACGCGCAGGGCGTCATCCACGCGGCGGCGAATCTCGTCGCGGGGACGGCACTGCCATTCGAGGGTGAGGGCGACCTCTTCCTCGACAGTGGTGGCGAAGAACTGCTCGTCGGGGTTCTGGAGGACGGTGCCGACGCGCTTGGCGAGGGCCTCCATCGGCACGGGACAGGTCTCGCCGGCGACGCTGAGGGTGCCAGTGAGGGTACCTTTGTAGTGGTTGGGGATGAGGCCGTTGAGCAGGCGCAGGAGGGTGGACTTGCCGCAGCCGCTGGCGCCGGTGACGAGCATCGCCTCGCCCTTGCGCAGGCGGAAGGAGATGCCTTCGAGCGCGGGCGCCTCGGTGAAGGGATAGCGGTAGGCCACGTCGCGGGCGTCGATCATCCACTCACTCATGGGCGGCCTCCTGTTGCTGGTCGGACTTCATGGCGCTGGGGCCGTAGGGCGTGGCGGGGATGGCGGCCTGCCACGCGCAGATGGCGGCCAGGAGGCACGCCGCGACGGCAAGGGCCGCGAAGTCGACCCGGCGGAACCGCAACGCAAGGAGCTGGGTGGGCCGTTTGGCGTAGCCCACGCGCTTCATCTCGGCGGCCACGGAGAGATGGTCGGCCATGCGGAGTGTGCGCACCGTCAGCGGCACGACCGTCAGGCGGATGGCCTGGATGGGATGGATGAGCGCCGCTCCCAGGCTCATGGAGAAGCCACGCATGCGCACCGCGTCGCGCAACTGCCGGATGACATCGATGAACTCCGGCACGAAGCGGCAGAAGACCATCAGCGGCACCAGGGCCACGCGCGGCAAATGCAGGCTCTTCATGGCCCCCACGAAGCGCTGCACCGAGAAGTCGAGGCCGATGGCGAGGAGGACGTTGAGCGCGGGAATCATGCGCAGGAAGGGGGTGTGGAAGTTGCCCAGCATCGCGGGCTTGAGCATCGCCACGCCCTGTTCCCACGAGGTGCCGGCCGCGAACCATTCGCCGATCTTGAAGGAGAGGAGGATGACGCCGACCGTAAGGGCCATCATGGCGCAGACAGCGAGATAGGCGACAAGGATGACCTTGTAACGCCCCGAGGCAAGCACGTAGAGCAACGTCGCCGCGCCGAGCGCCAGCAGGGGCCCCGTGCCGCTCAGGTAGATGCTCACGCCGGAGACGGCCAGCGAGAGAAGCAGACGCGTGCGGATGTCCAGCGCCTCAGAGCTCACGGATAATGCCCGCATGGCGAAGCTCCTTCACGAATTTGGCGCCGCAGGGCAACCCCACCAGGAGGCACCCCAGATAACCGAAGGCCACGATGACCGCGCCCACACCGACCATGCCGATGTTTTCGCGCGCCATCAGGAACGACATCGCCAGCCCCAGCACCCGCCCGAAGGCGTCGTAGACCGCCACGCCCAGGAGCACCGCCCACACCTTGCGGTAGCCCCCGCACAACGCGATCAGCGCGTCCGCGGCGAGCGCGCCCAGCAGGTAGAGCGGCAACGTGCTCACCATGATCCCGCCCGTCATCAGGAACGAGACCGCCTGCGCCACCAGCGTGTAGAGCATCAGCGTGCCGAACTTCCGCACCCGCGCCACCATCACCACCAGCAGCGCCGTGGCAATGCCGTTCTTCAGCAGCAGCGTCACCGGGTTCATCCCCCCGCCCAGCAGGGCCACGAGGAGCGAGGCCGCCTTGCCCAACGCCGTGAAGAGCCCTACCACGATCAGGCTCTCGGTGTCCCAGTAGAAGCCTTTGCGGAGCGCGCCCACTCAACGGCCCCCCATCCCGGAAAAGACGAAGCCGGTGAGCAAGGCCGCCAGCTTGGTCTCGTAATACTCGCCCAGGCGGGTCAGGCGAAAACCGCCCTGGGGAAGGGAAACCCAGACACCGGCCTTCTCCCAGTTCTCCAGCAACGGGGAGAAGTCGGTGTCCGGGAAATCCGCAGGATTGAAGACGCCACGCTCCAGCTGATCCGTGAGCTTGGCGCGCAGGCGGTGGTTCGCGGGTTTGGTCATCGCCGTGGCAAGGGGTTTCTCGCCGGCGTCGACCATCCTGCCCCACGCTTCCAGGTCGCCCGTCTGCATGAAAGAACGGTCGCCGACAAACCCGCCCGCGCCGCAGCCGAAGGGCACGATGTCCGCCCCCGTCTTGGCCCAATGGTTGTAGCGGTTGCGCTCCAGGGCGTTGCGCCCCCAGTGCGTGCAGGAGAGCTGGCGCCAGCCCATCGACGCGAGCCAATCGCAGGCGGCGGCGTGGCGCGCGGCGCGCTCGGCCTCGCACCACCCTTCCTTTTCCATGCGCTTGGCAAGCGGCAGCCCGGGGAAGACCTTGAGCGAATAGAGGTCCACGCCGTCGAGCGCGGAGTCATGGACGGTCTTGACGTTCTCTTCCATCCACTGCTCCTGCGTCTGCCCGGGCAGACCGTAGATGAGGTCGGCCACCAACGCGATGCGATCGCCGCACATCCCCTTGATCTCGCCCAGACGGGTCAGGAGCTCCTCGCGGCTGTTGCGGCGCCCGAGGCTCCGCCGCAGTTCCGTCTGAAAACTCTGGATGCCGAAGGAAAAGCGCGTCGCGCCGGACTCCAGACACGCCCGCACCCGCTCGTCGTCAAACGCGAAGAGACGGCCTTCGACGGTGAACTCCACGTCCGGCGCGACGTTGAAATGACGATAAACCGCCCCGATGACGCGGCGGAGTTGGTCGGCGGAGAGCGCCGTCGGCGTGCCGCCGCCGAAATAGACCACGTCCACCGGCTTCTTGGTGAAGACGCCCCGCCCGGCCTCGCGCTCGATCTCCTTGAGGAGGCGCCGCGTGTAGGCCTCCAACGCCGCGTCGTCCGTGCGGTGCGCATAGAACCCGCAGAAGGCGCAGCGGCTGATGCAGAAGGGCACGTGGACGTAGAGGATGAGCGGCTGGCCCTCGGTCGGCGCGGCCTCCGCCCAGGCGCGCTGGAGCCCCTCAGGCGGGGTGGGCCGGCTCAGCAGCGACAGCATGTCCCCATGCGGGGCGGCGCGCTTCTCGGACAATCGCCTCAACAGCTCCGAGCGGTCTTCGGGAAGCAGGAAAAGGTCGTTCATGACTTCGTGAAATCCTTAGCAATGCCAAATAACGTGCCCTATGATACGCCTTCCTCTTTCGCTTGTCAATCAAATTATTATTTCCCGCTAATAGATAATATATCCACTAAACATAAGCTGTTTTTCGTTTACCTCCGAAATGTCCGATAAAAAATAAATAAGTTTTGGCAAACATTTTGCGGATTATATGCTATGATTTGCCCGCAATCGGACAAGAAAGGGCAAGCGATGCGGACGATGCTTCAGTGGTTGCGGACGGTGTGCGGTTATTACCGCGCGCAGGGCAGGCTTTTGGCCGTCGACCTGACGACGGTGGTGGCGCGGGCGGGGGCGCGGTTGCTCATCCCCGCCGTCGCCCTCCACGTCTTCCAGGTCTGCCTGCCGGCGGGGGACTTGCGGGCGACGGGCTGGTGCGCGGCGCTCTTCGCGGCGTTGGCCGTCGGGGCGGCGGCGTTGGACTGGTGCGGCACGATCTGCGGGCAATGGCTGGGCTTCCGCATCGAGGCCGCCCTGCGCGCGGATTTCTTCGACCACCTGCAGCGCCTGCCCTTCGCCTTCTTCGACCGCACCAAGACCGGCGAGGTGCTCAGCCGCGTCACCTCCGACCTGCGCTTGGTCGGCTCCACCGCCCACCTCCTCCCCGAGGCCCTGCTGGAGATTTCCCTGACCCTCGTGGGGGCCTTTGCCTTCATGTTTTGGATCAACCCCGCCCTCGCGGCCTTCACCCTCATCCCCGTGCCCTTCATCCTCTTCTTCGCCGGCTGCTTCCAGAGGCGCATCCACCAGGTTTGGCGCGAGAACCGCCGCGAGGCCGCCGCCTTTGCCGCCCACGTCGAGAACGCCGTCCAAGGCATCCGCGAGATCAAGAGCTTCACCGGCGAGGCCCGCGCCCGCCGCGCCTTCCGCCACGCCAACGCCCGCTTCCGCCGCGCCTTCGAGAAGGTCTCCGCCCTCTACGCCCCGCTCTTCTCCGGCACGCAACTCCTCCTCGAGGGGTACAGCCTGCTCTACATTGCCCTCGGCGCCTGGTTCGTCGCCCACGGCTCCGCCACCCTGGCGCAGGTCTTCGCCTTCTTCATGTACTCGCGCTACGTCACCGCCCCCATGCTCCGCATCGTCGGGTTCCTCGACCTCTTCCAACAAGGCCTCGTCGGCTTCCGCCGCTTCCAGGAGTTCGTCGCCCAACCGCCGGAGGACGACCCCGCCGGCACGGCCCCGCCCCTCGGCCCCGTCCGCGGCGAGATCCGCCTCGAAGGCCTCCGCTTCCGCTACCCGGGCACCGGGCGCGACGTCCTGGACATCCCCGCCCTCACCCTCCCCGCCGGCGCCGTCTGCGCCCTCGTCGGCCCCAGCGGCGGCGGCAAATCCACCCTCGCCGCGCTCATTCCCCGCTTCTACGAGCCCACCGCCGGCCGCCTCCTCCTCGACGGCCGAGACACCGCCACCATCCCCAAGCGCGACCTCCGCGCCGCCATCGGCATCGTCGCCCAACGCCCCTTCCTCTTCGACGGCTCCGTCCGCGACAACCTCCTCCTCGGCGACCCCTCCGCCGACGACGCCGCGCTCTGGGACGCCCTCCGCTCGGCCAACCTCGACGACGCCATCCGCGCCCACCCCGAGGGCCTCGGCGCCCCCGTCGGCGAGCACGGCCTGCGCCTCTCCGGCGGCCAGGCCCAACGCCTCGCCATCGCCCGCGTCTTCCTCAAAAACCCGCCCATCCTCATCCTCGACGAGGCCACCAGCGCCCTCGACACCTTCGCCGAGGCCGCCGTCCAAGAGGCCCTCGGGCGTCTCTCCGCCGGCCGCACCACCCTCATCATCGCCCACCGCCTCACCACCATCCGCCACGCCACGCTCATCTGCTACCTCGAGGACGGCCGCATCCTGGAAGCCGGCGCGCCCGCCGACCTCCTGGCCCGCCCCGGCCCCTACGCCAGGCTCCTCGCGCAGGCCTCCGCGCGCTGAGTGCGGGGCTCAGGCGTCAAGCCAAGCGGCGAGGGCGCGGGCAAGGGCGGGGGTGTCTTGGACGGGGGGCAGGTCAAGGTCTGTGGCGAGGGCGACGGGGACGTCGGCGCGGCCGTGGGTGCCGCGGACGCGCGTAACGTCGGCGGAACAGTGGAAGGGATTCGCGCCGAAGAAGAGTTCGCAGGGGTCGAAGCCGGGCTTGTTGTGGATGTCGACGTGGGTGGCGTAGTCGGGGGCCTCGCGGGGGTCATCCCACCACGGCCAGGCGAACCAACAGCCGTGCTTGGCGAGGAGCTCAAGGTCGGCGCCGGCGACGCCTTCGCGGACGGCCTCGACCTCGGGGAGGGCGGCGAGGACGCGGCGGGCCTCTTCTTTGGCGGCGGGGTCGGCGCAGTAGACGGGGGCCACCTGGTGGTCGCAGAGGGCGAGGGCGCGGGTTTGGTAGAGATCCGGGTAGCGCATGGCGCGGACGGGGCGGGTGGCGAAGAGCCCGGCGCGGCGGAGGGCGCGGTTGGGGAAGGCGACGGTACCGGTGACGTCGGTGATGGCGTAGTCGCCGAGGATGAGGAGGGCGTAGCCTTGGGCGCGGGCGGCGGCGGCGACGAGGTCGATCTGGGCGAGGGCCTCGCGGAGGGAGGCCTCGACCTTGGGGTGGCGGGTGCCGAAGCGCTGAAGCTGGTAGTCGAGGGTGGGCAGGTAGGCGAGGACGAGCTCGGGGGCGTCGCCGCGGGCGAGGCGCTCGGCGAGGGCGCGGGCGATACCGCGGCCGACCTTGGGGTGCGCGAGGGGGCCCCAGTAGCGCCAGAGCCTGACGGGGTTGTCGCGGCCGAGGACGCGGGGGGGCTGTTGGTAGGTGGCCATGATCATGCCGCCGCCGTGGGTGTGGATGGGGGCGGGGGAGGCCAGCTCGTCGGCGGCCTCGCCGAGGGATTGCTGGAAGAAGTAGAGGCCCACGCGGCCGCCTTTGGCGCGGAAGGCGTCCCAGATGCGGGGGCCGCGGACAAGGCGGGCGGATTGGCACCAGAACTGGGTCTGGAAGGTGTCGCGCAGGTAGAGGCCGTTGGCGGGGACGCCGTGGCCCTCGGGGCCGAGGCCGGTGCGGAGCGTGGCCTGGGCGACGCAGGTGACGGCGGGGAAGGCGGGGGCGAGGGGGCGGACGGGGAGGCCGACGAGGCGCCCGACCCCGGCGCGGCGAAGCAGATCCGCGCCCAGGGCGGCGACGGAGAGGACGAGGAGCTTGCGCATGGTCAGTCGGCGGGGGGGAGGTCGTCGTCGGAGGGTTTGCCGTCGGGGCCGAGGGAGCGGACGGCATAGGCGCCGGTCTTGGGGTCGACGGCGTATTGGAAGGGGCGATCCCAGCCGTCGCGCAGGAGCTCGCGGCCCAGGAGGTCGGCCTCGACGAGGGTCTCGAGGGTGGGCGGGGGGGCGCCGGCGTTGAGGAGGGTGTAGTGTTGGACGGCCTGGGTGAGAAGGCCGAGACGGCCGCCGGTGATCTTGGCGGCGACGGCGTCGGCCTGGGCGGGGGCGGCGGGGACGTTGAAGGGGCCGGTGGCGTCGTCGGTGCGCAGGGCGTCGCCGGGGAGGCGGGTCTCGCGGCCGAGGTTGCCCCAGAGGAAGCCGATGGCCACGCCGACGAGCGCGGCGGCGACCATGAGGGCGGAGACGCGGGAGGCCTTGGCGGGGGTGTCCATCGGGCGCCTCAGGGGACGGGGAAGCGGGCGGCGAGGGCCTTGACCTCGCCTTTGATGCGGCCGGCGAGGGCGGCGTCCTCGGGGGCGCGGAGGATCTGGGCCATCCAGTCGGCGATCTGGCGCATTTCGTCCGGCCCCATGCCTCGGGTGGCGACGGCGGCGGTGCCGACGCGGATGCCGGAGGTGACGAAGGGGGTCTCGGTGTCGTAGGGGATGGTGTTTTTGTTGCAAACGATGCCGGCGGCGTCGAGGGCGGCGGCGGCGAGCTTGCCGGTGATGCCGGCGGCCTTGACGTCGACGAGGAAGAGGTGGTTGTCGGTGCCGCCGGAGACGAGTCGGAAGCCGTGGCCGGCGAGTGCGGCGGCGAGGGCCTGGGCGTCATCGACGATGCGTTGGGCGTAGGCGTGGGCGTCGCGGCGGAGCCATTCGCCGAAGCAGACGGCCTTGGCGGCGATGACGTTTTCGAGGGGGCCGCCTTGGAGGCCGGGGAAGACGCTGCGGTTGATGTCTTTGATGTAGCGCTCTTTGCAGAGGATGAGGCCGCCGCGGGGGCCGCGGAGGGTCTTGTGGGTGGTGGAGGTGACGAAGTCGGCGTAGGGGACGGGGCTGGGGTGGACGCCGCCGGCGACGAGGCCGGCGATGTGGGCCATGTCGACCATGAGGTAGGCGCCGGCCTTGTCGGCGATGGCGCGGAAGCGGGCGAAGTCGATGGCGCGGGGATAGGCGGAGGCGCCGGCGAGGATGAGGCGGGGCTTGCGCTCGAGGGCGAGGCGTTCGATGGCGTCGTAGTCGAGGCGCTCGGTCTCCTTGTCGAGGGTGTAGGGGATGATGTCGTAGAGCCTGCCGGAGAAGTTGGCGGGGGAGCCGTGGCTGAGGTGGCCGCCTTGGTCGAGGCTCATGGAGAGGATGGCGTCTCCGGGCTTGAGGAAGGCGTTGTAGACGGCCATGTTGGCGGCGCTGCCGCAGTGGGGCTGGACGTTGGCGGCCTCGGCGCCGAAGAGCCGCTTGACGCGCTCGATGGCGAGGGTCTCGACGGCGTCGACGGGGAGGCAGCCGTTGTAGAAGCGTTTGCCGGGGTAGCCTTCGGCATATTTGTTGGTGAGGACGGAGCCTTGGGCCTCGCGGACGGCGGGGGAGGTGTAGTTCTCGGAGGCGATGAGGTTGATCGTCTCGTCTTCCTGGCGGATCTGGGCGACGACGGCGGCGTGGACCTCGGGGTCGGCCCAGGCGAGGAGGGAGGCCTCGGCCAGGCGGCCGGCGCGGTCGCATTTGGCCAGGCGGCGGACGTGGCGCTCGGCGCAGGAGAAGGGGGTGTCGAGCCAGAGGGCGAGGGCGCGGAGGGCCTCTTCCTCGCCGAGGGCGCGGGCGGAGAGGATGACGACGTTGGCGTCGTTGTGCTCGCGGGAGAGCTTGGCGACGGCCTCGTCGGTGACGATGGCGGCGCGGACGCCGGAAAAGCGGTTGGCGACGACGCTCATGCCGATGCCGGTGGTGCAGAGCAGGACGCCGCGCTGGGCGCGGCCTTCGACGAGGGCCTCGCAGACGGGGACGGCGAAGTCGGGGTAGTCGTCGGCGGCGGCCGCGTCGAAGGAACCCATGTCCTCGACCGCGTGGCCGCGGGCCTTGAGGAAGTCGACAATCTTGGCCTTCAAGGCCACCCCGGCGTGGTCGCACCCAATCGCAATCGTGCTCATTCCAAACTCCTTGCTAAACGGATGCGCATAGCATAGCACATCCGCGCGCGTTTTGCTGCGCGGGCGTTCAGCGTTTGCCGAGGGAGAAGAGCTTGAGGGCGGCGCGGAAGTCCGCCGGGAGGGGGGCGTGGGCGCGGATGTGCGCGCCGGGGGTGAGGGGGTTGGGGAGCTCGAGCTCCTGGGCGTGGAGCATCTGGCGGGTGACGGAGAGGAGGCGCGGGTCGTCGGTGCGCTTGAGGCCGTATTGGCGGTCGCCGACGACGGGGTGGCGGATGCCGGCGAGGTGGCGGCGGATCTGGTGGGTGCGGCCGGTCTCGATGCGCACGGCCAGGAAGGTGGCGTCGGGGGTGGCGCGGAGGCGCTTGAGGTGGGTGACGGCGCGCTCGCCGTCGAGCGTCTCGGTGAGGGTGCTCATCTCGCGCTCGAAGCGCCCGGCGACGATGGCGGCGTAGTGCTTGACCACGCGGTGGGTGCGGAAGAGGGCGATGGCGGCCTCGAGGGCCTGGGCGTCCTTGGCGAAGAGGAGCACGCCGCTGGTCTCCCTGTCCAGGCGGTGGACGGCGGCGATGGCGGGGTTGCCTTCCTGGCGGCGGAGGAGCTCCTCGGCGGAGGCGCGGCCCTGGGTGAGGAGGCCGGCGGGCTTGTCGACGGCCAGGTAATGCGCGTCCTGCCAAAGGACGCGGATGTGGGGGGCGCGCTCGCCTTCCTTGCTTTGCTTGGCGCCGGTGCCGGGCTTGACGACGAAGGCGACCTTGTCGCCGGGCTTCAGCGCGTGGCGGGCAATCCAGACGAGTTTGCGGTTGACCCAGACGACGCGCGCGTCGAGCATCGCCTTGGCGGCGCGTTTGGTGGTGCGCAGGCGCGCGGCGAGGAAGTCTTGGAGGGTGAGGCCCTCCTCGTCGCGCGTGACGACGGCGATTTTGGGCTTGGCAGGGGCGCGGTCTGGGGTCATGGCGGCGGGCTCAGAGGGTCTTGACGAAGCGGGCGATGCGGGCGGCGGCCTCCTTGAGCTGGTCGATGCCGGTGGCGTAGGAGCAGCGGACGAAGCCCTCGCCGCAGGCGCCGAAGGCCGAGCCGGGGACGACGGCCACGTTCTCGGCGTCGAGCAGGCGCACGGCGAAGTCGCGCGAGGAGAGGCCGAACTTGGCCACCTGCGGGAAGGCATAGAAGGCGCCGGCGGGGGTGTGCATGGGGATGCCGGCCTCGGCGAAGGCGGCGCTGAGGTAGTTGCGGCGCATCTCGTAGGCGCGGAGCATGGGGGCCATGTCCTCGGCGGGCTGGCGCATGGCCTCGAGCGCGGCATATTGCGAGGGGGTGGGCGCGCACATGATTTGGTACTGGTGGATTTTGAGGATGGTGTCCATCATCCACGCGGGGGCGCAGACCCAGGCCATGCGGAAGCCAGTCATCGCCCAGGCCTTCGAGTAGCCGTTGAGGAGGACGAGGCGTTCCTTGAGCCCGGGCACGGCGGCGAAGGAGGTGTGGCGCTTGCCGCCCCAGGTGAGCTCGGCGTAAATCTCGTCGGAGATCAGGATCAGGTCGTGGCGCACCGCGAAGTCGGCGATGGCGCGGACGTCCTCGGGGCCGAGGATGGCGCCGGTGGGGTTGTTGGGGAAGTTGACGAGCAGGGCGCGGGTGCGGGGGGTGACCTTGGCCTCGAGGGCGGCGATGGAGAGGCGGAAGTTGTCCTCCACCCGCGTCTCGACGGGGACGGGGACGCCGTGGGCCATGGCGATCTCGGGGCCGTAGCTGACGAAGCAGGGCTCGTGGAAGAGGACCTCGTCGCCGGGGTTGAGGAGGGCGCGCAGGGCCAGGTCGAGGCCCTCGGAGGCGCCGACGGTGACGAGCACCTCGTGCGCGGGGTCGTAGTCGCCGCCGAAGCGGTCGCGGACGTAGTCGGCGATGGCGCGGCGCAGCTCGGGGAGCCCGGCGTTGCCGGTGTAGTGGCTTTTGCCCTGCTCGAGCGAGGCGATGGCGGCCTCGCGGATGTGCCAGGGGGTGTCGAAGTCCGGCTCGCCGATGGCCAGGGAGATGACGCCGCGGCGGGTGCTGACGATGTCGAAGAACTCGCGGATGCCGCTCTTGGGCAGGCCCACGATGTGCCGGGCCAGGCGTTCGGGGCCCAGGCTCACGGCGTCACCGCCAGTCGGCCGTCGTCGCCGGGTTTGGCCATCAGCACGCCGCTCTGCTTGTAGGTCTTGAGCTTGAAGTGGGTGGCGGTGGAGAGGACGCCGTGGATGGTGGCCAGCTTCTCGCTCACGAAGCGCGCCACGGAAAGCAGGCTCTCGCCGCCGACGAAGAGCAGCAGGTCGTAGCCGCCGCTCATCAGGTACGCCGCGTCCACCTCCTCGAAGCGGCTGACCTGCTCGGCGATGCGGTCGAACCCGCCCTCGCGCTCGGGTGTCACGCGCACCTCGATGACGGCGGTGACGTGGCCCTTGGGCAGCAGGTCGTCGTTCACGATGGCCTGCCAGCCGCGGATGACGCCCTCGCGCTCCAGGCGCGCGATCTCCGCGGAGACGGCCTCGGGCGCCACGCCGAGCATCTTGGCCATCGTCTCGGGCGATTCCTTCGCGTTGTTGCGCAGGATCTCAAGCAAACTCTCTACCACCGCGGCCTCCGTCAAAAAAAGGATTGCGGGGGGCCCCACAATCCATCCAAATTGGTTGCCTCACAAGGATTCGAACCTTGACAAACTGATCCAGAGTCAGTTGTGCTACCGTTACACCATGAGGCAAGGAACGTAAAAACGGGGCGTATGATAGCACACCTCCCCCACCCCGCGCAAGTCTTTTCTTTCCCGCTCCCGCCCCAAAACGAAAAAAGCCCGCCCGCCACCGGGAAGGGGCCGGGGGCGGGCGGGCGTGGGGGAAAACGGGCTGGCTTGCCGAAAACTAACGCGAGGGAGGGCAGGATTGTGGTAAAATGAAAAACTGATTTTTGGGAAGCGTGACATGCCAAAGAAAAAGCGAGTGAGCGAGCCGTTGCCCCTGTCCGAGCTGGCGGGGGAGGCGCCGTTGCGCCGGGAGCTGCCGCAGGACGTGGAGGCGGAGCGGGGGCTTCTGGGCTCGCTCCTGCTGGATCCGGCGCGGGTGTTGGACATCTGCACGGCCAAGGGCGTGGTGGCGGAGGCCTTCGTGGAGCCGGCCCACCGGAGCATCTACGCGGCGATCGCGCGCCTGGCCTCGAAGGGGCAGCCGGTCGACGGCATCACGGTGGCGAACTTCCTGGGGGGGACGGGGGATCTGGAGGCCGTGGGCGGCCTGCGCGCGCTGACGGGGCTGATGGATCGGACGCCGACGAGCGCGCACGCGGGCTATTACGCCGAGCTGGTGATGGAGCAGTACCTGCGGCGCTGCATCCTGGGGGCCGTGCGCGAGGTGGAGGCGAACGTCTACGACGCCACGCAGTCGGCCGACTACGTGCTGGGGATGGCCGAGCAGACGATTTTGGGCATCGGCGAGGGGCGCATGAGGGCCGGCACGAGCGTCGACTGGCGCACGAGCGTGGGCGAGACGCTCTCGATGCTCACGCGCCAGCTGGAGCACCCCGGCGAGCTCTCGGGCATCCCGACGGGCTTCAAGGCGCTGGACGAGCAGCTGCGCGGCCTGCACAAGGGCGAGATGATCGTGCTGGCGGCCCGCCCCTCGATGGGCAAGACCTCGCTGGCGATGAACATCGCCGAGTGCGTGGCCCGCGGGCGCGACATCATGGGACGCCCCTTCCCCTCCCCCGACGGGCGGGCGAAAAAGCGCACCGTGCTCGTCTTCTCCCTGGAAATGCCCCAGACGCAGCTGACCACCCGCATGCTCTGCGGCATCGCCGGCGTCTCCGCGCGCGAGGTGGAAAAGGGCCAGTTCGTGAAGAAAGACGTGGTGCTGCCCCTGCTGCGCTCCGCCGCCAAGGAGCTCGCCGAGACGCCCATCCTCTGCGACGACCAGGGCGGCCTGGACGTGATGGAGCTGCGCGCCCGCGCCCGTCACGCCCACAAGCGCAACCCGGTGGAGCTCATCGTCATCGACTACCTGCAGCTGCTCAGCCACCGCGAGTTCGCCCAGCAAGGCCAGCAGGTGATGGTGGCCAAGATCTCCGGCGAGATCAAGGCCATGGCCAAGGAGCTGAACGTGCCGGTCATCGTCCTCTCCCAGCTCTCGCGCAACCCCGAGCAGCGCGGCGGCGACGAGAAGCCCAAGAACTCCGACCTGCGCGACTCTGGCGCCATCGAGCAGGACGCGGACGTCATCCTGCTGCTGCGCCGCCCCAGCTTTATGAGCAGCCGCGTGCCTGAGCACGACGACCGCCTGCTGGCCATCGTCGACGTCTCGAAGAACCGCAACGGCGCCACCGGCGAGGTGCGCCTGAACTTCGACGGCGCCACGACCCGCTTCAAAGACCGTGTGGAGACTAACCCCGACAGGATGACCGGCGACATGGAGCCGGTGGAATAAGGACCCGAGACGTGAAACGAATCCTCCCCCTTGCCCTCTGCCTGATCCTCGGCCTGGCCCCGGCGGCGAACGCCGCGCGCATTACCGTCAGCGACGTGCGCGTCCGCGCCGACGACACCTTCGGCATCGACCCCACCGAAGCCGTCCTGGGCCTCTGCTCCGTCCAAAAAGGCATGACCGCCGAGCAGGCCGACGTCCAAACCGCCATCAGCGACGACGTCAAGGCCCTCCTGGCCACCCCCGACTACGCCAAGGCCGACGCCGCCATCGGCCAGGACGCCAATGGCGACTGGGTCATCGTCTACACCGTCAGCCGCCGCCCCCAGCTGGCCCAAGAGCCCGCCGTCGACGGCCTGGACGGCGCCATCCGCCTGAGCACCGCCGAGGACGCCCTCAAGCTCAAGCCCCAAGACCGCGTGGACGAGGCCATCGCCTCGGCCGCCGCCGGGCGCCTGCGCGACAAGCTCGCCCAAGAGGGCTACACCGACGCGCGGGTCGCCTTCGAGATCCGCCACGCCGAGGCCCCCGGCTACGCCTACCTCACCTTCCTCGTCCAGCCCGGCGTGGAGCGCGACATCCGCGACTACCGATTCGAGGGCAACACCGTCTTCGACCACGACACCCTGGCCAAGGCCTTCGGCTGGAAACCCCTCTGGAACCCCATCAGCTGGTTCACCGACTTCCCCACCACCGACGAGAAGCTCGACGACGCGCGCGCCGCCGTCAACGCCGTCTACACCGACGCCGGCTACCTCGACGCCGAGGTCGCCTTCCCCGAGCTGCGCCAGGTGGAAGGCAAAAAGGACGGCCGCGTGGACGCCGTCTTCAAGGTCTCCGAAGGCCCGCGCTACACCGTCGGCGACATCACCGTCGAAGGCGCGACCCTCTACCCGAAGGAGGCGCTCGAGGCCGCCGCCCGCGCCGTCCGCGACGCCGCGCCCGACAACGCCGCCGCCACCCGCGCCACGCTCGAGGCCCTGCGCACGGCGGTCGAGGACTACTACGGCTCGCGCGGCTACGTGGACACCTACGCGCGCCAGACGATCGTGCCGCGCGCGGGCGAGCCGGTGGTCGACGTCACCTACCGCCTCACCGAGGGCGAGCGCGTCCGCATCCGCGACATCCAGATCCGCGGCAACTCCGTGACGCAGGACAAGGTCATCCGCCGCGAGCTGGCCATTCAGCCCGGCGAGGACTACGACAGCCGCCTGGTGCGCCGCTCCGAGGCGCGCATCCGCAACCTCAACTACTTCCAGGCCGAAAGCGGCGTCTCCTCCTACACCATCAAGACGCCCAACGAAGGCGAGCGCGACCTGGTCTTCGAGGTGCGCGAGACGGAGACGGGCACCTACGGCCTGGGCGTGGGCGTGAGCACCATCGACAACTTCTTCGTCTACGCCAAGGCCACCCAGCGCAACTTCGACCTCTTCAACCCCTCCAACGGCTTCCGCGGCGGCGGCCAGCGCGCCAGCGCCGAGGCCGAGGTCGGCGGCCGCCGCCAGACCGTCCTGGTGAGCTGGACGCAGCCCTGGCTCTGGGACATGCCCCTCTCCTTCACCGTCGACGCCTACCGCCGGATGCGCTGGCGCGACTACTACGACGAGATCCGCACCGGCGCGGCCTTCACCTTCGCCTGGAAGCCCATCCCCCTGCCCACCCCCTGGGGCGACCTCCAGCTCGACCGCATCGGCCTGCGCTACACCCTCGAGAAGGTGGAGTACGACGACCCCGACGCCGGCACCTGGTGGCACGACGGCAAACCCTTCCGCTTCACCGACCAGGACGACGGCGTCAACAGCAAGCTGCGCGTCTTCTGGCAGGAAGACCACCGCGACCGCCCCCTCTTCCCCACCGCCGGCTGGAACAGCCTCGTCTACGCCGAGGTCGGCCTCGGCGGCGACGGCAAGGACTACGGCCTGGGCTTCAACTTCTCGCACTATTTCAACCCCTGGCGCGACCACACCCTCATGGCCCGCCTGCGCTTCGACACCATCGAGGCCTACAGCGGCGACGTGCCCATGTTCGACCGCTACTTCATCGGCGGCGGCCGCACCGTCCGCGGCTTCGAGTTCCGCGACGGCGGCCCCAAGGCCTGGGCCGGCGGCAGCCACGTGCCCATCGGCGGGCAGACGCTCTGGTGCGGCACCCTCGAATACAGCATCCCCCTCGTCTCGGCCGTCTCCTTCGCCGTCTTCACCGACGTCGGCGCCGTGGGCGACGACTTCTTCGACCTCGGCGGCGACATCCTCTGGTCCGCCGGCTGCGGCCTGCGCCTCAACCTCCCCGGCTTCCCCATCCGCCTCGACTTCGCCAAGCCCATCGCCAACGACGACGACACCGAGGAAGAGACCTTCACCTTCTGGATCGGCATCGACTAACCCGAAAGGAACCCCATGAAACGCATCCTCGCCCTGGCCCTCGCCGGCCTCCTGCCCTTGGCCGCCCTCCACGCCCAGACCCTCGCCGTCGTGGACATGGAAAAGGCACTCGCCCACCACCCCAACACCCCCAACGACCAAAAGCTCCTCGAAAGCACCCTCGCCGAATACACCAAGGAACGCGACGCCCTGCGCGCCGACATCGACCGCCGCATGGACGAGCGCGACCAAGCCCTCAAGGACGCCCAAAACCCCATGCTCGCCCCCGCCAAGGCCGACGAGCTCCGCAAACTCGCCGAAGACAAGACCCGCGACATCGAGGCGGCCATCCGCCGCGCCGACGCCCAGATGGCCGAGCGCTCCAACACCCTCTCCGAGATGGAGCGCAACCTCATCAAGCGCACCACCGACGAAATCCTCGCCCACATCGAGGCCTACGCCAAGGAAAACAAACTCGACCTCGTCCTCTACAAAAACGTCGTCCCCTACGCCAAAGACGGGCTCGACATCACCGACCGCATCATCGCCCGCTGCGGCGGCACCCCGCCCAAGGCCGACGCCGCCAAGGACGGCGCCGAGCTCGCCCCCCCCGCCAAGAGCGGCCTACCCGCCAAACCCGCCAACTAAGGAACGCCATGAGCCACGAACTGGAAGAGGGCCTCACCCTCAGCCTCGACTTCGCCAAAATCGCCAAGGTCGCCGCCAACATCCGCGAGGACAAGGACAACGTCATCCCCGTCGCCGTCCAGGACGCCGACACCAAAGAGGTCATCCTCATCGCCTACACCAACCGCCAGGCAATGGCGCTCACCTTCAAGACCCGCACCCTCACCCTCTGGTCCACCTCCCGCAACGTCCTCTGGGAAAAAGGCAAAACCTCCGGCGAAAGCTTCGAGGTGCTCGAAGCCCGCGTCAACTGCGAGCAAAACTCCCTCGTCTACCTCGTCCGCCCCCGCCGCGGCGCCATCTGCCACACCAAGAACAAGGCCGGCCGGCCCCGCAACTGCTACTACCGCGCCATCAACCTCGACGACGGCGTCACCCTGACCAACCTCGACCCCTAAACGGCCCGTGAACACCACGGACTGGACAAACGCGAAAGCCCTTTTCCACGAAGGGCTTTCCGTCATCCTGCCCTTCCACGGCCTCGCCGGGCGCGCCGAGGCCAACCTCGCCCGCCTCGGCGCCCTCCTCCGCCCCCACGGCTTCCCCTTCCAGCTCATCGCCGTCGACGACGGCAGCCCCGACGGCACCGCCGAGGCCCTCCGCCGCGCCGCCGCGGCAGACCCCGCCATCCACCCCGTCATCCTCCCCGAGAACCGCGGCAAAGGCGCCGCCCTCCTCGCCGGGCTCCCCGCCGTCCGCCATGGCTGGGTGCTCCTCCTCGACGGCGACCTCGACCTCGACCCCGCCGCGCTCCCGGCCTTCGCCGACGTCGCACGCGCCACCGGCGCCGACCTCATCCTGGGCAGCAAGCGCCACCCCCAGTCCGACGTCCGCTACCCGCGCCGCAGGCGCCTGGCCTCCGCCCTCTACGCCACGCTCGTGCGCGCCCTCCTGCGCCTCGACGTCACCGACACCCAGGGCGGCATGAAGCTGATCCGCGCCGAGGCCCTGCGCCACGCCGCCGGTCGCCTCCTCGTCAAACGCTTCGCCTTCGACCTCGAGCTCCTCGCCGTCGTCCGCGGCGGCGGCTTCCGCTTCGCCGAGGCGCCCGTGCGCGTCGACTTCGGCCGCCGCTGGGGGTGCCTCACGCCGCGCGCCGTCTGGCGCACCCTGCTCGACACCCTCGCCATCGCCTACCGCGAGCGCGTCCTGCACTACTACGCCACCCTCACGCCCCTGCCGTCGGTGGGCGGGCACGGGCCGCGCTTCTCACTCCTCGTCGCCTGCCCCGGCGACAGCGCCGTCCTCCGCCACCTCTTGGACGCGCTCGAGGCGCAGACCTACCGCGCCTTCGAGGCGATCGTGCTCCCGGACGGGCCGCTCGACCTGCCCGCGCGCCCCTGGCTCCGCGTCCTGCCCACCGGCCCCGCGCGCCCCGCCGCCAAGCGCAACCTCGGCGCCCGCGCGGCCACGGGGGAAATCCTCGGCCTCATCGACGACGACGCCTACCCCCGCGCCGACTGGCTGGCCACCGCCGCCGCGCGCCTCTCCGGGCCCGAGGCCATCGACGCGCTCGGGGGGCCGGGGCTGACGCCGCCCGACGACCCGCCCGCGGCGCAGCTCTCGGGGCTCATCCTGGCCTCGCCGCTCGTCTCGGGGAACTTCCGTTGCCGCTATTTCGTCCAGGGGCCGTTGCGCCGGGTGGAGGATTTCCCCAGCTGCAACCTCTTCGTGCGCCGCGCCGCCTTCGAGGCCGTCGGCGGCTTCCGCGAGGACTTCTGGCCCGGCGAGGACACCCTGCTCTGCGCCGACCTCCAGCGGGCGGGGCACACGCTGTGGTACGACCCGCGCCTGGTGGTGTGGCACCACCGCCGGCCGGTCTTCGGGCCGCACCTGCGGCAGATCGGGCGCTACGCGCTCCACCGGGGCTTCTTCGCGCGGCGCGTCGGGCTGAACTCGCGCCGCCTGTCCTACCACCTGCCCACGCTCTTCCTGCTGGGGCTCGTCCTGGGCTTCCCGCTGGCGTGGCTCTCGCCGTGGCTGGCCGCGCCGTATTGCGGCGTGGTCGGGCTCTACCTGCTCGTGACGGCGGCGGACGCGGTGGCCGAGGCGCCCGCGCCGCGCCTAGTCTTGCCGCTGTGGGCGGGCATCGTGGCGACGCACCTCACCTACGGCGCGCGCTTCCTCCAGGGCTTGCTCGCCCCGGCGCTCCCGAACGCGCCGCGGCCCTTCGACCATCGCTGACCTTTTTGCTATCATACCCAATCATGGTGCTTTATCTGATACGGCATGGCGCATACGCCGCAGGCGGGGACGACCCGGGGCTCTCGCCCTTCGGCCTGGCCCAGGCGCGGGCCGCCGGGCGTTTCCTCAAGGCCCAGGGCGCGCGCCCGGAGGCCGTCGTGACGAGCGGTTACCGCCGCGCGCGGGAGACGGCCGCGGCCATCCAGGAGGCGCTCGGCACGGCGCTTGACCCCATCGAGAGCCGGGATTTCACGCCCTTCGGAGACCCGGCGGCCATGCGCGCGACGCTTGGGGCGCTGGGCGTGGGGGAGGCGTTGGCCGTGGGGCATATGTGCTCGATCGGCGAGCTGGCGCGGGCGCTGTGCCCGCAGGCGCCGCACGTGTTCGGCACCTGCATGATCGTGGCGTTGGAAGGCGCCGGGACGGAGTGGCGCCTGCTTTGGGCGCAACGGATGGAGGCGGTATGAGCGAGAAGCGCGAGTCGTTGGCCACGAGCCTGGGCTTTCTGTTGGTGTCGGCGGGGTGCGCCGTGGGGCTGGGCAACGTCTGGCGCTTCCCGTACATTGTCGGCGAGGGTGGCGGGGCGCTCTTCGTGCTGATGTACATCGTCTTCCTGGTGATGTTCGGCCTGCCGATGATGGTGGCGGAGTTCTCGGTGGGGCGCGCGGCGCAACGCTCGCTCGCCACGGCCTATCCGCTGCTCACGCCGCGCCCGGGGCCCTACAGGGCCATCTCCAAGGCGCAGATCGCCGGCAACTGGCTGCTGATGATGTATTACACCACCGTCGCGGGCTGGATGCTGGCCTACCCCGTGGCCCTGCTGTGCGGGTGGTTCGACTTCGCCGACCCGGCGGGCTTCCTCGCCGCCTTCCAGGGCAACGCCACGGCGCAGCTTTTCTGGATGGCGGTGGTGTGCCTCATCGGCTTCGGCGTCTGCGCGTTGGGACTGGAAAAGGGCGTCGAGAGCGTGACCAAGAAGATGATGGCGGCGCTCTTCCTGCTGCTCGTGGGCCTGGCGGCCTACGCGCTCACCCTCGAGGGCGCGGGCGAGGGCGTGAGGTTCTACCTGATGCCCTCGCTCGAGCCGCTCAAGCACCGCCCGCTCTTCGACATCGTCTTCGACGCGCTGGGGCAGAGCTTCTTCACCCTCTCGCTGGGCATCGGCTCGATGGCCATCTTCGGCAGCTACACCTCGCGCCGCTACACGCTCCCCGGCGAATCGGCCAAGATCATCGGCATCGACACCAGCGTGGCCCTGCTCTCGGGCCTGGTCATCTTCCCGGCCTGCTTCGCCTACGGCGTGCGCCCGGACCAAGGCCCCGGCCTCATCTTCGTCACCCTGCCCCAAGTCTTCGCGCAGATGCCCTCGGGCGTGGGCGTGTGGGTGGGCGCGGCCTTCTTCATCCTGCTGGCGCTGGCGGCGCTCACCACCGTCATCGCCGTCTTCGAGAACATCATCGCCATGACGATGGAGGCGCGCGGCTGCACCCGCCACAAGGCCATCAAGCGCAACGCCCCGCTCCTCTTCCTCCTCTCCATCCCCTGCGCGCTGGGCTTCAACCTGCTTAAAGGCGTCCAGCCCCTCGGCGCTGGCTCCACCATCATGGATCTCGAGGACTTCCTCGTCTCCAACGTCGCCCTCCCCCTCGGCTCCCTGGCCATCCTCATCTTCTGCGTCAGCCGCCGCTACTGGGGCTGGGGCAACTTCCTCAAGGAGGCCAACGCCGGGCGCGGCCTGCGCTTCCCCAACGCCCTGCGCCTCTACATGGCCTACATCCTGCCCACCATCCTCGTGATCGTCTTCCTGCTGGGCCTCTACGTCAAGTTCTTCGACCGCTGAGATGCGCACCCGCAAGCCCCTCCTCCTCTCCGCCGCCTTCCTCCCCCGCACGCCCGGCCCCATCCGCGCCCGCGTGGCCATCTGCTGCTCCTTCTTCATCCAAGGCGCCACCTTCGCCACCTGGTGCAGCCGCATCCCCGACGTCCGCGACCGCCTCTGCCTCAACGAGGCCGCACTCGGCACCCTCCTCCTGGCCATCCCCCTCGGTCAACTCCTCTCCATGGCCCCCAACGGCTGGCTCGTGGCGCGCTTCGGCAGCCGCCGGATGCTTGTCCTCGCCGGCTTCCTCTACCCCGCCGTCCTCCTCTTCCTCGGCCTCGCCCCCACCGTCGCCACGCTCGCCTGCGGCCTCCTCGCCGCCGGCTTCGCCGCCAACCTCTCCAACACCGCCGCCAACACCCAGGGCGTCCTCCTCGAACACTTCTACCGCCGCTCCATCATCGCCCTCTTCCACGGCATGTGGTCCCTCGCCGGCCTCGCCGCCGTCGCCCTCGCCATGCTTTTGGGCGCCTTCGGCGTCCCCGCCTGGGCGCACTTCGGCGCCGTGGCCCTGGGCGCCTGGGCGCTCCTCTCCTGCTCCGGCGGCGCGCTCCTCCCCTTCGACCGCGCCGCCCCCGCCGCGCCGCGCGCCGGCGCCACCTGGCGCCCCACCCCCTTCCTCCTCTGGCTCGGCGTCGCCTCGCTCGGCTGCATGGCCTGCGAAGGCGCCGTCTACGACTGGGGCGGCGTCTACTTCCGCGACGTCCTCTCCGCCGCCCCCGCCCACCAAAGCCACGGCTACTTCGCCTACCTCTGCACGATGGTCGCCGGCCGCTTCGTCGCCGACCGCTTCGTCGACCGCCTCGGCCCCCGCCGCGTGCTCTACGCCGCCGGGGCCCTCATCGCCGGCGGCCTGGCCCTGGCCGTCTGCGCCCCCGCCCTCGGCGGCCTGGCGGCGACCGCCGGCGCGATGGCCGGCTTCGCGCTGGTGGGCTGCGGCACCAGCGCCGTCGTCCCCCTCTGCTGCGGGCTCGCCGGCAAGGCCCCGGGCGTGCCGCCCAGCATCGCCATCGCCCAAATCTCCACCATCGGCTTCTTCGGCTTCCTCGCCGCCCCGCCCCTCATCGGCTACGTCGCCCACGCCGCCGGGCTGCGCCTCGCCTTCGCGCTCATGGCCGCCGTCGGCCTCCTCGTCCTCCTGGCCACCCGCCGCCTCCGCCTCGCGAGATGAGGCTTGACCTGGAGCGCGCGCCAGGTGCTATGCTAAGGACAATGAAAGGACGCCCATGACCATCGCCCAAGTCTGCAAACGCTGCAACGTCACCGCCGACACCCTCCGCTACTACGAGCGCGTCGGCCTCATCCCCGCCGTCCGCCGCGCCCCCAGCGGCATCCGCGACTACACCGAGGTCGACGTCAACTGGGTCGACTTCATCCGCTGCATGCGCGCCGCCGGCCTCCAAGTCCGCGCCCTCGCCCGCTACGTGGCCCTCTTCCGGAAAGGCGATGCCACCCTCTCCGAACGCAAAGACCTCCTCGTGCGCCAACGCGACCTCCTCGCCGTGCGCATGGAGGCCCAACGCGCCGTCCTGGAGAAACTCAACGCCAAAATCGCCACCTACGAGGAACGCTGCGCCGTCTGGGAACGCACCCACCTGCGCAAACCCTGACCCGGAGCCGGCGGGGGCGGGGGCAGAGACTTCTGCGAGAGCTCAAGCGCGTGGGAGGGGATGACGCCTGAGCCGCCAGACCTTGGCCGCGACAAACGTACGGAGGCGTGCACGGCCGCGGACGCCGCTTTTGGATACGCTGGCGGTGGTGCCGTGTCCATATCGGGTGGAGCGTTGACGTTCAGCTGCGGGCCTGTCAATCCTCTCCATTGGTCTTGTTTGCCGTGCATCTCTCCTGCAGCATTTCCTGGAGGGTGGCAAAGACGGCATAGATAATCGCAGGACCAAGGATGACGACGAGGAGCGCGACCCACCAGCGCAGGTGGAACTGCGACCAGAGGAAGACGGCGGTGGCCCCGACGGCCAGGAGAGTCAGGCAGCCGGAGCAGGAGGATTGGCTCTTTGTTCGCCTATAAGCCATTTCGTGTGTCCATTCGTGGGCGGTGTGTCAGCGACCCAAAACTCGCCGGAGACTTTCCGGCGCCAAGGGATGAAATCGTGACATCAGGACAGGCGCTTGATGACGAGCCTTTGGGCCAGGTTGTCGACGGGCAGCATTGCACAACACTTCCTCGCCACCCTGCAAGGACGAACAAACCCGTGCAGCCACACGGGTTTGCCCATTTATCCTGGAGCCGGCGGTGGGACTCGAACCCACGACCCACTGATTACAAATCAGTAGCTCTACCGCTGAGCTACACCGGCGGAAGGCCTGACGGCCCGCGGCACGGCCAGACGCGCTGGCGCCAAATGGCTGATGCCGCGAAAAAACGGCCTATATTTTAGCAAATGCTCCGAGGAACGCAACCTTTTTTTGCGTTCTCGCGAACTTTTTCCGGGACGCACGACAACCGCTTGAGGCTGAAGGCCCGGCTCAAAAGCCGGGGTCTTCCTGCAGGTACGGGTTGGCGCGGCGCTCGTGGGCCATGGTGGTGGCGGGGCCATGGCCGGGGAGCAGGGTGGTCTCCGGCGCGAGCTCGGCGACGAGGCGCTTGAGCGAGGCGTCGAGCGTGGGGAAGGAGCCGCCGGGGAGGTCAGTACGGCCGATGGACTCCTGGAAAATCGTGTCGCCCGTGAAGCAGAGAGGCGCGGGGACGTCCTTTTCGATGAGAACGCACTGGCCACCGGGGGTGTGCCCGGGCGTCGGGATGAGGCGGGCCTCGATGCCGCCGCACGCCCACGCCTCACCGGCCTCGACGAGGCTCGCGGGCTCCTGCTGATGGGCGTAGAAGGGCGGATATTGGTTCATCGGGTGGCTGAAGGCCCACGTGCGCTCCTCGGGCCGCAAGACGACGGGGAGGCCGGGCCAGCGGCGCAGCACCGCGTCCAACGCGCCCAGATGGTCGAAGTGCCCATGCGTCAGCACCACGCACACGGGCGTGAGGCCGCGCGCGGCGACCTCCTGCTCGATGAGCGGGAAATCCGCGCCCGGGTCGATGATCCAGGCCTGTTTCCCCTCGCCCCACACCAAATAGCAATTCTCGGCCAACGGCCCGGTCTCGACGACGCAATAGGCAATCATGTCGCTCTCCTTACTTCAGGCGCAGGCGGTAGCCCAACGCCTTGAGGGTCTCGGGGGTGAAGTCGAAGCTGTCCGGCGCAAGGGCGCCCAAGTGCCCGCCCAAAGGCCGCCCGTCCAGTCCATACGCCGGGCATTCATGGTCGGCCGCGCAATAATTGGGTTCCGTGGGACGTTTTGTTCCGTTCGTCGCAATAACCAAATTGCCGCCGCCATCGGTCGTATCCGGAGGAAGCGCCCCAACAAAGGTGCAATGCGTCGCCTTACACCAATTGAGCGAGGCTTTGTCTATGGCAAAGAAAACAGAAGTTTCAATCTGGACGCCACCACTAGTAAGTTGCGCGTAGCTTCCCCAGGGCTCTTTAGCGGCAAAGATACAATCCCGCAGAAAAGCTGTAACCTCTCCTTCTCCTTTGCTCTTCGCCACAATCACAGGCGAAGAGGTCCCGTTCGAATCATCAAAAACAAACCCTTCCAGGCTTGCCCCCTCCGCAAGCGTAATTGCCGGGCCAAGTTCCTGCAAAGAAATCTCCAGCCGCGTGGGGGTGGCGAGGGGGTCGACGACGCCGGTCGTGAGATTGTAACCGCCGATGAGGGTGGTGTTGGCGGGGAGGGTGAGCGGCGCGGTCAGCGTGTAGGTGCCGGTGGCGACGTAGACGGTCTGCCCGGCGTATTGGGAAAGATCGTTCAAGCCGTTTGGCGTGGAAATGACGGTCTTTGGCGTGGGCTCCAGCACAAAGTCCGCCACGGATCCGCCATAAGAGAGCGGATAGACGACACCACCACCCTTGCCATCATCCTTGCCGCCACCTTTTTGAGTGCTTTCCCAAGCGTTTTGCAGGAGTACGACCAAATCGTCGTCGATGTAACTTCCAATTTTAACCGTTTGCGGTTGCGCCGCGAGGTATCCTGCCCCTTCCACGGCGATGGTATAGGTGTCGACGGGCAGATTGGCGGGGTCGTAAGGCAACGTTTCCGCATCATCCTGCCAGACGGGGACAAGCGGGAGGTTCTTGAAAACGTAACACCCATTGGCGTCGGTGCGCGTGGTCCAGACGGTGCCGTCCTCGGCGGTGAGGGAGACTTTGGCGTTTGCAATGGGGGCGTGCTTGGCATCGGCCACGCGGCCGACGATGACGCTTCCGAGCGCGGTGGGGAAAACGTTGGGATAGAGTTGCCGCTCCATCTCTTGGTTGACGGTTGGCAAATCCCACCACAGGCCTTTGGCGTTCCCCCACCCTCTGTCCACATGGAACCACTCCTTGCCATTCTCATCCACGCCCCAACCGTCGGTGACGGCCATGTGCCCCAACCCATCGATGTAGATACCCGTCCCAAGCGGGGCGCCGACCTGCAACGAAACGCGCAAAATACGGTGACGCATATCCTCCCAGTACTCGGCGACGACTCCGCCCGGCTTCGGCGTTGTGTAGCAATAGCCCTCCGCAAAGCCAAAGTACTTGATAAACTCTTTGCGCACGCTTCCCGCCGCACCGCCGTCCGCGCCATACTCCGTGTGCCCGAGGATGCCAAGGTTCCACATCAGGCGCGCCACCGGGATGTCCTCCCCAAGGTCACGCTTGTCGCGCACCGCCGCCCAATCGAAAGGCCCCGTAAGCGGAGTGCGCTCGACACGCTCGCCCTTATTCTGAACATAAGACTCTGTGATAGCCGGCGGCTCCCACGTGGCGGAGGGCGCGCCGTGGTTCAGGGCATGATAGGTGACGATTTGCCCCCACGCAAGCGGGTCACACCCACACACCGAGCCGGGAATGCCTTTGTAAGTCTGCCCTTTGTACTTAAACTCACTTGCGCCGACGTAGGCGTTGAGGGCGCCGGTCTGATTCCAATCCGTCGCCTGACAAACAGGCTCCATGATGGTATGCACAGGACGCCAAGCGTTGTTCTGTTGCGCCGCAGGGAGGGAGGCGGCGAGGAGGAGGAGAAAGAGGGGGGCGATGCGTTTCATGAAAATAGTTTAGCATATTCCGTCCTGCCAGGGCACCGGAATGCAGGCGCACGCCGCGCGGGCACCTCCGTGCAGGCCCGAAGGGGCGCAGCTTCCACGGCCAGGGCAGACCGTGCCACAAGGGGCACAAGCGCCGCGATGGCTTCGGGCGCACGTTGCCGCGCATAAAAAACGGGCGCGAAGGGGAAGAACCTTCGACGCCCGCCGCCCAAGGCCTGTTGGGAGGTGCCTTGGGCGTTCCTACACATATCGGAATACGGGGGTAGTTTATCATCTCCATAGGGGTTTGGCAATGGAAAAAGAGCGCCTTTTCCTCTTTTTGCAGGGACAAAAGCTCTTTTCGCCGGTTTTGCGCCTGTTTTGCGTGCCTGCACAAAAAAAGGCAGGGCCTGTGTGGCCCTGCCTTCAGGCAAGGGGGAGGGGTCAATCGGCGTCGGGGAGCTCGCGGATGGAGATGACGCGGGGGTCTTGGCCGCTTTGGGGGAGGGGGCGGTGGATGATGACGCTGTAGCGGCGGCGGCCGTCTTCGCTGAGGCAGCGGAAGTCATAGTTGAGGCCGTTGACGACTTGGACGGCGACGGTGCGGGGGCGGAGGGTGCGGGCTTCGGAGTCGCGGGTGGCGGCGGTGTAGACGTCGCGTTGCTCGGGGTCGAGTGCGGCCTGCGCGGAGTAGGCGCCGGGGGCGGGCTGGGCCTCGGGGGCGGGGGCCGCCGTGGCGGGTTGGGCGGCGGGGGCCTCTGGGGCGGGTTGGGCGGCGGGGGCCTCGGAAGCGGGGGTGCATTCCGCGGGTTCGGGGGCTTGGTCTGCGCGGGGGCAGAGGGCGGCGCATCCGCAGAGGGTGAGGGCAAGCAGGAGGAGGGGGAGGCTTCGCATGGTCTGATCCTCGTTTGGGGGTGGCGGAATGGGGTCGCCCCGGGAGTGACCCGGGGCGGCGGGGTTAGGCTTGGGTGGCGCCGTCGGGGGCGGGAGAGACGCCGTCCGGGAGGCGTTCCTCGCTGGCCGGGCCCTCGGGGACGACCGGCGCAGACGCCTGGACGGGGGCGGCCGGCGCAGGCGCGGACGCCTGGGCGGCAGGGGCCGGGGCGGGGGTGGGTTGGGCGGCGGGCGCGGGGGCGTCGGCCTGGAGGAGGGGGGCGAGGAGGGGTTCGGCGCCTTGGTTGGGGCCAAAGAGGGCCTCGGGGGTTTGGTCGTCCTCTTCGCCGGCCCAGCCGCCGCAGAGGGCGCGGTAGAGGGCGATTTGCTGTTTGGCGATTTCGCCTTCGCTGATGACGCGGGATTCGTCGAGGGTGAAGAGCTGGCGTTGGGCGTCGAGGACGTCAAAGAAGTTGCCGAGGCCGGCATCGTACTTGTTGCCGGCGATCTCGTAGGCGGCCTGTGCGGCTTGGACGCCAAGGCGGAGCTGGCGGAGGCGTTCCTGTTCCTGCTCGCAGCCGGAGAGGGCGTCGCGGATGTCGGCGAGGGCGGTGAGGACGGCGTTCTCGTAGTCGGCAAGGGCGGCTTTTTGCTGCTCGGTCTTGACGTCGATGTTGGCGACGATCTGGCCGCCGTGGAAGATGGGGAGGGTGACGCCGGGGCCGATGCCGTAGACGTGGCTGTCCCAGTCGATGAGGTCGCCGATGTGGAGGGAGTTGAGGCCGAAGTTGCCGGAGATGTAGACGGTGGGGTAGCGCTCGGCCTTGGCGGAGCCGAGGGTGTCGGTGGCGGCCTTGAGGCGGCGCTCGACGGCGTAGACGTCGGGGCGGCGGCGGATGGCGTCGGCGGGGATGCCGTCTTCGAGGTCAAGGCCTTGGGCGGCGGGGATGGCGGTGGGGCGGAGGCCGGCGGCCTTGCGGCCGGAGCCGTCTTTCTCGCCTTGCTCGGTTTCCTCGGCGGGGCGCTCCATGAAGTCGGGGTTTTCGATGACCTCGGTGGGGAGGGCGCCGGGGGCGACGCCGCAGAGGAGGGCGATGGCGTCCTCGGCGGCGGTGATTTGGGCCTTGAGGGAGGGGATGGCGGCGGCGGTGGAGCGGAGGTCGTATTCGGCCTGGTGTTTTTCGAGCTCGTTGGTGAGGCCGCCGGCGTTGCGGTCGGATTGGAGGTCGTAGTTGTCTTGCTGGAGGCGGAGGTTGTCCTGGGCGACCATGAGGCGGCCTTGGAGGGTGCGGAGCTCGACGTAGTAGGTGGCGAGGTCGGCGGAGACGGCGACCCACATGGCCTTGAGGTCGGCCTCGGAAGCTTGTGCCTGGGCCTCGGCGGCGCCGACGAGGTAGGTGTTTTTGCCGAAGAGGTCAAGCTCCCAGCGGGCGGAGGCGGCGAGGGTATAGTCGGTGTAGCGGTCGTAGCCGGCGCGACCGTAGTGGGAGGTGCGGTTGCGCGTGGCGTCGCCGCCGAGGTCGACCTGGGGCCAGAGGGCGCCCTTCTGGTAACGCCAGGTGGCGCGGGCGGCGGCGAGGTTGGCGCGGGCGGCCTGGAGGGTGCGGTTGGCGGCGTAGGCCTTGGCGAGGAGCCGGTTAAGGGGCTCGTCGCCGAAGGCGCGCCACCAGGCGTCGAGCTCGGGGGCGGGGGCTTGGGCGAGGAGGCCGGGGAGGGCGTCCTCACGGGTGTCCTTGGCGACGGAGGCGGACTGGAGGACGTCGGCGACGGGGCGCTCCTGATAATCCTTGTGGTTGGGGATGGCGCAGCCGGCAAGGGTCAGAAGGAGGCAGAGGGTGAGGGTGGAGCTTTTCATTTTTCCTCCCGGACGTGGGATTTGCCAAAGAGCGAGTAGGTGCCCTCGCGCATCTTCTCGAAGAGGGAGTAGAGCGCGGGGATCATGATCATGCCGGCGGTGGTGGCCGCGAGCATGCCGCTGTAGACGGTGGCGCCGAGGTGGACGCGGCTGACGGCGCCGGCGCCGGTGGCGTAGACCATCGGCAGCACGCCGAGGATGAAGGTGAGAGCCGTCATGAGCACGGCGCGCAGACGCTCGGAGGCGCCTTCGCCGGCGGCGTCGACGATGCCGAGGCCCTGCTCGCGGCGCTGCGCGGCGAACTCGACCACGAGGATGGCGCTCTTCGCGGCGAGGGCGATGAGCAGGAGGAGGCCGACCTGGGCGTAGATGGAGAGGGAGATGCCCCAGTAGATGATGCCCAGGAAGGCGCCCACGACGCCGACGGTGATGGAGGTCATCACGGGGAGCGGGAGCGTCCAGCTCTCGTATTGGGCGACCAGGAAGAGGTAGCCGAAGACGAAGGCCGCGAGGACGAGCAGGCCGGTCTGCCCCTCGACGATGGATTCCTGGTAGGAAAGATCCGTCCACGCGAAGGAGAAGTCGCGCGAGAGCGACTCGCCGGCGACGCGCTTGACCGCGGCCATGGACTCGCCGGAGGAGAAACCCTCGGAGGCGTTGGCGGTGATGCGCGCGGCCGGGAAAAGGTTGAAGCGGTTGTAGTTGCGCACGCCGCCGACGGTCTCGAGGTTCACGAGTGCGGAGACGGGGATGAGGTTGCCCTCGGTGGAGCGGACGTAGAGCCGGCCGATATCGTCGCGCGTGGCGCGGCCGTCCCAGTCGGACTGCACGATGACCTGGTTGACCTGCGTGCCGAGGTTGATGTCGTTGACGTAGTAGGAGCCGAGGTAGTTCTGGAGCGTCGTGAAGACGGACGAGACGGGCACCTTGTAGCTCTCGGCCTTGGTGCGGTCGACGCTCAGCTCGATGTGCGGCGTGCCGGAGGTGTAGGGCGAGAAGGCCATGGACACCTCGGGCGCCTGGTTGAGGGCCGCGAGGAAGGATTTGAGGTTCTGCTCGATGATCTCGGGGTCGGTGGAGGAGAGCGACTGGAAGTAGAGGCTCATGCCGCCGGAGACGCCCAGGCCCTGGATGGCGGGCGGCACCATGGCCAGGAACTTGCCTTCGTGGTAGCGCGCGGCGATGTCCTGGATCTTGCGCTGGATGGACCAGACGGAGAGCTCCTCGGTGGTGCGTTTGTCCCAGGGCTCGAGGGCGACGATGAGCATGCCGGTGCTCTCGGCGTTGCCCGAGATCATGGCCCAGCCGATGACGGACATCGTGCTCTTGACGCCGGGGATCTGGCGCACCTCGCTCTCGAAGCGCTTGACGAAGTCGTCGGTGACGGCGCGGTTGGTGCCCTCGCGCAGGGCGATGTCCACGAAGACCACGCCCTGGTCTTCCTCGGGGAGGAAGGAGGTGGGGGTCCTGTTGTAGCTGACGGCCACGCCGGCGAAGCAGAGCAGCAGGAGCATGAGGGTGAGCAGGCGCCGCGCGGCGAAGAAGCGGGCCAGGACGCCGTAGCGCAGGCGCACCCAGTCGAGCGCCTTGTTGAACCAGGTGAAGGGATCCCACCACTTGGTGTGCGGCTTGGGCACGCCGAGGATGGTGGCGCAGATGGCCGGGGAGAGGGTGAGCGCGTTGATGGCCGAGAAGAGGATGGCCATGGACATGGTGACGGCGAACTGCGAGTAGATGCGCCCGGTGATGCCGCCGACGAAGCCCACCGGCGCGAAGATGGCCAGGAGCACGAGGGTGGTGGCGACGACGGCGCCGGTGACCTCGTGCATGGCCAGGAGGGTGGCCGTCTTGCGGTCGAGGCGGTTCTTGTCCATGTGGTGCTGGACGCGCTCGACCACGACGATGGCGTCGTCGACGACCGAGCCGATGGCCAGCACCAGGGCGAAGAGCGAGATGGTGTTGATGGTGTAGCCGAAGAGCTTGAGCGCCAGGAAGGTGCAGAGCAGCGAGACGGGGATGGCGCACAGCGGCACGAAGGTGGCGCGGATGTCCTGCAGGAAGACGTAGCAGACGATGAGCACGAGGACGAAGGTCTCGACGAGGGTCTTGACGATCTCGTCGATGGAGACCTGCACGAACTCGGTGGAGTCGTAGGCGATGGTGTATTCGAGGTCGCCGGGGAAGGTGGGCTCGAGATCCTTGAGGGTCTTGCGCACGGCCTCCATGGCCTCGATGGCGTTGGTGCCGGGGGTCTGCTCGATGCCCATGGAGACGGCGTCCAGGCCGTTGAAGTAGCCGGTGTTGGCGTAGCTCTGCTCGCCGAGCTCGACGCGCGCGATGTCGCGGATGCGCACGAGCCCGCCCTCGTCGGCGGAGCGCACGACGACGTCCTCGAACTCGCGCACGGTGCTCAGGCGGCCCTCGGCGATGATGGAGAAGGTGTCGCGGATGTTCACGTCCAAGACCGGGGAGGCGCCGACGGAGCCGAGCACGGCCTGGAGGTTCTGCGCATCGATGGCGGAGATGACGTCGCTGGCGTCGAGACCCTGGGCGGCGAGGCGCTCGGGGTCGAGCCAGATGCGCATGGCCATGCGCGCGCCGTGGACGTCCGCGCCGCCCACGCCGTGGACGCGCAGGATGGCGTCGCGCACGTTGGAGTACAGGAAGTCGGAAATCTCGAGCTTGCTGAGCTCGCCGCTGGGGGAGCGGAAGGAGATGAAGCCGAGGGTGGAATCGGAACGGGTCTCGACGTTGACGCCCTGCTGGGTGACCTCCTTGGGGAGCTTGGACTCGGCCTGGGCCACGCGGTTCTGCACGCGCACCTGGGCGATGTCGCGGTCGGTGCCGACGGCGAAGGTGACGGTGAGGCTGTAGCGGCCCGAGTCGGTGCAGGAGGAGCTCATGTAGAGCATGTCCTCGACGCCGTTGACGGCCGACTCGATGGGGATGGCCACGGAGTTGGCCAGGTCGACGGCGTTGGCGCCGGGATAGGTGCAGCTCACGCGCACGGCCGGCGGGGTGACCTCCGGGTACTGCGCGATGGGCAGCGCCCGGATGGCGATGACGCCGACGATGGACATCACCAGGGCGATGACCACCGCGAAGCGCGGGCGGTTGATGAAGACGCGCGAGAAGATGCTCTTCTTGGGCAGCTCCTCGATCATCTTGCGGACGGACTCGCGCTCATTCGCCTCGAGCTCCTCGAGGCTCATGATCCTTTCTTGCTCGGCCATGGCTGGGCTTCCTCCTGCGTGACCTTACTTCGCGAGGGTGACGGTCGCCTCGGGCTGGGCGTTCGGCGAGGGGTTCACGATGTTCAGGTTCGTGCCCTCGGAGACGTTGACGACGCCCTCGGTGATGACCTCGTCGCCGGCTTGGAGCCCGGCCTTGACCTCGACCATACCCTCGAGGCGCGCGCCGATGGCGATGGCGCGGCGGGCGGCCTTGCCGCCCTCGTTGACGTAGACGTAGTCGCCGGTGGCGTTGGCCAGGACGGCGTTGGCGGGGATGGTCAGCGCCTCGGCGGGTTTGGCCTCGGAGAGGAGGACGGTGACGTAGGCGTTGGAGAGGAGCTGCTGGTCGGGGTTGGCGAAGGCGTAGCGCACGGGCAGCGAGGCCGTCTCCATGCTCATCTCGTTGCTGATGAAGTCGGGCGTGCCGTCGTGGGCGTAGAGGGTGCCGTCGGCCAGGCGGATCTGGGCGCGGATGGCCTCGGCCCCGGCGCCCTTGGAGTCGGCGATGTTCTTGTTGCGCAGGTACTCGCGGTCGGGCACGGAGAAGACGACGCGCACCGGGTCCATCTGCACGATGCGCGCGAGGGTGCCCATCGAGGGCGAGACGTAGTCGCCCTTCTTCAGCAGGCTCTGGCCGATGCGCCCGGAGATGGGGGCGGTGATCTTGCAGTAGCCCAGGTTGATCTCGGCGCTCGACAGGTCGGCCTCGCACTGGGCGATGGCGGCCTTGGCCTCGAGCATGGTGGCGTAGGCCTGGTCGACCTCGGCCTCGGTGACGGAGCGCTTGTCCACCTTGCTGATGCGCGCGTAGTAGCGGTCGGCGTTCTCGCTGGAGGCCTGGGCCTGGGCGAGGGCGGCCTTGGCCTGGGCCACGCGGGCCTCGTAGACGCGCGGGTCGATCTGGTAGAGCAGGTCGCCTTCCTTGACCATCGCGCCTTCCTTGAAGGCCACCTCCTGGATGGTGCCGTCGATCTGCGCACGCAGGTCGACGTCCTGGATGGGCTCCACGTGGCCCATGAAGGTCTGCGGCGGGTTGATGGCCTTCAGCGTGGCCAGCGCCGTCTCCACCGTCACGGGGCGCACGGCGGCGGCCGCGGCGGCGGCCTCGACGGCCTTGGCCTGCGCCTCGGCGTCCAGGCTGGTCTGGTAGATCGTGCGGGCGAACCACCCCAGCGCCGCCGCCACGAGGACGCTCAACGCCAGCCCGGCCGTCGCGCTCAACGGGTTCTTCTTCTCTTCCATGGTCACTTGCTCCTGATGCCTTGTACGATGAAATCCAATCCCGCGCGGATCGTCTCGGCCACGTCCACCGGGTGCTTGTAGAGCCACGCCTCGCGCAGCGTCCCGAAGAAGACGCTGCCCATCAGCGTGGCGATCTGGTCCGCGCTCAGGGGCGAGTCGATCGCCCCCTCTTCCTTGAAGCGGCGCAGGCGCTCGAGCAGCTTCGCGAGCGGGTCGCGCACGATCTGCCCTTCCAGCTTCCGGGCGAGCAGGCGCGTGAGCGCCTCGTTCCACTCCACCCGGCTCATCATGAAGAGCATGAACTGCTTGAGCTCCGTGTGCCCCTCGATGGCGCGCGCCCAGGCGACGAAGGCCTCGCGGATTTCCTCGAGCGTCTCGGCGCGCTCCACCCCCTCGAGGGGCGTGTAGATGGCGTGCTCGCGCTCGATCAGCTCCGCCAGCAGGTCTTCCTTGGTCTTGAAGTGCCAGAAGACCGCGCCCTTCGTCAGATGGATGCGCCGCGCGATGTCGTTGAACGTCGTCAGCGCGTAGCCCCGCTTGGAAAAGCAGTCCAAGGCCACCTTCAAGATGGCCTTCCGGGTCTCCAACGCCTCTTCCTTCGTCCTGCGCATGCGCTTCTCAATCAAAGAATGGCGCGTATTATACAAACCTTCCAAAAGGTATGCAAGGCTTTTTTTCCTTCCCCGCCGCGCGCCTACCCCACCCTGCGCACGCCCGTGCGCACCCCGGCGGCAGACAAGGCGGGGCGGGCCGAAGCCCGCCCCAACCCGCCAATCGGCCCATCAGCCCATCACGGCCAGAGCTTGGCGGGGTATTCGCCGGCGGCGACCATCTTCCGGATGGCCTCGACGACCACGGGCTTGTCCTCACGGTAGGTGACGCCGAACCACGTGCTGTCGGTGGGCAGCACCTCCACGGTGGCCTGGCCTTCCTTGACCAGCTCGTCCACGTAGAAGGGGATGTACCACTCGGCCTTCAGCTGGCCCTCATGCGCGTGGAACCACTCCTTGAAGCGCGCCTCCATCCCCTCGAAGAGGGCCGGCGTGAAGCCCCACAGGTTCAGCGACACGCGGCAATCGCCCTTCAGCGGCACCGGGTTGGCGGGGTCTTCCTCGTTCTGGATGGCGCCGTCGGGCTTCTTGGCGATCTTCGTCATCTCCGTGACGCCCAGCAGCTTGCCCTCGGGCGAGACCTCGCAGATGCCGCGGGCCACCGAGCCGTTTTCCGAGAGCGTCTGATCCAGGCGGTAGCCCACCATGGCGAACTGCTTGGGCGTGGCCGTCGCGTCCACCTGCGTCAGGAAGCCGGCCAGGCGCCGGAAGGCGTCGGCCCCATAGAAATCGTCGGCGTTGATGGCCGCGAAGGGCGCGTCGATCACGTTGCGCGCCGAGCGGATGGCGTGCGCCGTGCCCCACGGCTTCTCACGGCCCTCGGGGAAGGCGCACCCTTCGGGGAGGTCGTACGGGTCCTGGAAGGCCAGCTCGATCTTGATCTTCCCCTCGTACTTCGAGACGATCTTCTCGCGGAAGGCCTCCTCGAAGTCGCGGCGGATGATGAAGACCACCTTGTCGAAGCCCGCGCGGATGGCGTCATAGATGGAATAATCCATGATCGTCTCCCCGGAGGGCCCCACGGAATCGATCTGCTTGAGCCCGCCGTAGCGGCTGCCCATGCCAGCGGCCAAAATCAAAAGGGTCGGTTTCTTGCTCATGATGCTTCCTTCGTTGGTTCCATACAACAACCCTAGTATAGCGCACCCGTGCGCCCCGCGCAACCACCCCGCGCGCCAAGGCGCCCCAGGGCCCGAAAAAAAGGCTTGCGTTTGGGCGGCGCGGGGAGTATCATAAGTACAGTCAAACTGGGGGAGGCAAAGGCCGCCCCCGAACGAAAGGGCTATCAGAACCATGAGCGATGACAAGCAGGCGGATCCCATCGTCGAGGTCGAGCAGTTCGGCAAACTGCCCGACGGCACGACGGTGCTGAGCTACACGTTGAAGAACGGCCTGGGCGCCGAATTGCAGGTCTTGGAATATGGCGGCACCGTGCGGCGCCTCGTCGTCCCCGGGCCCGACGGCCAGCCGCGCAACGTCATCGTCGGCCCCGACACCCTCGAAGGCTGGGTCAAGGAGCCCTACTACGGCCAGCTCATCGGCCGCGTGGCCAACCGCATCGCCAACGGCAAGTTCACCCTCGACGGCAAGGACTACACCCTCGCCACGAACAACGCCCCCGGCGGCCTCCCCTGCGCCCTCCACGGCGGCGAGCAAGGCTTCAACGCCAAAATGTGGAAGCTCAAGGCCTTCTTCAAGGGCACCGAGAACCTCGCCCCCGAATGGGCCCGCGGCCAAGGCTACTACGCCGACGACGACGCCTGCCTCCTCCTCTCCCTCGACTCGCCAGA
This sequence comes from uncultured Kiritimatiellota bacterium, assembly GCA_944389585.1. GTDB lineage: Bacteria > Verrucomicrobiota > Kiritimatiellia > RFP12 > DVOR01 > Spyradenecus. The sequence goes on from CALXMW010000001.1 coordinate 215,895, forward strand.
CGGCGACCAAGGCTACCCCGGCGCCGTCCACCTGGACGTCCTCTACGTCCTCACCCCCGCCAACACCTGGCGCATCGTCTACAACGCCACCTGCGACGCGCCCACCCCCCTCGCCCTCACCCAGCACGCCTACTGGAACCTCAAAGGCTGCGCCAAGGGCGACATCCTCGACCACACCCTGCGCGTGAACGCCACCCGCTACACCCCCGTCAACCCCGGCCTCATCCCCACCGGCGAGCTCGCCCCCGTGGCCGGTACCCCCTTCGACTTCACCGCCACCCGCCGCCTCGGCGACGACGTGGACGCCGACAACGACCAGATTCGCTACGGCGCCGGCTACGACCACAACTTCGTCCTCGACCACGCCCCCGGCCAGCTGGCCCACGCCGCCACCCTCGCCGCGCCCGACGGCCTGGCCCTCGAGGTCTGGACCGACCAGCCCGGCATGCAGGTCTACACCGGCAACTACATCCCCGACGGCCTCGCCACCCCCGAAGGCCCCACCTGCCGCCGCGGCGGCGTCGCCCTCGAAACCCAACACTTCGCCGACAGCGTGAACCATCCCGACTTCCCGAGCGTCATCCTCCGCCCGGGCGAGACCTTCCGCTCCGTCACCGAATACCGCTTCCCCAAGGCCTAAGCGCCCCTCCCACCCCCATTGGAGCAATCCCCCATGAGCACTGAAGAAAAACCCTCCATCAACTGGGTCGCCGTCATCACGATGATGTTCCTCTGCGGCATGATCGCCTTCGTGACCTACCTCGGCCAGCCCCTCTCCAACGTCTGGAAAGCCCAGGACGCCATCAAAAACTCCACCATGCTGGCGATGCTCGGCAACGCCATGGTCTTCGTGGCCTACCTCTTCATGGGCATCCCCGGCGGCAAGCTGCTGGGCAAGGTCGGCTACAAGAAAACCGCCCTCATCGGCATCGCCGCCGGCTTCATCGCCATGGCCGTGCAGATGCTCTCGGGCAAGCTGCCGATGGAAGGCGGCCTCGCCCTGCCCTACGGCGTCTACCTGGTGGGCGGCTTCATCGGCGGCATCTCCGCCTGCCTGCTCAACATGGTCGTCAACCCCATGCTCAACCTCCTGGGCGGCGGCGGCAAGCGCGGCAACCAGCTGAACATGGCCGGCATGACCTTCAACTCCCTCACCGCCACCGTCACGCCGCTCATCGTCGGCTCGCTCATCGGCGCGGTGACGGCGGACACCTCGATGGCCGATTGCGACCTGCTGATGTATATCGCCCTCGGCGTCTTCGCGGTCTCCTTCGTCATCATCTCCCTCGTCTCCATCAAAGACCCCGAGCAGGCCGTCGTCACCGAAAAGATCGGCGCCTTCGCCCCCCTCCGCTTCCGCCACTGCCTCCTGGGCGTGCTCGCCATCTTCGCCTACATGGGCGTCGAGGCCGGCATCCCCGGCGTGATGACCCAGTGGCTCACCGCCGAAGGCGGCCCCCTCGCGGCCACCGGCAACGCCGCGGCCATCGCCGGCTCGGTCGTCGCGGTCTACTGGCTGCTGATGTTCGTCGGCCGCCTCATCGGCGCGGCCATCGGCGGCAAGGTCTCCTCCCGCACGATGATGGTGGTCACCTCCCTGGCGGCGATCGCCTTCATCGTGATCGGCACGCTGACCACCGGCGTCGCGGCCAAGATGCCGGGCATCGTCACCGACGGCGGCTTCGGCGTGAAGATGGTGGAAGTGCCCCTCGCGGCCGTCTTCTTCGCCCTCTGCGGCCTCTGCGCCTCGGTCATGTGGCCGGCCATCTTCAACCTCGCCACCGAGAAGCTCGGCAAATACACCGCCGCGGCCTCCGGCCTCTTCATGATGATGGTCTTCGGTGGCTTCGTCTTCCAGATCCTCCAAGGCCTGCTCATCGACTCCGGCATCTCCTACATGCTCTCCTTCATCGTGCCGGGCCTGGCCCTCGCCTACATCTTCATCTACACCGTCGGCTTCTCCAAGCCTGCCGACGACATCGAAGCGCTCGTCAAGTAACCCCACCCCCTTACGAAAGGTCACACCATGCAGAATCAGGAAGTCTACGACGAACTCATCGCCAAGTTCCAGGCCAAATACGGCCAGAAACCCCAAATCGTCGCCTACGCCCCCGGCCGCATCGAGGTCCTCGGCAACCACACCGACTACAACGAAGGCTACGTCTTCTCCGCCGCCATCGACAAGGGCACCTTCTTCGCCGTGAGTCCCTCCGCCGACGACACCTGCGAGCTTACCGCCGCCGACCTGATGGAGACCGCCAAGTTCACCACCTCCACCTGTGCTCCCGCCAAGGAGATGACCTGGCAGAACTACGTCAACGGCACCTTCAACTGGCTCTTCGACGGCAATCCCGCCGCCGCCCCCCACGGTTGGAAGGGCATGTTCCTGGGCAACATCCCCCTCGGCGCCGGCCTCTCCTCCTCCGCCGCCCTCGAAATGTGCACCGTCCTCGCCCTCGCCAAACTCTACGGCATCGACAAAGACAAAACCACCATGGCCAAAATCGGCCAGAAGGCCGAGCACACCTTCGCCGGCTGCCCCTGCGGCCTCCTCGACCAAGCCTCCTCCATGTACGGCCAGGAAGGCTGCCTCGTCAAAAGCGACTTCCGCACCAACGTCTTCGAGACCGTCTCCATGGGCCCGGCCGTCTCCTTCATGATGGTCAAGTCCAACGCCAAGCACGCCCTCGTCGACGGCGCCTACGCCTCCCGCCGCAAAGCCTGCGAAGACGCCGCCGCACACTTCGCCAAAGTCCTCCGCAAGCCCGTCACCCACCTGCGCGACGTCACCATGGCCGAATGGGTCCTCTACCGCGACGGCCTCGACGAAACCACCGCCAAGCGCGCCGTCCACCCCATCGGCGAAGACGAGCGCGTCCTCCAAGGCACCGCCCTCCTCGAGAAAGGCGACGTCAAGGACTTCGGCGCCCTCATGTTCGACTCCCACGAGTCCAGCCGCCACTGGTTCGAGAACTCCTGCGAGGAACTCGACCTCATCGTCGACACCGCCAAGACCATCCCCGAAGTCTACGGTGCCCGCCTCTCCGGCGGCGGCTTCGGCGGCAGCTGCTGCCTCCTGGTCGACCCCACCGCCGCGGACAAGATCGCCGCCGCCATCACCGCCGCCTACAAGGCCAAGTTCGGCGACGAACCCGTCTGCCAGCTCATCAAGCCCTCCCAAGGCGCCCACATCGTCCAAGGCTGACCCCAGCCTCCCCCCAAAAAAGGCTCCCCGCCCCACCCCGCCTAACGAAAACGAAACTTGCCAAACCCATCGGCAGGTGCTAAACTTATTTATTTATAAATGAAGGAGAAGCCGATGGAAACCGCAAGACTTTGCCTATTGCTCGCCGCCGCCTGCGCGGCGCAGGGCCTGCTCGCCGCCACGTTCAACGTTTACCGAGGCTCCGTCTACGTGGCCGGGCCTTTCTCCGACCTGCGCCAGGCGTGGTTTTATGCCCTGCAGCAGCCAGAGACGGGGGGGGTACACGATTAGATGTTCGGGTAATTGGGACTTCCCCGCGCCTGAGGACGACTATGACGCCGCCAGGCCTTGGGCCACTTACCGCACGCTGGCGGTGTCGGCGGCGGATTCGCCGATCACCCTCGAGGTGCCAGCCGGCACCACCCTCACCTATGACGCGGACAAGGTCGACGGCTCGAACTCCTCCCCAGCCTTCATCACATCCTACTCCGGGACGCTCACCGTCACCGGCGGCGGCACCCTCCATGCCGAGGGCGACAATGCCTACACAATTCTGACCGACGGGTATAATGACGTCGATGCTGGGCACTGGGTCTATTCTTCCAACCTGACGTTGCAGGGCGTCACCATCGAGGTTCTGGGCGGCAAAAACGAGTCCGCCGCCCTACCCGCCATCGCGGCGGTGCACGGAACCGGCACGATCGTCGCCGACGGCGTGACCTTCCGCGTGGTGGACGAAGGTTGCGACCTCGACACAATCGGCCCCGGCCCAATCTACCAAGACAGCTGGCCGGACGCCGCCTGCTCCAGCCGTGCCCGTGCCTATCGCGGCAGTGCCACCGGCACCTTCACGGACTGCGTCTTCGTGGGCGGACGCTCGGGCGGCAGCGTGGTGTACAACTTTGGCTCGGCCACCTTCATGGATTGCACCGTTTCCACGCCGACCGAGCCACTTTGGTTTTCGAGCCAGTACGCAGAAGCCAGTGGGGCCCTCCGCCTCTCCTCCCGCGGCACGGTCATGCTCGATAACCTCAAACTCTCTGTCGACGAGAGCTGGTCGACGGCCATCCACCTCTCCGGCGACGTCGCGGTAACGATGACGGAGTGCGACATCCCCGCCGGGGATCCCCAAGTTTATCTCATGGACGATGCCACGCTTACCCTGACGGGCGGCTCCACGGTCGCTTGCGAAATCTATGTCTATGGGGGCAGCCAAGACTCTTCGACGGTGATCGTGGAGGATGCCACCGTCTCCGGCCGCTTAACCTGCGGCAACCGCCTCATCGTCACCGGTGGCACCGTCGCGGGCCTCTTGGACGTCTTCAACGACGCCGACGTGCGCCTCTCCGGCGGCACCTTCACGGGCAAGGTCCAGAGTACCACCTGCGATATCCTCATCGAGGGGGCGCCCACCTTCAGCGGCAGCGAGGTCTTTCTGTACGGCGGCGAGGTTTCCATCACCGGCGGCACCTTCAACGACACCGTCAAGGTGACCGACACAATCAGCGTCGACCCGGACGCGCCGACCGCGCTGGAAATCCGCGGCGGCACCTTCAACGAGAGCGTCTCCACCACGACGGCGAACGCCGATGGCCGCCTCATCCTTCGCGGCGGCACCTTCAAGGAGCGGCCGGAGGACAGCAACGGGGACGTCATCTACCCCGCGGACGGCTCGACCGGCACCTGGGAAAACGGCCTGTACGTGGTGGTGCGCACGTGGTACGACGAGGACAAGACCGCCTTCACCATCGACGACCTCCTCGACCTGGCCGACTTCGCCCAGGCCGTGAACGAGACCGGCGCGACCTTCGCCGGCAAGACCGTCACCCTGACGGCCAACCTCGACCTCGCCGACTTCGGCCCCTGGGTGCCCATCGGCGACGGCCCCCGCGGCGAAAACACGCAAATCGGCGTCTTCTGCGGCACCTTCGACGGCGGCGGCCACACCATCCGCAACCTCGTCTGCGAGCGGAACCTGGACAACCACGGCGCGGGCTTCTTCGGCCTCGTGCGCGGCGCGACCATCCAAGACCTCACCCTCGCCGGAAACAGCGCCCTCTCCAACAGCCTCGACGCCGCCGGCATCGTCGCCATCGTCGACGCGGGCGGCAAGACCACCCTCTCCGGCCTCGTCAACCAAACCGCGGCCGTCTCCGGCGCCTGCCCCGGCGGCATCGTCGGCCGCGTCTACGGCGACGAGACCCTCATCGCCGACTGCCGCAACGAGGGCCCCAGCGCCATCGCCGCGGACGGCAAGGGCGGCGGCATCGCCGGCATCATCCGCCATGCGACCACGCTCACGGGCTGCGCCAACACCGGCGCCGTCTCCGGCGGCAACAGCGGCACCGGCGGCATCGCCGGCTACCTCTCCGACGGCGACTTCGCGTTCGAGCGGTGCGCCAACACCGGCGCCGTCTCCAACGACGCCGCGGTCACGGGCGGGAACTACGCCGGCGGCGTGGCCGGGCGCTTCGGCACGGGCCGCCTGGATCGGTGCGCCGGCGGCGTGGGCGACGTCGCCGCCGCGAAGGCGGCGGGCCGCCTCGTCGGCCTCGTCTCAAACGGGCCCAAGGGCATGGCCACCTTCGCCATCGACGACGCGAACGGCGACGCCCACTCCGCCGCGCTCGGCTCCATCGGGCGCGTCGTCGACGACACCGCGGGCCCCGCCTGGGGGCTGGCAACCGTCGAGGCCGGCCGCCTCATCGGCACGCCCTCGCTCGGCAACAACACTGCCGCCATCCGCTTCGCCGGCCCCGGCAAGTGGGCCCAAAAGCCGGACTTCCTGGACTACTTCGCCTATCCGGTGCTCGAGGGCGAGGCGGGCCATTGGCAGTAGGAGCCCGGGGAGCTGACGGAGAGCGAACGCCGTGTTGCCCAAATCGAGACGTGCTTCACCGTCTGGACGCGCCAGCGGCAGGACGACGGCACCTACGCCTGGGGCCGCGCGGGGGCCTTCATCCCCGCAAGCGAGACCCGCAACGCCACCTTCGGCGACGCGGCGGCCCTCCTGCGCGGCCTCCAACCCGGCGAGACGCTCTTCCTGGCCGCCCCCGCCACGCTGACGAACCTGGACATCCCCGAGGGCGCCTTCCTGGATCTCAACCACCACGCCCTCACCCTTATCGGCCAGCCCACGGCGGGGTCGCTCGAGCGCCTGATCCCCCACGCCGACCCCACCACCGCGATTGACCGCTCCAACCTCGACGGCGAGCGCTCCGTCTGGCTCTGGGACGAAGCCGCCCAGGCGTGGTCGACCCGCGCCGCGGTGCGCCTCCCACTCGAGAACCTGCCCTATTATCTGACCACCATCTGGGACACCCTCACCTTCTCAGAGGGAACCAACGTTCTCCGCGGGCAAACGTCCTTCGAGGTTGTCGGCCCCCTCTCCGAGCGCGACGAGTCGCTCTACTGCATCACCACCCGGGGCGAGAGCCACGAGATCGGCAACCCCGGAGACGTCCTGCGGCTGATGGGCTTGTCGGTCTCCGATTACCTCGGCCAGGTCGAAGGGCAGTACGCCTACGATGAGAACGGCGCCCCCATCTACATCCTCGACGACGAGGGCAACTACATCGACAATCGTGGCAACCCCACTGAGACGCCCGTCCAAATGCCCCGGCGCGCTTGGAAGATGGGCTACGACTTCGGCGTCGGCGGGTTGCGCCTCTCCGGCGCGGGCGAGGCGGTGGCGACGGTGCACCTGAACCTCAAGCGCGCGCGGCGCATCGTGCAGGACGGCGGCAACCTTGTCATGCCCCCCACCACCGCGCTCTGCGTCCTGGTCAACGGCGAGCCCGCGGCAACCGAGCGCAACCTCACCTTCACCCACGTCAAGACCGAAGGTGGGTGGGGCTACTACGTCTGCGACGTCGCCTTCCCTCTCCCTGAATCAGGCGACCTGCGCGTCGAAGTTCGCCTCCAGGACGCCTCGGACGAGGCGCCCTAAAGCGCCTCTGCGTCGACAATCTCAAGGGCGGGCGCGGGCTCGCGGAAGGTATCCACCGAAAGGGTGAAGAGGGCGCGGAGGCGTTGCCCCGCGCGCCACGCCGCCGCCCGCGCCGCGCCGCCGAACCAGATGGCCTTGATCGGCCCGCCGCCCTCGTCCGGCGCGAGGAAGAGCTGCAGGTGGCTTTTGTCCGCGCCGACGGGCCGGGCCGAGGCCAGCGTGAAGGGCTTGAGGAAGAGCGGCTTGGGGTTGCCGTGGCCGTAAGGCTCCAGGCGCCCCAGCTCCCGGCAGAGCGCCAGGGAGAGGGGCAGGCCCGTGAGGTCGGCGTCGTAGACCCTCGGCTCCTCCCCCGCCTCGCCGGGGAAGGCCAGCGGCAGACGCGCGCAAAAGGCCTCATAGGCGCCGGGGCGGAGGGTGAAGCCCGCGGCCTTGGCATGCCCGCCGAAATGCTCCAGCAGATCCGCCACGCTCTCCAACGCCCGCACGGCGTGCCACCGGCCGCAGGCGCGCATGGAGCCGTGCCCGCCGCCGTCGGGCGTGCGCCGCACGAGTGCCACGGGGAGGCCCACGCGCGCCATCAGCCGCGCCGCCACGATGCCCAGCACGCCGGCGTGGAAATCCTCCCCGCCCACGACGAGGAGGTTGCCCGAGGGCCCGGGGGCCTCGGCCACGATGCGCGCCAGCAGCTCGCGCTCGATGGCCTTGCGCCGGGCGTTGAGGTCGATGAGCGCGGGCGCCTGGTCGGCGCGGCCCAGGCCGATGAGGGCGTAGGCGGCCTTGAGCGCGCCTAGGCGCCCGGCGGCGTTCACGCACGGCACGAGCGAGAAGGCCAGATTCTCGGCCGTCGGCACCCCGGGCAGGAGGCGCAGGCGCTCGGCCAAGGCCTTCAGGCCGGGGTTGGCGGCGGGCGTGCGCAGGGCGCGGAGGCCCTGGGCGACAATCGCGCGGTTCTGGCCGGTCAGGGGCATGACGTCGGCCACCGTCGCCACGGCCGCCAGATCCAGGAAGCGCAGGGGGTCGAGCGGCGCGCCCTTGGCCGCCAGCGCCCGCAGGAGCATGAAGGCCGTGGCGCACCCGCAGAGGGCCTCTGCGCCGGGGGGCGCGCCGAGGCGGGGATTGACGATGGCGTTGGCGGGGGGGAGTGCGGCCGGCGGCGTGTGGTGGTCGGTGACGATGACGTCCACGCCCCGGGCGCGGAGGCCGGCCACCTCGTCCACGGAGGCGATGCCGCAATCCACCGTCACCACGAGCGCGGGCACCGGGGCGTAGGTGAGGCACCGGGCCACGGAGGCCGGGGTGAGGCCGTAGCCCTCGCGCTCGCGGTCGGGGAAGAAGGGCTTGACGCGGGCGCCGAGGGCGGAAAGCCCCTGCACGAGCGTGACCGTGGCGGTGACGCCGTCCACGTCGTAGTCGCCGAAGACGGTGATGGGCTCGCGCGCCGACACGGCGCGGAGGATGCGCCCGGCGGCGGCCTCCATGCCGGGGAAGGCGAGCGGGTCGCAGAGCGGCGCGGCCTCCGGGCGGAGCCAAAGGGCCGGGTCGTCGCCGCCCAGCCGCCGGGCGAGGATGCCGGCGACGAGCGGCGAGAGGCCTGCCTCCGCGGCCAGCGCGGCGGCGAGGGCGGGGTCGGCGCTCGGCGCGGGGGCCCAGGGCACCTCAGGCCTCCAGCAGGAAGGTGGCGGGGCCGTGGTTGAGCAGGCACACCTCCATCTCCGCGCCAAAGCGGCCGTGGTGGAGGCGCCCGCCGAGGGTGGCGCGGAGGGTGGCCAGGCAACGCTCGTAGAGCGGCTCGGCGACCTCGGGGCGGGCGGCGGTGGAGAAGCCCGGGCGGTTGCCTGAGGCGGTGTCGGCATAGAGCGTGAACTGCGAGACGAGCAGGACGCACCCGCCCACGTCGAGGACGGAGCGGTTCATCGCGCCGCGCTCGTCCTCGAAGATGCGCAGCTTGAGGAGTTTGGCGCAGAGCTTGTCGGCCTGCGCGGGGGTGTCGGCGGGGGCGACGCCGCAGAAGACGAGGAGCCCGGGGCCGTCGAAGCCGGAGAAGCGCGCGCCGGCGATGTCGACCGAGGCGCCGAGGACACGTTGGACGAGAAATCTCATAGGTGCTCGAGGGCGTAGGAGAGGTTTTTGGGGGCCAGGTTCAGGGCGTTGTAGCGGACGACGAGCGCGGCGCCGCGGCGCGTGACCTGCGGGGGCGTGCGGCGGTCGAGCGCGCGGATGGCCTCGGCGGCGCGGGCCGGGTCGGCCCCGGGCGGCAGGGGCAGCTCCGCCGTGCGCCAATCCTCGCGGGCGCACCCGCAGGCCAGGCAGAGCAGGGCGGCAAGGAGCGGGAGCGTCGGCTTCATGGGCGGCTCCCTCATCGCGCCAGGCGGATGCCGCGGCGGCGGTAGGTGGGCTCGTCGAGGTTCTGGCCGTTGACGACGGTGGGGCTGACGTCGGTGAAGCGGCTCTTGGCGGCGCGGAGCAGGCCGCTGCCGGTGTTGCGCGTGCCCCGGCCCTTCTTGGGGGCGAGGGGGCGCGGGGCCTCGGCGTCGGCCAGGGCGGCGTCGGCGACGGGGAGCCCGAAGGCCAGGACGACGACGGCGAGGGTACCCTCGCGGGTCTCCTCGGTCGCGGTGCCCAGGAAGGTCTCCTTCAGGGCCTGGCAATGGGCGCGGAGCCCGTCCATCAGGGTGGAGAGCTCGCACAGGCGCAGATCCGGCCCGGCGAGGACGCCGACGACGAGCTGGGCGGCGCTGGCCAGGCGGTCGAGGTTCTCCACGCGGAAGCGCGGGTCGGCCTTGAGGTCGGCCAGGACGGCCTCGGCGCGGCCCTCGCCGGAGCGGGTGGCGTCGGCGAAGCAGAAGGGCAGGCCGCCGGCGACGCCGTGGCTGAGCAGGGCGCGGAAGCGCTCGGCGTCGAAGGCGATGAAGCCGGGGTGGGCCACGAGCGTCCAGAGCAGGCCCAGGCCGGCGGCCAGGTGGTCGGCGGCGCGGGAGAAGGCCTCGGCGGCGGGGAGCGTGGCGGCGTCTGCGCCGACGAGCGCGTCGAGGGGGATCTTGGCCAGGGCGTCGGCGCGGGCCTCGACGTCAGGGAGGAGGACGGCGGCGCAGCGGCGGCGGTCGGAGCCCTCGAAGGCGAAGGGGAGCGTGGCGAAGACGAGGGTGGCGACGCCTTGGGCGCGGAGGGCCTCGAGCAGGTCGCGCGCGGCCCCGGCGGTGCCGCCGCCGCAGGAAAGGAGCAGGACGGCCAGGCGCGGGGAGCCGACCTGGGCGAGGATCTGGGCCGCGTCGTCGCGAAAGGCGCCGGCGCCGAGGGTGTGGTCGCCGCCGGTGCCGCGGCCGGCCAGGCGCTTGGCGCCGAAGACGGAGGTGGAGAGGCCGACGGCGGGGGTGAGGGCCGCGAGGGTGGCGTCGTCGGTGTCGAGGATGAGGGCACGCAGGGGGGCGGTGGCGCGCTCGGCCACGCGGCGGGCGACGGTGGCGGCGGCGCCGCCGAGGGAGATGAGCAGGAGGTCTTCGGTGTCCATGGGTCAGCCCTTGAGGAAGGCGCGGAGGCGGGCGAGGAGGGCGGGGCGGCGGGTCTCCCGCGCCAGGGTGCGGCACCGCCAGTTGAGCAGGCCCACGGCGGTGGCGTGGCGGTAGGGCTCCTCGGTCATCTCCGGGGGGAGCTTGGCGACGTTGCAGGGCACGCCCAGGACGCAGGGGAGGCCGAAGATGGCGGCGGCCTGCTCGGCGATGAGGGGGAGCGCGGCGGTGCCGCCGGTGAGGTGGACGGCGCCGCGGATGTGGGGCAGGACGTCGCGCAGGGCCTCGCGCAGGATGCGGAAGGTCTCGTCGACGCGCTCGGTGGTGACGGTCTGGATGGCGTGGACCGAGAGGGCGCGGTCGCTGGTGGAGAAGGGGGTGCGCAGGGCGTAGCGGTCGCCGGCGAGGTCGGGCTGGATTTGGGCGGCGCCGCGGGCGAGCTTGACCTCCTCGGCCTGGGTCTGGAGGATTTGGAAGGCGAGGGCCAGGTCGTTGGTCAGGTGGCCGCCGCCGACGGCGAGGTTGCCCGCGGCGGCGATGACGCCGTTGCAGACGGCCAGGTAGTCGACCGTGCCGGCGCCGAAGTCGAGCACCAGCGCGCCGTCGTTGCGGGCCTTGGCGTCGAGGACGGCCTCGGCGGCGGCGAAGCCGGAGAAGACGGTCTCGTTGAGGCGCAGCCCGGCGTGGTGGACGGCGGAAGTGAGGGCGTCGAGCGCGGTGCGCGGGACGAAGAGCTCAAGGATGTTGGAGACGAGCTCGGAGCCGGTCATGCCCAGGGGGGTGCCGACGGGCTGGCCGTTGACCTCGTATTTTTGGCGGAAGCGTTGGAGAACGACCTCGGTGGCGTCCGGGGCCTCGACGGATTGGGCGTTCTCCTCGGCGGCGTCGACGTCGTCCTGGTCGATGGCGTGGCCGGGCATGAGCAGGGCGTGGCCGGCGTGGACGGCGGCGGTGAGGCCGAAGCAGGAGAGCGAGGCCGTGACGTCGGCCAGGTCGATGCGGTGGAGGCGATCCATGTCGTCGCGCACCTTGCGGACGCAGGCGGAGACGGCGTTGATGTCGTGGATGAGGCCCTTGCGGACGCCGGCGGTGGGGGTTTCGGTGCGCGCCAGGACGCTCAGCGCGCCGTTCTCGCACTCGCCGGCCACCAGGCTGGTCGTCTGCGTGCCGATGTCCAATGCGCCCAAGAGGATGCCCATGTCGCTCCTTTCAGTCCGAGACGGTGACGGCGTCGGCCGCCATCGCGTTGAAGTGCCGCTTGCCGGCCAGGTGGGGGTTTCGCAGGGCCATGGCCACGTTGGTCAGGCGGCGGTACATCCCCTCCTGCGGGGCCTCCTCGCCGGCCATGCCGGGCCAGGCGATGACGACGCGCCGCCCGTCGCCCAGCGTCACGACGAGCCCGTCGTCGGCGTCGGTGTAAAGGAAGGAGACGGCGCGCACATCCCCGGGCAGGCGGTAATCCTCCGAGGCCGCGGCGGCGATGAGATGGAGCATGCAGCGCGTCTGCGCCGGCAGACGGTGCCCCGGCGCCAGGTCGCTCACCGGCAGGTCGAAGCCGCCAATCGTGGGCAGGTCGCCGTAAGAGCGCGCGCCGCGCAGGCAGACGCCCTCCTCGTCCACCACGAAGAGCGGCGCGGCCTGGAGCCTGGCGATGGGGGCGCGCTCCTCCACCCACAGCTCCAGCGAGCGGCCCGGCTGGAAGGTCATCTCGGCGTTGCGGATGCGCGGGTCTTGGGTGTGGAGGCGCGCGACGATGTCCGAGCGCATCACCTCGAAGCCGTTCTGCTCGGCGCCCAGGCCGAAGTTCAGGAGCACCTCCTCGCGCGTCAGCGTGGTGCCGCCGCGCACGACGATCTCCTCGGGCCGCACGCGGAAGGCCGCGTTGCCGAAGTAATAATGGGCCCGGAAGAGGCAGAAGAGCGCCACGGCCGCCCCCACCACCAGCAGGGGGAAAAGCAGGCGCAGCAGACGCGGCCCCACGCTCCCGGCCACCGCCGCGAACGCCCCGGCCACGGGGCCGGGCTTGGACTTCTTCCGGCGTTTGGGGGCGCGCTCAATCATGGGTGGCGGCCTCCACGAGCCGCGCGCACAGCGCCGGGAAGGGGATGCCCGCGCGGGCCGCCGCGTCGGGCAGCAGGCTGGTCTGCGTGCACCCCGGCGAGGTGTTCACCTCCAGCGCGAAGAGCCCGCCCTCGGGCGACAGGCGGAAGTCCACGCGCACCGCCCCGCGGCACCCCGTGGCCTCGGCGGCGGCCACGGCCAGGCGCTGGGCCTCGCGCGTCAGGGCGTCCTCGGGCGGGAAGAGGTGGCACGAGACGCCCGGGGCGTACTTGGCGTGATAGTCGTACCACCCGTCCGGCGCGACGATCTCGAGCACCGGCAGGGCCTGGCCGCAGACCACGCCAACGGCCCACTCGCGCCCCGGGATGAACCGCTCCGCGAGCGCCTCGCCCCGGGCGTCCTGCGCGGCGGCCAGGCGCACGGCCGCGGCCCACTGCCCGGGCTCCGTCACCTTCGAGAGGCCCACGCTCGAGCCGTCGCGCGGCGGCTTGACGACCAGCGGCAGGGGCAGGGGCGGGGGGAAATCCGCCGCGGCGGCGGTGAGGACGGCGCCCTCGGGCGTCGGCACGCCGGCCTTGCGCAGGGCGGCCTTCGCCGCGGGCTTGTCCATGCACAGGCGGCTGGCGGCGGCGCCGGGCCCGGTGTAGGGAAGGCCCGCGGCGTCGAGGGCGGCCTGGAAGCCGCCGTTCTCGCCGTAGCCGCCGTGCAGGGCGTTGAAGACCGCGTCCACCCCGCGCGGGAGCTCGTCGACGGAATCCTTCGTCAGGCGCGCCTCGAGGACGTCGTAGCCGGCCGCGCGCAGGGCCTCGGCCACCGCCGCGCCCGAGCGCAGCGAGACCTCCGCCTCATGGCTTGTGCCGCCCATCGCCACCGCTATCCGCTTCTTCATCTTGCCATTCCTTACAAAACCCGTTTATTTTAGCATATCGGGGCGGGGGACGGAAACCGGGGGCGCGCCCCTCTCCCCTGTGGAAAGTTGCACAATGTAATGCGGCGAGGCGGAAGGGGGGCGGGGATTTGTGGTAAAATAGGGGGCGTTATGAAGCAGGAGTTTCCGATTGCGCTGAGGCGGCCGTTGGTGGTGTTCGACATCGAGGCGACGGGTCTCTCGCCGCGGGCCGACCGTGTCATCGAGCTGGCGGCTTTGCGGCTGAACCCGGACGGCTCGCGGGACGACCGCGTGTGGTTGTTGAACCCGGGGGTGAAGATCCCCGTGGAGTCGATCGCCATCCATGGGATCACGGACGCGGAGGTGGCCGGGTGCCCGACCTTCGCGGAGAAGGCGCTGGAGATCTATTCCTTCTTCGAGGGGTGCGACCTGGGGGGCTTCTCGGTGGGGTATTTCGACGCGCAGATCCTGAACGAGGAGTTCCTGCGCTGCGGCATCAACACCTTCCACCCCGAGGCCCGGGCGATGGTGGACGCGCAGAAAATCTTCCACAAGCGCGAGCCGCGCGACCTGACAGCGGCACTGAAGTTCTACTGCGGCAAGGATTTGGGAGACGCCGCCCACGGGGCCCTGGCGGACGCCGAGGCGACGCTCGAGGTGCTGGCCGGCGAGCTGGCGAAGTATCCCGACCTGCCGCGGGACGTGGAGGCGCTGGACAGGCTCTTCAACCCCGTCGACCCGTTGAACGTGGACCGCACGGGCAAGTGGCGCTGGGTGGAGGGCGAGGTGACGGTGAACTTCGGCAAAAAGAAAGGGACGAGGCTGCGCGACCTGATGGCCGACCGCCTGGACGGCCACTCGTTCCTGAAGTGGATCGTGCGCAGCGACCTGCCCGAGGACGCGCGGGCGGTGGCCGAGAACGCCCTGCGCGGCTTCGTGCCGACGCGCGGGGGCGGCGCAAAACAGGCTTGAGGAGGAAGGACGATGAGGCAGGTGCGTGAGTTCATGGCGCGGTTCAGCGAGACGGGGGCGTACCGCACGCCGCCGGAGGCGCTGGGGAAACCGCGGAAAAACGGCTGGGCGACGTCGCTGGCCTACAACGTGCGCGCGCTAGGCGGCTCGATGCTCCGCGGCGGCTGGCTGGCGCGCAAACCCGGGCGCTTCAACGACGAGCGCTGGCAGGAGTGCGGCTTGCACCTCTTCTGGGAGACCGAGCGCATGGGCACGGAGGTGATCCTGGAGGGCTTCGAGAAGCTCAAGGGCATCGGCCCGGCGGTGATCGTCTCCAACCACATGAGCCTGTACGAGACCTTCGCCTTCCCGCCGCTCTTGCTGGGCTTTTTCGACGACGTGGCCATCGTGCTCAAGGAGTCGCTGCTGAGAATCCCCTTCCTGGGGCGGACGTTCGCCACGCGCAAGACCATCCCCGTGGGCCGCGCCGACCCGCGCGCCGACCTCAAGACGGTGCTCGAGCGCGGCGAGCGCTTCATCCGCGAGGACAAGGCCGCCGTCCTCCTCTACCCGCAATCCACCCGCCAGCCCTTCTTCGACTGCCACCACTTCAACACCCTGGGCGTGAAGCTGGCGCAGAACGCCGGCGTGCCCGTGGTGCCGGTGGCCGGGCAGACGGCCTTCCTGGGCGTGGGCAAGTGGACGAAGGACTTCGGCCCGGTGGACGTGACCGCGCCGGTGCGCTTCGCCTGCGGCCCGGTGCTCGAGGCGACGCGCGCGACGGCCAAGGCCGCCCAGGCGCAGTGCGTCGACTTCATCGCCTCCAAGCTCGAGGAATGGGGGAAAGTGGAGGTGCGCCGATGAGGCGGGCGCTGTGCGTGGCGCTCGCGGCCTGCGCGCTGGGCCTGGCGACGGAGGCCGGGGCGCAGTTCGCCATCACCGACTGCTTCAACGCCTCGGTCATCACCAACAGCCTGGGCGAGACGATGCCCGTGCGCCTCTGGCGCAAGTACGAGCCCAAAGACCTGCCGGTGCCGGTGGTGGTGCTCCTCCACGGCAGCGGCGAGTGCGGCATGGACAACGCCAAGAACCTGAGCAACTTCGGTGAGCTGCACAAGACCGTCCTCCTCGACGACGAGCTGCCCCCCGCCCTCTGGGCCATCCCCCAATGCACGCGCATGAGCCCGTGGGTGCGCACCCTGGCCTTCCAGGAGGATTACCGCCAACCGCGCTACCCCGCCCCCGCCCTGCGCTCCGTCAAGGAATGGGTGGACGACCTCATCGCGCAAGGCGTGGCCGACCCCGAGCGCATCTACATCGGCGGCCTCTCGCTGGGCGGCTTCGGCACGTGGGACGCGATCGAGCGCTGGCCGGATTACTTCGCGGCGGCCCTGCCGGTGTGCGGCGGCGGCTCCGTCGAGGAAAAGGCCGTGAAGAACGCGGCCACCACCTCCATCTGGATCTTCCACGGCGAGCGCGACGGCAACGTCAGCGTCGAGTGCTCGCGGCGCCTGGTCAAGGCCCTGCGCGAGGCCGGCGCCAGCCCCAAATACACCGAGTTCGCCGGGGCGGGACACCCCATCTGGAACCGCGTCTTCGGCGACGCGGCGGTGCTGCGCTGGATGTTCCGCCAACGGCGCGGCGAGCCCGAGAGGGCCCCGCGCACGGACGGCTTCCTGGGGCGCCTGAGGAGCTACGTCACGCCGGAATGAGTTCAAGGAAGAAGGGACACGCAATGGTCAAAGTCAAAATCATCGGCGCCACGGGCTACGGCGGCATCGGGCTGATCGAGCTCCTCGCCGGCCACCCCGAGGCGGAAATCACCGCCCTGGTGGCGCGCGAGGACGTCGGCAGGCGCGTCTCCGAGGTCTACCCCCACCTCGAAGGCTTCTGCGACCTGCCCATCCTCGACGCGGCCGACCCGCGCGCGGCGGAGGCCGAGGCCGACATCGTCGTCTTCTCCACGCCCGACCGCGTGGGCATGTTCGAGGCCGGCAAAGTGCTCGCCCGCGGCGCGAAGGCGCTTGACTTCTCGGGCGACTTCCGCTTCACCACCCCCGAGGCCTACGCCGACTACGCCACGCGCCACGGCAAGGACCCGAAGCACGCCGCCCCCGAGCTGCTGGGCAAAAACGCCTACGGCCTGGCCGAGCTCCACCGCGAGGCCATCAAGAAGGCCCCCGTGGTGGGCAACCCCGGCTGCTTCGCCTGCAGCTGCATCCTCGGCCTGGCGCCGGCGGCGAAGGCGCGGCTCTTCGAGCCCACGAGCGTCATCTGCGACTGCAAGACCGGCGTCTCCGGCGCGGGCAAGAAGCTCGCCGCCGCCCACCACTTCCCCGCGCGCCACGAGAACATGAACGCCTACCGCCTGGCCGGCCACCAGCACGTCTGCGAGGTGGAGCGCGAGCTGGGCCTGCAATACGGCCAGGACGTCCGCCTCACCTTCACGGCGCAGGTCGTCCCCCTCTGCCGCGGCATCATGAGCACGCTCTACGCCCAGCTCCTGGCGCCGCTCTCCGAGGCCGACGCCGTGGCGCTCTACAAGGATTTCTACAAGGACGCGCCCTTCGTCCGCGTCTACGGCCCCGACGCGCCCATCGGCACCAACTGCGTCTCGCGCACGAACTTCTGCGACCTGGTGGTGAGCGTGGACGCGCGCACCGGGCGCCTGCGCGTGGTCTCCTACATCGACAACCTGATGAAGGGCCAGGCGGGCTCCGCCCTCCAGAACATCAACCTCATGGCCGGCCTGCCCGAGACGCTCGGGCTCATGCGCTCGGGCCTCTACCCCTAAGGAACGCCGTGAAGAAACCCGCCCCCAAAGCCAAGCACGCCCCCGCCAAGCACGCGGGCCTCGGCCGCGGCCTCGACGCCCTCATCGACCGCCCCAAGACCCCCGACAAGGCCCCCGTGCGCCCGCCCCTGGCGCCCATCGCCAAGCCCGCCCAGCCCGACGGGCGCCTCGCCGGCAGCGTCCTCACCCTCCCCGCCGCCGAGATCGTCCGCTCCCCTTGGCAGCCGCGCCAGACCTTCGACGAGGAGGCCCTGCGCGAGCTCGCCGACTCCATCAAGGCCAACGGCATCATCCAGCCCCTCGTCTGCCGCAAGCTCGCCGACGGCCGCTTCGAGCTCATCGGCGGCGAGCGCCGCCTCCGCGCCGCCGCCCTCGCCGGCCTCACCCACGTGCCCGTCATCCTCGTGGAGGCCGAGGACCGCAAGGCCGCCGAGCTGGCCATCGTCGAGAACATCCAGCGCGCCGACCTCAACGCCATCGAGGAGGCCGAGGGCTACCGCACGCTCGCCGAGCGCTTCGGCCTCACCCAAGGCGAGGTCGCCGAGCGCGTCGGCAAGGCCCGCCCCACCGTCGTCAACGCCCTGCGTCTGCTCGACCTGCCAGACGAGACCAAGGCCATGGTCGCCGACGGGCGCCTCTCCCCCGGTCACGCCAAGGTGCTCCTGGCCCTGGCGCGCACCGAGGACCGCATCCGCCTGGGCCGCCGCGCCGTCTCCGAGAACCTCACCGTCCGCGCCCTGGAGCGCGCCGTCGCCCAGCTCGCCTCCCCCATCGCCCCGCGCGCGGCGAAGAGCGACCTGCCCGCCGCGTACCTGCGCGACCTCACCGACCGCCTGCACGCCCACTTCGGCACCGCCGTGCGCGTGACCCCCGGCCGCACCCTCCCCAACGGCCGCCACGCCAAGGGCACCCTCGAGGTGGATTTCTACGACAACGCCGACCTCGACCGCATCCTCGACCTGCTCGGCGTGCGGATGGATTGACGTGACGCGCCGCGCCCCCCTGCCCCTCCTCTGCGCCGCCCTGGCCCTGGGCCTGGGTTGCGGCGGCGGCCCCACGGCGGCGGACCGCGCCGTGGGCGAGGCCGCGCTGGCCCACGCCGCGGCCCTCTGCGCCGAGCGCCCGGCGCGCGACGCGGGGCGCGGGAGCGTGGCGGCGGCGGAATGGATCGCCGCGCGCCTGCCCCAGGAGGGGACGCGCCTGGACCGTTTCGAGGCCGCGCCGGGCGCCCTCGCGAACGTCTGGCATTGCCGCGTGGGGCGGCCCGTGGCGGCGCTCGCCACGCACTTCGACACCAAGGCCGGCATCCCGGGCTTCGTGGGCGCGAACGACGGGGCCTCCACCACCGGGCTCCTGCTGGCCCTGGCGGCGGAGGGGACGCTGCCGGTGGCGTACCTCTTCCTCGACGGCGAGGAGTGCCGCGTGGCCTACGGCGCGGACGACGGGCTGCACGGGAGCTGGCACGCGGCGCGCTCGGGGCGCCTCCCCAAAGACCTCCCCGTCATCGTGCTGGACATGCTCGGCGACGCGGGCTTCAACCCCGGCCTGGCCTCGAACGGCTCGCCCTGGCTGAACGGCCTCCTGCGCCGCGCGGCGCGGGAGGCGGGCGTGGCGGTGGGCGACGCGGGGGCGGTGGTGGACGACCATCTGCCCTTCGTGGCGGAGGGGTACCGCGCCGCGAACCTGATCGATTTTGAGTATGGCCCGGGCAACGCCTGGTGGCACACCGCGCAGGACAGGCCGGACAAGCTGAGCGCCGGCTCGTTGGCGCGGGCCGCGGCGGTGGTGCGCCGGGCCGTGGCCCTGTTGGAGCAAGAGACAAGATGATCACCGTGATCCTGAACGTGTTGGTGGCGGCGGCCGTGGGCGTGGCGCTCACGTTGGCGGGCGTCTCGCCGTGGTATTGGTCCATCCTTTGGGGCGCGCTCGTGCTCGTGGCCGGGCAGCTGGCCATCGGCTGGGCGCTCCGGCGGCGGCTGGGCGCGGTGAACGACCGCGTGCAGGCCGCGATGCAGGCCGCCCAGGCCCGGATGCAGGCCAAGCTCCAGCGTTGGCGCACCCGCCAGATGACGAACCAGAAGGCCGCCGAGGCCGAGCTGGCCAAGGATCGCGACGCGATGATCGCCGAGGTTCAGGCCATCCTCCGCCCGCTCGAGCGTTACCGCCTGTGGATCCCGCTGTTGGGGCGGCAGCTGGCGACGATGGAGGTGCAGTTCGCCTGGCAGAAGAAGGATTGGAAGCGGGTGGACGAGCTGCTCCCGCGCGCCTTGCTGGCCGAGCCGCTGCTGGTGTGCATGAAGTTGGCGCGGCTATGGGCGCACGAGGCCCCCACCGAGGCGCTCCGCAAGGTCTTCCGCAAGGCCACGCGCCGCGCGCGCTACGGCACCACCGCGCTCATCTACGCCACCTGGTCGTGGATGCTCGTCAAGCGCGGCGAGGTGGACGAGGCCTTCAAGGCGCTCGTCGAGGCCGACAAGAAGAACGAGCACGCCACGCTCAAGGCCAACCGCGACGCCTTGGCGAACAACCGCCTGGCCCGCTTCAGCAACGCCGGCTTCGGCGAGGAGTGGTACGCGCTCTTCCTTGAGGAGCCCAAGCTCCGTGCCCCGCGCGTCCGCAACCCAGGGCGTTACTTCCAGTGATGGACGGCGCCGAGGAGACCGACCAAGCGCCCGGGCGGTGGGCGGCCCTGCCGCTCCTGCTCGTGCTCTTCCCGTTGGCCGTAGGGCTGGCGCGCACGCCGCTGCCCGTGGGGATGGTCGCGCTGGCCTTCTGCTTCCTGGCCTGGCACTTCCGCTGCCTCAGGGGGTTCCTTTGCGTCTACGCCGCGGCGTTCCTGCTGAACCTCCCCGTCCTCTCGGTCTGCGGGCTTCCCGGCGACCAGGATTTCTATCTCGGCCCGCAGGCGCGCCTGCTGGCCGCCGGCGGCGGGCTGGAGTTCGATGGCTTCCTGCGCCGGGCCCATTTGGCCCTGCCGGCGGGATACACGGGCTGGTGCGCCGCGCTCTACCGGCTGACCGGCTCCCTGGACTTCGGCCACGCGCAGGTTTTCGCGCTGGTCGCCGCCGCCTGGCTCACGCTTCGGCGGACGCTCGGCCGCTGGCAGGCCTTCGCCCTGGTGTGCGCCCCGCTCACGTGGGTGAGCGTCTTCAACGGCATGCCCGACGGGTGCGTCTACCTGTTGCTCCTGCTCGCCCTCTTTGCCCTGCGCGCGGGGAGTTTCTGGTTGCCGCTGGCGGCGATCGCCGCGGCCGCGACCTTCAAGACGAGCGCCTGGGTGCCCTGCGCGCTGCTGGGAGCGATGCTGGCGTGGCGCTTCCCGAGGCGCTGGTGGCAGCTTGGGCTGGCGGCGCTTGCCGTGGCCCTCATCGTCTTCCCGACGTTGCGGCTGGTCGCCACTGGGGGGCTGCGCGAGATCTCGGCGGATTTCCTGGGGGCGGAGGGCGAGGCCCGCGCGCTGGGCTGGTTCGGCAAGACCGTTTACTTCTACCTGGGGCATTGGCTGGTGCCGGGCACGTTCGACTTCAACGTCCACGTCGGCGGGGTGGACGGCGCCGGCATGGACGGCCTGGGGAAGGTGGCGCGCCTGCTGATCTGGCCCTCGCTGGCCATCCTGGTTGCCTGGCGGCGGCGGTTCGCGGGCTGGTGGGGCGCGCTGGCGTTGGCCTGGGCGTCGGTGCTGCTGACCCCGACGCTCTACGTCGGCTACGGGCGCTACGTCCCCCTGGCCTACGTGGCGCTCATGCTGCCCTTCGTGGTCCGCTTCCCGCGCGTCTCGGCCGTGGCGGCGCTGGCGATGTCGGTTGTCCCGGCGGCCTGGTGCGCGTGGCGCGTGCTGCTCTCGATGGAGTTCGCGCAGGTGGCCGCCGCCGGCGGGCCGGTCGCGAGCGCGTGGTACAACGTCCGCGCCGGCTTCCGCTCCTGCGGCGTCCCCGTGGTTGAGGACGCCCAGCCCATCCGCGCGGCCGCCGCGCTCTACACCTACCGCGCGGCGGACTTCCCCGCGTTCCCGAGCGACGACGTCCCGCGCGGCCGCCTGGTGCCCGCCGGGCGGAAAGCCATGAGCGCCCGCGCCTACGCCCTCCGGCGCTTCCTGCCATGGGCCCTCTCCCATTTGCCCGACTATCTCGCCAACGTCGCCCGCATCCGTTGGCATTGGCTGGTCTCACCAAGAGGAGGACACGATGGAGTTTCGCCCCCTGCACGCCAATGAGCTCCCGGCCTTGCGCCGTTACGTGGAGCGCAACCCTTTCCGCCTGGCGGACAATTCGCTGGGCTTCCTGCTGATGTGGCGGCCTTACGCGCACACGGCCTTGGCCGAGGCGGAGGGGTGCCTGCTCCTGCGCACGGCCTATGGCGGCAAGATCCGCTTCGCCTACCCCATCCACCCGGAGGCCGACCAGGAGGCCGAGCTCCGCGCCCTTGCCGCCGTCGAGGCCTGGTGCGTCGGGCAGGGCGTCCCCCTCATCCTCGGCTCCGTCCCCGCCGAGCGCCTCCCCCTCCTCACCCGGCGCTACGGGCGCGACATGGCCATCTCGAACCCGCGCACGTGGCGCGACTACCTCTACAACCTGTCGGACTTCGTGGAGTATCCAGGGCGGCGCTTCGCGGGCCAGCGCAACCACGTCTCGAAGTTCCGCCGCGCCTACCCGCAGGCGGCGTACCGCGCGATGACGGCCGCAGACGTCCCGGCGGTGAACGACTTCCTCCGCGCGTACGCCGCACGGCAGTACGCCAAGAACTCCTTCCTCGCCAAGGAGGAGCTCCACGCCACCGAGACGCTGCTCTCCATGTTCGACGACCTTTCCCAGGTGGGCGGGGTGATGGAGGTGGAGGGCAAAATCGCCGCAATCACGGTGGGCGAGGTCATCGGCGACACGCTCATCGTCCACGTGGAGAAGGCGTTGGTGGGCTATGAGGGGATTTACCCGGCCATCGCGCAGGCCTTCGCCACGGCCATGCAACGCCCCGGCCTCGACTACATCAACCGCGAGGACGACGCGGGCGACTGCGGCCTGCGCAAGTCCAAGCTCCAGTACAACCCCATCCGCCTGGTGGACAAGTACGCCGTCACGCCGCGCCGCGTCATCGAGGAGCTCGAGGCCCCGCCCGAGATCCTCACCGAGCGCCTCCTCGTCAAACCCGTCCCGGACACCGACGTCCACGCCTACGGCCGCCTGGCGCGGGACCTCGACCGCAACCGCTACTGGGGCTGGGACTGGCGCGCGGCGTGGACGGGCGAGGGCGACCCGCGCGACGCCTGGTTCCTCGAGATCGCGCGCTCCGACTTCGCCAAGCGCGTGGAGCTGGACCTCGGCCTCTATCGCGGCGACACGCTCGTGGGCGAATGCGTCTTCCACAACTTCACCTACGACAACACCGTCGAGCTGGGCGTCCGCCTCCTCCCCGAGCACGAACACCACGGCTACGCCGCCGAGGCCATGCGCGCCATGGCCGATTACGCCCTCTGCTACTGGGGCCTCGAGAAGGTCGTCGCCAAATGCTACCGCGACAACCTCCCCTCCAAGAAGATGCTCCTGGCCTCCGGGCTCCGCCCCGACCACGAGGACGAGACCTTCTTCCACTTTTCGCGCACCGCGAAGAACTGACCCCTGCGTCGCGCCGGACGCGCGGCGCGGCGAGGCACGCGCGGCGATTGACTTCAGCCGCCGGACTTGGGATACTGGCGATACTTGAGCACTTGAGAGGAGGATGCGATGGACATGAGACGGGCGATGGTTTTCGGCGGGCTTTGCTGCGCGGCCGGCGTGGCCTTGGCGGCGCACGGTTTCGGGAACGCCACGGCACCCACGGGCCGCGAGTGGGAGCAGGAACAGAACCTCTCCTACAACAAGGAGCCCGCCCGCGCCTGGGCCTTCAGCTTCACGGACGTCGCCTCCGCCAAGCAGGTGCTCCCCTGGTTCAGCGCGCGCTGGAAGAGCCTTGACAGCGGGACGGAGTGGAAGTTCAAGTGGAGCAAAGACCCGGCCTCGCGCCCCGTCGGCTTCCAAGACCCCGCCTACGACGTCTCGGGCTGGGAGACCATCGTGGTGCCTGCCTCGTGGCAGACGATGGGCGCCGACCCCGAGCGCAAGAAAGGCTGGGGCACCGCGGTTTACGCCAACCAGCCCTACCTCTTCAAGCGCGATTGGCCCCACGTGATGGACGAGCCCGACAGGCGCTACACCAGCTACGCGGCGCGCAACCCCGTCGGCTCCTACCGGCGCGACTTCACCGTCCCCGAGAACTGGGCCGGCGAGGAGGTCTACCTCCGCTTCGACGGCGTGGATTCCTTCTTCTACCTCTGGGTCAACGGCCGCTATGTCGGCTTCTCCAAGGATTCGCGCGACGCCGCCGAGTTCCGCGTCACCCCCTTCCTCAAGCCCGGCGACAACGTCGTCGCCCTCGAGGTCTACCGCTTCAGCGACGCCTCCTACCTCGAATGCCAGGACATGACGCGCCTCTCGGGCATCTTCCGCACGGTGCAGCTCTACGCCGTCCCCAAGCTCCACGTGCGCGACTTCTTCGCCACCACCGAGCCGCTTGACTGGGGCAAAATGGGCGGCACGTGGGAGCTCACCGTCGACGTCGACCTCGAGAACCTGAACGCCCCTGACGCCCCCGCCGCCGCCACCCTCTCCGCCACGGTCTACGACGCGGCGGGCCAGGCCGTCGCCCCCCTCGCCCCCGCCGACCCGCCCTACGACGGCGTCGCCTCCAAGCCCGTCGACCTCATCGGCCAGCGCCACTGGAAGACCGGCCTGCGCCTGCGCTTCGACGCGCCGCGCCTTTGGTCCGCCGAGGAGCCGAACCTCTACACCCTCGTCCTCGAGCTCCGCGACGCGCAGGGCCGCCTCATCGAGGCCGTCCCCTCCACCCTCGGCTTCCGCAAGGTCGAGGTCGCCGCCCGCAACGGCCAGGCCCAAAAGCGCTTCTGGGTCAACGGGCAGAAGGTCAAGCTCAAGGGCGTCAACCGCCACGAGGCCGACCCCTGGATCGGCCACGCCGTCAGCAACGAGACGATGGAAAAGGAAATCCGCCTCATGAAGGCGGCCAACATCAACCACGTGCGCTGCTCGCACTACCCCGCCGCCCCCTACTTCTACTACCTCTGCGACAAGTGGGGCATCTACGTTCAGGACGAGGCCAACATCGAAAGCCACGGCTACTACTACGGCAAAGAATCCCTCTCCCACCCCGTCGAATGGCTCGACGCGCACGTCGACCGCGTCATGGCCATGGTCGAGACGAACAAGAACCACCCCTGCGTCGTCATCTGGTCCCTCGGCAACGAGGCCGGCCCCGGGCGCAACTTCGCCATCGCCGAGCGCACCCTCAAAGCCCGCGACGTCTCCCGTCCCACCCACTACGAGCGCAACAACGCCATCGTCGACATGGGCTCCAACCAATACCCCTCCGTCGGCTGGGTCGAATGGAAGGCCAAGCAGACCCAGGACGCCAAGCCCTTCTACATCTCCGAGTACGCCCACAACATGATGAACGCCCTCGGCAACTTCGCCGACTACCAAAAGGCCATCGAAAGCAGCGATGTCATCCTCGGCGGCGCCATCTGGGACTGGGTCGACCAGGCCCTCTGGTACGACTCGCCCAAGAGCGGCAAGCGCATCCTTGCCTTCGGCGGCGACTGGGGCGACTGGCCCAACTCCGGCCAATTCGTCTGCAACGGCACCCTCCTCCCCGGCCACGTCCCCGAGCCCAGCTACCACGAGGTCGCCTACGTCTACCAAAACGTCGAGACCACCCTCGACGGCGCCCAGCTCGCCATCCGAAACAAAAACCACTTCCGCACCCTCGACTACCTCGAGGCCCGCTGGACGCTCCTGCGCAACGGCGAGCCCACCGGCCAAACCGGCCTCCTCGACCTCTCCGGCATCCCCCCGCAGGCCACGAAAACCCTCCCCCTCCCCACCCACGCCCCCCGCACGCTCGACGGCTACGACCTGCGCGTCGACTACGCCCTCCGCCAGGCCGAAGGCCCCCTCCCCAAAGGCGCCGTCGTCGCCACCGAGACCCTCCCCCTCCAGGCCCCCGCCCCCATCCCCCTCTTCGCCCAAGGCACCGCCCCCCTCACCTGCGAACGCGCCAAAGACGGCACCCTCACCGTCTCCGGCCCCGACTTCGCCGCCACCTTCGGCCCCGACGGCCTCCTCGCCCAATACACCCTCAAAGGCAAGCCCCTCCTCCGCGAACCCATGAAGGTCGACGCCTTCCGCTGCCCCTCCTCCAACGAAGTCGGCAAAGGCAACGACTGGGCCATGCAGGGCCTCCGCGACCTCGTCCCCGTCGCCGGCGGCGTCACCCAAACCCGCCAAGAAGGCGCCGCCCTCGTCATCGACGTCTCCGTCACCGTCCGCGGCCGCGCCCTTGAGCGCCTCCGCGACTTCGACAACGGCGCCACCGACCGCACCTTCTTCGAGCCCCTCCCCCAGCCCGTCACCGAACGCAACACCCACTTCGTCGTCAACGCCCAATGGCGCGTCTACCCAGACGGCACCCTCACCCTCCAATCCGCCCTCCTCCCCCGCGGCCGCAACATCGAGCTGGGCCGCCTCGGCTACAGCCTCCGCCTCGACGGCGCCGAGCGCACCGTCGCCTACTACGGCCGCGGCCCCTGGGAAAACTACCCCGACCGCAAGGCCGGCGCCCCCCTCGCCAAATACACCCGCGCCGTCAAAGACATGGTCGAAGGCTACCCCCGCCCCAACGACATGGGCAACCGCGAGGACACCTACGCCCTCTCCCTCACCGACGCCCAAGGCCACGGCCTCGTCGTCGCCGCCCTCAACGGCGGGCGCTTCGCCTTCTCCGCCCTCCCCCACACCGCCACCGAGCTCGCCGAGACCCGCCACGTCGCCGAACTGCCCGACAGCGACAAAACCGTCCTCACCCTCCTGGCCGTCAACCGCGGCCTCGGCGGCGCCAGCTGCGGCCCCGGCCCCCTCGAGCGCGACATCCCCCGCGCCAACAAGCCCTACCGCCTCGACCTCGCCATCCGCCCCGCCGGCGCGCCCCTCCTCCCCGTCCGCGAGAC
Organism: uncultured Kiritimatiellota bacterium; assembly: GCA_944389585.1. Lineage (GTDB taxonomy): Bacteria > Verrucomicrobiota > Kiritimatiellia > RFP12 > DVOR01 > Spyradenecus. The sequence goes on from CALXMW010000001.1 coordinate 242,302, forward strand.
CCAGGCCGAGCTCGACGAGACCATGCCGCCCCCGCCCGAAACCTTCACCGCCATCGCCTGCACCTCCCAAGAGCCCGGCAACGACGGCGCCAAGGTCTGCGACGGCGACCTCGGCACCTTCTGGCACAGCCAATACGGCGTCACCCTCGGCAAACACCCCCACAGCGTCACCCTCGACCTCAACAAACCCCGCGACCTCAAAGGCATCGTCGCCTACGCCCGGCAGGACGGCGGCGTCAACGGCCGCGTCAAAGACTGCCGCGTCGAAGTCTCCGCCGACAACCAAACCTGGGCGCCCGCCGCGGAAACCACCCTCAAAGACACCGCCGACCCGCAGGAAATCCGCTTCGCCCAACCCGCCAAAGGCATCCGCTACCTCCGCTTCACCGCCCTCAGCGAACAACGCGGCCAAGAGTTCGCCTCCCTCGCCGAAATCACCCTCATCGAGTGACCCAGCCCCCACCCCCACCCCAGGCGCGGCCCCCGGCCGCGCCCTTCTTTTCGCCAAAAAAAGGACCGCGCGGCCAATGGCCGCGCGGTCACAACAACACGAAAGGAGTGTGAACTCACACTTGAAAATGGCGGGAAGGACGGGGCTCGAACCCGCGACCTCCGGATCGACAGTCCGGAGCTCTAACCAATTGAGCTACCTCCCCAGAAAGAGGGCTTTCTCATCCAAGAAATGGCGGGAAGGACGGGGCTCGAACCCGCGACCTCCGGATCGACAGTCCGGAGCTCTAACCAATTGAGCTACCTCCCCGGAAGAAGAAAGCGCACATACTATAGCACATCCCCCACCCCAAGGCAACCCCTTTTTCACGCTTCCCCAAAAAAATCAAACCGCGCCGTGGCCCACGCCTCAACGCCCCTCCCCCGCGGGGCGGCGAAAGAGCAGCAGGCACGTCGCAAACAACAGGCCGAAAGGCACCCACAGCGCGCCATGGGAAAAAGCCGCGGACGCCGCGGCCCCAAGCGCCGCACCCAGCACAAAACAAGCCGTCGCCCCCAACGTGTGAAGCCCGCGGCGCGGGGCGGCGGCGTCCGCGCCGCCCCGCCAGGCCAGCGCGGCCTCGATGGCGGCGCGCAGGTTGCCGGTGCACATGGTGGTGGCGATGGGACTGCCGTGGATCTTGCGGAAACCTTGCACCTGAAGCGCGCAGACAAAGGAGATGGCCACGGTGACCGCCGTATCCGGCAAGGCAGGGAACACCGCGCACACCGCCAGCGTGGCGGCCTCGGCAATCAGAAGCGGCTGGCGCCAATGAAGGGCCGCCCAACGACCGAAAAGACGGCGCAGCGCCTCCGCCAACAAGATGCCCAAGACAAAGGCGACCACCGGGAGCAAATAGCCGCAGGCGCCGGCCCAATCCCCGGCGGCCAGGCGAATGCCGAGCAGGGCCAGGTTGCCGGTCTGCGCATTGGCGAAGACGCCGCCCCGGCAAAGAAAGGTGTAAGCATCCAGGAAACCGCCGACGCACGCCAACAGCGCCCCGACGCGGAACGTCTCGGACATCTGCCCACGCCGCTTCCCTGACTGCCCGCCTTTCATTTCGCGCAAAAGTATACCACACCACGCCGGAGCGGGCCACCGCGGGAAAACGCCCGCCGCCAAACGGCTCCCGCCGGAAATCGCGGCAAGCGCCACGGGCGGCTTTGGTATAATGGCGCCATGGAACCTTTGGCGATAACGGGCGGCGACTGCGCGGGCATCGGGCCGGAAATCACGGCGCGGGCGGTGGCGCGGTTCCCGGACGAGCGGTTCGTGATCTACACGAACCGGGCCCTCTTCGCGCGGGCGTGCGCCGCGGCGGGGGTGGCCGTGCCCGCGGGGCCGAACGTCGCGTGGCGGGAGCTGCCGCTGGGCTGCCCGGCGGAGGCGATCCGCCCCGGGGAGAACCAGGCGGCGACGGGGGCGTTGGCGCACGATTGCGTGGCGGCGGCGGGGCGCGACGCCCTGGCGGGGCGGGTGCGGGGGGTGGTGACGGCGCCGTTCAGCAAGGCGGCCCTGCGCCTGGCCGGGCACACGGACGTGCCGGGGCACACGGAGCTTCTGGCGCGGCTGTGCGGGCGGGAGGAGGCGACGATGGCCTTCTTCGCGCCGGGGCTGGCGGTGGCGCTGGCGACGATCCATTGCGCGTTGCGCGAGGTGCCGGGGCTGATCACGCCGGCGCGCCTGGGGCGCGTCTTCAAGGACTTCGGCCAGGCGCTGGCGCGGATGCTGGGGCGGCGGGCGCGCGTCGGGGTGCTGGCGCTGAACCCGCACGCGGGCGAGGGCGGGGCCTTCGGCGACGAGGAGGGGCGCCTCATCGCCCCGGCGGTGGCCGCGGCCCAGGCGTGGGGCGACTTCGAGGGGCCGTTGGTGCCGGACACGGCGATGACGGAGGCCGGCGGGGCCGCGCGCTTCGACGGCTTCGTGGCGATGTACCACGACCAGGGGCTGATCCCCTTCAAGCGCGCGGCCTTCGAGGAGGGCGTGAACACGACGCTGGGCCTGCCCTTCGTGCGCACAAGCCCCGACCACGGCACGGCCTTCGCGCTGGCCTGGCAGGGGCGGGCCTCGGCGCGGAGCATGGCCGCGGCCATCGAAAAGGCCAGGGAGCTGACGCGATGAGACGGCGCCTGAGCGAGGCCGAGGCGCGGGCGCGGCGGGACAAAATCGCCCTGAGGGCCTTCCTCGTGGGGGCGGCGGCGTTGGCGGCGGGCTACGTGGCGGCGGACTTCGCGGGGGTGGTGCCGCGGGAGTTCTCGGTGCGCTGGCGCAGCGGGATGCGCTTCAGCGAGGTGTGGCAGGGGCGCTTCGACGACCTGGACCCGGCGCGCTTCCTGGGGATCCCCATCGGGGAGACACGCTACCGGCTGAACTTCGCCGAGCATGTGGCCATCGTGACGCGCCCGCTGAGCGGGGTGCGGGCCTGGCGCATCCCCGAGCGGGTGGAATACGGCGGGGAAAGCTTCGTGGTGACGGCGCTGGATTCCTTCGCGTTCCTGAACGCGGCGGGCGTCACCAGCGTCTCCCTGCCGCCGACGCTGCGCTACGTGAACGGGGCGGAGCAGGGCATCAACGCGGAGCTCGAGGCGCTGGAGCTGCGCCTGCCGGGCGGCGGCGCGGCGCGCTTCCCAAAAGGCGCGGGCTTCGACGAGGCGGCCCTGCGCCGGGCGTTGGGGGCGGAGGAGGAAAGACCATGAGAATCACCGGCGGCGTCTGGCGCGGCCGCACCCTGCGCGCCCCAAAGGCCGAGGCCACGCGCCCGACGCAGGATCGCGTGCGCGAGGCGCTCTTCAACCTGCTCCAGCCCGTCATCGCCGGGGCGCGCTTCCTGGATCTGTACGCGGGCTCGGGGGCGGTGGGGCTGGAGGCGCTCAGCCGCGGGGCGGCGCGGGCGGACTTCATCGAGCGCGACCGGCGGGTCTTCGAGACGCTGCGGGCGAACCTGGCGGCCTTCGGCGTGGGGGCCGACTGCGCGCGCCTGGCCGACGCGGACGCCTGGCTGGCCGGGAAGGCCCCGCCCGCGGGCCCGTGGGACGTGGTCTTCGCCGACCCGCCCTACCGCCACGCGGAGGCACTCGGGGCGGCGGCCATCGGGGCGGCGCTCCTGGCGCGCGGGGCGTTGGCGCCGGGCGCCATCCTGGCGTTGGAGACGGATCTGCGGACGGAGGCGGGGGAGATCGCGGGCTTCGGCCTGCTGCGCGACCGGGTTTACGGGAAGACGCGCCTGGCGCTCTACCGGCGCGCGGACGGGGCGTGAGGATTGTGGTATGATGGGGAACCGAAAGGATGGAGCAGGTTTGAGCGCGATCGGAAGAGTGATGCCGCAGGACGTGAGGTTGGAGCCGCCGGAGGGGGGCTGGCGGCTGGAGCGCGGGGGCACGTTGCCCGAGATCAACGTCCGCTACGAGCTGGTGGGGCAGCCCAAGCCCGACGGCTCGAACGTCGTCTTCATCTGCCACGCGCTCACCGGCGACGCGCACGTGGCCGGCTGGCGGCCCGAGGAGGACCCGGCCAAGGACAGGCCCAGCGGCTGGTGGGACGGCATGGTCGGCCCCGGGCGCGGCATCGACACCGATCGCTTCTGCGTGCTGTGCGCGAACATCCTGGGCGGCTGCTCGGGGACGACGGGGCCCGGCTCCGTCAACCCCGAGACGGGCGCGCCCTACGGCTCGGCCTTCCCCGAGATCACGATGGGCGACATCGTGGACGTCTTCCGCGCGCTGACGCGCCGGCTGGGCTTCCGGCGCCTGGCGGCGGTGGTGGGCGGGAGCTTCGGCGGGATGTTGGCGCTGGAGTGGGCCATCCGCCACCCGCAGGACATGGATCGGTGCGTGCTGGTGGCCACGGCGGCCTCGCTGAACACGCAGGCGCTGGCCTTCGACATCGTGGCACGGCAGGCCATCATCCAAGACCCGAACTGGCGCCACGGCGAGTATTACCAGGGTGCGCGGCCGGTGGCGGGGCTGGCGAGCGCGCGGCGCCTGGCGCACATCACCTATCTCTCCCAGGCGGGGATGGACGCGAAGTTCGGCCGCGAGAAGCGCGAGGAGTGGCTCAGCCGCGGGCAGGACTTCCACAGCCAGATGCGGCGGGATTTCAAGACCTACTTCCAGATCGAATCCTACCTGGAATACCAGGGGCAGAAGTTCGTGCGCCGCTTCGACGCGAACAGCTACCTGCAGATCACCCGCGCGCTCGACGCCTACGACCCCGAGGAAACCTTTGGCTCGCTCGAGGCCGCGGTGCGCCAGATCCAGGCCAAGGTGCTCATGGTCAGCCTGCGCGGCGACTGGCTCTTCACGAAGGAGCAGGCCGAGCGCTTCGTCCACGCCTGCCTGCGCGAGCGCAAGGACATCTCCTATTGCCGGCTCGACGGCGTGATGGGCCACGACGCCTTCCTCACCCACATCGACGAGCTCAAGGCCGTCATCCAGGCCTTCCTCACCGCGACCGACACGCGCGACCCTTCGACGCTCGACCCGGCCCAGGCCCGCTTCTACAAGGATTTCTCGCGCCAGATCCCCGAAGGCTCGCGCGTGCTCGACATCGGCTGCGGCGACGGCACGCTCCTCAAGCAGCTGGCCACCAACCAGCGCGCGGCCTGGGGCATCGGCCTGGAGCGCGACCTCGAGAAGATCGTCCAGGCCCTCCACAAAGGCGTGAACGTGGTGATGACGAACATCGACACGCGCCTGCACGACATGCCCAGCCACCTCTTCGACGTGGCCGTCATCTCGCACACCATCCAGGTGCTGCGCCGGCCCGACCTGATGATGCAGCAGCTCCTGCGCGTGGCCGACTGGGCGCTCATCGCCTTCCCGAACTTCGGCTACATCGGGATGCGCTCGCAGCTCTTCTTCCTGGGGCGGATGCCGCGCACCAAGGAGTTCCCCTTCGACTGGTTCGACACGCCCAACATCCACAACTGCACGCTCAAGGACTTCTACGACTTCAGCCGCAAGTTCGGCCTCAAGGCCACGCTCCTGTGCAGCCACTCGGCCTCGTGGCTGGGCAAGCTGCTCAGCGCCCTGGGGCTGAAGAACCTCGGCGCCGGCGGCGTCATCCTCCGCCTCACCGCCGGAAACGCCAAGGAGACGCGCGATGGACGCTGAGACCGACGCCCTCATCGACGCCCTGGCAGGCCGCCTCGTCTGCCGCAACTGCCCGGCCATGAACACCCGCCGCGGCGCCGACCTCCCCGGCCGCAAGGCCATGATCGCCACCCTCCGCGAGCTCCTCTCCGCCCTCTTCCCCGGCTGCCTGGCCTACGAGCCCATCGACCACGAGGACCTCGACGGCCTCAAGGCCCGCCTCCGCGCCATCGCCGAGGCCCTTACCGACCAAATCGCCCGCATCGAGGCCTACCGCGTCCTCGAGCACTCCCGCCCCGCCGGCTTCGACTGCCAGGGCCGCGCCCGCGAGGCCGTCCGCGCCCTCTTCGCCAAGCTCCCCGAGATCCGCACCCTGCTGCAGGACGACGTGCTGGCGGCCTACGAGGGCGACCCCGCCGCCCACTCCAACATGGAGATCGTCATGGCCTACCCGGGGCTCCTGGCCGTGGCCACCCACCGCGTCGCCCACGTGCTCTACGAGCAGGGCGTCCACCTCCTGCCGCGCGTCATGAGCGAATACGCCCACAGCCGCACCGGCATCGACATCCACCCGGGCGCCACCATCGGCCGCGGCTTCTTCATCGACCACGGCACCGGCGTCGTCATCGGCGAGACGTGCGTCATCGGGCGCAACGTCAAGCTCTACCAAGGCGTCACCCTCGGCGCGCGCTCCTTCCAGAAAGACAGCGAAGGGCGCCTCGTCAAGGGCATCAAACGCCACCCCAACGTCGAGGACGACGTCGTCATCTACGCCAACGCCACCATCCTCGGCGGCGACACCGTCATCGGCAAAGGCTCCATCATCGGCGGCAACGTCTGGCTCGCCCACTCCGTCCCCCCAGGCTCCCGCATCTTCTACAAGGAAGGCTAAGCCATGCGCGCACCCGCCCTCATCCTCCTCGCCGCGCTCGCCCCCTGCGCCCGCGCCGCCCTCCCCGACGCCGTCCTCGAGGCCTGCCTCCGCCCCACCCTCACCGAGGAGGCCTCCGGCCTCTCCTGGCACGCCACCACCCGCCAAGACTGGGAGCGCGCCCCCCTGCGCGTCACCGAGGCCGAAAACCGCGTCACCGCCGAGGCCGACGGCGCCGAGCACCCCAACGGCTGGGTCAAGACCCGCCTCTCCCTCTCCCAGCCCCCCCTGACCGACGCCGACCCCCGCCCTACCCAAACCTTCACCGTCACCGCCACCCCCACCGGCGTCACCCCCACCACCACCCTCCGCTTCGAGCTCCTCAAAGACGCCCCCCTCCCCCCCTGCAAACCCCAGGCCTGGGGCGGGCGCATCGCCCTCGTGGCCGACGCCGGGGATTGGTACGTCATCGCCGACAACCCCAAGGCCCAGCTCATCCGCGCCGAGGGCGACCCCGTCCGCTGGACCCTGCGCGAGACGCGCACCGTCGACGCCCGCACCCCCGCCTCCGCCTCCATCCTCGTCGGCGAAGGCCCCCTCCCCCCACCCCCGAAAGCCGAGTGAGCCATGGCCTGGCGCCCCATCCTTCGCCTGGCGCACGCCCTCCTCTGGTTGTGCGCGGCCCTCGCCGCGCTCCTGCTCCTGGCCCTCTGCGTGGCCGCCTACGGCATCCCCGGCGCCTGGCTCCAAGGACGCCTTGACGCCGCCCTCCCCGCAAGCGTCGGGCGCCTCAGCCTCGAGCGCCTCTCCTACCGCCCCGGCGGCGGCCTCGTCCTCGAAGGCGTGGCCCTCCGCGCGCCGGACGGCCACCTCCTCATGAGCCTCCGCCGCGGCGCCGCCGGCATCCGCCTCCTCACCTTCGCGCCCCTCCTCGAGCGCCTCGACGCCCTCGACCTCGACGGCCTCTACGTGGCCCAAATCCGCTACGCCCCGGATCGCGTCGTCGAAGACGCCCTCCCGCCGCCCGAGGCGCGCCCCCCCTTCCCCGACCTCTCCCAAATCCCTCTCCCGGAACTCCGCGACGTCCCCCTCCGCCTCACCGACGCCGACGTCCTCGAAATCCGCGCCAAACGCATCGAGGGCCGCCTCACCGCCGGCGGGGGCCGCCTCCGTTTCCACGACCTGCGCGGCGACGTCGCCGGGGACGGCCGCCAAACCGTCGAGGGCGACGTCCTCGTCGACCTGCGCGGCCCCCACGCCGAGGCCGCCCTCCGCGGCTTCCTCGGCAACCGCGTCCTCGACGGCCTCTGGCGCGCCCTCGACTTCCCCCTCATCGGCGAGTACGTCGCCAACGTCACCCTCAACGCCCCGGCCTGGGGCGACTGCGCCTTCACCGTCGGCCTCAACAAGTACGACAACCGCTTCACCCTCCGCGCCGACCTCGTCTCCACCGACGGCGGCGCCTACCTCGGCGTCCCCTTCGACGAGGCCCAATGCACCATCCGCTGCCGCGGCATCTGGGACGCCGTCACCGAGATCGGCCCCATCGTCGCCCGCCGCGACGGCCGCATCGCCGCCATCGGCGCCCTCCGCTTCGACTGCCCCGCCGACCGCTTCTCCTTCCGCGCCGAGGGCGACGGCCTCACCCCCCGCGAGTGCCTGCGCCTCATCGACCTGCCCTTCACCGAGCTCCTCCCCGAGCTCCACACCCAGACCCCGCCCCTCATCCGCCTCGACGGCTCCCTCCCCCTCCTCTCCGAGCAGACCCCCGAGCGCGTCACCCTCCGCGGCCTCGTCCGCGCCCCGGGCGGCGGCCGCCTGGATCGCCTCCCCTTCGACTCCGTCCAAGCCTCCCTCGCCATGACCAACGGCGTCTTCGCCATCAAAGACCTGGATCTGCGCCTCCCCCACGGCGGCTCCCTCGCCGGCGAGGTCTCCTTCGAGATCCCCCCCGCCGCCGACCGCGCCTTCCTCTCCGCCGCCGTCCACCTTGCCGACGCCTCCCTCGCCGACCTCTTCGCCCCCTACGGCATGGAGACCCTCACCAACTGCGTCGCCTCCGGCTTCGTCGACCTGCGCGGCCGCACCGACGACACCTTCCCCCAGAGCCTCCAGGCCGAGTATGACCTCACCGTCAACGGCGGCCTCATCCGCCGCCTTCCCCTCTTCGCCGGCCTCACCGACCTCTTGGCCGACCACATCCCCGGCGTCTCCTCCTTCACCGACTCCTCCTCCGCGCGCCTCGTCGGCACCGCCGACGCCGGCGTCTTCCGCATCCCCCGATTCTCCCTCGACGGCAACCTCCTCTCCATCGAGGGCCCCGCCGTCTACGACCTCCCCAACGACCGCCTCACCGCCACCGTCAACGCCGGCAACTTCAAGCAAGACACCCTCATGGGAGACCTCACCCGCTGGGCCACCGTCCCCGTCAACCGTTTCCTCTGGCGCGTCCACGTCGAAGGCCCCATCGCCAACCCCGCCTGGCGCATCACCACCATCCTCAACACCGTCCTCGACAAGGCCCGCTTCTGGCGCTGACCCATGGACATCGTCCTCCTCCACCCCGAGATCCCCCACAACACCGGCGCCGTCGGCCGCCTCTGCGTCGGCCTCGGCTGGCCCCTTGTCCTTATCCGCCCCCTGGGCTTCGCCCTCGACGCGCGCCATATCCGCCGCGCCGGGCTCGACTATTGGCCCCACCTCGACCTCTCCCTCTTCGACTCCTTCGAGGACTACCTCGCCCAACGCGCCCCCGATTCCCTCACCTTCCTCTCCACCAAGGCCACGCGCTCGCTCTACGACGCCCCCCTCACCCCCCGCGGCGCACTCCTCTTCGGCAGCGAATCCTCCGGCCTCCCCCCGCCCTACTACGCGCGCTATGCCGACCGACTGGCCCGCATCCCCATGCCCGGCCCCCACGCGCGCTCCATCAACCTCGCCAACGCCGTCGCCATCGCCGCCTACGAGGCCTTCCGCCGCTTCTCCATGCCCTGAGTGGGCAAAAAAGCCCGCGGGGCACCCGCGGGCGAGGATACGGCACGGGGCCGGCTCAGTCGGCCAAGGCGAGGATCTCGATCTCGCAGAGGCAGCCCTTGGGGATGTCGCGGACGGCGACGCAGGAGCGGGCGGGCTTGGAGGTGAAGTACTTGGCGTAGACCTCGTTGAAGGCGGCGAAGTCGGCGATGTCGGCCAGGAAGCAGGTGGTCTTGACGACCTTGGAGAAGTCGAGCCCCGCGGCGGCCAGGAGGGCGCCGCAGTTGCGGCAGGATTGCTCGGCCTGGGCGGCGATGCCCTCGGGGATCTTGCCGGTGGCGGGGTCGACGGGGATTTGCCCGGAGGCGAAGAGGAAGCCATTGGCGCGGATGGCCTGGCTGTAGGGGCCGATGGCGGCGGGGGCGTTGTCGGTGGCGATGGTGTCCATGTGGGATGTCCTTTTGTTGGAAGTATGGATGGTTGGAAGTGGTGGCTTGGCGGCCGCCCCTTCCCTCAGGGGGAGAAGGTCTCGACGAGCTGGGCGGCGGTCTCGACACAGACGGGGCAAGGCGTGTGGGCGACGGTCTTGAGCTCGCGGCAGGTGAGGGCGCCGGCGCGCCGGGCAAAGGCGGCCTTAATCTCCTCGACATGGTCGGGGCGGAGGAGAAGCGCGGCGTGGAGGGCGCCGCAAAGGCCGCCGGGAGCGCGGCCGCCGCCGCAGGCGGCCATCTCGGCGACCTGCCCGGGGGAGCCGCCGCAACCGTCCATGACGGCCTGGGCGCAGTTGTGCTTCTTGGGGACGGCGGTGAAGAGTTGGTGGGCTTTGGTCATGATGGGAGTCTGGAAGTTTGGAGGCTTGGAAGTTTGGAGGGGCCTCGGAGGTTGGGGCCTGGGCTGTCGCCTGCGGCGACGATGGGGCCGCGGGGGTGTGGGGCGACGCCCCACCGTATGACAGCCAAGCCTCCAAACCCCCAAGCCTCCTCAAAGACGTTTGAGGAGCAGGGCTTCGACGGTCTGGACGTCGGCGGGGGTGTCGACGCCGACGCCTTCGTCGTTGCGGCGGATGACGCCGATGCGGCCGCCCAGCCACAGGGCGCGGAGTTGCTCGAGGCTCTCGGTGGTCTCCAGAGGGCAGGGCGGGGTGTGAATGAGGCGCTCCAGGAAGTCGCCGCGATAGGCGTAGATGCCCAGATGGCGCCAGTAGAGGCCGCTGGCGAGGTCGGGCTCGCCGTCGCGCCGGCAGGGGATGGGCAGGCGCGAGAAGTAGAGGGCGGAGTCGTCGTTGCGGAGGACGACCTTGACGACGGTTCGGGCGTTGAGCTGCTCAAGGGATTGGATGGGGCAGGCGGCGGTGGCCATCTCCTCGCCGGTGCGGAGCATCCGCTCGGCGAGGGCGTCGATGAGCGCCGGATCCATGAGCGGCTCGTCGCCCTGGATGTTGATGACGATGTCTTGGGGGCCGGCCTGGGCGGCGACGGCCACGCGGTCGGTGCCGGAGGGCAGGTCGCTGGCGGTCATGACGGCCTGGCAGTGGGGGGAGACGGCTTGGGCGATGCGCGCGTCGTCCGTCGCCACGATGACCTTGTCCAGGCGCTTGGCGCGTTTGGCGGCCTCGACCACCCAGAGGACGAGGGGCTTGCCGAGGATGGGGGTGAGCGGCTTGCCGGGGAAGCGCGAGCTGCCCCAGCGCGACGGGATGACGCCGATGACCATGGTGGTTCCTCCGCGGTGCGGTTGTTCCAAAGATGGGGATAGGATACAACAAGCACCGAAGCAATTCAAGCCGCGTTTGACACGGGAGGGGGGGCATGATACACTCTCACTGTTGCTCGGCGGGAGCCGGGCACCTATGGATGGATGCGCCCCGGGCCAAGGAGACCCGGGCAACGACAAGGATATGACGATGCGCAAACGTGTTTGGCACGCTTTCACGGCGCTTTCCCTGTTTGGGTGCGCGGCCTGGGCCGACGCACCGGAACCAATCCTGGCCTGGCCGGGGAGCCAGGAGCCGATGCGCGAGGAGGCGCTCTTCGTGGCGGACGACTACCCGCGCCTGCAGGGCCTCGCGCCCATCGCGCGCCGGTACGGCAGTTGGCACGCGCTCGCGGGGATGACCTTCTCGGCCTGGTTCATGATCCCGGCGGACGACGCGCCGGTGACGCTGGCCCGCTTCAACTCAATGCCCGGCACGGGAAGCCACCGGCTCCACACCATCACGCTCCACATCCCCGCCCAACGGGTGCGCGGCGAGCGCCAGCTCCACCTCGCCAAACACGGCGGCTCGCACGCCGTCCTCCCCCTCCCGCGGGAGCTGGAAGGGCGCTGGGCCCACCTCGCCCTCTCCTTCCCGCGCCTCACGGGGGCGGAAAACCCGGACTTCCTCCCCTGCACGGCCTTCCTCAACGGCAAGCGCACCGAGCTCCAGCTGAACAACACCCTGCAAAACGGCCTGGCCTCCGTGGCCATCGGCGTGGACGGCAACGCGCGCATCAACCGCGTGGCCCTCTACGACCGCCCCCTGGACGACACCTTCACGGCGCAGGACGCGGCTCGCGCCACGCCGAGCCCCACCCCGCCCCCCTCGGCGCCGCCGGCCGCGGCCTTCCACTGGACATATGGCCTGAAGGGGACGCGCGGGGGGTGGCTGAGCCAGGCGCACCGCGTCAGGCACGAGGGCGGGCGCGAGCTGATCCCCACGCCCAGCGGCGACGGCACCTCCGTGCGCTACTACTCCCTCCAATCCTCAATCGCCACCCAGCCGCTGATGTCCGGCATGTCCGGCACCGCCGTCATCGTCGGCAAGATGGGGCGCACGCCCGGGAGCGTCCTCCTCTGCCTAGGCCTCTACTTCCAAGCCAACACCGACACAAACTGCCACCACCTCAACCTCAAACGCGGCGAAGGCGACGAAGTCCTCCTGGAAAGCGACTCGCCCGAGATCGCCTTCGAGCCCATCCGCGCCACGGTGCCGGACGCCTCGACGGCCTTCCACTGCTACGCCATCCGCCACGACCGCGGGGAACTCTCCCTCTGGGTCGACGGCCGCCGCATGGGTGCCGCCACAATCCGTTTCGGCGCGCACGCCGACGGCCTCACCGTCGCGGCCTGCCAGCTGGGCACCGTCTTCGGCGGCCTCAGGCAATACGTCACGCCGGGGGCCGACCTCGAAGGCTTCGTGGCCGACGACCTCAAGTTCTTCTGCCGCGCCCTGAGCGACGAGGAAATCACCGCCGTCTCCAAACTCCTGCGCGTGGACGGCGCCCCGCCCCCCAACGCCCCCCGGCGGCAAACGCGCCCAACCCGGCCCGACGCGCCCCGGCCCGCGCCCGACGCCAAAGCCGGCGGCGTCCGCCTGCCCACCCTCGAACCCGGGCGCCCCCTCCCCGCCGCCGCGGAGCGCGAAACGGCACAGCGCCTGCTGGACGAACTCTTCGACGGCGAGAAAGTCGGCGGGCAAGACCTGCTCGACGCCGTCCGGGACGCGGAGAACGACGCCACGCGCCTCGCCCTCCTCACCCGCGCGGAAACAGCCTTCTCAGACGGCGGCGACCCCGCCGCCGCCCTCCAGACGATGGCCCTGCGCGAACGCGCCTTCCCCGGCGCCGTCACCGACGCCGAGGCCGCCGCACTCCTGAAGGAGGCCCTGCGGGACACCGCCGTGAACGCCCCGGACGAAGCCCTCGCCCTCGCGGAAGGCCGCCTCGCCGCCCAAGCCAAGCTCAAAGACCTGCGCCAGGCCGCCGAGGACGGCGACCCCAAGGCCTGCCGCCTCTACGGCGAGGCCCTCGCCAAAGCCGGCCAATGGGACGACGAGACGCTTGGCGCGCTCGCCATCTGCGACGACCCCGCCGTGGCCGCGCTCGCCAACGACGAGGCCCAAGAGACGCCCCCCGCCGCCAAAGCCGCCCTCGACCTTGGCGAACGGTGGTGGGCGCTCGCAGACAAAACGAAGGACGCCGACCTCTCCCACGCCTACCGCCTCCACGCCGCCGCGCTCTACGAAACCGGCAAACCCGCCGCCAAAGGGCTGCGGCGCCGGCTCATCGAGAAACGCATCGAAGAGGCGCGTTAAATCTGGGCAAACGAAACGGCCCGGGGCGGCGAGCGCCGCCCCGGGCCGTTTCGCATGGGCCGCTCACTCGGGCTTGGCGGCGCGCCCCATGAGCAGAAGCACCGCGTCCTTGGCGGCAAGGCCCTGATAGCAAATGCGGTAGACGACCTCGGCGATGGGCATCTCGACGCCATGCGCCTGGGCGAGGTCGTGAAGCAGGCGGGCGTTGTCGACGCCCTCGGCGACCATCTGCATGGAGCCGAGGATGTCGCCGATGGCCTCGCCCTTGCCCAGGCGCTCGCCGACGGCGTGGTTGCGGCTGTGGCAGGAGGTGCAGGTGACGATGAGGTCGCCCACGCCGGCCAGCCCGCTGAGGGTCTGCGCCTTGGCGCCCATGGCCAGGCCCAGGCGCATCATCTCGGCCAAGCCGCGGGTGATGAGGGCCGCGCGCGTGTTGTCGCCGAAGCCGAAGCCGTCGCTCGCGCCCACGGCGATGGCCAGGACGTTCTTGACGACGCCGCCGATCTCCACGCCCAGCACGTCGTCGGTGGTGTAGACGCGGAAGCGCGGGCCGTTGAAGAGGGCTTGCGCCTCCACGGCCAGCGCGTGGTCTTGGCAGGCGCAGGTGACGGCGGTGGGGATGCCGCGGGCGACCTCCTCGGCGTGCGAGGGGCCCGAGAGCACGACCACGCGCTCGGTGCCGAGCGTGGCGCGGGCGACCTCGCTCATGCGCTGGTGGGTCTCGGGGCAGACGCCCTTGGTGAGGCTGACGACGAGCGTGCGTGCCGCGTCGAGGTGCGCGGCGGCCTGGGCGCAGACGGCGCGATAGAACTTGGAGGGGATGGCGAGCACCGCCACGTCCGCCCCGGGGAGGGCCTCGGCGAGGTCGGCGGTGAAGCGGATGGACTCGGGGAAGTCGACCCCCGGCAGATAGCGCGGGTTCCTGCGCGTGGCGCGGAGCTCGGCGATGTAATCCGGGAAGGGCCCCCAGACGGTGACGGCATGGCCCTTGGCATCCAACAGGCGCGCGACGGCCGAGCCCCAGCCGCCGTCGCCGATGACGGCGATCTTCATGGTTTGGCCTCCTGTCTCTTGGCGTCGCGCGCGGCGCGCTGGGCGGCGGTGAAGGCGAAGCGGTTCTCCGTGCCCTTGGCGAGGCGCGCGAGGTTGGCGCGGTGCTTCACGATGGCCAGCGCCGCCAAAACGGTGATGAGGACGGCGAACCAGAGGGGCGCGCCGGCGTACAGCGGCGTCCAGACCAGCGCACCCACGGCCACCGCCGCCAGGCAACTCGAGAGCGAGACGTAGCGCGAGAGCAGGAAGGCGGCCACCCACACGCCCAGCCCCACCCCCGCCGCCGCCGGCGCCACGCCCAGGAGCAGCCCCAGCGCCGTCGAGACGCCCTTGCCGCCCTTGAAGCCCAGCCACAGCGGGAAGATATGCCCCAGCATCGCCGCCGTGCCGCACAGCACCCGCAGGAGCAGCGTGTCCGCCCCCGCCCCCCACGCCAACGGCAAAGCCGCGCACCACACCCCGCCGAAGCCCTTGAGCATGTCGCACGCGAAGGCCAGCACGCCCCATTTGGCGCCCACGCAGCGGAAGACGTTCGTCGCGCCGATGTTCTTGCTGCCCACCGTGCGCACGTCCACCCCCCGGGCCTTGCCGATGAGCAGGCCGAAGGGCACCGACCCCAGCAGATAGGCCGCCACCAGGGCGGCAAGCGCGTTGAGCGCGTCGGGCAGGGCTTCCATCATCGCGCGCCTCCTTGGATGAGGGCGACGAGGCCCTCCACGGCCAGCGCGTAGCCCGTGAGGCCGAAGCCCATCAGCTGGGCCACGCACACGGGCGCGGTGTAGCTGACGTGCCGGAAGGCCTCGCGCCGGTGGGTGTTGGAGATGTGCAGCTCCACGGCGGGCAGCTCCGCGGCGGCGAGCGCGTCGCGCAGGGCCACGGAGGTGTGCGTGTACGCCGCGGGGTTGATGACGATGCCGTCGTAGACCCCGCGGGCCGCGCCGACTTTGGAGACGAGCTCGCCCTCGACGTCGCTCTGGAAGCAGTCGAGCTCGGCGCCCAGGCGCGCGGCGGTCTCGCGGGCGAGGGCCTCGGCGTCGGCGAGCGTGAAGCGGCCGTAGATGCCCGGCTCGCGCGTGCCGAGCAGGCGCAGGTTGGGGCCGTTGAGGAGCAAGAGTTTCATGGCTCTCCTTTCACAAGTAGAAGCGATCCATCCAATAAGGCAGGATCTGCGCGGGCGGGATGTTCCGGTCCAGCTGGGCGGCGAGGGCCTCCAGCATCGGCAGGTTCTCGTTGAGATGGGCCTGGGTGTGGGCTTGGGCGCGGCGGGCGAGGGCCTCGCGCCGCTCGGGGAAGTTCAGCGGCACCTCGGCGCCCGCCGCGACGCGCAGGCAGGCGAGGTCGCGCATCCATTGCTCAAGGGTCAGGAGCAGGTCGTTGCGCCAGGCCTTGGCCTTCGCGCCGACGAGGGCCTTCAGGGTGTCGGCGTCGGCCTCCACGGCGACGTTGGCCTTGGCCTCGGCGCGGACCTCCCGCTCGGCGCGCGCCTCCATGTCCGCGAGCAGGGCGCAGAGCGTCTCGGCCCGGGCGGCGTCCAGGAGCGCGCCCTTCTCCTCGATGCCCGCGAGCAGGTCGAGCGCCTGCGTGCGCCACGGCTCGTCCAGCCGCCGCGCGCCGCCGGCGTGGATGACCTGGCAACGCGAGACGATCGTGGGCAGGAGCTCCTCGGGCGCCTCGGTGAGCAACAGGAAGAGGGTCTTCGGCGGGGGCTCCTCGAGCGTCTTGAGGAAGGCGTTGGCGGCCTCCGGGCGCAGGCGGTCGGCCGAGACGATGACGAGCACCTTCCACCCGCCGGCCAGGGCGCTCTGCTGGGCCACGGGCAGGATCCGCTCGCGCATCATCGCCACGCTGATCACGCGGCTCACCTTCTCGGGCTCGAACCAGGGCATGTCCGGGTTCGCGTGCTCGGCCAGCGTCGGGCCCTCGCCCAGCAACTGCGCGCCGATCCACTCGGCCAGCACGCGCCCCTCGCGGCGCACGGGCCCCACGATGACGTAACCCTGCGCGGGGCGGCCCGCCTGGAAGGCGCGGCTCAGGCTCTCGCGGATCGCGTCCATCGCCTCACCGCTCCGTGGCGCACAGGCGCAGGGCGTCGAAGGCCATCCCCGCGGCGTAGATGAGCACCGCCGCGCCCGTCACGCACCCCACCAGCGCCCGGACGTCCACCAGCCCCCCCGCGCAATCGTACACCGCCATCTGCATCGGGAACCACGGCCACTGCGCCATCGGCCGGCCGAACGCCGCCGCCAGCGCCTGGCAGAGGGCCGGCGGCGCCGCCAGGCACGCCAGCAACGAGACCAAAAAGGTCGAGGCCGAGCTCCGCGAGAAGAGCGAGACGAGCGTCCCCACCCCGCACCAGAGCAACGCCTGCGCCGCCAGCGCCGCCACCGCCAGCGCGAAGCCCACCCACGTGCCCGGCAACGCCGCGTCCGCCGGCATCGCCCAGCGCGTCAGCGCCCAGCACGAAAGCCCCATCCCGCCCACGTAGACCATGCAGAGCACCCACGCGGCCATCACCTTGCCCAGCACCCACCAACGCGCCCGCACCGGCGTCGAGAACATCAGGCGCAGCATCCCCACCTCGCGGTCTTGCGTGAACCCGCGCGAGGCCGCCACCGCCGCCAGGAAGGGCAGCCCGAAGGCCGTCGCCAGCCCCCACAGCGCCGGGAGCGTCTCGGCCGTGCCCTCCGCGCGGCGCAACGCCCACACGAAGAAGGCTCCCGCCCCCGCAAGCGCCAGGAAGAGCGGCGCCAGGCCGTGCACCGAGCGTGTCAGCTGAAAGGTCTCCCGCCGCAAAATCGTCCAAAACACCATCGCTCAGGCCCTCCCCTGCCCTTCTGGCGCGGGCTCCGGCAGAAGCCTGGCCATCGCCGCCGCCGCGTCGAGCGAGGCCTCGGCCACGCGCCCACGCTCCACCAGCGCGAAGCGCGTGCAGCACGCCCCCAGGAGCGCCGGGTCGTGCCCGCTGATGAGCACGTGGGCGCGGGGGGAGACCTCTTTGATGACCTCGGCGAAGTCCGCGCGCATCGCCGCGTCGATCCCCGCGAAAGGGTCGTCGAGCACGAGCACGGAGGGCATCGTCAGCAACGCCTCGGCCAACGCCACGCGCCGCCGCATCCCCAGCGAGAGCTTCCCGATCGTCCGCCGCCGCGCCGCCATCAGCCCGCACCGCTCCAAGGCCTCCTTCACGCGCCGGCGGATGCGCAGGAAGCGCTCGCCGCGCAGCTTCGCGCGGAAGCGGAGGTAACTTTCCACGCGCATCTCGGCGTAGGCCGGCGCGAGCTCCGTCATGTAGCCCACGTGCCGGCGGTAGCCGATGCCCTGGTCGGAGCGGTACTTGCGCGTGCGCCCGGCCAGGTCGGTCAGCGCCAACTGCACCGTCCCGGCCTGCGGCACCAGCGCCGCCGCCGCCAGCCCCAGGAGCGTGCTTTTGCCCGCGCCGTTCGCGCCGACCACGCCCACCACCTCGCCGGGCGCCACGCGCAGGGAGGCCCCGCGGATGCCGCAGGTCTCGGCGTAGAGGAAGGTGGCGTCCGTCAGCGTCAGCATCGGGTCAATCCCGGATCAGGCGATAGCCGGCCGCCTCGAGCGCCTCGTGGATGGCCCCGATCTGCTCGAAGTCGCGCGTCTCCAGCTCCAGGCTCAGCACGCACGTGGCCAGCGCCGTGTCCATCCCCGAGGGGCCGTAGTTCACGTTGATGACGTTGCCGCCGCACTTCGAGATGATGTTCGAGACGCTCGCCAGCTGCCCGGGCTTGTCCGGCAGCGTCAGGCGGATGCCCGCGCGCCGCCCGCTCGCCAGCAGGCCGCGGTAAATGACGCGGCTGAGGATGTTCACGTCGATGTTGCCGCCCGAAAGCAGACAGCAGACCTTCTTGCCATGCAGCTCCGGCAGCTTGTCGTAAATCATCGCCGCCACGGAGACCGCGCCCGCGCCCTCGCACACCAGCTTGCGCTGCTCGATGAGGAAAAGCACCGCCGCGGCGATCTCGTCCTCCGTCACCGTCACGATGCCGTCCACGTACTGCCGCACCAGCTCAAAGGTCAGATCCCCCGGATGCTTCACCGCGATGCCGTCGGCGAAAGTGTTGGCCGTGGACAGCGTCAGCTTGTCCCCCGCCTCCACCGAACGCTTCATGCTCGCGGCCTCCGCCGCCTGCACGCCGTAAACCTTGCACCCCGGGCGCAGATGCTTGATCGCATACGCCACGCCCGAAATCAACCCGCCCCCGCCGATCGGCACCAACACCGCGTCCACCTCCGGCATCTGCTCGACGATCTCCACCCCCACCGTCCCCTGCCCCGCGATCACGTCCGGGTCGTCGAACGGATGCACAAAGGTCATCCCCTCCTTCTTGCACAAATCCTGGGCATAGGCGCTCGCGTCGTCATACGTCCCCGGCACCAAATGCACCTCCGCGCCATAACTCTTCGTCGCCTCGATCTTCGCGATCGGCGCGATGTCAGGCATGCAGATCACCGCCCGCGCCCCACGCTTCTGCGCGCCCAACGCCACCCCCTGCGCATGGTTCCCCGCGCTGCACGCGATCACCCCGCGCGAAAGCTCCTCGGGCGTCAGCCTGGAAATCTTGTAATACGCCCCGCGCACCTTGAACGAACCCGTCACCTGCAGGTTCTCGGTCTTCAGCCAAACCTCCGCGTTCGTCGAAAGCTTCGGCGCGTAAATCAAATCCGTCCTGCGCGCGACCTCCTTCAACACCTCGGCCGCGTGGTGAATGTTATCCATCGACAACTGATCCATGGCAATTCGTCCCTTCAACGCTTTCCACCAGTATACCAAAACCCGCCCCGAAAACCAAAGCCAAACCAACCCACACCAACCCCCCAAGCCCGCCCCCGGCCCCGCCGAGGTCTTCGACCTCGCCGCCAAGGCCGTCCAAGCCGGCTACCGCGTCACCCAGGCCGAGCTCCAGGAGCGCACCGGCTATGCGCTGGAGCCCGCGCAGGGAGCGTGCCCCGGAGGCTTGGAAGAGTGGAGGCTTGGAGGCTTGGCCTCGCCCCTGCGGGGCGCCGGGCCGACCGCTCCCCAATCGCCGTGGAGCGTGGGGCAAAGCCCACCCTCAACCGCCGCCCCTCGGTCAGTCCCAGTGGTCCCAGGCGTCCCAGTGATCCCAGCCCGGAACCCGCAGCCGATTCGCCCGGCGGCCTCGCCGCCCTCGCCAAGGCCCTGCAGGCCGACTGCGCCCCCCTTACCCACGCCCTGCAAACCCTCCTCGACCAAGCCCAACAACCCGAAGGGACGGGGCGTGGGGCGGAGCCCCACCCCGAGACGACCCACGATTCGCGATTCGCGATTCACGATTTACGGCGCGAAGCCGCCGCCCTCGCCGCGCGCCTCCCAGAGCTGTTGCCGGAGGATCCCGAGCTCGCCGCCCAAATCCGCACCCTCCTCGACGACACCTTCGCCCAAGAAAGCGAAGGGGCCGAGGGGCAAAGCCCCTCCGATAACCATTTACCATTTACGGCAGGAGGCCACCCCCGCCTCCAACCGTGACTACAAGCGCGACGGCAATGGCAAGTTCTCCAAGACCAACCACCCCGGCACCCACCAGCGCGAGGGCGAGACACCCTCCAAGCGCGACGCCCACGGCACCTTCGACAAGGCCAAGCTCGCCGTCGACACCAAGGCCAACGCCGCGCGTGCCCGCAGCGTCGTCACCCACCTCATGGCCAAGCGCGGAGGCTCCGAGCCCAAAGCCCTTTACCGCCAAGACACCGGCTGGGTCGGCATCGACTACGGCGAGCCCGGCAACAAAGACAACGCCTTCGCCGGCGGCCACGGCCTCGCCCACATCCTCGCCAAGCACCCCAAGGCCAAGGACATCCTCGTCGACACCCTCCAAAAGGGCGAAGCCTACAAGCACCCGCAATCCGCCTCCAAACTCATGCTCATCCACGGCAACACCGTCGCCGTCCTCACCAAGCGGCGCGACGACCGGCTCCTCATCACTGACTACGTGGACGTCCCCCGGCCAGCAAATCGCCAGCTACAAGAAGGGAGGCCGCTACCATGCCAAAGGCGAGAACTGAAAACGCGAGGGCGGCATCCTCACGGATACCGCCCGATAAAAGGCAAGGGACCGGGTCTGACCATCTTGCGGGGGTTCCCCCTGTCCAGCTTCCCGACCTCGCGCTTCCGCGACACGTATTGATTAGACGCAGAAGGTTGCCTGCCAGTACTTGTAGTATCCCACAAACCCGAAAGGAAAGCAAGCCATGGAAATCGGATATGCCAACGCCGGGCGCCCCTGCGCAGTCGAGCCCCAAAACGCCCCCCAAGCGCCGGAGAAGGTGCGCCTCGCTCAGGGCAACCTCTACGTCGACAAAGCCTTCATGAGCCTGGAGGACGTCGCCCTCTTCGACGGCACGCGCACCGTCCGCTTCAAGGACGGCTCCGAACGCGAGCTCCCCGAACCCCTCGCCGTCGCCCTCCGCGCCTACTGCGCCTTCATGCACCGCAGAATCACTCCCCTGGACTGAAAGGAAAGCACGTTTTATGCTTTACTGCCTTGGTGGAAACAACCACCGCAACGCAATGGCCGTCAAGCCAAGGACCTGCCCAAGCGTAGTCGATAGTAAAGTGATTAAAATCGCATCTGAAAACGTCGAGAACCAAAGTGTCACCCACGTGAGCACAGACCACACAATGACATAAATCCCCAAGATGACGAGCACCACCCATCTGACAACACCTTCTTGCTCAAGCGCCCTAAGCTCAAGTTTTAGCTTCTCAAGCGCAATATCTTTTTCACGGATAATTTGCTCGCGGCGCTGAAGCTCAAAGTTTTTCTCCTTCTCCGTAAGAACGGTATTGGCCTCTTCTTGGGAAGATTGTTGCACCAAATCTTCCGGCGTTGGAAGAATGGCATTCAGGGTCGCCTTGGCATCCTTCGCAGAGCCACTCATTGCTGTTCCCCGAACTTTTTTTCGGCCATCACATCGATGGGAATGATGCCATAACGGTTCGTGTTGTAAACTACCGACCAAGGCGAATCGCGATGGTGGGACAACATAGAGAGCTGCACGGAAGTGTACCCCTTGAACTGATCCCAAATCGCATGGATAATCGCCAAAGAGCGCGAATCGGAAATAGAAGTACACCCCGCAAAGACCTCTTGAACCTTAGGGTTCTCAAGCGAGAGAAACGCAGACCCGAACTGCTTGATCTTTTTATACAGCAGAGGACTCACCGGCCCATAATCCCAAGCATGGAAATTACTTGAGACCAAAGGATCGTTCTTGTCCATGCAGACGGAAAGAACCTGAGCGAAAAAGACCAACTTTTGCAACTTCATGTTGCTGATGTCCTGTTTCGCGGAGGCATCCCGTTGCGCCAATTCCAAAAAAGCGTTGGCCACATCCAACGACGTATAAGCCATCTTGAACCTCCTTTCTCTTCGCTTGAATGCTCTCCATTATAAGGCAACACGCAGCCTCTTGGCAAGGCAAACAGTTTTCCCTCATTCCGCCGGCAGTCCTGTCGGCGGGAGCGCGCCCAAAATCTGCCCTAATCCGCGAAATCGGCGGTTTCATTCCTTTGTGATTTCAATCTCCGCCGACGGCGCGGGAATCGCCCGGTCGCGCGGCGTGTAGCCGGCGGCCGGGGCGAACCTCCCCGGCAGGAGGCGCGCACCCGAGGCCTTGGCCACGTCAAAGAGCTTCCACTGCCCCGTCGCGGCGTCCCCCCGCCGCACCTCCCAGCACCGCACCAGGGTCTTCCCGTTCCCCTCCGCGCTCGCCCCCAGCCGATGCGGCCACACCACCCGCCACACCCCCGAATACGCAAACCCCACCGGACGGCGCCCGGCAATCGCCGCCGCGAACACCCCCTCCGCCCCCTCCGACGCCCGTGAACGGTGAACGGTGAGCGGCGAACGGTTGCGCCCCTCCACGGCCTCCGCCGCGCACCCAAACACACCAAACAACCCCATCACACACAACAACAACGAAAACAACCGCATCGCACGCCTCCCTCCCCGTGAATCGCGAATCAAAGGTCCTCGCGGACGAGGCTCTCGCCCCGAACGGTTACTCACCCACATGGGCACACGCGCCGTCCACCGCACCGACTGACCCCAACGCTGGCGCGCCGCCGGCGAGCGCGTCGCCTGGCGCGGCGCGCACCGCACCAAGATGGTCGCCCTGAAATCCTCCCCCATCTGGCAGGCGCTGGGCGACGGCGCGGGCGGCTTCCGCGACACCCTCGGCAACCCCTATCCGCCCTTCGCCTTCGGCTCCTCCTACGCCTGGGTTCACGTCGACCGCCTCGAGGCCCGCGAGCTCGGCCTGCTCGACGACACCGCCAACCGCCTCGGCGCCACCCCCACCGGCTTCTGGTCCGGCTCCGCGCAGGCCGTCCGCCTCCACACCCACGCCAACGACGCCGAGGTCTCCGTCACCCACCCCGGCATCGCCCGCGCCGTGCGCGACGTCATCATCCGCCCCCGCCGCGCCAAGGCGCTCACCATCCCCCTGCGCGCCGAGGCCTACGGCAGGCGCCCCCGCGAGCTCACGCGCCTCTCCGGCGCAGCCTTCTTCCGCCCCAAGGGCACCCGCATCCTCGCCACCGAGGGGGGTGGCAGACTCACCCGCGAAAGCGCCTCCGTGGGAGGCGACCGCACGGCCTCCGAGGAGTCGGGGCGCAGGGGTTCCCGCCCGACCACCCTGTACTTCACCCCCTACCACTCTCTACCCAACAGCCAACCGCTCTCTGGTCCACAGCCGACCACTCCCCACACGCGGCCTGATTGGGGCGAGGGGGGACAAAAAAGCCCCGGGCGTTTGCCCGGGGCTTTTTTGTTGGCTCGCGCCGTCTTATTGGACGGTGGAGGACATGGTGCCGGCGGCGGCGCCGCTGTTCATGGCGCCGGTGCCCATGCGGCCGTCGGTGGCGGTCTTGAGGGGACGGCCGGCGGGGTCGACGAGGCGGGCGGTGAGGAAGACGAGGAGGTTGCGCTTCTCGCTGTATTCGCCGGTGGAGCGGAAGAGGAACCCGATGAAGGGGAGGTCGCCCAAGATCGGGATCTTGTCTTCGAAGGAGTTGCGGGTCTCGGTGATGAGGCCGCCCATGACGACGGTGGAGCCGTTGTAGACGGAGAGGGAGGTGTTGATCTGGCGGAAGTGGAACCTCGGCTGGGGCATGGAGACTTGGTAGTACTCGACCTCGGCGGAGGTGACGATGCCGCCGGTCATGCCGTATTGGATGTAGGGCACTTGCATGCCGTACTCGAAGTCGCCGAGGTATTCCACGACGGTGGGGGCGACGGTGAGGTTGATCATCTGGCCTTCCTGGGAGACCTGCGGGATGACGTTGAGGGAGACGCCGACGTCTTGTTTCTCGAAGGACTGGGGCTCGACGGCGAACTTGACGGGCGGGGCTTGGACGTTGTTGCCGCCGTTGCCGATGCCCCAGTTGTTGTTATTGTTGTTGTCGTCGTCGTTGTCGAGCTCGGTGACGTCGAACTCGGTGGGGTAGATCCACTCGGTGACGACGCGGATTTGGGCTTCTTCGTTGGGGCGGGCGAGCACCTTGGGGCTGGAGAGCATGTCGGTGTCGGTGCGCTGGGCAAGCATGTGGAGGATGAGGGAGATGTCCATCTTGCCGAAGACGGCGGAGAAGCCGAGGAACTCGTCGTTGGGGGCGAGGGTGGAGCCGCTGAGGTTGATGCGGTTGGCGTAGGTGGAGGAGTCGCCGAGGAAGCGCATGCCGTTGTTGAAGGAGCCGCCGTGGACGGCGACGTTGGCGTCGCCGGTGCCGCCGAGAGCCTGGGCCGCGCCGCGGAAGACGTGGTCGCCGGTGGCGCCGATGCCGCCGGCGCCGGTGCCGCCGGAGGGGTTGCCCTTGATGGAGCTGTCAGACCAGTTGATGCCGGAGCCGACGGTGCCGAGGATGTCGCTGTTGAGCTGCCACTCGAAGCCGAGGGAGTTGAGGTCTTCCTGGCTGACTTCGACGAAGCGGGCCTCGACCTCGATCTGGTAGGGCGTGACGTTGAGTTCTTCGAGGATGCCTTCGAAGATGGCGAGGTTCTGGGCGGTGTTCTTGACGCGGAGCTTGCCGATGGTGGAGAGGTAGACGATGCTCGCGTCGCCCTCGAAGGGCACGCCGAGCTGCTGGAAGAAGTCCTTCAGCTGGTCGGGGGTGGCGGAGCCGCCGCCGAGCCCGGAGGAGCCGGAGTCCATGCTGCCCCAGTCGTCGCCGCCGCCGAAGCCGGAGGAGGACGAGGAGCTCTGGAGGTCGGACTGGACGCCGGTGACCTTGTCCATCAGGTCGCCCATGACGTTGTAGGTGCGGGTTTCCATCTCGCCCTCGACGAAGGTGGTGGGGACGATGATGACGTTTTTGCCGCGGACGATGTACTTGGTGTTGGTGACCATGCAGACCATGTCGAGGGCCTCTTTGAGGGTGACCCAGGTGAGGCTGATGTTCTGGATGGGCGGGAGGCCGCCGGAGGAGGCGGAGGTGTCGGTGGCGAAGGGATCGGCCTCGGCGGCGGGGGCCGCGGCGGCGGCGCCGGAGTTCATGTTGAGGACGAAGGAGAGTCCGCGCTCTTCGGGGGGAAGCTCGGGGCGGTCGTAGGTGCGGGACATCTCGGCGAACATCTGCACGGCGTCGGCGAGGGTGCTCGGCGGGCGGATGGAGAACTCGGGAAGGCGGATGTATTGGAGCTTGGCGATGACGGCCTGCTCGTCGCGCTGGCCCTGCTCGTCGACGGGGGCGGCGGTGCCGGTGGAGACGGTGGGGGCGTAGAGCTCCTCGGAGTCGCGGGCGAGGGCGCCGACGGGAGTCCAGTTGAAGGAGACCTGGTCGATCATCTCGGCGTGGGTGGAGGCCTGAAGCTGACGGTCGCGGCTGTCCTTGCGCTTGGCAATCCGGTCGCGGAGGCTGATGGCGGCCTCGTTGTTGGGATCCTCGCGGAGGATGAGGTCAAGCTGGTCGAGGGCCTCTTTGTATTTGGCGAGGTGGTAATAAACGGTGGCACGGCGGAAACGGGCCATCATGTCGAGGCGTTCGCGCTGATAATCCTCCTGGGCGTATTCGGGGAGCGTGGGGGTGGGGCGGATTTCCGGCGGGCGGTTGACTTCGGCCTGGATGGCGGCGATGAGCTCGGCGGCGCGGGGGTGGCCTTCGCGCTGGACTTGCTGGGCGAGCTCGAGGGCGGCGGCGTAGTCCTTGTCGTTGGCGAAGTAGTTGTAAGCCTGGCGGTAGCGGGCCTCGCGGATGCCGCGGTCGCATTCGTCCTTGAGGGGGAGGTTGGCCTCGTGCTCGCGGAAGAAGGTTTTGGCGTCGGTGTACATCTTGATGGCGGCCTTGTAGTGGTCGAAGGCCTTGCCGGGCTCGGGCGGGGTCTGCATCAGCTCGCGGGCGCGGTTGAGGCAGGCGGCGGCCTGGATGTCGAGGCCGCGGTTTTTGAGGCGCATGAGCATTTCGAGCTCGTTGAGGGCCTTGTCTTCCTCGGAGAGGGTGACGACGGGGGCCTCGGGGTTCAGGCCGGCCAGGAGGCCGCCGGCGGGCGCGGCGGCGGGCGTCTCGGCGGGGGGTTCGGTGGGCGTTTCGGTGGCGTCGGCGACGGCCTCGTCAATCGCTTCGTCGGCGAGTTCCTCGGCGGCCTCGTCGATGGTCTCTTCGGCGACGGCTTCGTCGATGAGTTCGTCGGCGGCTTCTTCGGCGATGGCCTCGTCGGCGGCTTCATCGGCGGGCTCCTCGGCGGCCTCGTCGATGAGTTCGTCGGCGGCCTCGTCGGCGATGGCTTCGTCGGCGGCTTCGTCAAGGGCGTCGGCGGCGATGGCCTCGTCGAGGGCTTCTTCGGCATCCTCGGCGGCGACGTCTTCGGCGGGCTCCTCGGCGGCGGGCGCGTCGTCGAGGGCGACGTCTTCGGCGGGGGTTTCGTCGAGGGCGGGCTCGGCTTCGGGTGCGGGTTCGTCGGCGGGCTGCTCGGGCTCGGCGGCGGGTTCCTCTGCGATGAGGCCGCTCAAGAGGGCGTCGAGGTCTTCATCCTGCGCCGAGGCATAGCAAGCCGCCCCGGCAACCATCACGCCGACCATGGCATAGCGCACAAAGTGTGTCATAGCACGTTTTCTCCGCATTATCGGGCCAAGCCCAAATCCAAATCGTGGTGTCAGTATAGCCTATCGCAACGGTTATTGCAACTCAAAAACCCGCTTGTCCGCATTTTTTTCGATTTTGACGGTCTTGGCCGCCGGATCGAGGTCGCGGAGGGTGAAGGTTTCGCCTTTGACGGTGAAGGTGGCGCCGGGGGCGACGGTGACGGGCTCGACGCCCGGCAGGTCGAAGAGGATTTCGGCCTTTTGCTCGAAGAGCGGCTCGCCGGGCCAGTCGGGGTTCTTGGGGTCGTGGAAGGTGAGCGTGGCGGTCTTGCCGTCGGCGATGCGCGCGACTTGGGCGGTGGAGACTTCCACGAGCAGGAGGGTTTTGTGGGGGCCGACGCGGATGGGCTTCTTGTCGAGCTTGGTGTAGGAGACGAGCTTGAAGCCGGATTTGCCGATGGGGTCGCCGGTTTTGACGCGCAGGGGGGTGGAGCCTTCGACGCCGTCTGGCGAGACGGAGACGAAGGTGACCATGAAGGGCGTGTACGTCTTGCCGTCGGGGCCTTTTTCGGCGGGGAGCTGCATGGCGTTGTTGACGCGCAGGGGGACTTTTTCGCCGGAGATGGCGCCGAGCTTCATGCGTGTTTCGTAGCCGGGGTGGCTCTTGGGGTCGCGGGGGTCGGTCTTGGCGGCGTATTCCTCGGCGTTGGTGAAGCCGTCCTCGTCGGCGTCGAGGTCGGCGTCGTCGGGGTTCTGCGGGTCGAGCTTGTGGGCGAGTTCCCAGACGTCTGGGAGGCCGTCGCCGTCGCTGTCGATGGTGGAGAGGTCGATTTTCTTTTCCTTGGGTTGCTCGGCCTTGCAGTCGGCGTAGGTGCAGACGTCGGCGAGGGCGGGGATGGGGCGCGCGCATTTGACGCAGAGGAAGCGGCGCTCGGGGGTGAAGAGGTCGGGCGCGGTGGCGTTGGCGCGCGGCTTGAGTGGCTCGACGGCGGTGACGGCGGCGGCGTAGGCCTGGGGCTGGATGGTCTCGGAGGAGGGCGCGGCGACGCGCACGCGGTAGGCGTCGAGGTCTTTCTGGCGTTGGAGGCCGAAGAGGATGAGGTAGAGGAGGGAGACGGCGATGACGGCGAGGACGGCGACGGCGATGAGCCGGTCGTACTGGCGCAGGATGGGGGGGAGTTCTTTCGCCATGGGTCAGTTCCCTTCCTTTTCGGGCGCGGGGGCGGCGGGGGCCTCGGCGGGTGCGGCGGAGTAGACGTCGAAGCGCAGGAGGACGTCGAGGGGGATGGCGTGCTCGGGGTCGGTGACGACGCGCTCGGCGGGGCTGGCGCCTTCGAAGAGGGGCTTGGCGGCGATTTCGGCGGCGCGTTGCTGGGCGTCTGGGTCGCGCGAGCTGGCGGCGCGGCGGGCGGCGGCCTGGCGGGCGGCCTGGCGCTTGGTCACCAGCTCGTCGACGCGGGCGGAGACGGGGGTCTTGCGGGTGACGGAGAGGTCGGTGACGACGACGAAGAGGGGCTCGGTGGCCAGGGTGTTGAGGGTTTTGACGACGGTGTCGTAGGGGGCGTTGAAGCGGATGGCGTAGCTTTCGCGGGTGACGCCGTCTTTCGCGAGGATGGGGTCGACGGGGGCGCCGACGGGGGCGGCGGGCTGTTGTTCCTCGTCGTCGCGGCGGGAGCGGCGGGAGCGGCGGGTGGAGCGCGGCTCTTCCTCTTGGACGGCGGCGCCGTCGAAGCGGTCGCGCGTGACCTCGACGATGGAGACGGCGCCGTTGTCAAGGAGCAGGTTGCAGGCGTGCTCGATGACGGCGAACTGGCGGGCCAGGCGCGGGAGGTCTTTGTCTTTGGGGAGGTTGCCTTGGGCCACGTAGCTTTCGAAGGAGTAGCTCTGTGCCTGCTGTTGCTGCTGGGCGGCGGCGAGGAGCTGGGCGGCGGGCGTCTGCTGGCGTTCGTTGAGGGCGTGGACGCCTTTGACCAGGCGGTCGGCGAATTGCGAGACGGTCTCGCCTTGGGGGATGGGCAGGCCGTGGGTGAGGAGGGCGCGCGCCTGGTCGGCGACGGCGGCGGCGGCCTTGGCGTCCTGCTCGCGGGTGTCGCGGTTTTCCTTTGAGGGATAGGGGCGCTCGGCGCCGTTTGCGGCGATGGTGCGCTCGGCGCGTTTCAGCTCGGCGCTCGACTCGTTGGCCGCGCCGATGGCGACGACGAGACGGAAGGCGAGGAAGAGGACGATGAGCCCGCAGAGGGCGCCCGCGGCGATGAGGAGGATTTTTTGTTTCTGGTCCATGGGGTTACCTCCTGGCGCGGCGACCGGAGCGGCCGGCGGCTTTGGGCTGGGCCTGTGCCTCGGCGGCGCGCAGGGTGGCCGTGATGTCGAAGGAGGTCATCCACGGCGTCTGCGTCTTTTTGCTGATGGGGATGTTCTTGGCGTCTTGGGCGAAGACTTCCTGTTTGGCGAGGTTCGCCACCACGGTCTCGTCGATGGTCTTGCCGGGGGCGGAGAGGCGCGGCTCGATGTCTTTCCAGACGCAGACGGAGAGGTTGAGGCCTTGGAGCGTCTCGCCGTCGCGCTTGGCCGAGAGGCTGTTGACCCAGGGGCCGTTGGGAATGGCTTCGTCGACGGCGCGCAGGAGGGCCAGCCATTCGGTGCGGGTCTTGAGGAGCGCGGCGTAGGCCTCGACGCGGGCCTCGGCGGCCTTGGCCTTTTTGTCGGCGTCGGCGTAGCGGCGTTGGAGGTTGCCGAAGGCGCTGACCTGTTCCTCGGCGAGGGCGACCTTTTCGTCGAGGCGCGCGGAGATGGCGCCGACGTAGGCCAGCCAGATGCCGACGATGGCGATGAGGCCGGCCGCGGCGATGGCGAAGAAGGGGATGCGTTTGCGGAAGGCTTTGCGCGCGACGATTTCCTGCGAGACGAGGCTGATCTCGATGGGGCAGGTGAGGCCGCGGCGGAGGGCCAGGCCCACGAGCACCGGCAGCGAGAAGGCGTCGCGCCCGAACTGGTCGGCGTCCACGTCGCGGGGGTAGTCCACGGCCTGGAAGGGGTTGAGGAAGTCGGCCTCCACCTGCAGTTTTTCCTCGAAGAAGTTCTGCATGTAGGGCAACTGCGCGGAGGCGCCGGAGAGGAGGACGCGCGCGGGGGCGGAGCCTTCCTGCTGGCTGCGGTAGAAGGCGATGGAGCGGGTGACCTCGGCGTTGAGGCGCGTCATCACCGTGCGGATGACCTTGGAGAGGCGGTCGACGTCCGGGTCGTCGACGGCGAAGGCGCCGCCTTGGGCCACGATGCCCTGCGTGCATTTGAGGTGCTCGGCCTCTTCCAGCGAGAGGCCGAACTGTTTGGCGATCTCGGCGGTGATGGTGTGGCCGGCGACGGGGATGGTGCGGTAGAAGATGCGTTCTTGCTCGACGAAGACGAGGTTGGTGCAGCGCGCGCCGATGTCGACGATCAGCGTGCAGCCCTCGGCCTCGGGGTAGTTGAAGCGGACGGCGTTGTAGAGCGCCACGGGCGCGACGTCCACCAGCTCCGGCTCGCACCCGGCGTTGAGCAAGCCTTTGGCGACGGCTTGGACGAGCTCGGCGCGCGCGGCGACGATCATGACGTGTTGCTCGCCGGCGTCGGGCTGGCCCACAAGCGCGTCGTCCCAGATGGCCTCGGAGAGGGGGAAGGGGACGTTCTGCTCGACCTCGAAGCGGATCTGCTCGCGCATTTTCTCGCCGTCTTCGGCGAGGACCTTGACGAAGCGCGGGAAGGCCATCTGCCCCGAGAGCGCCACCAGGATTCGGCCGGGGCGGATGCCGGCGGCGGCCATCATGCCGCGCAGCGCCTGCTCCAGCTCCACGCCGAAAGTGTCCGGGCTCTCCGCCGCGCCTTCGGGCAGCTCGCCGAAGGTGTAGCGCAACAGGGCCGGGCCGCGGCCCGGGCGCACCTCGAACTCGGCCAGGGCCAGGCGCGTGGCGCCGATGTTGAGTGTCAGGATCCGTTCCATAAGCTCTCTTCTCCCGCGTCTCTGGGGCGGCGCGTCACTCAGCCTTCACCTGGTCGTAATACTGGTCGCCGGCCATCACGAAGGGGGTCATCGAGCGGTCGCGCAGGATGCCCTCGCGCCGCACGACGCTCTCGGAGAGGTTCTCGATGCGCTCCCACCACGCGGCGGCCGTCGGCTTACCGTCGGGGCCGCGCTCCTCGAGGATGGAATCGAGCTTCTTCCCGTCGACGGCCGCGTTGCCCGCCGCCTGGGTGACGATCTCGCCCTGCTGCACGCCGTCCACCTTGATCTGCACGGAGAAGACCATGGGGTCGCCGTAGATCGCCACCGCGCTCGGCGGCACGCAGACGGCCGCGTAGTGCTCGCGCCCGGGGGTGATGGAGGTGTAGGTGACGGTGGTCGTCAGCAGCGAGTAGAGCTGCTTGGGGTTGTCCCAGCCGATGGCGCCGTTGGCCTTTTGGGCGTTGCGCGCCACGCCGGCGGCGATTTTCGATTGCTTCATGTCGTAGAGTAGCGCATAGGTGATTTCCACCTCGGGGATGGCGAGGACGGGTTTCTTCGCGCCCGAGGCGTCGGTGCCGATGTTGGCCACCTGATAGGCCACCTCGAAGTAGTGCCAGCCTTTGGCGTTGTCCTTCTGGTAATTGTCGGTGTGGTTGATTTTCTTCTTCCACTTCGCGTCCACCTGCGGCGCGGCGGTGGTGTAGTCGCTGTCGCCGCCGACGCCCGAGATTTCCTTGATGCGGATCATCTGGTTCGGCTGCGCCGAACCGCCGCGCGAACGCCCTTGCGCATACGCTCCGCCCGCGCACACCAGCGTCAACGCCACCAACATCCAAGCCTTCATCGCGCACTCCTTTCAAGGCTGGGCCGGAGCCCATTCACCAGATTGACTGCTCACAGTATACCGCGCCCGCGCCCCGCCCGTCAAGCCCTTTTTGGCGGCTTGCCGCTTCGGCCGCCGGGCCGTTTGGCGCGGCGCCGGGTGCCTTCGCCCAACGTCTCCACGGGCACGGGGCGGACGCGCTCGGCCGCCGCCCTTTCCCGAGCGCCCGGGCCTTCCCCGGAAAAGGGCTTGCGGTGGAGTCCGCTCCAGGGTTTATCGTTGGGGCGTTTTCAAACAAGGAAAGGAGTCTGCGATGACCTTCAATCGACGTTCGTTTTTGGCCGCGGCGGCCTGCTCCGGCGCCGCGGCGGCATTCGGGGAACCCGCGGCGGCGCCCGCGGTGGCAGGGGCGCGCCCGGTGGGCGCGCCGCCGGCGGGGTCGCGCGCGCTGATGCCGCACCGGCGCGTCATCGGGCGCGGGGAGGCGGCGATGGAGGTCTCCGCCATCGGTCTGGGCTGCATGGGGATGAGTTTCCTGCGCGGCACGCACCCGGGGCGCGAGGCGTGCGTCGCGCTCATCCGCCACGCGGTGGAGCAGGGCGTGACGCTCTTCGACACGGCGGAGGCCTACGGCCCCTTCGAGAACGAGGAGATCGTGGGCGAGGCGCTCCGTCCCTTCCACGGCGAGATCCCGCTCACCACGAAAATCGGCTTCGTCTACAAGGACGGGCGGTACGCCGGCGAGAGCAGCGACCCGCAGGTGCTCCGCGCGGCGCTGGAGAACGCCCTGCGGCGTTTCCATACCGACTGCATGGATTTGGTCTACATCCACCGGCGCGACTTCTCCCGGCCCATCGAGGAGGTGGCCGAGACGATGCTCGGCTTCAAGCGCGAGGGCAAACTGCGCCACTGGGGCCTCAGCGAGGTCAGCGGCGCCACGCTCCGCCGCGCCCACGCGGTCTTCCCCGTGACGGCCCTGCAGAGCGAATACAGCCTCACCTGGCGCGAGCCCGAGACCAACGGCGTCTTCGCGGCGTGCGAGGCGCTGGACGTGGGCTTCGTGCCCTTCGGGCCGGTGGCGAAGGGCTTCCTGGGCGGCTTCGTGAACGAATGCACCCTCTATGTGGACACGCCCGTGGACAACCGCAAGAACTTCCCGCGCTACACGCCCGAGAACATCCGCAAGGCCCTGCCCCTGCTGGCCGCGCTCGAGGAGTTCGGCAAGGCGCGCGGCATCACCGTGCCGCAGCTGGCGTTGGCCTGGTGCCTGGCCAAGGCGCCCTGGATTGTGCCCATCCCCGGGACGTGCCGCCTGGCGCACCTGGAGGAAGACCTCCGCGCGGCCTCCATCCCCCTCTCGGCGGAGGAGGTGGCGGCCCTGGACGCGCTCACCGTGGCCCACCCCGTCGTGGGAGACCGGTACCCGCCCTCGGAGGACGCGCGCGTCGACCGCGAGGTGTGATCCGACGCGGCCCCCCGGACGCTTTTTCGCGGGGGCCGCGGTTTATGGGATAATAGGCCACCGGAAAGGAACCGCGCCATGACCATCAAGGAAGTCGCCGAGCGCACCGGGCTCACCCCGGACACGCTCCGTTGGTACGAGAAAATCGGCCTGTTGGCCCCCGTGCGCAAAACGGGCGGCAGACGGAACTACTCCGAGCGCGAGGTGCGCTGGATCGGCTACATCAAGTGCATGCGCCGCGCCGCCCTCCCCGTCGACGCCATCCTCGCGTACATCCGCATCTACCGCAAAAACGCGCCCGACTCCAAGGCCAAGCGCCGCGCCATCCTGGTGCAGCAGTACGAACTTCTCAGGAAAGACTTGGAGGAACGCCAACGGGCCCTGGAATACCTCCGCCTCAAAATCGACTGGTTCGACGGCCGCGTCAGCGACCTGGAGGCCGCCCTCAAAGACGCCACCCCCGACACCCTCCTCTCCGGCGACCCCGAGCTCGCCGACGAGGCCCACGCCCGCGCCTCCGGCATCTCCCCCACCCTCCGCCACCCCAACCAAAAACCCGCCCAATGAGGCGCGAGCACCTCGCGTCCCGGGCGACGGCAGCGCTGCGCCACGCATTGGTTGGCGCAGCGGGGTTTTGGCCGCGCCGGAATGGTGAGGCCGTCAGGGGGCTTGCTGTCCCTCACGCTCCTTCAGCGCGCGGAGGGAGGATTCCGCGGCGAAGGCCTCGGAGGTCGGGATGTTGAAGAAGCCAACGGGTGGATAGTGGCCATTGATGGCAACGGAGGCATAGGCGAAGATGAGGTCCGAATGGCCGTCGCGACGGTCACGGCGATCGATGGGCTCCATCTCGCCGGCCCGCCACCGTTTGGTGAAGAGGCGGCCGATGACGAGCGCGCTCTTGTCCGTCACCGCGTAGAGCTGCCCAGCCATGCGGATACGGTTCCAGAGCGGCGCGAAGAGCATCCCGATCCCCACCAAGACGAAGGGGGTCATGAAGAGCACCTGAAAGGTCATGCTGGGGGCGTCCTCCGCCTCCTGCATGTCCCCGAAGAGCATGACGCAGATGAAGAGGCACACGAAGGCCGACCACGGAATGGCGAAGAGCATGGCGCCGACGGTGTGTTTGGTGAAGGCGCGGGGCTTGGGCTTGCCGGCCCAGACAAGGCGTTCGTTGAGATCCAGCCGGTTCTTGACTTTTTGCGTTTCCTCGGGGCTGAGCATGGGCGCTCCCTTTCTGTGCGGTAACGCCCCCAGTCTACCAAATCCGCCCCTCCCAAAGCCACCCACCCCCGCGCGACGCGCCCGCCAAGGTTCGCTTTGGGGACTCGCCTCATCGTTCCAATGCCCACGGGTATCGTTCCGCCAAGCGACGAACCGGAGCGGTCGCGGAGATGAGCGCATGGGCGAGCGCATCGACGCGAAGCGTTCGATAGAGCAGGATTTCGTTGGGGGAGCGGTAATCGTCGAAACGGAAGGCCCGCCATTGCGTCCCAAGCGAGCCGAGATTGACGATGATGACGCCATCCTGCTCAAAGATGTACCCTGGGCGCGGATAGGCCGGGCGGTTGGCGATGATCGTCTCCTGATTGTCTCGCAGGGTTTGATAAGCCTCCCAGTCCGGCATTCGAAAGAGCGCGCCGTCAAGCTCCCGGGCAATCATGTAGAACTCGCGCGGGACGTTGTGGCTCGTCATGTTGGAATAAAGCGAGAAGGGCATGGAGAGAAGCGGGAGGAAACGGAATGGGCGGAAGTCATGCCAGAGCGTGGGGTAATGCTCGAAGCCGCCAAGGATGGCGACGGGGCGCTCGGTGGCAGTGCCATAGTGTCGCCACAGATCCATCGAGACGGCGGCCATATGCGCCCGATCCAACTCACGCGACTTCCAACGGAAATAGTAGAGCGTCGCCGTCTCATGCCCCAATGCGACGATGGCATACGCCAACACCGCCGCCACCGCCACCCGCCCGACGACGCGCCCATACGTCCATTGCCAGAATGCCACGCCTGCGAAAGCGACGAACGGCGTCAGGCAATAATACACACGCAGATTCGCGGAAGCACATTGGAGAACGGGGAAAGCAAGGATTGAGAGCAGGAAGCAGAGAATGACCGCCGCACGGACCCAACGTCCACGGACGGCGGCCACAATCGCCGCGACGAACAGTCCGAGCGCCGCGAGAAGCACAAAACGGAGGCCGACGACGAAGAAGGCGTTGTAGCCCCAATTGATGGCCAGCCCGGCAAGAAACCCAAAGAGATTGCCAAGGAAGTCATGCTCGCCGGTGAACCAGTAGACCGCGTCGTGCGCGCCACCGGAGGCCGGGATGCCCACCCCAGCGAGCGCGGCGATGGCGATAGGCCCATACGCCAACGCCACCCAAAGCATCACACCCACGCCAAGCACAAAGGCGATTTTGCCCAAATCAAGGAAGAATCCGCGCCAGGACGCCTTGGGGGAAAGCAGGCAAACCCCGAACATCCCCGTGAGCAACAGCGAGGCATGGGCTTGGTACATCGCGATAGCGCACGCGGACAAGACCACGATGGCAAAGGCCTTTCCCCAAGACCACGCCTCGCGCAACCGCTGAAACAGCAAGAACGCCAACGCATCGGCCGCAAGCATGATGAATTCACCCGGTAGCGCGTGTTGGTAGATGGACCGATTGTAGAAGAACGGAGCCGTAGCCCAGAGCGCCAGGAAGAAGAACCTCCCACCTCGCCCAACCCCCGCGCGTCTGCAAAGTACCCCCAACAGCAACAGCGCCACCAGGAACGCCATCAGGCCGACGGAGGCATTCCACAGCGGGGAAAAGTCGTGGAAGAGCGCCGCGATGGCCCCTTGCATCCATCGACGCATGAAGAAGTAGGTCAGAAAGACCTGGAACCCATCGCCTTTCGCGGCGGCAAAGTCATAAGGCGCCGTTGGGAACGTGACCAGCAAGCCATAACAGGCGAAAACGAGCGCCGCGATCCCACCGATTTCCCACCAGCGATAATCCGCGAGCTCCCGTTTCAAGAGATCCCAACTCACGTGCAGAGAACGCAACATCACTTTTCCTCCTTGATGAGATAAAGCGGGCGGCGCTTAGTCTCGATATAGGTTTTCGCAAGATACGCGCCCAAGACGCCCACGAAGAAAAGTTGCAGCCCACCAAAGAAGATAATAACGCACACCAGCGATGGCCACCCGCCCACCGGGTCGCCAAAGAGCAACGCCCGCATGAAGACAAAGAACAACGCGACAAACGACAACCCACAACAGAGAATCCCAAGCAAAGAGGCTAACTGCAACGGCGCGGTGGAGAACGCCATGATGCCCTCCAAACTATAGAGGAAGAGTTTGTGGAAAGACCACTTCGTCTCCCCCGCCACACGCGCGACATTCGGGAAGGCAAGCCATTTGGTTCGGAAACCCACCCATTGGTAGATACCTTTGGTGAAACGGTTGGCCTCGGGCAGGGAGAGAATGGCCTCCACCACCTGCCGCGTCATCATACGGTAATCCCGCGCACCGTCCACCAACGCCACATCCGAGAAGTGGCGCATGAGCCAATAGAAACGCCGCGCAAACCAGGAGCGCACCACGGGCTCGCCCATGCGCGAGGTCCGTCGTGTGGCCACACAGTCGTAATCATCCTCACGGATGGCACGGAGCATCTCTGGCAAAAAGGCTGGAGGGTCTTAGAGATCGGCGTCCATCGTTGCGACCACATCGCCCGTCGCCTTGCGCAAGCCTGCGAGCAAAGCCGCCTCCTTGCCGAAATTGCGAGAGAAGGAGACATAGCGCACGCGAGGGTCGTTCGCAGCCACCCGTCGAATGATGCCCAAGGTGCCGTCCGTAGAGCCATCATCCACGAAAACGAACTCTATCTGCGCCTCCCGTCCCACAGCCGTCGCGTCCACCGCACGGACAAAGGCCTCAACACAGGGAGCCTCGTTGAAACAGGGCACCACCAGAGACAATGTTATCGTTCCCTCGGCCATAAAAAGCACGCTTCCTTTCACGCACTTCTGTCAGGCCCTGAGAAAGCCCCTATCGAATACGTGCAAAGAAAGCGCGCCAAAATGGCGCACCTTGCCGACACGTTGCTCGATAGTAGAAAGCTCTCAGGTTTCGACAGAAGCAACTGTATCTGCGCAAAGCGCAAATGTGCGAAGGCTCTCCCCTCCGCGTGCCACCTATGATACCACAAGCCACCCCACCACGTCACGCAGCCTCCGCCCGCCGCCGCTGCCCCAAAACATCCCCAGGCACTACTGCCCCGCCCCAAAACGGCTCGCCCCCACCCGACCCCGATTAGCGGCCGAACCGAAATGGATTGGCGGCCGAGTCGAGGAGGATCGGCCGCTGAGCCGAAGTGGATTGGCGGCCGATACAAAAAAAGCCCCGCCGGAAGGCGGGGCTTTTGTGTCAGCCGTGCATGGTCGCCGGGTTCGCCCCTGCTGGAAGGAGGGGGACGTTCGGGAAACCTAGAGGGCTAGGAGGCCGACCTTCCGGGAAAGGGCTGGAACGCGAGGAAGAGAGGGGGAGACACGCCGACCACGCCGCTACCCATCATAGGTGACGGTGAGGAGGGTGATGTCGTCGGCCTGGGGCGCGGTGGAGGCAACGGCGCCAATGGCGGCGAGGAGGGCGTCGAGGGTGGCCTGCGGGGTGTCGGGGGCGGATTGGATCGCGTCGAGAAGGCGTCGTTCGCCGAAGAGGGTGCAGGCGGGATTTTGGGCCTCGGTGACGCCGTCGGTGTAAAGGAGGAGGCGGTCGCCGGGGAGGAGGACGTGGGGCAATGCGGGGTATTTGGCCTTGGGGGAGACGCCGAGTGCGGGGCCGTGTTTGGCGCGGAGGTAGCCCCAGCCTTCGCGGGTGCGGAGGAGGGGTGGATTGGCCGCGGTAGGCCAGGTTCAGCAGGAGGTTGACGGCGGCCTGCGATTTGCCGGTGCCCGGGGGGCCTTGGATCTTCGTGCAGGGATGGGCGAGCGCCTCGATGAGGGCGCGGCGCTGTTCGGTGTTGGCGCGCAGGAAGTCCGCGGGGTAGGGGAGACGCTCGGGTGTGGCTGGCTCGTTGGGCCTGGGCGGATTGCGGAAGACGTAGGCCAGCGCCGTGCGGTCGAGCACCTCGTCCGCCGCCTCGGCGATCTGCAGGAGCTCCCGTCGCAGGGTCTTGCTGTACTTCAACCGCATCCCGACGGCCAGCACCGCCGCGTTGGCCATGCCGACCGTCCGCGGCAACGCCGCCTCCGGCAAGGCCGCCGGGTCGAACGGCCGCCCCGTCCGTTTCTCCAGATAGGCGCAGGCGATGGCGAAGTCCGGCGTGCCGTCGGCCTTGTGAAAGAGCGTGAGGATACGCTTGTGTTCCTCCTTGGGGACGTGGTACTTCAGCCACTGCTGGTTGATCTGCGCCGCCTCGTAGTCCGGCTCGATGGCCCAGCTGCCGTCCGTTTTCCGCGCCTCCACGGGGATGGTGAAGAGGGGTACCGCGAGCGGCTCCCCCGTGCTTTTGCCCTGGATGACCTCGCACGGATAGCCACGTAGAGCGTCTCATCGAACTGTGCGCGCGAGGCCATGCGCGAAAGGAAGAGCAAGTCTCGCCGCTTGTCCAAGGTGACGCGGAAGGACTTGTCCTCCAGCCATCCCACCGGCGGGTGCAACACGACGAACCGGTCGCGTTCCTCCTTCAGCGGCAGATACTCCGTGGGATGCTCCGCCGCCGTCACGCACGCCGCGTAATACCGGCACAACGCCCGAAAATCCGCCCACGGGGAGATAGCATTGCCGTTGCGAACCACTTCAGTCCTCAGAATAACAAGTCGTCCAAGCGCCCCTTGCCCTTTGCATAACGGTGCAGGACCTTCGCCAACCCCCATGTCATAGGGGCGTTTGCGGAGTGTACCAGCAAAGCCAGCACCGCTCTGCAGGTGTTCATCAGGAGGGAATACGTCTCTTCGTCATGCTCCTTCATCGCGAAGCGCTTACCGTCGTAACGACGAATGCGGAGCAGATAGATGAGGCTTCGTAGGCAGGCATTGCGGCAAACAACACTGGTTTCGGGGTCTCTTACGGTGTCGCACAGTTGCTGTATCAACTTGTAAGCGAAGATTGAGGCCTGTTTGCGGTTGGGATTGCCAGGGCAAGGCTCAACCAAGCCCACCGTCACCACGAAGTCATCGTGGAACATCAAGAGGTTGTAGAGCAGGCGTTGTCGTCCCGCACCGTTCGTTCCATCGGCAGGTGGCAAGCGACAGATCAGGAAAAGTCGTCGGAGTTCCTCCGGTTTCGCACAGAGATTCGAGCAGAATGAGATGAGGACTTGGGCGGCGTTTCCCTCATCCACGACAAGCCTGATACACCGTTCGCGCAATTCATCGAAGCAGGGATTGTCGTATTGATAGGTCCACGCGACCAAGCGGAGCGCACCATTGATGTTACCTCGCGCCATCTCTCGTCTGGCCTGTGCCTCCAAACGGTCGAAGAGCGTATTGAAGTCCCAGTCGTAGTCGGGGAGCCGCGCGTCCTCTTCCGCACCGAAGACATTGACGCGCCGGAGTCGCTCCAGTGGGTTTACGCCCTCCGGAAGCGGTTTCGCGGGGGAGAAACGGTAAGTAGCCCGAGCAAAGAGGTCATAGCCCCACGCTTCAAACCATCGTCCGGTGCGGCAGAAGGTCTCGACGTGCGCCTGTTCCCAAGTCGACAATTGCACGGATTGTTCGGGTGTTTCCGTGCTGGCCATGACGCGCGGGGAGATGGGCGGGAAGGAGCGCGGGAGGTTATATTCCAGTGTCTGCTTCGTCTCAGGAACGAGACTCTTCGTCTTCTCGTCCTTTCGCGTGGCGGGGCGAAGATTGCTGAGCACGAGTGTCTCGGGTTGGCGCAACGCGGGCGAGCTCACCTCAAGGCGGAAGAGCCCCTGGCCGGGGGAGCCTTCCGCCCGCAAGGTCACCTTGGCGTTTCTCACCTTCTCCGCGAGTTCACTGTAGAACCGCTTCAATTGCGCCGTCTCGTCTTCCCTTTCGCTTTCGAGAAGGTAGAGTTCCAGCCCGCTTTGCTCGTTGAGGCTAAAGTTGTCGTTCGGCTCACCGCGATGGATCTCCCCGCCCGGATGGCGGTCGGAATACTCCACCAACGTCTTGAAGAGGATCTGTTCGTCCAGCGTCTGCACCACCACATAGAGCCCCATCCGCTCATCCCAGTAGGGGACGACTTTGTCATCTCGACACTTCCAGAAGCGGGCGGCGCCTCTGTCCAGCGTCTCCGCACACGCCGCATCACGCTTGCCTGGTTCCCAAAGCCACGCAAACATCGTACGATTCGCAGGGCGGATGGGCAGACTCGGCAGGGTAAAGGGATGATACAGGAAGGCCCGATGACACGGCCGCCCCGCTTGGTCATATTCCAAATCCGCCGTGTCCATTGGGCCATTCAGCCTTGGGACCTCCACGTGGGCGCGGGGTTCGCCCAGGCCGAGGGCGTAGGCGATGGTGCGCCAGAGGAGGAAGACGCGGTCTTGGGCGCCGAAGGCGAGGACGGCGGCTTGGCGGATGGCCTCCAGCCACTCGGGCGTCCAGTTGTCCGCCACCAGGATCGTCCATCGCTCCCCACCGAGAAGGCCATGCAATTGCTCGAAATAGGCGTACAGATACTGGCGCGCCTTTTCGGAGGGAGCGTCCTTGTCGGCCCCGCGCAGGACGTCCACCAGATAGCGGTCGCGCGGACGATTCTCCTCCTCCGCCTCGGGGTCGAAGTCCACGTAGGGCGCGCCGAAGTCGATGAGGCGCGGTTTGGCGTTGGGGTGGCGGCCGTCGGGGACGAGGAGCACGTCCGAAAGGCGCATCCCAAGCAGGTCGATGGCGACGTCGCCGGTGCGCCGCGTGAGCAACGGCGCTCGCGCGGGTGTCTCATCGGCGAAGCGCGGATAATCCTCCTCCC
Source organism: uncultured Kiritimatiellota bacterium (assembly GCA_944389585.1). Taxonomy (GTDB): domain Bacteria; phylum Verrucomicrobiota; class Kiritimatiellia; order RFP12; family DVOR01; genus Spyradenecus. The sequence continues at coordinate 283,099 of CALXMW010000001.1, forward strand.
ACGGTTGCCCTTCCTTGATGGGGCAGACCCACAGTTCCGAACGGTAGAAACGCCCCCGATATCGCGCAGCATCCGCCCGCCATCGCGCCAGCGCCCCGGCCAGTTCCCCGCGCCGTTCCCAGAGATCCTCCACCAGCCGGTAATACTGCACCACCAGCAGATAGGCATCCCACACGCGGCGGTAGAGTGCGTCCTGCGCCAGCACATAGTTGGGCGAGGGCACTTCATGAAGCGGCGACACCCCCTGCAACGGCTCCAAGGCCAGCCCACCCCGGCACAACGCCAGCAACCGCTTCACACCCTTCACGGATTCATGGTCGTGGAACGCCTTTTCCTCCGTCTCCAACCACCGCTCCGCCAGACGCTCCGTGCGCAGAAGCAGGTCGCGCAGCACGCGGTTCTCCAACAAATCGTAGTGCTCCCGCCGCACCACCGCCAGCACCCGCTGACGCGCCCCCGCCTTCTGCGCCACCGTGTAACCCGGCTGACGCGTCAGCCACCGCAGGCACGTCGGGTCGATCTGCTCCACACGTCCCAACCCCTGCAACTCCCGCTCGCGCCGCAACACCTTGCGCAGACGCTCGAAGACCGCCTGAAGCACCGGCGGCAACGTCCACGCCAACGTCGTCTCCAATCCCGCCCGCGGCTCCTTCCGCTCCGGCGACAGCACCGTTCCCACCGCCTCCCACGTCAGCGGTAACGCGGCATTCTCGCGCCGCGCCAGCCAACGGTTCTTCCTGAAGCGCACGATTGCCGCCTCGCGCAGGGCGAAGAGGAACTCCGCCTCCCGCAGGAAGGGCTCGAAAGCCGCCCGATGTTTGTCCCCCTTCCGTCGCGCCTCGGGCAACAGCAGGTAGTAACGCAAATCCGTCTGCGTCGGCGCCGTTTGGGCGGCCGGCGCGGCGTTGCCCGCCGCCACGGCGTCTTTGCTGGTGGTGGGCACGCTCATTTCGTGCGCATCACGCCGCGCCACTTGAAGAAGGTGTTGTCGGGATCGCACGCCCTCGCGAAGGCTTCGTCCAGCTCATCGTCCCCGTACGCCTTGATGATTTCGCTGATGGTCGTCTTCGTCGTCGCGAACTGCGGCATCGCCAGCTCCAGCCCATTCAGCTTCGGCAGCACCTTCATCTCGATCTGGTCCGCGAAGGCCTGCCTGCGCCCCTCCACCGTCTGCACGGGATAGAAGGCCATGTAGGCATCCACTGCCTGTTGCACGCGATAGGCGAAGGGCCGCCCCACCTGCTCCAAAGCCTCGTTCAACTCCCGCATCGTCTCCTGATAGCGCGTATCCCCCGCTTGCGGTTCCCGCCACGCCTCCCAGAGCGACCGCGTGACGCGCCTACGCCCCTCGCATGCGGCAAGGAAGTCGTCCTTCTTTGGCTTGGCTGTCAGGTTGGCCGGCCGCCCGAAGCGCAAGACGTTGCTGCGGTCGATGACCTTGTCCGAGAGCATCTGCGTCGTCTCGTCCTCGTTCATCGTGCCGATCAGGAAGGTGTTGCGGTCCAAAAGCAACGCTTGGTTGTCCAGTCCCGCGCCGCACTCCAACTCGAGCGACGCCTTGTCCCAATTCGCTTCCTTCCCCAAGTCCAGCCCGCGCCGTTGCTCCAGACGACTCAGGAAGTCCGCGAAGTAATACTCCACGCGCGCCAGGTTCATCTCGTCCAGCAGGACGATGTTCAGCGACTCCTTCGAGAAGGCGTTCGCCGAGTCCTTGTTGTGCGCCCAATCCGCCTGCCAGAGGAAACGCGCCAGCTCCGTCGCCTTGTAGCGTCCCTCCATATAATTATAGAAGCCCAACAGATCCTGCGGCCCATCCCAACGCGGCTGCACCGGCACCGACAGGAAGTTCATCCCCGCCGCCGCCGCGTAAAGCTCCGGCAACAGGCTCTTGCCCGTCCCCGAGATGCCCGCCAACACCACCAGCGGCGTCGCGTCCCCGCACTTCAGCCCAGTGTGGAAGGCCCGCAACGTCCGCTCCGGGAACTTGAAGCCGTGGTTGCCCAGCAACTTCTCGAAGTCCTTCAGCCACACCTCTTCGGTGCACGTCTCTGGCTTGTCAAGGCGTGTTTCCGTTCTCACCGGGCTCCAGAGGTCTTTCCAGACATCCTCGGGTTTCGGCGTCGGCGGTGTCCTTCCGATGATGACAACAAGCCGAGCCTCCGCTTCTGCAATCTGTCGTTTCAGGTCTGCGAGGTACTTTTCTAGTTCTTTAATCTCCGCCTTCAACTTGTCCCGTTCGGTTTCAAGCGTGGTCTTCTCGCTTCGTAGCACCTCAATCTCATGCTTCAAGGAGTCCAAGACGGCGACATCCTTGCGTAGTTGCTCGCGAAGCTCTTCCAGTTCCCGAACGGTATCGCTCAGCTCTTCCCGTTTTTCCTCCAAACGAGTGCACTCTTTGGTGAGGTAATCGAGGCGATTTTGTTCACTCTGTGCTTCGGCCTTCAGTTTGCTTAGCAAAGCGTTACCCTGCGTGCAAGCCTCCTCCAATCGGATGCGTTCGTGCTCCAGACGTTCCACTTCCTTCGCGAGGGCCTCATGCTTGGCCACCTTCTCCGCCAACTGCGCCTGCTTGGCCTCCAAGTCCGCGACCGCGGCGAGGAGGGATTTGCGCCGGCCCTCCAGCTCCGCCGTCTGCTGTTGCAAAATGGCGTGGCTGTTTTGGGCGGCGGAGAGGGCCGCCTTGACCTTGTTCAACTCCTCGGCGCGGGCGTTGAGGTCGTCCTGCGTTTTCTGCAACTTCTCCGTCTCCTCATCGAAGCGGCGGCGCGACTCCTCGATGCGCTCCTTCAGGGTGGCGAGTTGCGCCTCCTTCTGCGCGATCTCGCCGGCGTACTCTTGCAGGAACTTGCGCGCCTTGTCCGCGAGCGCGATGTCCTGCTTGGCCTTCGCCCACTCCCCGAGCATGGCCTCCAACTCCTTCGCCTTCGCCTCGATCTGCGCCTTCAGCTCCTCCACCGTGTGCCACAATGGCGCCAATGCCTGCGCTTTGCGGATCAGGCTCCGCCCCCGCGCGAAGGTCACCAAGGCGATCGCCAACAGTGACACCAGCAGGAAGCCCCACACCAACACTCCTTCAATCAACGACTCGCCGCCCATCGCTTAGTCCTCCTTCGTCTGCTTCGCCTGTGCGTCCCGCAACTGTCTCTCCGCGTCCGCAATCTGCTTTCGCAGGTTATCCAACCGTTCCTGTGCCCTTTGGGCATCGGCTTCCGCCTTCTGCGCGTGCTCTTCCGCCAGTTTGGTGCGTGCCTCGGCGGCCTTCAGACGAGCGTCCACGGAGTCCTGACGCGCCTGTTCGTCTTGTTCGGCCTGCTCACGCACCCCCTTCACTCGCGCCAATGCTTTTTGCTCCAGCTCCTGTTGCTTTTGCAACCCCGCCACGGCCAACCGCAATTTCTGCGCCTTCCCTTCCTCGGCCTCCACCTCTTGGTGCTTGGCCGCCAACGCCTTCTCCGCATCCGCGAGGGCCTTCACCTTCGCGTCAAAGGTGGAGACATCGCCGCTCAGCGTCTGCTTCTGTGCCTCCAGCTGGGCAACCTCATTTCTCAAGGTCTGCCGTCTCGCCTCCAAGTCCTGCCTCTCTGCCTCCAAGGCGCGCTTCGCGTTCTCGGCGGACTGCCTGTCCCCCTGCGCCTTCGCCAGGTCTTCCCGCGTCTTTGCCAAGTCATCCTCCGCCTTTCGGAGCGCGGCCGTCATCGTCGTGTGCGCGGCGTTGGCTTGCGAAAGGTCGGCATTGAGCTGCTTCAGGGTGGCCTGCGCGGTGTCTCCTCCGCGCGTTCCTTCTCCCTCCATGCCAGATCACGCATACCCTGTGCCTGTGCGAGGTCGGCCAGCACGCCGCCCAACTCTTGCCGCTTCTGATCGCATTCCGCCTTCAGGGCGTCGCGTTCCGCCGTGCGCGCGACGAGGTCGTTGGAAACGAGCCCCAGCTCCGCCCGCTCTTGGCGGAGGCGCGCCAGCGTGTTGGTCATGGAAACATACTCGCCCAACACACTCGCCACGCTCTGCTTCGCGGACAGCCATTCAGCCCTCAGGTTGTCGATATCGGCCGTCAATTGGGCGTATTCCTCGCGCAACGGTCTCAGGCTCGCCTCAAGACCGTCCCGCTCCCCGGTCTGGCCGGCGATCTCCTTTGTGAGCGCTTCGCGTTGCCTCCCCAAGGTATCTTGGAGGACCTGGAAGTTGTTGGTGTGCGCGGCGACCTGCTGCCGGAAGAGGCCCAACGCCTCTGCCTGCCGTTCCAGCTGGCTCCTCTGCTCCGCCATCAGGCGCGAATTGGCCATCAGGTCGCGCTCATAATCCATGCCCCGCCGGAGGGCGCGGATGCAATGGACGAAGGCACCAACGGTCAAGGCCACCAACAGCAGGACAAGAAACGTGAGCGCCGCATTGCCGGAGGAAGGGTTCGGGGCGGTTGGCATGGGCGATGGCTTAGCGACGGGATCTATATCCATAGGTATCCTTTTGTGGCGTGCATTATATCACCCTCCCCTATCTCATTTAAGGAAGCCCGCTTCCGTCATTCTCCTCCCCACGGCACAAAAAAAGCCCCGCCGTGCGGCGGGGCCTTTTGCGTCGGCAGAAGGTGCGAGCGCAAGCCTCACGCGCGGGGGCAGGCGACCCCAAAAAAGACTTGCACCCGCGCCCGAGAGCGCAAGCCTCACGCGCGGGGGCAGGCGAGGTGCTTGCGGAGGAAGGCCTCGATGGCGTCGAAGGGGATGAGGGCGAGGTTGTCGTAGAGGTCTGTGTGGACGGCGCCGGGGACGAGGAGGAGTTCTTTGTTGTCGCCCTTGAGGCGCCTGAAGGTGTCCTTGCCGAAGTAGCAGGAGTGCGCCTTGTCGCCGTGGACGATGAGGACGGCGCTGCGGATTTCCTCGGCGAAGGCAAGGATGGGCTGGTTGAGGACGGAGAGCGTGGAGGTGACGTTCCAGCCTTCGTTGGAGTTGAGCGAGCGGGGGTGGTAGCCGCGCGGGGTCTTGTAATAGGCGTGGTAATCCTTCACGAACCACGGCGCGTCCGCGGGGAGCGGGTCGGCGACGCCGCCGGCGCGGGCGCAGACGCCGTTGGCGAAGTCCTTGGTGCGTTGGGCGCAGAGGGTTTGGCGCAGGGCGTGGCGGGCGTCCGCGCTGTCGGCCTGGTCGAAGTAACCCTTGGCGGTGACGCGGCTCATGTCGTACATCGTGCAGGCGACGGTGGCCTTGACGCGGGTGTCCAGCGCGGCCGCGTTCAGGGCCAGCCCGCCCCATCCGCAAATGCCCAGGATGGCGATGCGCTCGGGGTCGACGATGGGGCTGGGATTGGCCGCGAAAAAGTCCACCGCGGCCAGGAAGTCCTCGGTGTTCACGTCGGGTGAGGCGACGTTGCGCGCCGGGCCGCCGCTCTCGCCGGTGAAGGAGGGGTCGAAGGCCAGCGCCAGGAAGCCGCGCTCGGCCAAAGTCTGCGCATAAAGTCCGGAGGCCTGCTCCTTCACCGCCCCAAAGGGCCCGCACACCGCCACCGCGGGCAGGGGGCCCGTCGCGCCCATGGGCGTGTAGAGATCCGCGGCCAGCTCAATCCCGAAGCGGTTGAGGAACGACACCTTGCGGTGCTCCGCCTTGTCGCTCTTGGGGAAGGTCTTGTCCCACTTCTCGGTCATTGACAGCATAAGAGACTCCTTTCAACAAAAACGCCCCCACTATACGCCCTCGACCAGACTCCAGGTCAAGCCGCTTTTTGCGATTTCAGAAAGTCACGGGCACCACTCGAGGATGCCGTCGAGGGGATGGTCGCGGAGCCACGCGCGGAAGGCGGGCAGGTCGCGAATGCCGTCGCGGAGGACGGCCATATAGATAAGGATGCCGGGAACGTGCGCTTCCGGCGGGAGGGCGTCTTTGAGGGCAAGGATGGCGCGGCGCGTCTCGGGCGTGAGAACGGCGCGGATGCGCTCGGCACGGTGCTCGAAGTAGCCTTTGTAGGGGGAGTCGGGGGGCATTTGGATGACGTCGACCTGCCAGTCGCGGGCAGCGGCGTCGCGAAGCCAGAGATGCCACTCCAGGCAACGCTCGGGCGTGCCGGAGAGGTCGCGGAACTCCAGGCGGCGCGGAGCGAGGGCGGCGGCGATGGCGAAGCCGTCGGCGGGGGCGAGCGTGGGGGTGTAAACGTGGAGGTCGATGTCGAGGTGGCGCAGAAGAAGGCCTGTGGCGAGGGAACCGACGAGATGGACTTCGGCGCCTCGGGCCTCCCAGCGTTCGCGTAGGCGCGTGGCGCGGAGGAGGGCGTGCGCGGCCTCGGCGGCGCACTCGGCGCGGACGATTAGGTCATCGCGCTCGGGCATAGGCGGAAGTCAATCGATGGGCGGGCGCCAGTTCGGGTCGGCGTGCGCCGCAAAGCACAGCGCAATCTGTTCGGGCGTGTTCTTTTCGACGGCCAGGGGCGGGAGTGCGTCCGCCGTGAACCAGCCGCTCCCGGTGGTCTCGATGTTCGCGTGGAAGGCCCCGCCGAGCGGGCGGCAGAGAAGGATGACCTTGAGGACGTTCCAGGCGGAGGCGCGGGCGTTACGGCGGTTCCAATCGTGGAGCGCCACCAGTCGCTCCACCTCGCAGTCCAGCCCCGCCTCCTCGCGGACTTCCTTGACCGCGTTCCGCGCGACGCTTTTGCAGCACGTCGCACCAACCGCCTGGGAGCGACCAGCGGCCGTCGTTCTCATGGACAAGGAGGATGCGTCCGGCCTCATCGAAGAGGGCCGCGCGGGTGTCGATCTTCGGGGTCTGAAAGCCCTCCTCGTTGCAGAAAAGCCCCTTCACCGTCTCCAAGGGGAGCGCGCTCCCCGCGGACACCATCTCGGCGGCGATGTCGCGGATGCGTTGGAAGCGTTCGGCATCGAAGGGATCTTTGGTGTAAGTCAGCCCCGCCTGGGCCAAGAACTGCAGCTCCTTGGCCCACGCCAACCACCGAGCCTCGCGCGTGTCGTCCATCACATCCTCCGTTCGTCTGCCGGGAGGCGCCCCCTCGCCGAACGGTTGCATTATAGCAAATCGCACGGGTGACAGGCCCCTCAGCGCCGCGCCCCCGAAACCGCTGTTTTGCTATACTGGCGGCAAAGGCCAGCGCTCATCGCATACAAAAGAAGGAGGTCCTCATGGAGTTTGACACCGTTCTTGCGGCCCGCCGAACCATTCGCGACCTCGCCCCCACGCCCATCTCGGATGGGACGCTCCGCAAAATCCTCGCCGCCGCTTTTCACGCACCGACCAACGACCACCTCCGACAATTCGAGTTCGTCGTCGTGCGCGACCCATCGGCCATCCTCGACCTCACCGCGACCGTCGCGCACAACACGACGGCCATCTAGGAGACCTTTCTGAAGGCCGCCGCCCCCACGATGGATCGCGACGAGCACGCCATGTTCATCGACGCACTCCCGAAACAACAGCGGATGCTCGCCCAAAGCGGTTGCCTTGTCCTTCCCTTCTTCCGGCAACTCGGCTGCCCGCTCTGCCAACCGAAGAAACAATCCGGGCTCAACTATTTCGCGTCGGCCTGGTGCGCCCTCGAAAACATCTTTCTGGCCGCGACCAATGAAGGGCTCGCCTGCGCCTTCCGCATCCCTATCGGAGACGAAGCCGCCCGCGTCAAGCGGCAGGTCTGCGCCCCCGAAGACTACGAGCTGGCCTGTTTCCTCGCAATCGGCCACCCCGCGCCCAACGCCTACCTCCCCCGGCAACACCCCATCGACCTCAACGCGCACCTCCATTTCGGCACTTGGTGAGCGCACCCGCCTCACTTTTCCCACTGCACCCCGCTTCGATGGCCGCCTGAGCCCCGCTTTTCGCCATGGCGCGACAAGGCAAAAAAAGAAGGGGGCCGAGCGGTTGCTCGGCCCCCTTGGGGGAAAAGTCCCGGCGGCGTGCTACTCTCCCACGGGCGAACCCCGCAGTACCCTCGCCGATGAGGCCCTTCACTTC
>CALXMW010000002.1 GCA_944389585.1 uncultured Kiritimatiellota bacterium
TGTTTGTCGATTTCTCCGGACACTATTGCCCGTTAATCCGTGTTTTGGCGGTACCACTCCGGCGTGATGCCGTAGCGTTTGACGTTGTAGTTCATCATGCGGGGGGAGACGCCGAGTGCGCGGCCGGCGGCGGAGAGGTTGCCGTGGCTGCGTTTGAGGGCGTCGACGATGAGCTCGCGGGCGTAGCTGGCGACCATGACGTGGAGCGGGGCGGGGCCTTCGGGGAGGAGGGCGTTGCCGGTGCTTTCGCCGGTCTGGAGCGAGGCGGGCAGGTTGTAGCCGTGGATGGCGCCGTCGGTCGAGGTGAGGACGGCGCGCTCGATGCAGTTTTCCAGCTCGCGCACGTTGCCGGGCCAGTGGTAGGCCATGAGCATGTTGATGGCCGTGGTGGAGAGGCGCGTCATGCGCTTGCGGTATTTCACGGCGGCCTTCGCCATGAAGTGCTCGGCCAGCAACACGATGTCGCTGCGCCGCGCGGCAAGGCCCGGCATCGCGATGGGGAAGACGTTCAGGCGGTAATAGAGGTCTTCGCGGAAGCGGCCCTCGCGGATCAGCGCCTCCAGGTCGCGGCTCGTCGCGGCGATGAAGCGCACGTCCGCGCGCAGCACCTTGTTGCTCCCCACCCGGCTGAAGGTGCGCTCCTGCAGGAAGCGCAGCAGCTTCACCTGCGTCTGCGGCGAGAGGTCGCCCACCTCGTCCAGGAAGAGCGTCCCGCCGTCCGCCTCCTCCGCGCGCCCGATGCGCCGCCCCGTGGCCCCCGTGAAGGCCCCGCGCTCGTGCCCGAAGAGCTCGCTCTCCACCAACGCCTCGGGCAGGGCCGCGCAGTTCAGCGCCACGAAGGGCCGCCCCGCGCGCCCCGAGAGGCGCACGATGGCGCGCGCCACCAGCTCCTTGCCCGTCCCCGTCGCCCCGCGGATGAGCACCGTCGCGTCGGAGGCCGCCACCTGGTGGATCTGCGCGTAGACCCGCCGCATGGCCGAGCAGTTCCCCACCAGCTCGCCGGGGTTCTCCGAGAGGCCGCGCAGGCGGCGGTTCTCGTCTTCCAGCGCCCGGCGCTCCTCCTGGCCCTGCAGGAGCGCGCCCGCCGCGGCGGCCGTCAGGTTCCCGACGATTTCCAGGAGCGCCGCGTCGCGCCGCAGGTCCACGCCCGGCTCCACCCGGCGGTCGATGCTCAGCGTGCCGATCACCTCGTCGCGCAACGTCACCGGCACGCAGATGAAGGCCACGCGCTCGCCGGCCGTGCGCGCCCCCGTGCGGTTCAGGAAGCGCGGGTCGGCGCTCACGTCCGCCACGATCTCGGGCCGCCCCGTCTCGGCCACGCGCCCCGTGATGCCCTCGCCCAGGCGGTAACGCCCCAGGCGCCGCGCCTGCTCGCCCAGCCCCTGCGAGGCCTCGATGGTCAGCGTCCCGTCGTGCAACAGCGCGATGGTGCCGCGCAACATCCCCATCTGACGGTTCAGCACCCCCAGCGCCTCCGCCAACAGCCGGTGCGGGTCGCGCTCATGCACGATCGCCGAGCTGATCGCCCGGATCACCGAAATCTCACGCTGGAAATCGCTCGTCGGCTCCATAGGCCCCCATTATAGCACACGTCACGGCCCGTCGACGGTGGCGCGGAGGGCGCCCTTGGCGAGGGTGAGGGTGAGCGGGTCGCCGGGGCGCGTCTGCGCGGGGTCGGTGAGCAGGTGCCCGTCGGCGCCGGTGGCCAGGGCGTAGCCGCGGCGGAGGACGGCGAAGGGGTTGAGCGCCTCGAGCTTGGCCGCGCGCTCGGCCAGCGCGGCGCCGCGGCGGTCGAGGCCCTGCGCGAGGGCGAAGGCCAGGCGCTGGGCGCGGTCGGCCAGGCGGCGCTGGGCGCGGGGGAGGGCCCCGGCCCCGGCGCGCTCGAGGGCCAGCTCGCCGGCGGCGGCGCGGCGCTGGGCGGCGGCGAGGGCGCCCTCCAGGGCGCGGGAGAGGCGCGCCTCCTGCGCGTCGAGGCGCTGGGCGCGGTTCTCCAGGTAATGGAGGGGGTCGCGGAAGAGGGCGGAGGCCTCGTGGCGGCGGAGCTCGGCGCGGGCTGCGGCCCAGGCCACGCGCAGGGCCTTGAGGAGGCGCCCCTTGGCGTCGGCGAGGGCGCGCTCGAAATCCTCCTTGCGCCCGCAGAGGAGCTCGGCGGCGGCCGAGGGCGTGGGGGCGCGCAGGTCGGCCACGAAGTCGGTGATGGCCACGTCTGGCTCGTGGCCGACGGCGGAGATGACGGGGATTTTGGAGGCGGCGACGGCGCGGGCGACGACCTCCTCGTTGAAGGGCCAGAGGTCTTCGAGGGAGCCCCCGCCGCGGCCGACGATCAGGGCGTCGAGCGGCTCGGGCGAGCCGGGGCCGAAGGCGCGGTTGAGGAGCGCGACGGCGGCGGCGATCTCGGCGGCGGCCTCGGGGCCTTGGACGCGGCAGGGGGCGATGAGGATGTGGAGGTTGGGGTAGCGGCGGCCGAGGATGTTGAGGATGTCGCGGATGGCCGCGCCGGTGGGGGCGGTGACGATGCCGACGCGGCGCGGGAGGCGCGGGAGGGGGCGCTTGCGGGCCGGGTCGCAGAGGCCCTCGGCGAAAAGCTTGCGCTTGAGTGCCTCGAAGCGTTGGAGCAGGTCGCCCGGGCCCTCGGCGAGCTCGAGGCGCTCGGCGTTGAGCTGGTAGGAGCCGTGGGGGGCGTAGAGCGAGATCTTGCCGGTGACGCGCACCTTGCCGCCGTTGGCGAAGGGCGGGACGGCGCCCTGGGCCTTCTGGCGGAAGGCGAAGAAGGTGACGTTCAGGCGGGCGGCGGCGTCGCCGAGCGTGAAGTAGAGGTGCCCCGAGGCGTTGGGCGGGCGGAGATTGGAGACCTCGCCCTCGACGGTCATGCGCGGCAGGTCGTCGAGCCTGTCTTTGATGATGGCGGTGGCGCCGCTGACGGAAAGGATGGCGGGCTCTGGCATGGTCAATCCTGAAGGCTCTCGGCGTCGGGGTTCACCAGGCTGGGCCGCGCGCGCAGGTGCTTGGCCAGGACGCGCTGGACGACGGGCCCCGCGTCGCGCCCGCCGCCCACGCCGTCGTCGAGCATCGCGCAGACGACGATGGTGGGCGCCTCCACGGGCGCGAAGGCGACGGACCAGACGTGCTTGCGGCGCGCGCCGCGGGCGATGTACTCGGCGGTGCCCGTCTTGCCGGCCACGCGCACGCCCTCGACCTGCATCGTCTGCCCGGTGCCGGCGCGCACGGCCATCTCCATGCCCTCGACCACCGTCGCCACGGCCTCGGGCGCCCACGGCAGGCGCCGTTGCAGATCCCCCCCCGCCTGGCCGAAGGAGACGAGCCGCGGCCTGTAGAGCGCCCCCCCGGCCGCCAGCGCGGCCACGCCGTGGGCCACCTGCAGCGGCGTGGCGGTGAGGAAGCCCTGCCCGATGGAGCATTGCACGGTGTCGGTGAGCGCCCAGTCGCGCCCGAAGCGCCGGCGCTTCCACTCGGGCGTGGGCAGCAGGCCGTCGGCCTCGCCGGGCAGGTCGATCCCCGTCTGGGAGCCGAAGCCGGCCTGCTCGGCGGTGGCGGCGATGGCCTCCATGCCGATGACGTCGCCCACATGGCAGAAATAGGGGTTGCACGAGCGCATCAGCGCCTGGCGCAGATCCAGCTCGCCGTGGCCGTAGCGCGCGGCGCAGCGGAGGCGCTGGCGGTGCTCGGAATAACGCCCGGTGCAAAGGTAAAGCGTGTCGGGGTCGAAGCCGCGCTCCTGCGCCGCGACGGCCACGAAGGGCTTGAAGACGGAGCCGGGGGCGTACTGCGCCTGGATGGCGCGGTTGAGCAGGGGCGAATCGGGATCCGCCAGGATGGCCTCCCACGCGGCGGCGGGGATGGCGGGGATGAAGGCGTTGGGGTCGAAGGTCGGCGCGGAGGCCATCGCCAGCACGTCGCCGTTGCGCGGGTCGAGGGCGACGACCGCGCCGGCGCGCCCGCCCAGGGCGGCCTCGGCCTCGCGCTGGAGCGCGGCGTCGAGCGTCAGGGTCAGGTCGCTGCCGGCGCGGGCCTGGGCGCTCACCAGGCGCTCGTGGGTGTAGCCGCGCGAGTCCACGCGCAGCAACTCCTCGCCGCTCTCGCCGGCAAGGAGGCGGTCATACTGCCGCTCCAGCCCCGCGCGGCCGTGGGGGTCTGGGCGGCGGTAATGCCAGCGGCGGCCCTCGTCGGGCGCGGCGGCGGCGCTGACGTAACCCAGCAGGTGCGCCGCGAGCCTCCCCTGCGGGTAGACGCGCCGGGGCAGAGGCAGAATGGCCACGCCGGGCAAGGCCCCCGCCCACTCCGAGAGGTACGCCAGCGTGCGGTAATCCACGTCTTCCCACGCCAAAAGCGGCATCGGCAGGGCGCGGCGCACGTGGCGGGCCACCTCGTCGTGCGAGACCTGGCGGGGCAGGCCGAGGCGCGCGGCGAGTTGGTCGATGAGCGAATCGATGGCCAGGATGGTGTTGCCCCACGCGCCGGGCTGGCGCAGCTCCTCGCAATAAATCGCCACGGCATAGGCCGGGCGGTTGTCCGCCAGCACCGTCCCCTCCCTGTCCAGGATCCGCCCGCGCAGCCCGGGGATCTGCACCCGCCGGAAGCTCTGCAGCGACTGCGCCGCGCCGTAACGCGGGCTGTCCAAGACCTGCACGTGCCACAGCCGCCACACGATCAGGCACAGCCCCACCGCGAACAGCCCCAGCAGCAGCCAGAGCTTCCACGCGCGCACCGTGGCGCCCGCCGGCTGCCCCTCAACCTGCATCGCGCGCCTCCTGCCTCGGCGGCCTCAGCGCCAGGAAATCGCACGCCCGCGCCAGGGTGAAGACCGCGCCCCCGCCCAGCGCCCCCACCGCCGGCGCCGCGCAGAGGGCCCCCAGCCCCGGGCGCAGCGCCCCGGCCGCCTCCGGCCCCACCCACGGCACGGCATACAGCCACAGCCACACGCGCAGGGCCGGCACGGCCACCATCCCGCCCACCAGGCCATGCACCGCGCCGAGGCGCTCGGGCATCGACTCGCGGAAGAGCCGCCCCCCCGCCCAAAGCCCCAGCAACGGCAGCACGCACGCGCCCGGCGGCACGCCCCAGGCCCATTCCAAAAGCGCCCCGCCCCACACCGCCGCCCACACGCGCAGGCGCGGCCCGGCCGTCAGCGCCCACCACGCCGCCCACCCCGGCGCGACCGTCAGCTGAAGGGCCGCCACCGGCGGCAGGAAGGCCCCGCACAGCCCCACCAGGGCCGGCAGGAAAAGCGTCACCCACGCCGCGGCCCACAGGCGCTCAGCGCCCATCGCCGCCCCCCCGCACCCGAACGAAGACCACGTCTAGCAGGGCCGGGTTCACCGCCGGCTCCACAAGCGCCTCCACGGCCAGACCCGTCGCGTCAGGCCGCCGCCCGATGACCGTGCCGATGGGCAAGCCCGCGGGGTAGAGCCCGCCGGCACCGGCGCTGACCACCTGCTGGCCGGGCGGCAGGAAGGCGTCCTTGCCCACGTAGCGCAGGACGAGGGGGCGCGGCGCGTAAAGGAGCGTCTCGCCGGGCTCGTCGCCCAGATCCTCGCCGCCGTCGCCCTGCAGGATGCCGCGCGCGACCTCGGGGATGAGGGCGGCCACGCGGTTGGCGGGGTCGGAAAGCAGAATGACCTGGCAGGTGTGGGCGGTGACCCCGGGGGCGACGCGCCCCACGAGCCCCTCGGGCGCCACGACGGCCGCGCCCGGCTCCACGCCCTGCGCGCGCCCCACGCCCAGCGTCAGCCGGGGCCAGACGCCCAAGCCGCCGCCGTGGTCGAGCACCGGCGCGGCCACATGGCGCACGGGTTGGGCGGCGGCCCAGTCGAGGGCCCCGCGCAGGGCGGCGTTCTCGCGGGCCAGGCGCTCGCCGTCGGCAAGCATCACGCGCAGGCGTTCGAGCTCCTCGGCCGCGGCGTCGCGCGCCGGGCCGTCGCAAAGGCCGCGCCAGGCCGCGCCAAGGCGCGAGGAGACCTGGCCCGTGACCCACCCCGAGGCGCGCCGGAAGGGCCAGACGGCCTCGGCGCAAAGCTCCCGCACCGCGCCGTTCCACCACAGGAAGAGCCCCGCGGCGAGGATCGGCAGCACCCACAGCAACGTCCGGCGCATGGCTTAGGCGCGCGCCCGCGCTCAGTGGCGTTGGACGATATGTTCTTTGTAGAAGTCGAGTTCGTCGAGGACGCGCCCGGTGCCGTTGGCCACGCCCGAGAGCGGGTCGTCGGCCACGATCACCGGCAGGCCCGTCTGCGCCGCGATGAGGCGGTCCAGGCCGCGCAGGAGGGCCGAGCCGCCGGAGAGGACGATGCCGCGGTCGACCAGGTCGCTGGCGAGCTCGGGCTTGGCCTCGTTGAGGATGTTGCGGATGGCGTCGACGATGCTGGTGACGGGGTCTTTGAGGGCCTCACGGATTTCCTCGGAGGTCACGCGCAGGGTCTTGGGCAGGCCGGCCACCAGGTCGCGCCCGCGCACCTCCATGCTCATCTCCTCGTCCAACGGATAGGCCGAGCCGATGGAGACCTTGATGTCCTCGGCCATGCGCTCGCCGATGAGCAGGTTGTAGACGCGGCGCATGTACTGCACGATGCACTCATCCATCGTGTCGCCGCCCACGCGCACGCTCTTGGCCTGGACGATGCCCGCCAGCGAGATGAGCGCCACCTCGCACGTGCCGCCGCCGATGTCCACGATCAGGTTGCCCGCCGGCTCCTCCACCGGCAGCCCCACGCCGATGGCCGCGGCCATCGGCTCCTCGATGAGCGTCACGTCGCGCGCGCCGGCGTGCTTGGCGGCCTCCTCCACCGCGCGCCACTCCACCTCGGTGATCTCCGAGGGCACGGCCACCACCACGCGGGGGCGCACCAGCTTGTGCCCGCGCGCCTTGGCGATAAAATAACGGATCATCGCCTCGGTGATGTCAAAGTCGGCGATGACGCCGCTCTTCATCGGCCGCACGGCCACGATGTTCCCGGGCGTGCGCCCGAGCATCCGCTTGGCCTCCGCGCCCACCGCCAAAATCTTCTTCGTGCCCTGCTGCATGGCCACGACCGAAGGCTCGCGGATGACCACGCCCTGGCCTTTGATGAAGACCAACGTGTTCGCCGTGCCCAAGTCGATGCCGATGTCGCACGAAAGTGCGTCCATCACCCTTCTGAAGAGTTTCAGCATAAGCGCTCCTTCAATCCGTATTCCTTCATACAATAACAAAACCCCACGCCCATACGCAACTTTTGAGCCCGCGCACGCCCTTGGGGGAAGATCACAGAGACCACAGAGGACACACGAGGGAACACAGAGACGCACGACGCAGGGGAAATCACAAAAGACACAAAGGACACAAAGGGGAGGAAGGGGGAGAACGGAAAACGGAGAACGGAGGGCAAGGGGCGCCGCCCCTTGAACCCCGGCAGGGGGAAGCTCCCCCTGCACCCGCGGCACGTCCGCCGGACGTGCCTGCCGCACAACGTGGCGCCCGCCCAGCGGGCGACGGGCGAGAGGCGATGGCCGAGAGGTGAAAGGTGAGCCGTCCCAGTTGTCCCAGTGGTCTCAGTGGTCTCAGCGCGGCAGGGGCGGCACAGGCTGGGACTACTGGGACAACTGAAACCACTGGGACGCGCCCCTGCGGGGCGACCAAAAAACTTTGTGTCCTTTGTGGTTCTTTGCGCCCGTTGTGGTAGCCCGCGCGGCGTGAATACCCGCCCGTCGCCCCGTCAGGGGCGCTCTCCGTTTTCCGTTCTCCGTTCTCCCCTTTGCACCCCTTTGTGCCCATTGTGGTGCCCGCGCGGCGGCCCGCGGACGGGACTGACAAAATAAAACTTGCCCCCCCCGTAGGTTATGTTATGCTTCTGGTGTTTTCGGGCATTCCCGAAGAGAGAAAGGAATCCACTCATGAAGAAAGCCTTGCTTGCATTCTCCCTCTTCGCCGCCGGCCTCGCCAGCGCCGTGACGGTCAATTGGACTGGCGCGAGCTCCCAGGAGCTCAAGGATGTCGATTATTCCAAGGACATCACCGTCACCTATACGTATACGCTCGCCTCGCAGTCCTCCTCCCGGCAAAACTTCTTCTGGCTCGGCTTCAACGGCTCCAGCTCGTACACCGAGAACAACGCGCTGGAGTTCCGCCACGCGCCCGCGTTCGACAGCAACACGAGCAACGCGAACCTCATCTCCTTCGCGGACTCCTCCAGTTCTGAGCGAGTCAGTCTCGCCGGCGCACTTGGCAGCACGGGCACCGAGCGGACGCTTACGTTTGTCTTCAACGTCGAGAAGCAGACCTGCTCCATCACCTTCCAAGATGCCAGCATGGCCCAACAAACCGCCACGCTGACCCTCAAGGATTACCCCACAAGCAACTCCATCTGGGTCACGACCTTCTCGCCTGACACGTTGACGAGCTCGTCCATCACTGTGACGTATTCCGACGTCCCGGAGCCGACGGCGTTGGCGTTGGTGGCATTGGGTGTGGCGGGTGTGGCGCTCCGCCGCCGCGTGGCGTAAAGCCTATCGGCCAAGAAAGGGGCCCCGGGCGTTTGCCTGGGGCCTTTTTTTGGGGAGATCACGGAGGACACAGAGGACACACGGGGGAACACAGAGACGCACGACGCAAGGGAAATCACAAAGGGCACAAAGGGCACAAAGGGGAAAGGAAATAGGAAAGGGGAGAGGAGGGGCAAGGGGCGCCGCCCCTTGGACCCCGGCAGGGGGAAGCTCCCCCTGCACCCGCGGCACGTCCGCCGGACGTGCCAGCGCCCGCCCAGCGGGCGATGGACGGAGATGGGCAGAAGGGAGAACGGCTGGGGCGTTGCCCGTCCCAGGTGTCCGTCCCAGATGTCCCAGTGGTCTCAGTGGTCCCAGCCTGCGCCGCCGGGTCTGCCGCGCTTGGACTTCTGGGACGACTGGGACTGACTAGGACGGTTTTGCCCGTCGCCCCGTCAGGGGCGTGCTTCATGTCCCGGTTTCCTCTTTGTGTCCTTTGTGGTTCTTTGTTTCTTTGTGGTAGCCCGCGCAGCGAAGGCCCGTCGCCCCGGCAGGGGCGCGCTGTTTTCTGTTCGCTGTTTAGGCTTTTCGGGCCATGCCGGCTTGGCGGGCGTAGTTGAAGAGGCCGCCTGCGGCGATGACGGGGGCGACGGCGTCGGCGGCGGCGAGGGGGAAGGTCTTGCCGTCGGCGAGGCGGGTGAGGGTGCCGGCGGCGAGGTCAAGGGTGGCTTCGTCGCCGGTCTTGAACTCGGCGGTGAGGGGTTGGGGGGTTTCGAGGGGGAAGACTTCGCCGGAGGCGACGGCGTTTCGGAAGTAGATGCGGGCGTAGCTTTCGGCGACGACGGCTTTGCAGCCTGCGGCGCCGATGGCGATGGGGGCGTGTTCGCGGGAGGAGCCGCAGCCGAAGTTCTTGCCGGCGATGAGGATGGCGTAGGGGGTGGTGCCGTCGGGGTTGGAGGAGAAGGTGGGGTAGGTGTCGGGGAGGCCGGCGAGGGCGTGGGAGCCGAGTTTGCGGTATTCCTCGGGGATGGTGGGGACGAGGTTGAGGTACATGGTGGGGATGATGAGGTCGGTGTCGATGTTGTCGCCCAGGACGTAGACTTTGCCGGTGACCTTGAAGTCGGAGACGGGTTTGGCGTGGGCGGCTGGGGGGATGGCGTTGGGGTGGCCGTCTTGTTTGGCGGGGGGGGTGCGGGGGGGCTCGGGGCGGTCGAGGCCGAGGATGGCCCAGGGGCTTTCGATGTGGCCGGCGATGGCGGTGGCGGCGGCGGTGGCGGGGGAGGCGAGGTAGATGGGGGCGTCTTTGGAGCCCATGCGGCCGATGAAGTTGCGGTTGGTGGTGGAGACGACGACCTCGGTGCCTTTGGTGCGGGCGTAGGTGTCGACGGGGCCGCCGAGGCAGGCGCCGCAGCTGGGGCGTTGGATGGGCTCGCAGCCGGCGTTGACGAAGATCTGCTCGAGGGTCTGGCCGTCGATGGTGAGGGTGGTGAGGTCGTGCATGACCTGGCAGGTGGCGGGGACGAGGCAGGTGCGGACGGCGACTTTGCGGCCTTTGAGGATTTTGGCGGCCCAGAGGAAGTCTTCGGTTTTGCCGCCGGTGCAGGAGCCGATGTAGACTTGGTCGACCTTGACGTCGCGGCAGGCGGAGGCGGGGGCGTAGTTTTCAGGGAGGTGGGGTTTGGCGACGCAGGGGACGAAGGTGGAGACGTCGTAGGTGTAGGTGGCGAGGACGGGGGCGTCGGGGTCGCCGTCGAGGAGCGCGATGTCCTGCTCGCCGGTGTGGGCGCGGACGTAGTCGAGGGTTTTGGCGTCCGGGGGGACGATGCCGCTTTTGGCGCCGGCCTCGACGGCCATGTTGCAGAGGGTCATGCGTTCCTCGACGCTCATCTCGTCGATGGCCTGGCCGCGGAACTCCATGGCGCAGTAGGTGGCGCCGTCGACGCCGATGTCGCCGATGATGCGCAGGATGACGTCTTTGGCGGTGACGTAGGGGGGGAGGTGGCCGTTGAGGACGAAGCGGAGGGTGTGGGGGACTTTGATGAGGAGCTTGCCGGTGCCCATGACGAAGCCGGCGTCGGTGTTGCCGATACCGGTGGCGAAGGCGCCGAGGGCGCCGTGGGTGCAGGTGTGCGAGTCGGTGCCGAAGATGACCATGCCGGGGCGGACGTGGCCTTTTTCGGGGAGGCCGACGTGGCAGACGCCGACGTAGCCGGGGGTGCCGGGGTCGTAGAAGTGGGGGAGGCCCTGTTCTTTGACGAAGGCGCGGTCGATGTCGATGTTGCGGTGGGCCTTTTCGTCTTTGGTGTGGATGTAGTGGTCGGGCATGATGACGATGCCGTCTTTGGAGAAGACCTTGGCGTCGTCGCCGAACTCGCGCTTGAAGACGCCGATGGTGCCGGGGCCGCAGACGTCGTGGGTGAGGAGGACGTCGGCCTTGACCCAGACGGATTCGCCGGGGGCGACGGTGGCTTTGCCCGCGGCGCGGGCGAGGATTTTCTCGGTGATGGTCATCATGGCGGGTTCCTTCTCAAAAGCGTTTCTGGCATTGTACCACATCCGCGGCGGTTTGGTGGCGCCCCGCCGCCGGACTTCCCCCACCCTCCCAAGCCTCCAAACCTCCAAACTTCCAAAAAAAGGCCGCCCGTTCGGGCGGCTTGGGGTCAGCCTTTCTTGGCGGCGTGGAGGCGTTGCATCCGTTCGCCGATGTCTTGGAAGCCGATGTCGGCGGCGTAGACATCTTTGTAGTAGTCGAAGGCTTTGTCGAGGTCGCCGGCTTCCTCGGCGATTTGGCCGAGGGTGTAGACGACGCGCTTTTTGAGGTCGTCCATGGTGGGGAGCTGGCTGTTGGCGGCGTCGAGCTGCATGACGGCCATGTCGGGCTGGCCTTTGGCCTTGAAGCAGCAGGCGAGGTGGTAGAGGGCCTCGAGGCGGTGCTTGGGGCTTTTTTGGGCGAGCTGGAACTGCTGGATGGCGTCGTCGTAGGCCTCGTTGTCGTAGTACATGACGCCGAGGTCGTAGCGCAGGCCCAGGTCGTTGGGGTAGGCCTCGACGCGGCGGAGGAGGTCGTCGAAGGCGAATTGGGCCTTCTCGACCTCTTTGTCGTAGGCCTCGTCGTCCTTGCCCTGGGCTTTGAGGGCCTCGATCTCGGCCTCGTAGGCCTTGATTTTGGTGTCGGCCCAGTTGCGGTCGAGCTCGGGGTCGGAGGGGTTGATTTTCTTGGCGGCGGCGAAGGTGTCGAGGGCCTCGTCGAAGCGTTTGTTTTGGATGTAGACGCGGGCGAGGGCGCGGTAGTAGTTGACGTTTTTGGGTTCTTTGGCGATTTTGGCCTTGGCCTCGGCGATGACGGCCTCGGCGTCGTCGCCGGTGACCTGGGCCTTGGCCTCGCGGTCGAGCTTGGCGGCGAGTTCCTTGTCTCGGATGAGGGCCTGGAAGCCGCCGCGTTTGCCGGCGTTCTCCTCCCAGCCGCCGGCGGTCATGGTGTCGCGGGCCATGGCGTCTTTGAGGAGTTTCTGGATGGTGAGGTCGGAGGGCTTGGCCTGGGCGGCCTTCTGGAAGCAGTCGCGGGCGCGGCCGTAGACGCCGGCCTGCATGTAGGTTTTGCCGAGGCGGAGCATGAGATCCATGTCGTTGGGGCAGGAGGAGGAGAGGGCCTCCATGGCCGAGAGCATGGCCTCGGGGTGGTTGGTGCGCTGGGCGATGTCGAAGTAGAGCTCGTTGAGCTTGGGGGAGAGAGGGTTGGCGTCGAGGGCCTCCTCGGCGAGGGCGAGGGCCTCCTCTGTCTGGCCTTTCTTGATGAGGGCCTGGGCCTTGGAGAGCTTCACCTGAGCGCCCATCTCGGCGAAGGCCGCGCCCAGGCCGCCCTTCTTCTTGGCGGCGAAGAGGCGCACGCGCGTCTCGTGGAACTGCCGCCGGACGCTCTCGTCGTAGGGGTTGAGCGCCAAGGCTTGGCGACAGAGCGAGAGAGCCACGTCCAACGCGCCGCGCTCGGCCGCCTGCGTCGCCTTCGCCTGGAAGTTCTGGGCCTTGATCTTCTTCTGCAAATCAGCCATGCTCTCTGCCATCGATGGCTCCTTTCAGTATGCTTACGGAAGCATTATGCCAAACGCCCGCGCAAATGACAAATCACAGCCACCGCTCCGCCAGCCAGACGGCCAGCGACCCGGCCGCCGCGCAGAGCAGCAGGCCCCGCCCGCGGTAGGCCAACAGCCCCGCCGCCGCCAGCCCCGCCGCGCCCGAGGCCAGGTGCGGGGTGACGAAAAGGGCCGCCGGGAGGGTCATGGCGGTGAGGGTGGCGTAGGGGACGTAGTAAAGAAAGGAGCGGAAGCGGACGTTCCGGATCTCGCGCCGGAGGAGCACGAGAGGGAAGAGGCGGATGGCGTAGGTGACCAGAGCCATGACGGCGATGTAAAGCCAGACGCGCTCAGTCACGGGGGGCCCCCTTCTCCTTGAGCGGGCAGAGCCAGGCGGCGGCCCCGGCGACGAGCAGGGTGACGATCACCACGCGCATCCCCTCGCCGAGGGCCGCCGTCCAAGGGGCGAAGGCCAGCGCCGCGGAAAGGACGGCCGCGGCCAGCGAGACCAGCAAAACGCGGCGGTCGGCCTTGGCCGCGGGGATGACGATGGCCACGAACATCGCGAAGAGCGCCATGGCAAGGGCCTGGGTGACGGAGGGGGGGAGCACGTCCCCGGCGATGGCCCCAAGCAGGGAGCCGCCCGCCCACCCCGGCCACGCGGCGGCGATGAGGCCGTAGGAATAGGCGGGGCGCAGGCGGCCTTTGGCGGCCAGGCTGACGCCGAAAATCTCGTCCGTCACCCCAAAGGCGATGAGCCAGCGGTGCCAGAAGGGGACGCCCGGGGCGAGCTTCTGCGAGATGGCGCAGGACATGAGGCAGTAGCGCAGGTTGATGACCAGCTGGGTGAGGGCCATGGCCGCGAGGGTGCCGCCGGCCTTGATGACGCCGAGGCCCGCGAACTGCCCCGCGCTGGTGAGGTTGCTGCCGGAAAGGGCGAAGGTCTGCAGGGCCGTGAGCCCGATGGCGACGGCCTGGATGCCAAAGGCGAAGGAGACGGCGAAATAGCCCGCCCCGATGGGCAGGCCGTCGCGCACGCCGCGCAGGAAAAGCAGCCCCCCGCGCCTCATGCGCGCCCCCTCTCGGCGCGGGCGCTCATCGGCAGGCCTCGAGGTCGGCGCGGATCTGGGCGCGCAGGGCGTCCACCGTGGGGAACTTCCGCTCGGGGCGGAGGCGGGGCGCGTCGAAGGAAAGGGTGAGGTTCGCGCCGTAGAGATCCAGCTCCGCGCCCAGCAGATGGGCCTCGAAGAGCGGCGCGGGCTCGCCCTTGAGGCTCGGGGCCACGCCGAAGTTCACGAGCGCGGGCCAGGCGATCTCATGGAGGAGGGCCTCGGCGCGGTAGACGCCGCGCGCCAGGGGCGCCATGCGCTCGCCGCCGCGCCCCATGTAGGCCAGGTTCGCCGTGGGCACGCCGAAGGTGGGGCCGGCCAGGCCGCGCCCGCGCACGACGCGCCCGGTGAAGGCCCAGGGCCGCCCGAGCATCCCGGCGGCGGCGTCGAGCCGCCCTTCGGCCAGGGCCGCGCGGACGCGCGTGGAGGAGACGCGCGCGCCCCCCCATTGGGCGTAGGGGACGACGTGGACGTCGAAGCCGCGTGCGCGGAGGAAGTCGGGCGTGCCCTCGGCCCCCGCGCCGAAGCGCCAGTCCTCGCCGCAGAAGACCGCCGCGCCGCGCAGGGCGCGGGCGAAGGCCTCTGCGGGGAGCGCGGCGAAGGCCGCGTCGAAGGGTTGGACGACGACGCGCGCCCCGGGGGCGCAGAGGCGGAGCTGGCGGAGGATGGCCTCGCGATCCATCAGCAGCCCGGGCGCGTGGGCGGGGTCGAGAAGGGTGAGGGGCGAGCCGGCGAAGGTGAGCACCCAGGCGGGGCGCCCGGCGGCGGCGGCGAAGGCGGCCATCTCGCGCAGGAGGGCGCGGTGGCCCAGGTGGACGCCGTCGAAGGTGCCGACGGCGACGGCCGCGCCGGGAGGGAGGGCGTCCAGGGTCTCGGTGGGGGCCGGTTCCATCAGCAGGCGCCGGAGAGGTAGGCCGAGCAGGGGATGACGCGCGCCTCGATCTCGGCGCGGGGCATCTCCAGGAGGTCGGCGAAGGGGGTGGCGCGCTCGAGCGTCACCTGGCCCGAGGCGGTGCGCCGGAGGGCGCAGAGGTGGGCGCCGCAGCCGAGGGCCGCGCCCAGGTCGTGGGCCAGGGTGCGGACGTAGGTGCCTTTGGAGCAGCGCACCTCGAAGTCGGCCTCGGCCTTCTCGGGGGCGGGGCGGAAGGCGGTGAGCTTGAAGGCGTAGACGTGGACGAAGCGCTCCTCGCGCTCGCATTCCTCGCCGCGGACGGCAAGCTTGTAGAGCGGCTGGCCGGCGATCTTGACGGCGGAGTACATGGGCGGCTTCTGGAAGAGGTCGCCGAGGAAGTCCTTGGCGATGGCGACCTCGACGGCGGCCTGCGTGAGGCCTTCGGTGGGGGCCTGGGAGACGACGTCGCCGAGGCGGTCCTGGGTGGTGGTGGCGACGCCGAAGCGGATGGTGCCGCGGTAGGTCTTGTCGCCGCCCATGACGCGGTCGGAGATCTTGGTGCCTTTGCCCAGGAGGATGAGGAGCAGCCCGGTGGCGTCGGGGTCGAGGGTGCCGCCGTGGCCGACCTTGGCGAAGCCGAACTTGCGCCGGAGGGTGGTGACGACGACGTGCGAGGGCATCCCCGCGGGCTTGTCCACGGGGAGGATGCCGTCGGGATCCGGGAAGACGTCCTTCACGGGGTCGGGCCTCCCTCGTCGGCGGGCGGGGGCAGGTGGTTGAGGATGTCGAGCACGCGGTCGCCCTTGGCGATGCCGACGTCGAGGCGGAAGCGGAGGTGGGGGGTGAAGCGGAGGGTGAGGTTGCGGTTGATGAGCGCCTGGATCTCCTTGGCGTGCTTGGAAAGGCGCCGGAGGTACTTGGGGTGCTCGGCGGCGTCGCGGATGGAGACCCAGACGGTGGCGGTGCGCAGGTTCGGCGCGCACTCGACCTTGGTCACCGTGACGCCGGCGATGTCGATCTCCGCGTCCGATTGCAGCACGCGGTAGAGGTCGTCGGCGACCTCGCGCAGCAACAGGGCGTTCACGCGCTCCAGGCGGTTGACGGGCATGGGGCCTCCTCAGAGCGTCTTGGGCAGCTCTTCCATCTCGTAGCACTCGACGATGTCGCCCTCCTGGAAGCCCTCGAAGGCGCCGAAGCCGAGGCCGCACTCCTGCGCGGGGGCGATCTCCTTGACGTCTTCCTTGAAGTGCTTCATGGTGGCGATGGGGCCATCGTAGAGCTGGTGCTTGCCGCGGAAGATGCGGAACTTGCCCTTGAAGCGCAGCGTGCCGTCGAGCATCTGGCAGCCGGCGATCTTGCCCAGCTTGCTGATGTCGAAGACCTGGCGCACCTCGGCGTGGCCGCGGACGACCTCCTTGTACTCGGGCGGGATCAGCTCGAGCATGCAGCGCTTGACGTGCTCGATGAGCTCGTAGATGATGCGGAAGGTGTTGATGCGCACGCCGTTCTGGCGGGCCATCGACTGCACGCCAGGCTCGCAGTTCACGCCGAAGCCGACGATAAGCGCGCCCTTCGCGCGCTGCACGTCCGCCGCCGTCACCGAGCCGACGCCGGAGTAAAGCACCTTCAGCGTCACCTTCTGGCTCTCGATGCCCTTGAGGCACTCGACCACGGCCTCGGCCGTGCCCTGCGTGTCGCCCTTGACGATGACGTCGAGCTGCGCCTTCTCGCCGCCGGCCAGGATCTTCGTCCAATCGGCCATGGCCGAGCTCTGCGCCGCGGAGAGCGTCTCGAGCTTGTTCTGCTCGGCGGTCTTCTCGGCCAGCTCGCGGGCGCGCTTCTCGTTGAGCATCACGCGGAACTCGGAGCCCGCCTCCGGCACGCCCGAGAGGCCCGTGCACTTGACGGCGATCGAGGGCCCGGCGCTCTTCACCGGCTTGCCGCGCTCGTCGATGAGCGAGCGCACCTTGCCGTAATACTCGCCGCAGAGCACCACGTCGCCCACGTGCAGCGTGCCGCCCTGCACCAGCAGCGTCGCCGTCGGCCCCAGCCCCTGCTCGAGCTGGGATTCGATGACCGCGCCGTTCGCGCGGCGGTTCGGGTTCGCCTGCAGCTCCAGCACGTCGGCCTGCAGCAGGATCGTCTCGAGCAGGTCCTCGACGCCCTGGCCCGTGGCGCCGGAGACCTCGCAGCACTCGATGTCGCCGCCCCACGTGCTGGGGGTGAGCCCCTCGGCCTGGAGCATCTGGTAGACGCGCATGGGGTTGGCCTCGGGCTTGTCGCACTTCGTCACGGCCACGAGCATCTGCACCCCGGCGTTGCGCGCGTGCTTGATGGCCTCGCGCGTCTGGGGCATCACGCCGTCGTCGGCCGCCACGATGATGACGGCGATGTCGGTGATGTTCGCCCCGCGGGCGCGCATCGACTCAAAGGCCGCGTGCCCGGGCGTGTCCACGAAGGTGATGAGGCGCTTGTTCCCCGCGTCGTCGGTCTGGTCCACCTCGATGGTGTAGGCCGCGATGTGCTGGGTGATGCCGCCGGCCTCGCCGGCCGCCACGTGCGTGTGGCGGATGTAGTCCATCAACGTCGTCTTGCCGTGGTCGACGTGGCCCAGGAAGGTCACCACCGGCGGCCGCGGCTTGAGATCCTCGGGCTTGTCCTCGGGGATCTCGTCGTCGGCGTCCTCGCTCTTGAGCTGCGGCTTGCGGTCGGCCGAGCGCTTGCTGCGCTCCTCCACCTCCACCGTGAAGCCCTTGGCCTCGGCCACCTTCTGGATGATGCCCGGCTCGAGCGTCTGGTTGATGGAGGCGAGCACGTTCAGGCCCATCAGGGCCACGATCAATTCGTTCGGGCGCATCCCCAGCAGCTCGGCCAGATCCTTGACGATCATCGGCCCGTGGATCTGCAACGTCCGCCCCTCGATGGTGGCGGCGGGGGCCTGCGTGGCGCGCGGCGCGGGGCCGCGGCCCTTCGGCGCGGGGACGTCGCGGCGGCCCTTGCGCTCGTCGCGGCCGCCGCGGGCGGGGCGCTCGCCCTTCGCGGGCGCGGCCTTCGGCGGGCGCGTCGGCGAAAGCCCCAGGGAGACGGGCGTGGACGTGACGGGCTTGGTGGGGGAAAGCGTCGGCTTGGTGGGGGAAAGCGTCGGCTTCGCGGGCGCGGTCTTCGGCGCCGGCTCGGGCGCGGGGGCGGGCGCAGGCTTGGCCTCGACCTTCGGCTCGGGCTTGGGTTCCGGCTTCGGCTCGGG
Source organism: uncultured Kiritimatiellota bacterium (assembly GCA_944389585.1). Lineage (GTDB taxonomy): Bacteria > Verrucomicrobiota > Kiritimatiellia > RFP12 > DVOR01 > Spyradenecus. The sequence continues at coordinate 17,791 of CALXMW010000002.1, forward strand.
CTTGGGCTCAGCCTTCGGCGGCTCGGGCGTGGGTTCCGGCTTCGGCTCGGGCTTGACCTCGGGCTTGGGCTCTTCTCTGGGCGGCTCGGCCTTCGGGGCGGGCGCGGGGGCGGGGCGGCCTTTGGCGAGGGCCTCGGCCTCCAACGCCTTCTGGCGGTGGGCCTCGACGGCCTCGCGGTTGCGGGCGGCCTCTTCCCTGCGCGCGGCGTCGGCCTTGGCGCGGCGGGCCTTGCGGGCGGCCTCGTAATCGGCCGCCAGGCGCTCCTTGGCGGCGGCGTCAAGCCCTTGGGCCCAGGCGCGCAGGGCCTCGACCTCATCCGCCGCGAGGGCGGAGAGGGTGGAGGAAACCTCCAGGCCCAGGCGTTTGGCCTGCGCCAGGACGATGCCGGCGGGCAGGCCGGCCTCTTTGGCGAAATCGGAAACCCGCGTCATACGCTCACTCCTCCTTGGCGTCCACGATGGCCTGCGCATGGCCATAAATGTCGGCGACGGTCTCCTCGTCCAGCCCCGTGGCCACCTGGAAGTAGGCCTGCTCGGCCTCCAGGATGCCCTCGGGCGAATGGAAGCCCGCGTCCACCAGGCGCTCGGCCACGGCGCGGGTCACCTCGAGCTGCTCGGCCAGCCGGTGGATCATCTCGTCGCGCTTGTTCTCGAAGGTCTGCACGTCGTCGAGCGCGCCGATGGCCACGGGGGCGTCTGTGTCGATGGAGATCTTCCAGCCGGTGAGCTTCGAGGCCAGGCGCACGTTCTGGCCCGCGCGGCCGATGGCCAGCGAAAGCTTGTCCGCCGGCACCGTCGCGTGGACGGCGTGGTTCTCCTCGTCCACCTCCAACGTCGTGGGCTCGGCGGGCTTGAGCGCCTCGCGGACGTAAAGCTCGGGGTCGTCGCTGTAACGCACGATGTCGAGCTTCTCGTTGTTCAGCTCGCGCACGATGTTCTTGACGCGCGAGCCGCGGATGCCCACGCACGCGCCCACCGGCTCCACCGAGGGGTCCAGGCTCCGCACCGCCACCTTCGAGCGCCGCCCGGGGTCGCGCGCCACGCCCACCACCTCGACCACCCCGTCGGCCACCTCGGCCACCTCCAGGCGGAAGAGCGCCTTCACGAACTCAGGGCAGGCGCGCGAAAGCGTGATCGCCGGGCCCGAGCTGTCGTTCTGCACGCGCAGCACATAGGCGCGCACCACGTCGCCGGTGTTGTAATCCTCGCCGGGCAGGCGCTCCTTGGCCGGCAGCACCGCCTCGGTCTTGCCCAGCTCCACATAGACATCCTTGCGGGCCATCAACTTCACCGTGCCGGTGACGATGTCGCCCACGCGATCCTTATAGGCGTTGTAAACGTTCGAGCGCGCCGCGTCGCGGATCTTCTGCATGATGGTCTGCTTCGCGGTCTGCGCCGCGATGCGCCCCAGGCGCGCCGCCGGGAAAGGCACCTTCACCGTGTCGCCGTCCTTCGCCTCGGGGTCGAACCGCCGCGCCTGCTCCACCGTCAGGATCCCGGGCCCCCGCTCGCTGTCCGAGACGGGGTAAATATCCCACGCCTGAATCTCCAACGTCTTGCGGTCGATCCGCACCGTGAAATCCGCCGACACCTTCGTGTTCTTGCGCGCCGCCTGCTCCACAGACCCCTCGATGGCCTGCAAAATCGTCTCCCGGTCCACCCCGCGCTCACGCTCCAGGTAACCGATCACCGCCGCGAACTCCGCATTCGTCGCCATCGCGCCAACTCCTTTTCGCTTTGCCAAAAGAGCGCAGGCTCCCGCCCACGCTCCCTACTTCAGATAGAAAACGCACGCACAATACCACATTTCCCCCACCCTGTCAAGCAAACGCCCAGGCGCTGAGAACGACGATCGAGATCACAGAGGACACGCAGAGGGACACGGAGATTGAAGTCACCGTGAGCCGAAGGCGCGGGAGCCGAACCGGCGACCCTTCCACGGCCACCTTCCACGGCCAAGGACACAACGGACACAAAGGGGCCTGCGGCGAAAGAAACCACAGATCTCGCAGATTTGGAGCAGATTGAGGGCGTGCTGGCGCACGCAGGACAGCCAGGATTTTGGAAATCGCAAAGGGCACAACGGTCACAAAGAACAGCGAGCGCCCCTGCGGGGCGACAGGCGGGGCTCTGTCCCAGTGGTCCCTCCTCTCTGCCCACCCCAGCCCGTCGCCCGCTTGGCGGGCGTTGGCACGTCGCAGACGTGCCGCGGGTTGTCGCTGCGCGGGCTATCACAAAGGCTCAAAGCACCACAAAGGACACAAAGTCTTTTGGGATGCCTGTCAGGCACGTCGCAGACGTGCCGCGGGTAGTCGCTGCGCGGGCTATCACAAAGGCTCAAAGAACCACAAAGGACACAAAGTCTTTTGGGGTGCCTGTCAGGCACGTCGCAGACGTGCCGCGGGTAGTCGCTGCGCGGGCTATCACAAAGGCTCAAAGCACCACAAGGGGCACAAAGTCTTTTGGGGTGCCTGTCAGGCACGTCGCAGACGTGCCGCGGGTGCAGGGGGAGCTTCCCCCTGCCGGGGTCCAAGGGGCAGCGCCCCTTGCCCCTCCTCTTCCCCATTTTCCCTTCCCCCTTTGTGTCCGTTGTGTCCGTTGTGTCCGTTGTGATTTCCGTTCTCCGTGTGCCCCCGTGTGCCCTCTGTGTTCTCTGTGATCTAAAAAAGAGCCGCCCGGGGGCGGCTCTTCTTGGATTTTGGGCTTGCCTCAGGGTGTTGCCTCGGGACGGGCCACCGAGACGGAGACGCCGTCCTTCAGCTGCTCCTCCGTCACCGGGAGGACGACCTCGCCCGCCTCGGCCTGGGCCGACGCCTCAGGCGCGGCCACGACCTCGCCATTGATTCGATAGACGTTCCCCGCGGCGAAGCCGGCGTCGGCGCCTTCCGCGCCCGTCACCTTGACGACGACCTCCCAGCCATCCACCGTGCGCCGCACGCCCGAGATGCCGAACTCATAGGCATAGGTCAGCGTGGCCTTGTCGGCGCTGGCCGTGGCCGTCAGGCCGGTGAAGCACCCGAGCACGTCGTTCAGCGCGGCGGCGGTCGCCTCGACGGACTTCCCGCCGCCAGTCGTCAGCCAGACGGTGTAATCACCGTTCGTGATCCCCTCCTTGGCCGCCGCCTGACGGAGCGCCAACGCCACCGCATCGTCCAGCCCGGAGAGCCCATTCGGCGCCGGCACATTGCAGATTTCGATACCCCAAGTGCCCTGACGCACATAGGCAGGCACCCACTCGGGGGCTTCATCATAGGGCTTCACCTCAGCCACGAACCCGTCCGGGATGGTGACCGCTCCGGAAGAAGTCAGGAAACGCACCCGCCCAGCGGACTGCTCATCCGCGGTCGCGGAGAGGATCATTTTGGCGGGAATGTCGGTAGCCAAAGTCTCACCCACCGTCATGACGGCGAACTGCGGGCGATTCGTCCCGACGGCGTAGGTGCCCGCGCCGGTGGCGGGGAACCAGCCACTCGTGCCGGCCAGCGTGAGCGTGGCGTCCTTGGCAATGGTCGCACCGAGGAAGGATGTTGTCGTCGGCTGATCTCCTTCGAGCGTCAGCGTAAGCGCCCCGCTATTCACGGCAAGCGAGCCGTTGAGCCCCGTCACGCCGGTGATGGCATTGTCGGTGCCCTCGTTGACGACCTCCGTGCCGTTGTCGGTGAAGAGGGAATTACCCTCGATGGTGATGTTGTCACCCTCGAGCGCCAGGGTCGTGCCCACGTTGTACACACTCTTCAAGGTAAGGTTGGAGGCCGCGATCGTCAGGCCGCCGTTGAACTGAACAGAGGAGGCATCGATCTCGGTGCCGGAGACGCCCTCCAGGATGACCACCGCGCCTTCCAGCGTCAGATTAGCGAAAGAGGCGAAGCCCTTGGTCACCTGCAGGGTATACCCGGCGGGGAGTTCCCACGCATCGGAGAAGTTCGCGTCGATCGTCAGGGTCGCGCCCGTCGTGAGCTTCACGCACGCCGGGATGGTGGGTTGGGCTTCTGTCGTCTCCAGCGTCACCTTGCCCTTCACAAAGATGGACGTCATCTTCGAGAGGTCGGTGTCGAGCGTCACCGTGATGGCCGCTTGGGTACCATCGAGGGTGACCGAGCCGGAGGTGGGGCACGTCGTCCCATCGGGGAGATTCGTCCAGTTTCCGGTAGTAGCCCAGTCTCCGGAGGTGGAGAGGGTGGGATAATCCGCCCCCCAAGAGAGGGTCAGCGTATCCTCGTTGTCGTCGACGGTGACGGTGATGGCCTTCGTCACGTCGTTGACAGTGTACGTGACGTTCTCAGGCTCCGTCGTCATCGAGGTGGGGAAGACGATGGCGCCGTTCCCCCTCTCGGTGTCGCTCGGCGTGACGTCCAAGGAGGCACCCCCACTCACCGTCAGTTTCGGGCGCTGGTTGTCCGCAAGCGTGAGGTTGCCATTTTCCTGCACGGAAATCTCACCGGTGTACGTCTCCGCGTCAATGGCGCCGACCAACGCCACCGTTCCGGGGCCTTTAATCAAAACATCCGCGCTTCCCGTCAGCAACGTGCCGCTTTCACCAGCACTAAACGTCAATGTCGCACCTTCAGGGGCGGACAACGTCAGGGGCGAGGTCGGGGCATAACCGCTTCCATACGTCACGGAGGCCGAACTCTCCTTGACACGGACAGTGCCGCCATTGGTCACCAATTTAGGGCCACCGGCAAAGTTCGCGTTTTTGTCCGTCTCAAAGACACCGTTCGAGAGAACCTCAACGGTACCAGCGAGAGCGACTCCGCTAGCCGGATAACCACTCGGCCAAGGCATACGGCAACTATAGACAGAGAGGACGGCCTCGGCGTCCCCACCGCCGACGGTCAACTTCGCATTGTCGCACACCACCACGAAGCCACCCGCAGTTCGGTCAAGATCTGTGAATCCGAATCCAAATTCCTCTGCCTTCGTTGGGACGGAAAGCGTCCCGGCGACGACTTTATACTCCGCCTGGGCGCCCTCGACATGGAAGGCCCCTCGTTCTGGATAAGTCTGCGGGGCTCCGCTCGGGCACACCATCGTGCTCTTGCCGTTCACGGTGATGTCGGCGGATTGGGTGACGGTGACGTTGCCGGTGGTGAGCATCTGGCCGGAGACGGTCAGGGAGCCGCCCTCCTGCGCCTGGATTTCGAGGGTGGCGGCGGATTCGCCTCGGGTTTCGACGGTGACGGAGGCGACGGTGGCCGACTTGTCCAGGGTGACGATCTCGAGCTGCGAGGCGGCTGGCCTAAAGAAGACATCCGCATTCTTGCCGGGGACGACAAGGGAAGACCAGTTGCCGGGATTCGACCAGCGGTTGTCCCCGGCCAAGCCGGTCCAGAGGTAGGAGACCGAGAGCGCGCCGCCCTGGTTGCTCAACCACACGGGCTTGCCGGCGATGGAGCAGGAGAAGGTGCCGGTGATGGCAGTGGCGATCTGGCCTTTCTCGAAGCCTTTGGGGAGGCGGATTTCGGTGCCATCCAGGGCGAGCGTGCCGGAGATGAGCGCGGTGTCGCCGAGGGTGCACGCCGTCAGGTCGAGGATGGCGTCCGCGGGGAGCGTCACGTCGCCCGCGATGGTGGCACCCGAGGCGACCTTGACGAGGAGGGGCCGCGTGAGGTCGATGCCGGCGGTGAGGGTGGCCCAATCGGCCTGGCCGTCCACGGCGATAAGCGTGCGCTTGACGAGCTGCACCGCCGCGATGCCGGAGCGGTCATAGTCGTCGCTCACCAACCCTGTCTCGGGGCCGGTCTGCACCACCACGCCCTCGCCCTTCAGGGAGAAGTCGCCCGTCAGGCCGTTCACGCGCAGGGCGTTCACGCCGAGCGCCGCCTGGCCCTTCTGGCTCACGTCGCCGAAGGCGTTGGGATCTTCGCGGTTGGCCGCGCCCACCGAGCCGTCGAGGGGCGCGCCGTCGATGGCGACGGCGCCGAAGTCGGCATCGTAGGTGTAATAACTGCCGTTGACCTGCAGCGGACGATATTTGCGCCCCGCGTCGTTGGCAAGGTAGACGATGGCGTCGTAGGCCTCGAAGGGCACGGACGCGACGGTGACCTTCGCACCGTCATGGTCGCCCCCCACCCCATCATCCAGATAGGTGGGCAGGAAGGGCTCCGCGCCCTCGGCCTGCGCGGGGGTGTACGACCACGTGTCCTTGGAGGCCCACGTCACCGTGGCGCCCTGCCAATCCGCGGCGGTTGCCGCGCCGAAGAGCGTGGAAACGCTCTGCTCGCCGGCCGCGTCCGTCAAATCCACCCACGTCGCCGCGGGCACCTGGGCCAAGCCGTAATAGCCCTCTTTGTCAGAGACCGTGCTCGACGCGACGGCACTGTTCCCGCTCCCGCCGGTGGCGAAGTTCAGGCTCATCACGCCATCCAGCGTCGGGTCAAACACCTCGCCGGTGCAGACGATCTGGAAGCCGCAGAGGCCGCCGAAGCTTGTGCTCTCATTGACCGAGGCGCGGGACGTGCCCAAGTCGATGGAAACATCTCCGGAAAGCCCTTCAATGAGCATGGTGTCCTGCCCATAACGCCCGACCTGACCTGCCGTGTAGCAGGCGCTCACCGTGCCCCAAAGGCCGGGATCGGCATCGCTGGCCACGGCGGCGTCAGAGGCATTCTCGCTCGGGTAAGCGTAGTATTTCACCGTCTCGCCGGCGGTGACCTTGGCGGGAGCCCACTTGCCCGACTCGGCATCCGTGGCCAGATAGAGGATGACGCTGTATTCGGTGTAGGGGACGTTCTTCAGCGCCAGCTCCGTGGTTTCGGCCACTTCGCTGGCGTCAGCATAGCCCATGCCCATCGCGCCGAGGCGTTGGGTGCGCTCCGTGCGCGCCGCCTCGTTTCCGGCCGCCGTCAAGTGCCAACCGCCGCCCATCTTGATTTCGAACTGGGCGGTCGTGTCGGCCCCGGTGCAGTCAATGGCATTCTCGATGGTGCCACTGTTCGCGGAGGCACCCGTGGGGTTGAACTCGCTCCAGTTGGCATTCTCCACGGGAATCAGGCCGGAAGTGCCCGCCGTGTCCTTGATGCTGGATTGACCGCCATTGCGCCCGATGATGTTCACGTTGATGGTGCGGGGGACGCGCTCGACGATTTGGAAGCCGGCGAAACTGCCGCGGGGGATGTTGGCGGTAGATTGGGAGGCTTGGCGTTTCAGCGTGCGAATGGTGAGGGTTTCGCCGGAGATTCCAGAGACGATGAGGACGTTCTTGCCCAACTGGGGCGTCGTCTGCGCGGTGGCCCCCCACTGCGCGGAGGTGTCCTCCGTGGTGACGGTGGTGCCATCGGCATAGGCGTAGTATTGGCCGTTGACCTGGATGGGCTTGAAGCCGGAGCCGTTGTTGACGTTGGAATAGAGGTAAACGTCGTAGGCCTCGAAGGGGATGCCGGCGACCGTGATTTCGGCGGCATAGGTGGAGTTGTCGTCCCCCACGGTGATGGCCGTGCCATCGTCCAAGAAGGAGGCGAGCAGGGCGTTAGTGGACGAGGAACTATCAACCGACCATGTCGCGCCGGCACGGAAGGTCAGCGTGGCGCCGGACGTGGCCCCGCTCACCTTGAGGGCTTGGGAGGTGGCACTCGTCCCGGTAATGTTGTCCCACTGCGACCCGGCGACGGCGACCTCGTCAAGGCCAAAGAGCGTGTCACCGGAGACGTCGTTCGTTACGCTATTGCCCGTGGCGAAGTTGACGCTGATGGCGCGGCCGGGGATGGTTGGGGCGATGCCCCCCCCCCGTACTGTCTTGGGCGAGCGCCGGCGTGGCGGCGAGGGCGGCGGCGCAGGCCGCCGCGAAAAGGGTTTTCCACATCATGACACGTTTCCTTTCGCTGTGCGCGGGAGCACGGTTCCTCCCAGCGTTTATTTGTAGTATACGCTTTTTGTCCGCGCCATGCAAGTTCTTTTTCACTGGGGGAAAGATCACGGAGGGCACGGAGGGCACGCAGAGAGACACGGAGAACGGAAATCACAAAGGGGGTCTGCGGCGAAAGAAACCGCAAATCTCGCAGATTTGGTGCAGTTTGAGGGCGTGCTGGCGCACGCAGGACTGCCAGGAGTTTGGAAATCGCAAAGGCACAACGGCCACAAAGAACAGAGAGGCCCCTGCGGGGCGACGGACAGGGCGCCGTCCCAGTTGTCCCAGAAGTCCCAGTTGTCCCAGACCGCGCCGCTGCCCACGCCGCGCTGGGGCCACTGGGACAACTGGGACGCTCAACGCCCCCAGCCCGTCCTCCGTTCTGCCCCTCCCTAGTCCGTCGCCCGCCTGGCGGGCGCTGGCTCGTCGCGGACGTGCCGCGGGTTTTCGCTGCGCGGGCTATCACAAAGGCTCAAAGCACCACAAAGGACACAAAGTCTTTTGGGTTGCCTGTCAGGCACGTCGCGGACGTGCCGCGGGTGCAGGGGCAAGGGGAAGTTTGGAAGCTTGGAAGTTTGGAGGCTTGGCATTATCCGGCAAAGCGTGGGGTGTCGGAACAGGCACGTCCGGCGGACGTGCCGCGGGTGCAGGGGGAGCTTCCCCCTGCCGGGGTTCAAGGGGCGGCGCCCCTTGCCCCTCCCTCTCCATCCCCCATTTTCTCTTCCCCCTTTGTGCCCTTTGTGTCCTTCGTGTCCTTTGTGATTTCCAATTCTCCGTGCCTCTTTGTGTGTCCTCTGTGGTCTCTGTGGTCTTCTTTGGGGTAAAAAAAGGCCCCCGGCCGGGAGGTCGGGGGCTTTTTGGTGTGTGTGCCGGGGTTATTCGGCGGCGGGGGTTTCCGCGGGGGTCTCGGCGGCGGGGGTGGCGGTGACCCATTCAAGGACGCACATTTCGGTGGCGTCGCCGCGGCGTTTGCCGAGCTTGGTGATGCGGGTGTAGCCGCCGTTGCGGCCGGCCTGCGCGGGGACGACGACGTCGAAGAGGCGCTTGACGGCCTCGGGGCTGCGGAGGCGGGCGGCGGCGAGGCGGCGTGCGGCGAGGGTGCCTTTGCGGGCGAGGGTGACGAGCTTTTCGGCGTCCTTGCGGGCCTGCTTGGCCTTTTTGAGGGTGGTTTCGATGCGGTCGTGGATGATGAGTGCGGCGCAGAGCATCCGCATGAGCTGGGCGCGGTGCTCGGGGCTGCGGCCGAATTTCTTGGCGAGTCGTTTGTGGCGCATGGTGGGTGTTCCTTAAAGGGTGTGGGGTCAGTCGTTGGGGTTCTTGTCGAGGAGGTTGACGTCGAACTTGAAGCCGAGGCCGAGGCCCATCTCGTGGAGTTTGTCTTTGATTTCGGTGAGGGATTTTTTGCCGAAGTTGCGGTATTTGAGCATGTCGGCCTCGGTTTTCTGCACGAGCTCGCCGACGGTTTTGATGCCGGCGGAGTTGAGGCAGTTGGCGGAGCGGACGGAGAGCTCGATTTCGTTGACGCCCATGTTGAGCTTGCGGCGGAGGTCTTCGGTCTCGGTGGTGTCGCCTTGGGAGGGGGTCTCGAACTCGAGGATGTCGTCGGTGGTCTCGACGAAGGCGTCGAGGTGGTGCCTCAGGAGCGCGGCGCTGGTCTTGAGGGCTTCGTCGGGGGAGACGCGGCCGTCGGTCCAGATGTCGAGGATGAGGCGTTCGTAGTCGGTGCGTTGGCCGACGCGGGTGTTGACGACGTCGTAGTTGACGCGGGTGACGGGGGAGAAGGCCGAGTCGATGGGGATGACGCCGATATCAAAGGAGGGGTCTTTGTTGCCTTCGGCGAGGCAGAAGCCGCGGCCGACGCCGACCTGGGCCTCGAGGTTGAGCTTGCCGTCGGCGTCGAGGGTGGCGATGACCTGCTCGGGGTTGAGGACCTCGATGGCGTTGTCGGTGGCGAAGTCCGCGGCGGTGACGACGCAGGGGCCTTGCTTGGAGAGGCGGATCCAGCGGGTGTCGCGGGTGTAGCTCTTGAGGAGGACCTTTTTGAGGTTGAGGACGATGTCGGTGACGTCCTCGGCGACGCCGGGGAGGGAGCAGAACTCGTGGGCGGCGCCCTCGAGTTTGATGGCCTTGATGGCGAAGCCTTCGATGGAGGAGAGCAGGACGCGGCGGAGGGAGTTCCCGATGGTGCGGCCGTAGCCGATCTCGAAGGGGTCGGCGGTGTACCGGGCGTAGGTCTCGGTGGCGGTGGCGTCGTCCCGGACGATGTGGGTGGGCATTTCAAAGCGACTCAGGCGAATCGGCATGACAGTCCGTCCTTTCTGACGTGTTGGGGCCGCGCGGGTGTGGCCCGCGCGGCTCTGGGACAACGGTGGGGTTAGCGGGAGTAGAGCTCGACGATGAGCTGGGCGTCGATGTTTTCCGGGATCTCGGCGCGTTCGGGGACGCTGAGGAGGGTTCCGGCCATGTTGGGCTCGTCCCACTGCAGCCAGGATTGGGCGGCGGTGCGGGGGCTCTTGATGGAATCGACGATGACGCCCATCGTGCGGTCTTTCTCGCGGACGGCGACGGTCTGCCCGGGCTTGAGGGTGTAGGAGGGGATGTTGCAGACTTTGCCGTCGACGGTGATGTGGCGGTGGGAGACGAGCTGCCGGGCGGCGGCGCGGGTGGGGGCGATGCCGAGGCGGTAGACGATGTTGTCCAGGCGCGTCTCGCAGAGCTGCAGGAGGATGTCGCCGGTCTTGCCGTGGCGGGCCTTGGCGCGCTCGAAGAAGAGGTGGAACTGGCGCTCGAGCATGCCGTAGATGTATTTGGCCTTCTGCTTCTCGCGGAGCTGGACGCCGTACTCGGAGAGTTTGCGGCGGCGGTTGGCGCCGTGCTGGCCGGGGGGGTTCTTGCGGCGGTCGAGGACTTTGTCGGGGCCGTAGATGGGCTCGCCGAAACGACGGGAAATCTTGGTGCGGGGGCCGGTGTAACGAGCCATGATCAAACCCTCCTGCGCTTGCGGGGACGGCAGCCGTTGTGAGCGACGGGGGTGCAGTCCTTGATGCACGTGACGTGGATGCCGACGGATTGGATGGCGCGGACGGCGGATTCGCGGCCGGCGCCGGCGCCTTGCATACGGACTTCGACCTCGTGCATGCCGCGGGCGTAGGCGGTGCGGGCGGCGTCCTGCGCGACCATGGTGGCGGCGAAGGCGGTGGATTTGCGCGAGCCCTTGAAGCCGGCCTTGCCCGAGGAGCTCCAGGAGATGACGCCGCCGCGGGCGTCTGCGATGGAGACGAGGGTGTTGTTGTAGGTGGCGCGGATGAAGGCGATGCCCGCGGGCATGACCTTGACCTTGGACTTTTTCTTGGCAGCCTCTGCGTCGGCGGCGGCGTTGGCGGCGGCCGTGTCGGCGGCGAGGATCTGCTGGGCCTCGCTGAGGGCAGGCTTCTGTTGCTCCTCGGCGGAGACGGCCTGCTGTTCGGTGTTTTCTTCGCTCATTTGGGGTTCCTGGGATTACTTTTCGCGGACGGTGGAGACCGTCTTCTTGGCGCCTTTGCGGGTGCGCGCGTTGGTCTTCGTGCGCTGGCCGCGGCAGGGGAGGCCGCGTTTGTGGCGGTAGCCGCGGTAGGTGCCGATGCTCATGAGGCGGCGGATGTTGCCGGAGACCTCGCGGCGGAGGTCGCCCTCGACGCGGTAGTGTTCCTGGATGTAGGTGACGACCTGGCGGATCTCGTCGGGGGTGAGGGCGTCGGCCTTCTTCCCGATCTCGATGCCGCAGGCTTCAACGATGTCCGTGGCCCGTTTGGGGCCGATTCCGTGGATGTACCGCAGGGCATACTCGATGCGCTTGTTGCCCGGCACGTCCACACCCATCAATCTCGGCATGTCTGTGTTCTCCGATTAACCTTGACGCTGCTTGTGGCGGGGGTTCGAGCAGATGACGCGGACGACGCCTTTGCGCCGGACGATGCGGCACTGCTCACAAATGCGTTTGACAGAACTGCGAACTTTCATGGTCTGTTCCTTCTTAAAATGAGTGGTTCAGTATAGCGCATTTCATGGCTCGCTGTCCACACAAAAATCAAAAATCTTTCACCCCGCCATCCAATCGGCCGTCCAGGGGTCGCGTTCGAACCAGGGGGTGAGGATTTCCGCGCCGTCTTTGAGCACCGCGACGGTGTACTCGAAGTGGGCGGCGGGGAGGCCGTCTTGCGTGACGACGGTCCAGCCGTCGTCGAGCACGCGGATGGCGGCCTTGCCGAGGTTGACCATGGGCTCGATGGCCAGGGTCATGCCTTCGTGCAGGATGGGGCCGCGCCCGGCTTTGCCGTAGTTGGGCACGGGCGGGTCTTCGTGGAGGCGCCGGCCGACGCCGTGGCCGGTGTATTCCTTGACGACGGTGCAGCCGCCTTCGGCGACGAGGCGCTCGATGAGGTGGCTGATGTCTCCCAGGCGTTTGCCGGGGCGGATGGCGGCGACGGCTTCCTCGAGGGCGCGGCGGGTGGTGCGCAGGAGGCGCCGGGCGTCGGGGGTGAGGGCGTCGGGGCCGCCGACGGCGACGGTGCGGGTGTTGTCGCCGACGAAGCCGTGGTAGGCGCCGCAGACGTCGAGGCTGACGAGGTCGCCGTGTTGGAGGACGCGGCCGCCGGGGATGCCGTGGATGACCTCTTCGTTGACGGAGACGCAGAGGGCGGCGGGGTAGCCCATGTAGCCCAGGGAGCCGGAGGTGGCGGTGCCGTCGCCGAGGGTCTTGAGGCGGGCGCGGCAGAAGGCGTCGATCTCGCCGGTGGTGACGCCGGGGCGCGCGAGGTCGCAGCAGGCGTTGAGGAGCTCGGCCATGAGGCGGCCGGCTTCGCGCATGCGGTCGAGCTCGGCTGGGGTGCGGAGGTCAATCATGGATTTTGCGGAGGGCGGCCTCGATTTTGGGTTCGAGGTCGTGGCCGGAGGCGTCGACGGCGTGGAGGAGGCCGCGCCGGCGGTAGTAGTCGATGAGGGGGAAGGTCTCGCGGGCGTAGACGTCGAGGCGGTGGCGGACGGTGGCCGGGTCGTCGTCCTTGCGGATGGCGAGGGGGGCGCCGCAGGCGTCGCAGAGACCGTCGCGCTTGGGGGGGAGGGTGGCGAGGTTGAAGGTGGCGCCGCAGGCGGGGCAGACGCGGCGGCCGGCGATGCGGGCGACGAGGACGTCGTCGGGGACTTCGAGGAGGAGGGCGCCGCGGAGGTGGACGCCTTTGCGCGCGAGAAGGTCGCCGAGGAGGTCGGCCTGGGGGAGGGTGCGGGGGAAGCCGTCGAGGAGGAGGACGTGGGTGGCGGGGTCGGCGTCGAGGACTTCTTCGACCATTTGGGCGATGAGGGCGTCGGGGACGAGGTTGCCGGCGTCCATGTAGGCTTTGGCCTGGAGGCCGGCGGGGGTGCCTTGCTTGACGGCACCGCGCAGGAGGTCGCCGGAGGAGAGGTGGCGGATGCCGGGGACGCGGGCGAGCTCGGCGGCGAGGGTGCCTTTGCCGGAGCCGGGTGCGCCAAGGAGGATGACGACGTTCATGGGAATGCCCCTGTTTTAACGGCGGCCGGTGATGCGCCCGTGTTTGAGGAAGCCGTCGAAGTTGCGCATGACGAGCTGGGATTCGAGGCGGCGGAGGGTGTCGAGGGCGACGCCGACGACGATGAGGAGGCTGGTGCCGCCGAAGAAGGTGGAGATTTCCCAGGGGATGTTGCGGAAGGAGACGAGGAGCAGGGGGATGATGGCGATGGCCAGGAGGGCGAGGGCGCCGATGATGGTGACGCGGGTCATGACGGCGTCGAGGTATTCGGCGGTGGCCAGGCCGGGGCGGATGCCGGGGATGTAGGAGCCGTCGCGCTTGAGGCCGTCGGAGATGTTCATGGCGTTGAACTGGGTGGCGACCCAGAAGAAGGTGAAGAAGAGGATGAGGACGGCGTAGAGGAGGATGTGCGTCATCGTGGTGGGCAGGGCAATGGCCTCGCCGACGCGCTTGAGGGCGGCGCTGACGGGGTTGGCGCCGTTGAGGCGCGCGAGCATGCCGATGAGCTGAAGGATGGGGCCGGCGAAGATGATGGGCATGACGCCGGAGTAGTTGACGCGCAGGGGGAGGTAGGTGACGCCGCCGCCGTAGGCCGAGCCGCGGGAGATGGCGCGGGTGGAGTGGATGGGGATCTTGCGCAGGGCCTGGGTGATGGCCACCGTGCCCAGGAGGACGGCGAAGAAGAAGAGGAGCAGGAGGGCGAGCTCCCAGGTGGAGCCTTGGGCCTCGGCGCCGCCGACGTTGAAGTAGCGCCGGGCGGCGGCGGCGACGGCGGCGGGGAGGCGCGAGGTGATGTTGATCATGATGAGCAGGGAGACGCCGTTGCCGATGCCGCGCTCGGTGATCTGGTCGCCCAGCCACATGACGAACATGGAGGCGCCCGTCATGGAGATGACGGTGGTGACGTAGAAGAGCAGCGCGCTGCGCATGGAGACGAGCTGGATGCCGCCGACGCCGAGGGCCTCGGGGTTGAGCATGGTGGCGGCCAGGGCGCAGGCCTGGAAGACGCAGATGCCGATGGTGAGCCAGCGGGTGTAGAGCGTGAGGGTCTTGCGCCCGGCGTCGCCTTCGCGCTGGAGGCGCCCGAGGGCGGGGATGACGGCGGTCATCAGCTGGATGATGATCTGCGCGGAGATGTAGGGCCAGATGGAGAGGGTGCCGACGGAGCATTGGGTGAGGGCGCCGCCGGTGAAGGTGTCGAACCAGGCGACGAGGCCGCCGTCGCTGTTGGCTTCCATCGTCTCTTGGAGCTGGACGATGGCGGCCCAGTCCACGCCGGGGGTGGGGATCATGGCCAGCAGGCGGGCCACGGCCACCAGGCCGATGGTGAAGAAGATGCGGGCGCGGAGCTCGGGGATCTTGAAGAGGTTGGCGAAGGTCTTGAGCATGGGGGTCCTCTGGGTGCAGGGCGCTCAACGTCGCGGGGGGCGGTGCCCCGAAGGGGGGAAAGGGGCCCGGCCCGGCGCGTGGCCGGGCCGGGGTGGCGGGGCTTAGATGACCTCGCAGGTGCCGCCCTTGGCCTCGATCTTGGCCTTGGCGGCGGCGGAGAAGGCGGAGGCCTTCACGGTGAGCTTCTTGGTGAGCTCGCCGTCGCCGAGGATCTTGATGCCGGCGGCCTTGGCGGGGCGGTAGCCGAAGCCGGCCGCGAGCATGACGTCGATGTCCACGACGGTGCCTTCGTCGAAGCGCTCGAGGTCGCCGACGTTGACGCCGTAGAAGGGGACGCGGTTGGGGTTCTTGAAGCCGCGCTTGGGGAGGCGGCGCATGAGGGGCATCTGGCCGCCTTCGAAGCCGAGCTTCTGCTTGTGGCCTTTGCGGGCGCCCTGGCCTTTGTGGCCGCGGGTGGAGGTCTTGCCCATGCCCGAGCCCATGCCGCGGCCGACGCGCTTGCGGCTCTTGCGGGCGCCGGGGGTGTTGGTGAGGTTGGAAAGATCCATTTCGGAAATCCTTTCGGTAGGTGGCGCGCGGGCGGGGGTTGGCCGCCCGCGCGGCGCCGTCAGGCGCGGAGGGCCGCGATGGCCTCCGCGGAGCGGAGCTGGTGGAGGGCGTCGATGGTGGCCTTGACGACGTTGAGGCGGTTCTTGGAGCCAAGGCTCTTGCCCACGACGTCGCGGATGCCGGCGGCCTCGAGGACGGGGCGCATGGCGCCGCCGCAGATGATGCCGGTGCCGTCGGGGGCGGGCTTGAGGAGGACTTTGCCGCCGTCGCAGACGCCGGTGACCTCGTGGGGGATGGTGGTGCCTTTCATGCAGACCGGGCGCATGGCCTTGCGCGCGGCGTCGCCGCCCTTGCGGATGGCGTCGCCCACTTCGTTGGCCTTGCCGATGCCCAGGCCCACCTTGCCGTTGTTGTCGCCGACGACGATGACGGCCGAGAAGCTGAAGCGGCGGCCGCCCTTGACAGTCTTGGCGCAGCGGTTGACGAAGACGGTCTTCTCGTCGAACTCGGGCGCGGCGTCGCGGTCACGGTTGTTGCGGTCGATCATTACGCTTCCTCCGTCTTGGCGCTGATGGAGAGGCCGGCCTGGACGGCGGCCTCGACGATGGTCTTGACGCGGCCGTGGAACTTGTAGCCGGCGCGGTCGACGACGATGGCCTTGAGGCCTTTGGCCTGGGCGGCCTGGGCGGCGGCCTCGCCGAGGGCCTTGGCGCCCTCGAGGTTGCATTTCCAGCCGCCCTTGAGGGTGGAGGCGGCGGCGAGGGTGTTGCCGGCCACGTCGTCGATGAACTGCACGTACATGTAGCGGTTCGAGACGAAGATGGCCATGCGGGGGCGCTCGGCGGTGCCGCTGATGCGGCGGCGGATGCGCTTGTGGCGCGCCACGCGTTGTTCTTTGCGGTTCTTTACGCTCATTGCAATTCTCCTGGCCGGGGTTAGGCGACGGTCTTGCCTTCCTTGCGGCGGATCTTCTCGTCCTTGTAGCGGATGCCCTTGCCTTTGTAGGGCTCGGCGGGGTAGTACGAGCGGATGCGGGCGGCGGCCTCGCCGACGACTTCCTTGTCGATGCCCTCGACCTTGACGTTGACGTCGGCGGTGACGGTGACGGTGCAGCCTTCGGGGATGTCGTATTCCTTGGGGGAGGCGAAGCCGAGGGTGAGGATGGCCTTGCGGCCTTGGACGGCGGCCTTGAAGCCGGTGCCCTCGATGACAAGCTCCTTGCTGTAGCCTTGGGTGACGCCCTCGATCATGTTCTTGACGAGGGTGCGCGAGAGGCCGTGGAAGCTCTTCTGGGCGCGGCTGTCGTCGGCGCGGGTGACGAGGACCTGCTGGCCTTCGACGGCGACGGCGATGCCCTTCTGGAGGGCGCGCGAGAGCTCGCCCTTGGGGCCCTTGACGGTGACCTCGTTGCCGTTGGCGACGGTGACGGTGACGCCGGCGGGGATGGCGATGGGCTGTTTGCCGATTCGGGACATGTCAGCTCTCCTTTACCAGATGGTGCAGAGCAGCTCGCCGCCGAGACGACGCTCGCGGGCGGTCTTGCCGCTCATGATGCCGCCGGAGGTGCTGAGCACGGCGATGCCCAGGCCGCCGAGGACTTTGGGGATGTCGGCGTAGCCGCAGAAGCGGCGCAGGCCGGGGCGGGAGACGCGCTCGAGGCCGCGGATGGCGGGCTCGGCGCGGTCGCTGTACTTCAGCTCGATGGTGAGGGTGCGCTTGGCCTCGCCGACCATGGAGTAGTCGGCGATGTAGCCCTCTTCCTTGAGCACGCGGGCGATCTCGCCCTTGATGCGGGAGCCGGGCATGGACACCTCGGGGTGGCGCGCCTTCTGCGCGTTGCGGATGCGCACCAGCATGTCGGAGATGGGGTCGGTCATCATAGTCGTGTGCCCTTTCGCTTACCAGCTGGCCTTGGTGACGCCGGGGATTTCGCCGTTGAGGGCCATCTCGCGGAAGCAGAGGCGGCAGAGGCGGAACTTGCGGATGACGCTGTGGGGGCGGCCGCAGCGGGAGCAGCGGGTGTACGCGCGGACGCCGAACTTCGGCTTGCGCGCCGCCTTGACGATCAGGGAGGTCTTAGCCATTTTCTCTCTCCTTAGCCTTAGCGGCCCATGAACGGCATGCCCAGCGCCTCGAGGAGGGCCTTGGCGCCTTCCTTGTCCTTGGCGGTGGTGACGAAGGTGATGTCGAGGCCCGAGGCCGAGCTGACGGCGGTGATCTCGGGGAAGGTGACGTATTCCTTCAGGCCCATGGTGTAGTTGCCGGCCTTGTCGAACCCGCGGTTGGGCACGCCGCGGAAGTCGCGGATGCGCGCGAGGGTGACGTTGAAGAAGCGGTCGGCGAACTCGTACATGCGCGCGCCGCGGAGGGTGACCTTCGCGCCGATGGGCATGCCTTCGCGGAGCTTGAAGTTGGAGATGCTCTTGCGGGCCTTGCAGAGGACGGCCTTCTGGCCGGTGATGGCCTCGAGGTCTTGCACGAGCTGCTTCTGCACGTCCTTTTCCTGGATGCCGAAGGCCATGTTGACGACGATCTTCGTCAGGCGGGGCACCAGCATCGGGTTGGCCACGCCGAGCTTCTTCTCGAGCGCGGGGACGATTTCCTTGGCGTAGGTCTCTTTCAGGTTGGCCATGTCCGTGCTCCTTTAGTCCAGCGCCTTGCCCGAGGCCTTGAGCGTGCGGACCTTGGTCTCGCCGCTCTGGGTGCGGGCGATGCGGCTGCCGCGCTTCTTGTCGGCGTCGTAGGGCATGAGGTTGGAGAGCTGGATGGGGGCCTCCACCTCGATGATGGCGCCCTCGGCCTGCTCCGTGCGGCGGACGGTCTTCTTGACCTTCCGCAGTCCTTCGACGATCGCGGTGCCGCGCTTGGGGTCCACGGAGAGCACTTTCCCCGTCTTGCCCTTGTCCGCGCCGGCGATCGCGATCACCGTGTCGTTCTTCTTGATTCTAGCGATGCTCATTGTTCTGTTCCGTAACTCGCCATTGTAACAAACGCAGTTCGCAAACGTCCCGTGCGTCCCGTTGGGTCCCGGCTTACGCTTACGTATTACCTGCGGTCCGGATGGCCATGCGGCCTCACACCACCTCGGGCGCGAGGGAGATGACCTTCATCTGGCCCTTGTCGCGCAGCTCGCGCGCCACGGGCCCGAAGATGCGCGTGCCCATCGGGTTGTGCTTCGCGTCGACGATGACGCACGCGTTCTGGTCGAAGCGCACGTAGGAGCCGTCGGGGCGGGCGATGGGGTGCGCCGTGCGCACGATGAGGGCGTGGCAGACCTGCCCTTTCTTGACCGCGCCGGTGGGGCTGGCCTCCTGGATGGAGACGCGGATGACGTCGCCCACCCCGGCGGTGCCCTTGCGCTGGCCCAGGATGCGGAAGCATTTGGCGATCTTCGCGCCGGTGTTGTCCGCCACCACAAGCTTGCTCTCTTCGATGATCATGGCTCACTTCTCCTCGACGGAGACCAGGCGCCAGCGCTTGGTCTTGCTCAGCGGGCGGGTCTCCATGATGGTGACGGTGTCGCCCACCTTGGCCACGTTGCCCTCGTCGTGCGCGTGGAACTTCTTGCTCGTCTTGACCACCTTGCCGTAGAGGGGGTGGAGGAGGCGGCGCTCGACGCGCACGGTGATGGATTTGTCGCCCGACTTGCTGACGACGGTGCCCTTGCGCACCTTGCGCGTGCCGCGCTCGACAGTAGTTTCGCTCATTTGTTCACCTTCTTCTGGTTGGCCACCGTCTTGAGCTGGGCGATGTCCTTGCGCAGCTTGGCAAGGCGCCCGGGGGCCTCGATGCCCGTGGTGGAGTTGTGCTTCAGGCGCAGCCCGCGCAGCTCAGTCTCCTTGTCGCGGATCTGGGCGGCGAGCTCCTCGGCGCTGAGGTCTTTGATGTCTGCGATCTTCATGGCGTCGCTCCTTTAGCGGCTGACGAGCTGCGTGCGGATGCCCAGCTTGGTGTCGGCCAGGCGCAGGCACTCGCGCGCCAGCGACTCGGGGATGCCGCCCACCTCGAAGAGCACCTTGCCCGGGAGCACCACGGCCACCCAGAACTCCGGGTTGCCCTTGCCCGAGCCCATGCGCACCTCGATGGGCTTCTTGGTGACGGGCTTGTCCGGGAAGATGCGCACCCAGAGCTTGCCCTTGCGCTTCATGTGGCGGTTGATGGCCACGCGGCAGGCCTCGATCTGGGTGTTCGTCACCCAGCCGCGGCCGAGGGCCTTGATCCCGAACTCGCCGTAGGCGAGCTTGTCACCGCTCGTCGCGAACCCCTTGCGGGAGCCCTTCGACACCTTGCGGTGCTTGACACGTTTAGGCATGAGAGGCATAGTTCCTCCTTCCGCGGTCGCCGCCGCGCGCCTGGCGCGTGGGCTGGAAGTCTTCGCGCTTGCAGATCCACACCTTCACGCCGATCTTGCCGGCGGTGGTGTTGGCCTCCACAAAGCCATAGTCGATGTTGGCGCGCAGCGTGTGCAGGGGCACCTTGCCCTTCTTGCTCCACTCCACGCGGGAGATCTCGGCGCCGTTGATGCGCCCGGCGCAACGGATCTTGATGCCGTCGACGCCAAGCTCCATCGCCGTCTTCTCCGCGCGCTTGATGGCGCGCTTCACGGCGATGCGGTGCTCGATCTGCTGGGCTATGCTCTCGGCCACCAGCTGCGCGTCGGCGTCGGGGGTGCGGACTTCCTGGATGTCCAGGTAGATTTCCTTGCCCGTCTGCTTGGCCAGCTTGGCCTTGAGCTTCTCCACGTCCTGGCCGTTGCGCCCGACGATGATGCCCGGGCGGGCCGTGAAGATGACCACGCGCACGCGGTTGGCGTAGCGCTCGATGCCGATCTTCGTGATCGCCGCGCCCTCGATGGACTTGCGGATCGTCTCACGGATGGCGTTGTCCTCGGCCAGGTTCAGGCCGAACTCCTGCTTCTTCGCGAACCAACGCGACTGCCACTGCTTGTTCAGGGCAATGCGGAAGCCGATAGGGTTGACTTTCTGTCCCAAGGTAGGCTCCTCGTTTAATCGTTCGACAGCACCACCGTCAGGTGGCTGAGCTTCTTCTGGATCGGCTTGGCGCTGCCGCGCGCCCCGCACCAGTAGCGCTTCATGCGCGTGCCCTCGTCGAAGACGGCCTTCTTCACCGTCAGCGTCTCCGGGTCAAGGTTGTTGTTGTTCCGCGCGTTCGCCGCGGCGCTGCGGAGCGTCGCCGAGAGGAAACGCGCCGCCTTCAGCGGGCTGAAATCCGCCACCGCCAGGGCGTCGGAAAGCTTCAGCCCCTGCACGCGGCGGGCGATCGGGCGCGCCTTGCGCACGGAGATGCGGAGATTGCGGGTGATGGCTTTCACTTCCATGATCCGTCTCCTTTACTTCGAGGCCTTCTCGGTCAGGCCGCCGTGGGCCTTGAACGTGCGGGTGTTCGAGAACTCGCCCAGGCGGTGCCCGACCATGTTCTCGGTGATGAACACCGGCATGTGCTGCTTGCCGTTGTGGATCGCGAACGTGTGCCCCACGAACTCGGGGAGCACCATCGAGCGGCGCGACCACGTCTTGATCGGCAGCTTCTTGCCCGAGGCGTTCATCTTCTCCACCTTGCGCAGGAGCGACGCCTCGACGTACGGGCCTTTCTTGATGGAACGTGCCATAAACGTTACTTCCTCCGCTTGACGATGAAGCGATTGCTGTTCTTGCGGCGGTTGCGCGTCTTCCCGCCCTTGGCGAGCTTGCCCCAGGGGCTGCGCGGGTGGCTGCCGCCGGACGTGCGGCCCTCGCCGCCGCCCATCGGGTGGTCCACGGGGTTCATCGCCACGCCGCGGACGGTCGGGCGGATGCCCAGGCGGCGCTTGCGCCCGGCCTTGCCGAACTTCACGCCCGACCAATCGCCCTCGCCGACCGCACCCACCGTCGCCATGCAGCGCACGGAGACCAGGCGGATCTCGCCCGAGGGCAGGCGGAGCGTGGCCATCCCGTTGGCGCGGGCCATCAGCGTGGCGCTCGTGCCAGCGCTGCGCACCATCTGCGCGCCCTTGCCGGGCACGAGCTCGACGTTGTGCACCGCCATGCCCAGCGGGATCTTCTCAAGGGGAAGCGCGTTGCCCACCGTCGGCTCCGCGTCGGGGCCCGAGACCACGGTCATGCCGGGCTTCAGCCCCTCGGGGGCCAGGATGTAGCGCTTCTCGCCGTCGGCGTAGTTCAGCAGGGCCAGGTTGGCCGTGCGGTTCGGGTCGTAGCAGAGCGCCGCGACCTTCGCCGGGATCCCGTGCTTGTCGCGCAGGAAGTCCACGATGCGGAAGCGGCGCCGCGCCCCGCCGCCGCGGTGGCGGACGGTGATGCGGCCCTGGTTGTTGCGCCCGGCGGTCGCGTTCTTCGCCACCGTCAGGTGCGCCACGGGCTTCTCCTTGGAGAGATGCGTGCGCACCTGGGAGACGCGGAAGCGCATGCCCGGGCTGCGGGGTTTGTAACTCTTCAGTGCCATAGATAGGGTGTCCTTTGGCAGTTTCTGGTTAGGCCAGCTCGATGCGCTCGCCCTCGCGGAGCGTCACGTAGGCGCGCTTCCACGCGGGCGTCTGGGTGGTGCGGCGCGTGCGCGTCGCCACCGTGCGGGGGCGGTAGTTCGCCGTGTTCACGCTTTTGACGTGCACGCCGAACTGCTCCTCCACCGCCTGGCGGATCTGGGGCTTCGTCGCCTCCGGGGCGACCTCGAGCATGTATTGGTGCTTCGCGCCGATCAGGGTGCCCTTCTCGGTCACGGAAACCTTGCGGATGATCGTCTTCATTGCTGCACCGCCTTTCCGGTCGCGCGGGCCAGGCGCGCCAGGAGCCCTTCCAGGGCCTGGGGCGTGGCCACGATTTGCTTGTAGCGGCAGAGCATGTAGACGTCGGTCTCGGCCACGGTGGCCAAATCCACGTTCGGCAGATTGCACACCGCGAGGATGAAGTTCTCGTTCGCGTCCCCGGCGAGCGCGTCGTCGGCGATCACCGTCAGGCAGCTGCGCGTCGCGCCCAGCGCCTTGTAGAGCGCGGCGGCCTGCTTCGTCTTGGGCGCATCGAGGTTCAGGGAGTCGACCACGCACAGCTCGCCGGCGGCGATCTTGTCGCTCAGCGCGCGGGCGAAGGCCAGCGCCGCCACCTTCTTGTTGATCTTCTGGGCGTAGTCGCGCGGCACGGGGCCGAAGGCCACGCCGCCGCCGCGCCACACGGGGTTGCGGCTGCCGCCGAAGCTCGCGCGGCCGGTGCCCTTCTGCTTCCAGGGCTTCTTGCCCGAGCCGGAGACCTCGCTGCGGTTCTTCGTCTTGGCCGTCCCGGCGCGCATCCCGTTGAGGATCGCCACGACGGTGTCCTTCACGGCCTGCTCGCCGCGGTCAAGCACCAGCTGCGCCTCGTCGAGGGTCTTCTCGCCCGCCGCGGCGCCGGTCTTGTCGTAAACTTTGATCGTGCTCATCTCTCTAGCCTCACTTCTTGAGCGCCTTCGTCACGCGGACGATGCCGCCGTTGGGGCCGGGGACCGCGCCGTGCAGGAGGATGAGGTTCTCATCGGCCAGCACCTTGGCCACGCGGATGTTTTGGGTGGTGCGCGTCACGCTGCCCATGTGGCCGGGCATCTTCTTGCCCTTCTCGACCCAACCGGGCAGGTCGCGCGCCGCGATGCCGCCGGGGCGGCGCTTGCTGTGGCCGCCGTGCCCGTGCGGGCCGCCCGCGAAGCCGAAGCGGCGCACCACGCCCGCGAAGCCGCGGCCCTTGGTCGTCGCCTGCACGTCCACGTACGCCACGCCCTCGAAGAGGCTCGCGGTGAGCGTGTCGCCGGCCTTCACCTCGGCCGCGCCGTCCCAGCGGAACTCCTGCGTCACGCGCTGCGCCGGCACGCCGGCCTTCTCAAAGCGCGTGCGCTCGGCCTTGCTCAGGCGCTGGGGCTTCTGCGCGATGAACCCGAGCTGGGCGGCCACGTAGCCGTCCTTCTCGGCGGTCTTCACCTGGACCACCGGGCAGGGGCCCACCTCGACCACCGTGACGGGCACGGCCGCGCCGTTCTCGTCCCAAATCTGGGTCATGCCGATCTTTTTGCCAATCAAGCCTTGCATGGTCCCCTCCTTAGATGCGAATGGTGATGTCCACGCCGGCCGGCAGGTTCAGCTTCTTGAGCTCGTCGACGGTCTTGGCCGTCGGGCCCACGATGTCCAAGAGACGCTTGTGCGTCCGCATCTCGAACTGATCCATCGACTTCTTGTCCACGTGCGGCGAACGGTTCACCGTGAAGCGCTCGACGCGCGTCGGCAGCGGGATGGGCCCGACGATCTGCGCGCCGGTGCTCCGGGCCGTGTCGAGGATGGCGCCCACGGCCTGGTCCAGCACCTTGTGGTCGTACGCCTGCAAGCGAATGCGTATGCGTTGACTTTGCATGCTCACATTACCTGTTGAGTAGTTCTTCCTTAACCGTTTTGGGCGCCACCGCGAACGCGCCGGGCTCCATCGTGTACCCGGCCCGCCCACGCGACAGCGAGCGGATCGCCGTGGCGTACCCAAACAGCTCCGCCAACGGCACCGACGCGCGCACTTCCTGAAGGTCTCCCTTCATCTCCATGTCGCGCACCTGGCCGCGGCGGCCGTTGATGTCCCCCATGATGTCGCCCACGTACTCGGGCGGCGTCACGATGTCGAGGGACATGATCGGCTCCAGGAACTCCGGCCCGGCGGCCAAAGCCGCCTCCCGGAAGCCCATGACGGCCGCGCTCCTGAAAGCCACGTCCGAAGCCGTCTCATCGTCCAGCATGGCGCAATCGGTCACCTCCGCCCGCACGTCCGTCATCGGGAAGCGTGCCAGGACTCCGGTGGCTATTGCGTCAAACAAAGCGTCCCTTATGATAGCAGAAACCTCGGGCCGAGGCAAGCGTTTTTCCGCGGCCTTGCTGACCGCCGCCTGCCGGCCCTCGCCACGCTTCAGCGCGGAGACCTCGATTGTCAGCGTCGCGTAATGGCGCTTCCCCGCGATCTCCCTGTCGAAGGTGTACGTCCGGCGGGCCGCCGCGGTCACCGTCTCGCAGTACGAGACCATCGGCTTGCCCGTGTTCGCCGTCACATTGAACTCACGTCTCAGGCGGTCGACGAGAATCTCCAGATGGAGCTCGCCCATGCCGCTCAAAATCTTCTGCCCCGTCTCCGCGTCCGTCCGCACCTGGCAGGTCGGGTCCTCCGCCGCCAGCAGGTCCAGCGCGTCGGCCAGCTTGTCCTTCTCGGCCGAGCTCTTGGGCTCGATCGCCATGAACATCACCGGCTCCGGCGCCGTGATGCCCATCAGCGCCACCGGGCGGTTCTCCGCGCACAGCGTGTCGCCCGTCGTGGCCTGCTTGAGCCCCACCACCGCGCCGATGTCCCCGGCCACGAGCTGCTCCAGCTCCTCCTCGTCGTCCGACTTCACGCGCAAAATCTTCATCACCCGCTCGCGCTGGCGCGTCCGCGGGTTGTAGACGTTCTGCCCCTTCTTCAGCGTGCCGCCGTAGACGCGCACGAAGAAGAGCCGCCCCACGTAGGGATCCGTCGCGATCTTGAAGACCAGCGCCGAGAGCGGCGCCGACGCCGAGAGCTCGATCTCCGCCGGCTCCTCCGTCTTCACGTTCGTCCCCACCGGCGCCTTGCGCTCGCCCGGCGCGGGCAGGTAATCCACCACCCCGTCCAGCAACGCCTGCACGCCTTTGTTCTTCAGGCTCGAGCCGCAGAAGACCGGCACCAGCGTCTGCGCGACCACGCACCGGCGGATCGCCGCGCGCACCGCGCCCTCCGGCTGCTCCGGGTTCTCCAGGTACGCCTCCATGAACGTGTCGTCGGCCTCGGCCAGCGCCTCCAGCAGCGCCTCATGCGCCGCGCGCGCCGCGTCGGCCAAAGCCGCGTCAGGCTCCCCGTCCTCGAAGGCCTTGCCCTCCGCGTCCAGGTAACGGCGCTGCTTCATGGAAACCAAATCGATCTCCCCCGCGTACCCCTCCGCGGCCCCCACCGGCAACGTCACCGGCACCGCGTTCGCCCCCAGCTTCCCCCTCATCTCCGCCACCACCCGCGCGAAGTCCGCCCCCATCCGATCCATCTTGTTCACGAAGGCGATGCGCGCCACATGGTAGCGGTTCGCCTGGCGCCACACCGTCTCGGACTGCGGCTGCACCCCGCCCACCGCGCAAAAGACGCCCACCGCCCCGTCGAGCACCCGCAGCGCGCGCTCCACCTCGATGGTGAAGTCCACGTGCCCGGGCGTGTCGATGAGGTTGATCTGCGTCCCGCGCCACGCGCAGGTGATCGCCGCCGACGTGATCGTGATTCCCCGCTCGCGCTCCTGCACCATCCAGTCCGTCACCGTGTTCCCCTCGTCAACGTTGCCGAGGCGGTGCGTCAACCCCGCGTAAAAGAGGATGCGCTCGGTCGTCGTCGTCTTGCCCGCGTCGATGTGGGCGACGATTCCGATGTTCCGAACCTCTGCCATGTCACTGGCCATGCGTGCCTCTTTTGCGTCCCGATTGGACCGGATGATGTCAAAGAGCATTGCCCCCACCTAGGGGCAAAACACGCATACAATACCAAATCCCCACCCCCAGCGCAAGCCTTTTTTGGAAGTTTGGAGGCTTGGAAGCTTGGATGCTTGGGAGATTGGAGGCTTGGGAGATTGGAGGCTTGGGAGATTGGAGGTTTGGAGGTTTGGCGGGGCGCCGACGTGCCCCGAGAGCGAAGCGCCCCTGCGGGGCGACAGGCAAGCGCGTTGCGCAAAGCGGCGTTGGCCGCCGTCCCAGTGGCCCTGGCCGTCCTCGTGCGCCTGCCGCGGTGTTTGTGACTGCCAGAGCGAAGGAACCGCAGATCTCGCAGACTTGGTGCAGATTTGGGGCGTGCTGGCGCACGCAGGACTGCCAGGATTTTGGAAATCGCAAAGGGCACCGTGAGCCGAAGGCGAACCTTCCACGGCTACGGCACAAAGGACAGAGCGCGCCGCCGCGGGGCGACGGGCGGGGCGACGTCCCCAGCCCGTCCTCCTTTCTGCCCATCCCTAGTCCGGCGGACGTGCCGCGGGGCGTCACCAGGGGAGGTTGAGGTCGATGAGGGGGCAGGGGAGGGCGGTGCGTTCGGCGAGCCAGGCGCCGAGGGCGCGGGGGCCGGTGCGTTCGGTGGCGTAGTGGCCGGCGAAGAGGGCGTTCTGGCCCCATTGTTTGGCGAGGTTGTAGGCCTGGAGGGAGGGTTCGCCGCCGAGGTAGACGTCGAGGCCTTCGCGGGCGGCGGCGTCGACGCCTTCGGGGGCGGCGCCGGAGCAGATGCCGACGGTGTGGATGATTTCGGGGCCGTAGTCGAAGCGGACGGGGCGCGGGGGCTTGAGGGCCGCTTGGACGGCTTGGGCGAAGGCGTCGCGGGGGAGGGGCTGGGGGAGGAGGCCGGCCACGCCGATGAGTTGGCCGCGGTAGGCCATGAAGGAGCGGGTGCGGGTGAGGCCCAGGAGGGTGGCGATTTGGGCGTTGTTGCCGAGGGTGGGGTGGGCGTCGAGGGGGAGGTGGGCGGCGTAGAGGGCGAGGTTGCGGCGCAGGGCGTCGGCCACGAGGCGGCGATTGAGGCCGTCGATGCGCGCGAGGCTTTCGCCCCAGGAGACGCCGTGGTGGACGATGAGCATCTGGGCGCCGAGACGCCCGGCCTCGGCGAAGGTCTCGAGGCTGGCGTCGACGGCGATGGCGAGGCGGGTGACGGGGCCGTCGTTCTCGATTTGGAGGCCGTTGTGGGAGGCGTCGCGGAAGATGTTGGGGCGGAGCTCGTCGTCGAGCAGCGCGGCGATTTCCTTGCAGGTCATGTCAGACGAGGAGCTCCACTTTGGGGACGCAGAAATCGAGCCATTTGGCGGCGGAGTCGTCCGCGCCGGGGGCGATGGAGCGGGCGGCGGTGGCGTTGAAGGTGGCCACGCGCAGGGCGGGGTCGACGCCGACGCAGGCGCTTTCGCGGGGTTCGCCGGCGCGTGCGGCGAGGATGGTCTGGGCGAAGTCTTTGTAGGCCTCGGCGAGGGCGGCGACGTAGGCCGCGTCGTCGCCGTAGGGCTCGGCGAAGCGGTTGGGGCCTTCGGTGGGGGCGGTGGCGCCTTTGGGGCGGTGGGTGGTGCGCGTGCCGTCTGGGGCGACGGTTTCCCAACGGTCGGCGGTGGCTTGGCCCCAGTGGGCGGA
Organism: uncultured Kiritimatiellota bacterium; assembly: GCA_944389585.1. GTDB lineage: Bacteria > Verrucomicrobiota > Kiritimatiellia > RFP12 > DVOR01 > Spyradenecus. The sequence continues at coordinate 45,248 of CALXMW010000002.1, forward strand.
GCCTTTGTCGCCGTAGAGGTGGAGCTGGGCGCCGCCAGCCTCGCCGAGGGCGATCTGGCTGACGGCGATGAGGCCGAGGGCGCCGTTGTCGAGGCGCAAGAGGATGGTGGCGTCGTCGTCGAGCAGGCGGCCGGCGACGGCGGGGCGGCCGGCGGCGCAGAGGGCGGCGATCTCGCGCCCGGTGGCCCATTCGGCGAGGTAGGCGCAGGGGCCGGCCAGGTCGTAGACGGCGCCGGCGGCGCCGCAGCGGCGGGGGTCGATGCGCCAGCCGGCGGAGCGGTTGCCGGCGGTCTCCAGGCGCACGCCCATCCAGCCGTGGTAGTAGCGGACGTCGACGCGGCGGAGGTTGCCGATGGCGCCGCCGAGGACGGCCTCGCGGAGGGCGCGGAGGGCGGGGTAGAAGGGGAAGACGTAGGCGGTGGCGTAGAGCTGGGGGCTCATGAGGGTGCGGCGCTTGAGGTTTTGGGCCTCGTCCATGTTGCAGCTCATGGGCTTTTCGGAGAAGACGGGGAAGCCGGCGTCGAAGGCGGCCATCGTCACGGGGTAGTGCATGTTGTTCGGGGCCAGGATCGTGACCAGGTCCAGGCGGTCGGGACCCTCGACCTTGGCCTCGCGGCGGAGCATGTCGCGGTAGACGCCGTAGACGCGCGCGGGGTCTATCCCCAGGCGTTTGCCCGTCTCGAAGGAGCGCTGGCGCGTGGACCCGAAGGCGCCGCAGACCAGCTCCAGGCAGCCGCTGGCCTCAATCGCCGCGCGGTGGATGCGGCCCATGAAGGACTCGTTCCCGCCGCCGACCATCGCGACCTTCAGTTTGGGTTGTTGCTTTGCCATCTTGTTCACCTTTGTACCCCTATGTTACAGGATTTGCCCGCGAAAAGCAAACCGCGCTATACTATTGCCATGAACGCATTCCCCGACCTTCGCCTCCGCCGCGCCCGGCGCACCCCCGGCATCCGCGCGCTGTTCGACCTTGAGATCCCCGACCCGGCCAAGTGGTGCTGGCCGCTTTTCCTCGTGCCCGGCGCGGGCGTCAAGGCCGAGATCGCCTCCATGCCCGACCAGTTCCATTGGTCGGCCGACCGGATCTGCGAGGCGGTGGAGCCCGCCGTGCGCCAAGGCGTGGGCTCCGTGCTCCTCTTCGGGCAGAGCGACCGCCCCAAGGACAACGGCGGCTCCGGCGCGTGGGACGAGCGCGGCCCCGTGCAGCAGGCCGTCCGCGCCCTCAAGCGCGCCTTCCCCCAGCTCACCGTGATGACGGATGTCTGCCTCTGCGCCTACACCAGCCACGGCCACTGCGCCCCCCTGCGCCCAGACGGCGCGCTCGACAACGACGCCGCCTGCGCCTGCCTGGCCAAGGTGGCCCTTTCCCACGCCGCCGCCGGCGCCGACGTCGTCGCCCCCTCGGCCATGATGGACGGCCAGGTGGCCGCCATCCGCGCCTCCCTGGCCGAGGACGGCTTCGACGACACGCTCCTGATGGCCTACTCCACCAAGTTCGCCTCCGCCTGCTACGGCCCCTTCCGCGACGCCGAGGGGTCGGCCCCCACCCCGCCGCCCGGCGCCCCCGCAGACCGCAGGGGCTACCAGGCCTCGCCCGCCAACCCCCGCGCCGCGCTCCTTGAATCGGCCCTCGACGAACAGGAGGGCGCCGACCTGCTCATGGTCAAGCCCGCGCTCTTCTACACCGACATGATCGCCGCCCTCAAGGCCCGTACCCTCCTCCCCGTGGCCGCCTACAACGTCAGCGGCGAGTATGCCATGCTCATCGCCACCGCCCGCGCCGGCTGGGGCGACCTGCGCGACCTCGTGCGCGAGAGCGCCCTTGCCCTCACCCGCGCCGGCGCCGACCTCATCATCTCCTACTGGGCCAACCGTTATGACGAGCTCCTCGCCTGACGCCCTTGCCCGTGACCTCGAGGCCTTCCTCGACGCCGCCCAATACGCCCGCGGCCTCAGCCCCGCCACCCGCCAGGCCTACGCCAACGCCCTCACCGCCCTTCTCCAAGACCTCCGCCGCCAGGGCCTCGACGCCTGGCCCCGCGTCGATGCCGCCGCCCTCGCGGCGCACCTCCGCCGCCTTCAGGACGGGCGCGGCTACGCCCCCGCCACCCTCGCCCAGCATACGGCCGCCATCCGCGCCTTCTTCGGCTGGCTCCTCGAACAGGGCCGCATCCAGGCCTCCCCCCTCGACGCCCTCCCCCCCGCCAAGCGCCCCAAACGCCTGCCCAGGACCCTCCCCGAGGGCGCCCTCAACGCCCTCATCGAGGCCGTCGAGGGCGACGACCTCCCCACCCTCCGCGACCGCGCCGCCCTGGAGCTCCTTTACGGCTGCGGCCTCCGCTGCGCCGAGCTCTGCGGCCTGAACCTCCACGACGCCGACCTCGCCGGGCGCACCCTCCGCGTCCGCGGCAAGGGCGCCAAGGAGCGCGTCGTCCCCTACGGCCCCCCCGCCCACGCCGCGCTCCTGCGCTGGCTCCGTGCCCGCGAGCGTTTTGCCCTAACCTACAAGAAAGGCGTCCTGGCGGCCGACCTGCTGGCGCCGACGGCGCCTCTCCTGCTCTCCCCCACCGGGCGGCGGCTGGGGCGCCCCGCCCTCGCGGCCCTCGTCCACCGGCGCATCCACGCCTTCCTCCCCGAGGGCGTCCAGGCCACCCCGCACACCCTCCGCCACGCCTACGCCACCCACCTGCTCGAGCACGGCGCGCCGCTCATGGACATCCGCCAGCTCCTCGGGCACGCCTCCGTCTCCACCACCCAGCTCTACACCCACGTCGCCCCCGGCCGCCTGCGCGCGGCTTTCGACGCCGCCTTTCCCCGCAGGTGAGCGTCAGCTCGCCGACTTTCGTGCCGTTCGCGTAGAGCGTGACCTTGGAGGCGCCTTCACGTTGGTCGACGACCAGCGAGATGGCGTAGTCCTTGGGGCTGACCGACAGGCTGGTGGCGGCGCTGTCCTCGTCCCCGCCGGCGCCCTTGGCCCAGAACTTGAGTATGCCGCTCTGATTACCGTCCAGGTTCTTGGCCACCTTGATGTAGTTGGTGGAGTCGCCGGTCCCAGCGCCAAAGCGGAAGAGATCCTTGCCGTCGCCTTCCTGGCCCGGCACGGTGAGGGTGGCCGTGAGGGCGAAGACCGAGCCGTCGCCGAAGCTGCCGATGGTCTGGTTTCCGGTGACGCTGTCCTGCTGCCAACTGATGTTCACCGCCTGGGCGGCGGAGAGGGCAAGCGCGGCGAAGGCCGCGGTGAGAACTGTTTTCTTCATGGTGAGGGGATGCCTCCTACTCGCCCCGAGGTGGGCGGAGGCGGGCATGGGGGCGAAAACGTGCCCGCTTCCGATGTCAGCCTCGAGGTCTTAGGATACCTGCTTGAGACAGCGGAGCGGGCACGTGATAGCACGTGCACGCAACGTTGGACATCAAGCATGAAAGTTCCTAAGTTTCGAGGCTTGTCCTTGTGCGTTCGCACAGTTCGGTTGCCGTGGCTCTCCCACGACGTGCCTTTTAGGATACACCTTTTGGGCATCTCCGCGCAAGTCTTTTTTGGCAGGCGGCGGGCCGCCGCGGGGAGGGGGAGGTCAGGCGGGGGATGGGCACAAAAAAAGGCGGGCCCCGCGGGGCCCGCCTGTCGATACGCCTGAGGCTTAGACTTCCTCGGGGGGGTCGCCGGAGGCGTCGGTCTCGGAGACGAGGGCTTCGGGGGTCTGGGGGATGAGGTCGGAGAGGGCGTCGGCGTCGGCGATGAGTTCCTCTTCGGGGATCTCGATGGCGTCGGTGGAGATGCCGTTCTCGTCTTTCTTGCCGTAGACTTCGTCCATTTCCTCTTGGCTGATTTCGGTGCCGAGGCCTTTCATCTGGATGTAGCGGTAGAGGGGGAAGCCGGTGCCGCCGGGGATGAGGTGGCCGAGGATGACGTTTTCCTTGAAGCCGCGCAGCTCGTCGACGCGGCCCATGGTGGAGGCCTCGGTGAGGACGCGGGTGGTGTCTTGGAAGGAGGCCGCGGAGATGAAGGAGTCGGTCTCGAGAGAGGCTTTGGTGATGCCCAGGAGGGCGGGTTTGCCTTCGGCGGCGCGTTTGCCTTCCTCGGCCATTTGGGCGTTGACCTCTTCGAAGATGTGGCGGGAGACTTGCTCGCCGTAGAGGAAGTCGGTGTCGCCAGGGTTCTCGATGCGGATTTTGCGGAGCATCTGGCGGATGATGATCTCGATGTGTTTGTCGTTGATCTGGACTTCCTGGAGGCGGTAGACCTGCTGGACTTCGTTGACGAGGTATTTCTGGAGCTCTTGGGGGCCGCAGACGTCGAGGATTTCCTGCGGGGAGACGGAGCCTTCGGTGAGTTGCTGCCCGCGGCGGACGTGGTCGTCCTTGAAGACGACGATCTGCTTGGACATGGGGATGAGGTGCTTTTCGGTGATGCCGGTGACCTCGTCTTTGACGATGAGGACGCGCTTGCCGCGCTCGTTGTCGCCGAAGTCGACGACGCCGTCGATGCGGGAGATTTCGGCGACGTCTTTGGGGGTGCGGGCCTCGAAGAGCTCGGCGACGCGGGGGAGGCCACCGGTGATGTCGCGGGTCTTGTTTTCGCCGCGGGGGGTCTTGGCGAGGGTCTCGCCGGCCTTGACGAGGTCGCCGTCGGCGACCATGACGGAGGCGCCGGAGGGGATGGCGTAGACGCCGAGGGTGTGGAGCTTGGAGGTGTCGAGGCCGTTGGCGTCGACGGCGCCCTCGGGGAGCTCCTTGACGACGAGGCGGGGGTGGAGGGCGGTGCGGCTGTCGGTGACGACGCGCATGCGCGCGCCGGTGGCCTCGTCGAGTTTGGTCTCGACGGTGACGCCCTCCTCGAAGTCCTCCTCGACGATGACGCCGGCGTTGTCGGTGATGATGGGGACGGAGTGGGGGTCCCAGGTGGCGACGCGGTCGCCCTTGTTGACTTTGCCGTTGTCCTCGACGGTGAGGGTGGTGCCCATTTGGATGGGGTAGGATTCGAACTCGTTGCCTTCCTCGTCGGTGACGGCGATGGTGCCGTTTTTGTTGAGGACGACGAGCTCGCCCTGCTCGTTGCGGACGACGCGGAGGTCGCGGTAGCGGAGGAAGCCTTTGCGCTTGACGACGATCTCGGAGGTCTCGGCGACGGTGGAGGCGGTGCCGCCGACGTGGAAGGTGCGCATGGTCAGCTGGGTGCCGGGCTCGCCGATGGATTGGGCGGCGATGATGCCGACGGCGGTGCCGATCTCGACGGTCTTGCCGGTGGAGAGGTCGCGGCCGTAGCACTTGGCGCACATGCCGTGCTTGCAGTCGCAGGTGAGGCCGGAGCGGATCCAGACCTTCTCGATGCCGGCCTTCTCGATGGCGGCGGCCTTGGCCTCGTCGATCTCGTCGTTGGCCTCGACGATGACGGCGTCGGTCTGGGGGTCGCGGATTTCGTGGAGGGCGGTGCGCCCGACGATGCGTTTGGCGAGGGGGAGCTTGACCTCGTTGCCTTCGACGACGGCCTCGACCTCGATGCCGGACATGGTGTTGCAGTCCTGCTGGGTGATGATGACGTCTTGGGCGACGTCGACGAGCTTGCGCGTCATGTAGCCGGCGTCGGCGGTCTTGAGGGCGGTGTCGGCGAGGCCCTTGCGGGCGCCGTGGGAGGAGATGAAGTATTCGAGGACGGAGAGGCCTTCGCGGAAGGAGGCGGTGATGGGCGTCTCGATGATCTCGCCGTTGGGCTTGGCCATGAGGCCGCGCATGCCGGCGAGCTGGCGGATCTGGGTGCGCGAGCCGCGGGCCTTGGAGTCGGCCATCATGTAGATGGGGTTGATGTCGGCGGGCTTGGGGTTGTCGGGCGAGACGTTGCTCTCGATGGTCTTGTAGAGAGAGTCGGCGATGCGCTCGGTGGCGGAGGACCAGATGTCGGTGATCTTGCCCTTGCGCTCGCCTTCGGTGATGACGCCTTGCTTGAATTGCTTGGTGACCTTGGCGACTTCCTTTTCGGAGGCCTCGAGGATCTTGTCCTTGTCGGCGGGGCGGATCATGTCCTTGATGCCCATGGAGGCGCCGGATTGGCAGGCCCATTCGAAGCCGAGGTCCTTGAGCTTGTCGAGGGTCTCGATGGTGCGGTCGTGGCCGACGGTCTGGTGGCAGGTGAGGATGAGCTTGCCGAGGGTGGATTTGGTGACCTTGTCGTTCCAGAAGCCCATCTCCTCGGGCCAGACCTCGTTGAAGATGACGCGGCCGACGAGGGTGACGAGGACTTTGGCCTCGGGGTCGCCGTTGACGCGCTCGGGCTTGCCGAAGTCGGGGTTCTTGAGCCAGATGCGGTCGTGGACCTTGAGGGCGCCGTCGTCGAAGGCGAGCTTGACCTCGGCGGGGGAGCCGAAGAGGGGGAGGCGGTCGGCGACGGGGTCGGGCTTGACGCCGCGGCCAACGGGCTTGCCGGCGTTCTTGTCGGGCTGGGAGGGGACGGTGAGGAAGTAGCACCCGAGGGCGATGTCCTGGGTCGGGGTCTTGTTGGAGTCGCCGCTGGCGGGGGAGAAGATGGAGTTGGTCGAGAGCATGAGGAGGCGGCTCTCGAGCTGGGCCTCGACGGAGAGGGGGACGTGCACGGCCATCTGGTCGCCGTCGAAGTCGGCGTTGAAGGGGGTGCAGACCATGGGGTGGAGGCGGATGGCCTCGCCTTCGATGAGGACGGGCTCGAAGGATTGGATGGAGAGGCGGTGGAGGGTGGGGGCGCGGTTGAGCATGACGGTCTTGCCGCGGGTGACCTCTTCGAGGATGTCCCAGACCTCGGGCTTCTGCTGCTCGATCATCTTCTTGGCGGTGCGCACGGTGTGGCAGAGGCCAAGCTCCTTGAGGCGGCGGATGATGAAGGGCTCGAAGAGGGTGAGGGCCATCTTCTTGGGCAGGCCGCACTGGTGGAGCTTGAGGTGGGGGCCCACGACGATGACGGAGCGGCCCGAGTAGTCCACGCGCTTGCCCAGGAGGTTCTGGCGGAAGCGGCCGGTCTTGCCCTTGAGCATGTCGCTGAGGGATTTGAGGGCGCGCCCGCCGGCGCCGGCGACGGGGCGGCCGTGGCGGCCGTTGTCGAAGACCGCGTCGACGGCTTCCTGGAGCATCCGCTTCTCGTTGCGGAGGATGACCTCGGGGGTCTTGAGCTGGAGGAGGTTCTTGAGGCGGTTGTTGCGGTTGATGACGCGGCGGTAGAGGTCGTTGAGGTCGCTGGTGGCGAAGCGCCCGCCTTCGAGGGGGACGAGGGGGCGGAGCTCGGGCGGGATGACGGGGAGGGCCTCGAGGATCATCCACTCGGGCTTGGCGCCGGAGGCGCGGAAGCCCTCGACGATCTTCATGCGCTTGGTGATTTTCTTGCGGGTCTGCTTGGAGCGGGTGTTCTCGATCTCCTGCTCCAGCTGCTCCATGAGCGCGTCGAGGTCGACGCGGCGGAGGCAGTCGCGGATGACCTGGGCGCCCATGCCGGCCTCGAAGGCGTCGAAGCCGTATTTGTCGAGGGCCTCGTTGTATTCGGCCTCGGTGAGGAGCTGGAACTCCTTGAGGGGGGTGTCCTTGGGGTCGGTGACGAGGTAGTCCTCGTAATAGAGCACGCGCTCGAGGACGGTGCTGGGCAGGTCGAGGATGGCGCCGATGCGGCTGGGGTTGCACTTGAAGAACCAGATGTGGCACACGGGCACGGCCAGGTCGATGTGGCCCATGCGCTCGCGGCGGACGCGCGCGAGGGTAACCTCCACGCCGCAGCGGTCGCAGACGATGCCTTTGTGCTTGATGCGCTTGTACTTGCCGCAGGCGCACTCCCAGTCCTTCGTGGGGCCGAAGATGCGCTCGCAGAAGAGGCCGTCGCGCTCGGGGCGGTAGGAGCGGTAGTTGATGGTCTCGGGGTTCTTCACCTCGCCGTGGCTCCAGGCGCGGATGGCGTCGGGCGAGGCCAGGGTGATGCTCACCGCGTCGTACTGCGCGTTCGCGGAAAGCTTGAACAGATCCTTCGTCGTGGCGTAGGCGCTCATGGTGGTGGATCCTCCGGAAATGGGTTAAAGGGTCAGGGACGGGACGTGCGCGGGGGCGGCGGGCGCGGCGGGCGCCGCGTCCTCCTCCTCGGGGCCGCCGAGCAGCTTCATGTCCAGGCACAGCCCGCGGAGCTCGCTCACCAGCACGGAGAAGGATTCGGGGGTGCCGGCCTCCAGGGTGTTGGTGCCCTTGACGATGGTCTCGTAGATCTTGGTGCGGCCCACGACGTCGTCGGATTTGACGGTGAGCAGCTCCTGCAGCGCGTAGGCCACGCCGTAGGCCTCGAGGGCCCAGACCTCCATCTCGCCCATGCGCTGGCCGCCGGCCTGGGCCTTGCCGCCGAGGGGCTGCTGGGTGACGAGGGAGTACGGCCCGGTGGCGCGGGCGTGGATCTTGTCGGTGACGAGGTGGTGCAGCTTGAGCATGTAGATGGTGCCGACGACGACGCGCTGGCTGAAGGGCTCGCCGGTAAGGCCGTCGAAGAGCTGCGTCTTGCCGTCGGGGCTGATCCAGGGCACGGTGCCGGGGGCCGTGTCGGCCTCTTGGTGGGCGCGGGCGCGGGCCAGGAGCTCGTCGATCTGGCTTTCCTGGCAGCCGTCGAAGACCGGCGTCTTGACGTGCATGCCCAGCTCGCTGCAGGCGCAGCCGAGGACCGTCTCGAAGAGCTGGCCCAGGTTCATGCGCGAGGGCACGCCCAGCGGGTTGAGCACGATGTCCACCGAGCGGCCGTCGGGCAGGAAGGGCATGTCGCAGTCCGGCAGGATGCGCGAGACGACGCCCTTGTTGCCGTGGCGCCCGGCGAGCTTGTCGCCCACGGAGAGGTTCTTCTTCTCGGCGATGAAGACACGCACCTGCTTGACGACGCGCTCCTCGTCCATCAGCCCGTCGTCGCCCATGCCCTCGATGCCGATGATGTCGAGCTCGGCGAACTTGGCCGCGAACATGCCCTGCACGTCGTCGATCTGCTGCTGGATGGTGGCGTGCTCCACCTCCTGGAGGTGGTCGTGGGCCTGGGCGAGCTTCGCCAGGAGGGTCTTGGTGACCTTGCGGTTTTTGGGGACGATGACCTCGCCGGTCTCCGCGTCGAGAATGTCCACGGGGAGCTTCTCGTTCAGGAAGCGGTCGCTGAAGGCCTTGGCCATCTCGTCGAGCAGCTGGGCCTCGCGGCGCTTGCGCAGCTCCTCGGCGTGGCGGGCGTCGGCCTCGGCGGCGTTGCCGGGGGCGCCGGCGTCGTCGAGGTAGGATTCCACCGTGTCGCCCTCGTCCATGAGCAGGCCGCGGGCGGCCTTGGCGCGGCGGGTCTTGAGGGCCGCGCCGGGGTCGGCGTTGGTGACGCGCACGTCCATGACGATGCCCTTGGTGCCCGGCGGCACCTTGAGCGAGGTGTCGCGCACGTCGGCGGCCTTCTCGCCGAAGATGGCGCGCAGGAGGCGCTCCTCGGGGGCCAGCTCGGTCTCGCTCTTGGGGGTGATCTTGCCCACGAGGATGTCGCCGGGCTTGACCTCGGCGCCCACGCGCACCACGCCGTCGGCGCCGAGGTTGCGGAGCATGTCCTCGCCGACGTTGGGGATGTCGCGGGTGATTTCCTCGGGGCCGAGCTTGGTGTCGCGCGCGCCGCACTCAAAGTCTTTGATGTGGATGGAGGTGAAGGTGTCGTCCTTCACGCAGCGCTCGTTGATGAGGATGGCGTCCTCGAAGTTGAAGCCGCGCCAGGGCATGAAGGCCACCAGCAGGTTCTTGCCCAGGGCCAGCTCGCCGGCGTCGGTCGCGGGGCCGTCGGCCAGGGCATCGCCCTTCTTGACCTTCTGGCCCACGCGCACGATGGGCTTCTGGTTCACGCAGGTGCCGGCGTTGGAGCGGCGGAACTTCTCGAGGAGGTAGCGGCGGCAGCCCTTGACCTTCTCACCCTTGCGGGCCTTGGGCGGGCAGGTGCCGTCCTCGGAGACGACGATCTCGGTGGCCGAGACGTAGGCCACGACGCCGTCTTCCTCGGCCAGGATCGTGACGCAGCTGTCTGCCGCGGCGATGCGTTCCAGGCCGGTGCCCACGCGGGGGCGCTCGGTGCGCATCAGCGGCACGCCCTGACGCATCATGTTCGCGCCCATGAGCGCGCGGTTGGCGTCGTCGTGCTCGAGGAAGGGGATGAGGCCGGCGGCGATGGAGATGACCTGCATCGGGCTCACGTCCATCAGGTCGATCTCGTCGGGCGTGGTGGTCATGAACTCGCCGCGGCGGCGCACCTTGACGATGGGGTTGACGAAGCGGTTGTCCGCGTCCAGGGGCGCGTTGGCCTGGGCGATGGTGTGCTTCTCCTCCTCGTCGGCGTCGATGTAGAGGATCTCATCGGTCACCTGCCCGTCCTTCACCACGCGGTAGGGCGTCTCGATGAAGCCGTATTGGTTGATCTTCGCGTAGATGCCCAGCGAGGAGATGAGGCCGATGTTCGGGCCTTCGGGCGTCTCGATCGGGCAGATGCGCCCGTAGTGGGTGGGGTGGACGTCGCGCACCTCGAAGCCGGCGCGCTCGCGCGAGAGGCCGCCGGGGCCCAGGGCCGAGAGGCGGCGCTTGTGCGCCAGGGCCGAGAGCGGGTTGGTCATGTCCATGAACTGGCTCAGCTGGCTGCGCCCGAAGAAGTCCTGGATCACCGCCGAGAGGCTCTTGGAGGTGACGAGCTTGACGGGCGAGAGCGTCCCGCTCGTGGGGTCGTAGGTGCTCATGCGCTCGCGGATGAGGCGCTCGGTGCGCGCCAGGCCCTGGCGGCAGGAGTTCTCGAGCAGCTCGCCGGTGGTGCGGATGCGGCGGTTGCCCAGGTGGTCGATGTCGTCGACGTCCGCGCGGCCGCTGGCGATGTCCAGGAGCAGGCGCAGGGCCTCGACCACCTCGATGCCGTCGTCGGAGAGCACGCGGCGCTTCAGGTCCACCTTGTCCATCAGGCCCAGGCGCTGGTTCACCTTGTAGCGGCCCACCGCGCCCAGGTCGTAGCGGCGCTGGTCGAAGAATTGGGAGTGGACGTACTGGCGCGCGTTGGCCGCCGTCACGGGGTCGCCCGGGCGCAGGCGGTGGTAGATGTCCTTGACCGCGTCCTCCTCGCTGCGCGCGGGGTCGATCTTGATCGTCTTCAGCAGCAGGCCCTTGTCGAAGGAGGTGTCCACCACGTCGAAGAGCGGGATGCCCGCGCGCGCGGCCAGATCCACCAGCGCCGGCGTCACGGGGTCGTAGCGGCGCGCCAGGACGCTGCCGGAGTTGATGTCGATCAGGTCGTCCTTCAGCACGTAGGCGGCCAGCTCCTCGTCCGACCACTTGTCCGCGGTGGAGATGGAGTGGAAGGTGTAGTAAAGCTTGAGGATCTCCTCGTCCGAGCCATAGCCCAACGTCCGCAGGAAGGTCGTCACGTAGAACTTGCGCGCGCGGCGGCGGCGATCCAGGTACACCCACATGATGTCCGAGGCGTCAAACTGGATCTCAATCCACGAGCCGTGGTCGGGGATGATGCGCACCGAATACAGGTCATGGCCGTTCGCGTGCGTCGTCTTCTCCGAGCACACCCCCGGGCTGCGGTGCAGCTGCGAGACGATGACGCGCTCGGCGCCGTTGATGACGAAGGCGCCGTCGCGCGTCATCAGCGGGATCTCGCCCAGATACACGTCGTCCTCGCGCACCTCGTCGCCGTCCTTCAGGCGGAAGGTCGCGTGCAGCGGCGCCGAGAAGGTGTCCCCGTCGCGCAACGCCTCGAACTGCGTCTTCTTCGGCTTCTCCAGGTTGTAGCGCACGAAGTCGATCGTGAAGCGCCCGTCCTTCGACACCACCGGGAAGACTTCCTTGAAGATCGCCTGCAACCCCTTCGTCTGCCGCTTCCCCGCAGGCACGTCCGCCTGCAGGAAGTCCGCGAACGACTTCGTCTGGATCTCGATCAGGTTCGGCGGCTGCACCACCGGCTTGAGCTTCCCGAACACAAAATCCTCGTCACTGGCCATAGCCTCAACACCTCATTCAGGGGTTCTCGACCTGCCCCGCGGTCGCCCGCCGGGCCGCTTCAACAAGGTAAGCCCCGGGCATCTCAGCCCGCAACTCCGGCCGTCAAGCCGGGCGCCCGCGCGACAGTAGACCGCTGTATCGGCCGCGAACGCCTAGCCGCCTGGGGACACTACGCCCCAAACGAAACTCGCAAACTATAGCAAACCCACCCCACCCCCGTCAAGCGAGTTTCGGAAAACAGAGAACAAAGATCACAGAGGACACAGAGGACACAGAGGACACGCAGAGGAACACAGAGACTGAAATCACAAAGGACACAAAGAACACAAAGGCTTGCACGACGCAGGGGAAAAGGGGAATGGGAAAGGGGAACTTAGGGCAAGGGGCGCCGCCCCTTGAACCCCGGCAGGGGGAAGCTCCCCCTGCACCCGCGGCACGTCTGCGACGTGCCTGACAGGCACCCCAAAAGACTTTGTGCCCTTTGTGGTTCTTTGAGCCTTTGTGATAGCCCGCGCAGCGAAAACCCGCGGCACGTCTGCGACGTGCCAACGCCCGCCAAGCGGGCGACGGACTAGGGTGGGCAAAGAGGAGGACGGGCTGGGACGGCGTCTAGCCCGTCGTCCAGCGGCGGCGCTCTTTGTTCTTTGTGGCTGTTGTGCCCTTTGCGATTTCCGAAATCCTGGCAGTCCTGCGTGCGTCAGCACGCCCTCAATCTGCACCAAATCTGCGAAATCTGCGGTTTCTTTCGCGGCAGGCCTCCTTTGTGTCCTTCGTGTCCTTTGTGATTTCAATCTCCGTGTTCCTCTGCGTATCCTCTGTGGCCCCTGTGATCTAAAATCGCGGGGTCGGCGTTGCGCAAAATTAGCGGGACTGAAGAAAATGCTTGCGTCGCGGATTAGGGTTTGCTATCTTTTGCGCAGTTCAGAAGTGAAAGGAGCCTAATATGGGCATCACGGACATGAAGATCGGCACGCGGGCCGAGATCGTGGGCTACGAGGAAACGGGCGCGGGCTACCGCGCCAAGCTGTTGGCGTTGGGGCTGACGCGCGGGGCCGTCATCGAGCTGATCGGGCGCGCGCCGATGGGCGACCCGTTGCGGCTGAAGGTGCGGGGTTTTGAGCTGTCCCTGCGGCGGGACGAGGCGAAGGCGCTGAAGCTGAAGGAGGTGGGCAAGTGAGCGCGCGGCGGACGATCACGGCGGCGTTGGCGGGGGACCCGAACACGGGGAAGTCGACCTTCTTCAACGCTTGGACGGGGTTGCATCAGGTGACGGGGAACTGGCCGGGGGTGACCGTCGAGAAGGTGGTGGGGGAGATTGATTTGCCGGGCGGGGAGCGCCTGGCGCTGGTGGATTTGCCGGGGATGTACTCGCTGCACGCCGTCTCGGAGGACGAGCGGGTGGCCTCGGCCTACGCGCGGAGCGGGGAACCGGATCTGCTGATCGACGTGGTGGACGCGGTGAACCTGGAGCGGAACCTTTACCTGACGCTGGCGCTGATGGAGCTGGGCAAGCCGATGGTGGTGGTGCTGACGATGACCGACGTGCTCCGCCGCCAAGGCTTTGAGATCGACGTGCCCGAGCTCTCGCGCCGCCTGGGCGTGCCCGTGGTGCTGGGCGACGTCCGCCGCCGCGCCAGCCGCGCGGCCCTCGAGCGCGCGGTGCTGGAGGCGCTGGCCACGCGCCAGCGCACGCCGCGGGCGACGCTCCCCGAGGCCCTCGCCCACGCCCTGCGCCGCGTCCGCCGCGAGAACGAGCCCGAGGTGCTGGCCATCCACCGCCTGGAGGGCATCCTCCCCGGCGCCGAGGCGGTGAACGCCGACGTGGAGCGGGCGTTGGGGACGACGCCGGACGTGCTCATCGCCGACGCGCGCTACGCCAAGATCGCCGAGCTCACCCGGGGCGTCGTCCGCCAGATCGGCCACGCACGCACCGAGCTGGGGCGCAGACTCGACAAGATCGCCCTGAACCGTTGGCTGGGCATCCCGCTCTTCCTGCTGACGATGTACCTGCTCTTCTGGTTCACCCAGGTGCTGGGCGGGTGCTTCATCGACTTCTTCGACGGCGTGGGCGACGCGCTCTTCGTCACCGGCCTGGGCAACCTGCTGGCCCTCTGCGGCGCGCCCGCGTGGCTGACGACGATCTTGGCCGACGGCCTGGGCGTGGGCGTGCAGACGGTGCTCACCTTCATCCCGCCGGTCTTCTTCATCTTCCTGGGGCTCTCCATCCTGGAGGACTCGGGCTACATGGCGCGCGCGGCGCTGGTGATGGATCGCTTCATGCGCCTGCTGGGCCTGCCCGGGAGCGCCTTCGTGCCGATGCTCGTGGGCTTCGGGTGCACGGTGCCGGCCATCATGGCCACGCGCACGCTCAGCAACCGGCGCGACCGCCTGCTGACCATCTTCATGACCCCGTTCATGAGCTGCGGCGCGCGCCTGCCCGTCTACGCCCTCTTCGGCGCGGCCTTCTTCGGCGCGGCCAGCGGCACGATGATCTTCGCCATCTACCTGGCGGGCATCGCGCTGGCGGTGCTCACGGGCCTGCTGCTGAAGCACACCCTCTTCGTGGGCGAGCCCTCGCCCTTCGTGATGGAGCTGCCGCTCTACCACGCGCCCCGCCCCGCCACCGTGCTCAAGCAGGCCTGGGAGCGCCTGCGCCACTTCCTCTTCCGCGCCGGCAAGGTCATGGCCCTGATGGTGCTCGTGCTGAGCGTCTGCGACAAGATCGTCGTGGCCAACCCCTTCGCCGCGCCCACGCCCCAGGCGCCCGAGCCCCGGGCCTCCGTCATCGAGGTCGCCGGGCGCGCCCTGGCGCCGATCTTTGCCCCGATGGGCGTGGCGGCCGAGAACTGGCAGGGCTCCGTCGCCCTCATCGTCGGCCTCTTCGCCAAAGAGCAGGTCGTCTCCTCCCTCAACACCCTCTACGCCATCGAGGGCGGCCAGGAGGCGGAGCCGGCCGAGGAGGAGGCCCCCCTCACCTGGGGCGCCGCCAAGGAAGCCCTCGCCGGCGGCCTCGCCGACGCCTTCGGGACGATCCCCGAGGCCTTCGCCGGCCTCGCGGGAACCCTCGCCGATCCCCTCGGCTACGAGGGCGCCGCCGCCGACGCCGAGGAGATGACCCTGGCGCGCACCCTCTCGGCGAAGTTCGACGACGACCGCCACCGCGCCTTCGCCTACCTCCTCTTCGTGCTACTCTACGTGCCCTGCCTCGCGGCCATGGCCACCGTCGTGCGCGAGATCGGCTGGGGCTACTCCGCCATCCTCTTCGGCTACCTCACGCTCCTGGGCTGGTGCGTCGCCACGCTCTATTTCCAGGCCACCGTCGGCCACAGCGCCCTTTGGGTGGCCGTGCCCTGCGCGCTCCTGGCCGGCGTCGCCGCCGCCTTCGCCGCACTCGGGCGCAAGGTCAAGGTCTGGATCGTCCAGTGACCCCACGGGCGGCGGCGCGTGCGCGCCCCGCCCCTTTTTCGACCCTTCCCAAACGACTCGATTAGCAAACACTAAGGAAACACCCCATGAGACACTGCACCCTCCCCGCCCTCTGCGCCCTTTTGGGCCTGGCCGCGCCCGCCCTCGCCCAAGGGCCCGCGCTCGAGGAAACCCCCGCCTGGGCCGTCGGCGGCGCGGCCACCGTGGACTTCTGCTCCAAGCAGCTCACCTACGGCCTCGTCGACAACCCCCACGCCATCGTCACCCCCTCGCTCGAGCTCTCCATCGCCAACGACGACTGGTTCGCCCTCACCCTCTCCGTCGATGCCATCTTCGACACCACCGACTACGGCGCCAAGGACGGCGCCTACAACGACCGCCGTTGGAAATACCAGGAGCTCACCCCCGGCCTCACCCTCTCCAAGAGCTGGGACACCGCCCGCCTCCTGGGCTCCGCCCTCGACACCTCGATCAACTACACCTACGAATACCACCCCCGCTCCTGCGACAAGCCCTGGCTCGGCTACGAAAACCCCGACACCCAATGGCTCAACCTCGAGCTCGCCCTCCCCGACCTCTGGCTCCAGCCCGCCTTCACCCTCGAATACCAGCTCGCCCGCCAGGGTGCCGAGGGCGAGACCGACGGCAAGGGCGGCATCTACGCCACCTTCTCCCTCTCCCACGGCTTCGACCTCGGCGCGGATCTCCTCGGCCTCGACGAAGGCGCCCTCGTCCTCACCCCCACCCTCGGCCTCGGCATGGCCAACAAAGCGCGCAACAGGGCCGACTTCGAGGAAAGCGAATCCTTCATGTTCCGCGACGGCTTCGCCGCCCTCGAGCTCGCCTACAGCCCCATCGAGGGCCTCACCCTCGCCCCCTACGTCGGCTGCCACCAACAGCTCGACTCCAAGGCCAAGGACGCCGCCGGCCCCGACGACTTCGTCGCCTACGCCGGGCTCGCCCTCTCCTACGAGTTCTGATTTCGGACAACCCCAACATATAACCCACGGGCGCGGCCTCTCTCCCCGCGCCCGTCTTTTTTCCCTCAAAAAAGCCCCCGGCGCGCGCCGCAAGGCTCCCCGGGCGCGGCGGCTTTTGGTAAAATGATGGGCCAAAAGGAGGCTTTATGGAAGATTGCCTGTTCTGCAAGATCATCCGCGGGGAGATCCCTTCGACCAAGCTTTTCGAGGATGCGCACGCCTACGCCTTCCTGGACATCAACCCGTTCGGGAAGGGGCACACGCTGGTGGTGCCGAAGTTCCACGCCGAGCAACTCTTCTTCCTGCCGCCCGAGGAGCTCGCCGGGGTGATGCCGGCGGTGCAGCGCGTGGCCTGCCTGCTGCGCCGGAAGCTGGGGTGCGAAGGGCTGGCGCTGATGCAGCTCAACGGCGCGTGCGCGGGGCAGACGGTGGGGCACGTCCACTTCCACCTCATCCCGCGCTACGCGGGCCAGCCCGCCGGCTGGGCGCCGCTCGAGGGCGAGGCCGCGGCCGAGGCGAAGGACTTCGAGGCACTGCGGCGGCGGATCCTGGGGTGATGGACGGCCTGGCCCTTTCCACTTCCTACTTCGCGGGGCGCCGCCTGGCGCCGGCGGGGATGGCCGCGGCCGTGCGGGCGCTGGGCCTGGCGCGGGTGGAGCTGGGCTATCTGACGCGCGAGACGGAGCTGGAGGCCTGGGAGGCGGCCGCGGCCGCGGAGGGGCTGGCGGTGGGGAGCGTGCACGCCTTCTGCCCGGCCTCGGTGGCGGAGCCCTTCCCGGGGCCGGAGGCGTATTCGCTGGCGGAGCCCGACGCGGGGCGCCGGCGGGCGGCGGTGGGGGCCGCGCTGCGGGCGCTGGACTGCGCGGCGCGGTTCGGGGCGCGGGCGGTGGTGATGCACGGGGGGCGGGTGCGGATGCGCCGGGCGCGGCTGCTCTTCGGCTCGGTGCCGTACCGCTCGCGGCTGTCGGAGGCCTTCGCGGTGGCGGGGCGGCCGGATTGGGCGCTGGTGGAGGAAGAGCGGGAGCTGCGCGCGGCGGCGGCGGGGGCGTGGCTGGACGCGCTCTCGGCATCGCTGGAGGCGGTGTTGCCGCGCTTCGAGGAGGCGGGGGTGGCCTTGGCGTTCGAGAACCTGCCGGGGTTCGAGGCCTTCCCGGACCCGGCGGAGCTGGCGTTGCTGCGGCGGCGCTTCCCGAGCCCGTGCCTGGGGGCGTGGTATGACGTGGGCCATGGGGAGCGGAAGGCGCGGGTGGGCGATTGGCCGCAGGCCGAGACGCTCGCGCTCACGGGGGCGTTCACGGTGGGGGCGCACCTGCACGACGTGCGGGGGCTGGAGGAGGATCACCAGGCGCCGGGGATGGGGGCGGTGGATTGGGAGGCGCTGCGGCCGCTGCTGTCGCGCCCGGGGCTGCTGCGGGTGGTGGAGCCTTCGCCGTCGGTCTCGGAGGAGGCGCTGCGGCGGGGGATCGGTTTTCTGAGTGCGTTCCTTTCGGAGGGCATGGGCGAATGAACTTTTTCGCGGATCTGAGCATCGTGGTCGCGGTGGCGGCGGTGGTGGGGCTGGTCTTCTCGCGGTGGAACCTGCCGCTGACGGTGGGGTACATCCTGGCGGGGATGATCGTGGGGCCGCACCTGGGGGTGTCGTGGATCCACGACCCGGGCAACATCAAGATGCTCTCGGATCTGGGCGTGATGTTCCTGATGTTCTCGATCGGGCTGGGCTTCAGCTTCCGCAAGGTGCGCCAGATGGGCGGCACGGTGGTCTTCCCGGCGGTGTGGGACGTGGCGTTCATGGTCATCGGCGGCTTCTGCGTGGGCAAGATGCTCGGCTGGGGGGCGCTGGAGAGCTTCCTGCTGGGGCTCATCCTCTGCGACAGCTCCACCTCCATCGCCGCCAAGACGCTCGAGAGCCTGGGCTGGCTGGGGCGGCGCTTCGCGGACAACACCTTCGCCATCGCGCTCATCGAGGACGTGCTGGCCATCCTCCTCATCGCGGTGCTCAACGGCGTGGCCGGCGGCCTGGGCGGCGAGGGCGTGGGCTGGGGCGCGCTGATGCTCGACATCGCCAAACAGCTCGGCGTGCTGGCGCTCTTCCTCATCGGCGTGACGGTGCTGGGCATCCTCCTGGCGCCCAAGCTGATGAACTACGTGACCGGGCGCTTCGGCGACGAGATCGTCCTCATGGCCGCGCTCGGCATCTGCTGCGGCGTCTCCTGCTTCGCCCAGAACGGGCTGGGCCTCTCGCTGGTGGTGGGGGCCTTCCTGGCCGGCGCCATCATCGCCGAGGCGCGCAGCCGGCGGCGCATCGAGCGCGTGGTGCGCCCGGTGACCGACCTCTTCGCGGCGGTCTTCTTCGTCTCCGTGGGGCTGCAGGTGGAGCCGCTGGCGCTATGGCAGAACCTGGGCGTCATCGTCTTCATCACCCTGGCGATGATCGTGCTCAAGCTGGTGAACAACACCCTGGCCTGCCTCCTCGTGGGCGAGGCCCCGCGCGACGCCTTCAAGGTGGGCCTGGGCATGGGCCAGGTGGCCGAGTTCTCCTTCATCATCGCCGGCATCGCCATGGCCGGGGGCATGAGCGAGCGCCCGCTCTACCAGATCGCCATCGGCGTGGCCCTGCTCTGCACCGCCACCAACCCCTACCTCCTGCGCGCCTCCGACCGCCTCTACGCCCTCCTCGGCCGCGCCTTCCCCGGGCGCCTGCACGACCTGCTGCACTGGTACCGCCGCTGGATCGCCGCCCTCGCCACCCGCCAGGGCGAGGGCGGGCAGAGCGCGCTGGCGCACCTCCGCGGCCACGTCGTCATCCTCGGCCTCCAGCTGGCCATGCTCCTGATCGTCTTCGCCGTCTTCTACCTCGTCGCCACCATCCCCACCGTCGCGAACTTCCTGGGCGGGCTCGACGGCCTCGTCCCCTACCTCCCCCTCGGCGGGCTGGCCTGCGCCGCCGCCGCGCTCCTGCTCTGCGCGCCGGCCATCTGGGCCGCCGGCCACACCTGGGGCGAGATCGTCCGCCACGCCGCAGACGAGCCCTTCAAGGGCGAGGTCCACGGCCTCAACCGCGTCCGCTCCTTCATCAAAACCTGCCTCAAGCTCGCCGGCTGGATGCTCCTGGCCATCTACGTGGCCGTCCTCTGCGCCGGCTTCGTCCGTTCCGCCTGGCTCCTCGCCCCGCTCATCCTCGCCGTCGGCTTCTACATCGTGCGCTTCGGCGGCCGCTTCCGCGAGCAATACAAAACCTCACACGAAATCCTCAAGGACGCCTTCGACGTCTCCGCCCTCCCCCCCGAGGAACCCGTCACCCTCTCGGCCCTCGCCGTCCACACCGAGACCGTCACCCTCCCGCGCGACGCCGCCGTCGACGGCCAGACCCTCGGCGAGATCGACCTGCGCAAGCGCACCGGCGCGGCCGTCATCTCCCTCTCCTCCCGCCGCCTCGGCACCAACGTCTCCCCCGGCCGCGACACCCGCCTGGCCGCCGGCGACACCCTCATCCTCGTCGGCTCCGACGCCGAGCTCGAGGCCGCCCTCGCCCTCCTCACCCAACAAGGAACCCGCCCATGACCTACCGCTCCACCCGCGGCCGCGCCCCCGCCGTCGACGCCCCCACCGCCCTCCTCACCGGCCTCGCCCCGGACGGCGGGCTCTACGTCCCCGCCCAGCCCCCCGAGCCCCTCGCCCCCGGCGCGGACTACCCCGCCACCATGGCCGCCATCCTCGCGCGCTTCTTCCCCGAGATCCCCGAGGACGTCCGCGCCCGCGCCCTCCACGCCTCCCTCGCCCGTTTCGAGGACCCCGCCGACCCCGTGCCCCTGCGCACCTTCGGCGACGTCTCCTTCCTCGAGCTCTTCCACGGCCCCACCCTCGCCTTCAAAGACGTCGCCCTCACCCTCCTGCCCCACCTCCTGGCAGACGCCGCCCAGGCCGCCGGGCTCGGCCGCGTCTGCGTCCTCACCGCCACCAGCGGCGACACCGGCAGCGCCGCCATGCACGGCTTCGCCGACGTCCCCGGCGCCACCCTCCTGGCCCTCTACCCCGCGCGCGGCATCTCCGAGATCCAACGCCGCCAGATGGTCTGCTGCCCCGGCCGCAACGTCCACGCCTACGCCGTCCAAGGCAACTTCGACGACGCCCAGGCCGCCGTCAAGGCCGCCTTCGCCGACCCCGCCCTCAACGCCGCCGCCCGCCGCGCCGGCGCCGCCCTCACCTCCGCCAACTCCATCAACATCGGCCGCCTCCTCCCCCAGGTCGCCTACTACCTCCACGCCGCAAAGGCCCTCGGCGAGCCCTTCGACGTCGTCGTCCCCACCGGCAACTTCGGCAACATCCTCGCCGCCCTCTACGCCAAGCTCCTCGGCGCGCCCATCGGCCGCCTCGCCGTCGCCTCCAACCAAAACCGCGTCGTCTGCGACTTCATCCAAACCGGCCGCTACGACGCCCGGCGCGACTTCCACGTCACCAACGCCCCCTCCATGGACATCCTGCGCTCCTCCAACGTCGAGCGCCTCCTCTGGCACCTCACCAAAGGCAACGAGGTCGAAGTCCGCACCTGGCAGGCCCAACTCCAGGCCGAGGGCGCCTTCCAGCTCTCCGGCTACCCCCTCCACGACCTCCGCGCCGCCTTCGCCGCCGGCTGGGCCACCCCCCAGGAGACCGAGCGCGCCATCGCCGACGCCTGGGGCCGCCTCGGCCTCCTCCTCGACCCCCACACCGCCATCGGCTGGAAGGTCGCCAACGAGTTGCCCAAGACCGGCCGCCGCACCCTCATCGCCGCCACCGCCAGCCCCTGGAAGTTCCCCGCCACCGTCCTGCGCGCCCTCGGCGGGCAAACCCCCGACGACGACTTCGACGCCGCCGAGGCCCTCGCCGCGCGCACCGGCCAAACGCCCGCCCTCCTGGGACTGCGCCGCGCCCCCCTCCTCCACGACGCCCAAATCCACCCCGCCGACCTCCCCCAGGCCGTCCTCGCCCACCTCGGCGCGGAAGCCTGAGGCCTACCCCCGCCGCCCGGCCTTCGAGGCCGCGGCGGCCAGCCCGCACAGCCACAGCGTCGCCAACAGCGAAAAGCCCCCCTGGCTCAGCAACGGCAGGGTGATCCCCGTCATCGGCAACGCCTTCGTCACCCCCGCCACGTTCAGCAACGCCTGCACCCCCAGCGCCGAGGCCGCCCCCGCCCCCACCAACGCCAACGCCGGGCTCCGCGCCTCGGCCCCCGCCCGCGCCAGGCGCAGCAACCACAGCCAATACAGCAGCAACAGCAGCGCGCACCCCACCAGCCCCCACTCCTCGGCCACCGCCGCGTAGACGAAGTCGTTGGAGACGATTGGCACCGCGTTGGGCGTGCCCTCCCCCAGCCCGACGCCCCACAGGCCGCCCGCGTACTGCGCGCACAGCGCCTGCCCGATCTGCCACCCCCCGCCGAGCGGGTCGGCGAAGGGATCCAGCCACGCCGCGAAACGCGCGGCGGTGTGCGCGCTCAGCCCCTGCAACACCACCCCCGCCGCCACGGCCCCACCCAGCCCAACGACCAACCACGCGGGCCGGCGCGTCAGCGCCGTCAGCAAAAAGACCGCCGTCAGGCACAAAATCAGCGCCAACCCCAAATCCCGCACCAGCACGGCCCCCGCCAACGGCACCCCCCACGCGAACCCCAGCGCCAGCGCGTCCCGCGCCGGCGGGAAGGGCACCCCCCACACCGTCCGCGACAGCCCCTTGGCCCGGAGCGGCAGCCACCCCGCCGCGAAGAGCACCAGCCCCACCTTCGCCAACTCCGTCGGGTTCACCTGCCCCGGCAGGAAAGTCCCCCCGCGGTACGGCCGCCCGAAGACGAACAACACCCCGACGACGCCCACCGCCGCCAGCCAGCACGGCCAGCGCATCGGCCCCAACGCCCGCGCCAGCGCCTCCGCCGGCAGCCACCGCACGCACGCCAGGAAGCCCGCCGCCCCCGCCAGGAAGGGCGCGTAGGCGCGCCACGCCACCCAGCTCTCCGCCCACGTCCCCAGGCGCAGCTGCTCCACCACCCCCAGCCCCAGCAACAGCACCGTCAGCGCCACCAGCCCCCGGTCGCCCGCGTAGACGCGCGGCCGGCTCCACCGCCACCCCAGGAGCGCCACCGCACCCCACAGCGCCAGCGGCGCGAAGAAGGCCCCGGTGACGGCCTCGTCGTTCACCAGGCGCGTCGCGGCCACGGGGAAGGCCGCCGCCGCCACCGTCAGCGCGCAGAGCAGGAACCACGCCCCGCCCGCGCCGGGGCCGGCGCCTTGGGGCGGCGGGGGCTTCGGGGCGGCGGGCGCGGCCTTCCGCCGGCGGGTGCGGGCGGGGGCGCGCTTGGGGGCGGCGGGCTTACGCCTCATCGGGGAAGGGGACGGGCTTGCCGTCGGGGCCGCCGCGGCGGGGCATCTGGGCGTGGCGGGCGCGGAGGAGGCGGCCCATCTCCTTGCGGAGCTTGTCCACCAGGCCTGGGCGTTGGTCGGCCAGGTCGCGGCGCTCGCCGATGTCGGTGCGCAGGTCGTACAGCTCGAAGGTCTGGTCGGAGTGCTGGTAGATCAGCTTCCAGCGGCCCAGGCGGAGGGCGGAGTAGAAGTGGTATTCCGGGCCCGGGATGCCCTCGCCCCAGTAGTTCGGGTAGTGCCAGAGCAAGGGGCGCTCGGCGCCGTCGGCGCGCACGGTCCGGCGGCGGCCCAGGAGCACGGGCAGGAAGCTCTCGCCGTCGATGACCTGCTCCAGGGGCCCGTCGTCGTGGACGCCCGCGGGGGTGACGGCCAGGCGCTGGGGCGGCGGCACGCCGGCGGCGTGGAGGATCGTCGGGTAGAAGTCCTCGATGATGACCGGCTCGTGGCAGACGCTCCCGGGCTTGATTTTCCCGGGCCAGGCGACGATGAGCGGCTCGCGCGTGCCGCCCTCGTAGCACGAGCCTTTGCCGGCGCGGGCGGGCGCGTTCGCGGCCTTCAGGCGCCCGGAGATGGAGAGCCCGCCGTTGTCGGCCATGAAGATGAAGAGGGTGTTGTCCAGCTCGCCCAGGGCCTCCAGCTTGTCGAGGAGCCTCCCCAGCGAGTCGTCCATCCCCTGGATGAGCGTGGAATAGTTGCGCTCCATCGGGTCCCACTTCAGCCCGTCCTTCGGGTCGGGGTTGCGCGCGTCCTTCGCCACGTCTGGGCTGTCCGAGCGGCTCGCGTCCCAGGCGCGGCCGTTGTCGAGCGGCGAATGCAGCGCGTAGTGGGCCATGTAGAGGTAGAAGGGGCGCCCCGGCGCGGCGGCGTGGTGGCGCTCCAGCTCGCGCAGGGCCATGTCGGTGAGCGCGTCGGTCAGGAAGACATTGTCCTCATAATAATTGTTCTCGTCCAGGCCCGGCGTGGCGAACTGGGAGTAGCCGATGTTGCCGTAATGCGCGTCGCCGCGGTAATTCTTCGGGCCGCCCACCTCGCACCCGGCGATGTTCACGTCGAAGCCGAAGCGCCGCGGGTCGGCCCCCGGCGTCGTCGGCGCCTTGGAATCCTGCCGATTGTACTGCCCCGAGCCGCTCCCCCAATGCGCCTTGCCCACATGGATGGTGTGGTAGCCCGCCGCCTGCAGCAGCTGCGGGAAGGCGAGCGCGTTCGTGAAGGGCATCTTCAGGTCATAGGCGTTCCCCCCCGGCGCGTCCAAGGCCGGCTGGAAGAACCTCCCGTCCGCCCCCGTCCGCCACGGCGGCTGGCACACCCCCCGCGCCTGCGTCCCCGGCGGCTGCAAGCCGTTCGCCGACCACCTGGGCGGGTAAAGCCCCTCCCCATGCGCCCCGAAGCGGCTCTGCTGATCCACCCCCAGCGTCCAATCCGTCACCCGGTGCCGCGCCGCGTTCATCCCGCTCATCAGCGAGCAGCGCGACGGCGAGCACACCGCGCACGCATACGCATCCGTGAAGAGCATCCCCGCGCGCGCCAGGCGCTCCATGTTCGGCGTCCGCCCCCCATAGCGCCTGTTCAGCCGCGTCGCCACCGCCTTCCCCTCCTCATAATAGAAGGGCACGGAGGTGTCCTGCCAGCCCATGTCGTCGACCATGAACAGCACGACGTTCGGCCGCCGCGCCCCCTGCGCCCGCCCCGGCCCCGCCGCCAACGCCCCCACCCCGGCGCCCAACAAACCCAAGAAACCTCTGCGCGTCACCATGTCCAACATCCTTTCTTCCCCAACAGTATGCCTGAAACGCCGCCCGAAAGCAAGACAAACGCCCCCGCCGCACGGCGGGGGCGCCTGTCCTGCGCGCCGCTCACTCCGCTTCCGACGGCGGCGGCACCCCGCCCACCCCCACGAGATAGGCGCGCGCGGCGCCCTTGGCCGCGGCCATCACCCCCGGCGCGTTCACGTCGGCCCCGCGCCCGACCAGCCACCGCGCCACATCCGCGTGGCCGTTCGCCGCCGCCAGGCGCAGGCAATGCGCCAAATCGAGCGGCGCGCCGGCCTCGGCCAACACGTCGAGCACCTCCCGCGAACCCGCCGCGCAGGCGCACGCGAACAGCGTCGTGCCCGCCCGGTCCGCCACCGCCGCGTCCGCGCCATGCCCCAACAGCCAATCCGCGAGCGCGGGCTGATCCCGCTCCACGGCGATGAACAGGGCCGTGCGCCCGGCCTGGTCGGCCGCGTTGGCGCCGCTGAAGGCCAGGGCCAAGCGCATGACGCCGTAATCGCCCGTGGCAACGGCATAATGGAAGGCCGTCGCCCCGGCGGCGTCGCGCGCGGTCAGCTTGGCGCCCGCGCGGGCCAGCTCGCGCAGCAGGCCCGCGTCGCCGCGCTGGATGGCCACGAGGACGGCGGGCCGGGCCAGCGGGTCGCCCGGCGCGGGGGCGTCAAGGTCGGCGCCGAGGCCGCGGGCCCACGCCAGCACCTGCGGTTGGTCAAGGTAGACGGCCCCGACGGCGAGGGTGGCCCGCTGGGCGGCGTCGAGGGCCTCCCCGCGCCTGAGCCCGCGGAAGGCGCGCGCGTAATCGGCCAGCACCGCCCCAAGGCGGTCGAGGTGGGCGCGCGCGGCGGCGTTCTCCGCCAGGACGACCTGCGAATCGAAGGCCACCTCGCCGTCCATCGCCTGGAGGAGCCGCGCGTAGGCCTCCTGCGCGGCCTGGCTCTCCGCGGCGGATTGCTGGGCCAGCAGGGCCAGATCCACCCTGTCGAGCAAGGCGTCGCGGCGGTCGCGGAGCGCCTGGTTTAGCGCCTCGGTGGTGAGGGCGCGCACGGGCTCGGGCTCGGCGGCCTTGGCCGCGAGGGCGCGCAGGGGGGCGATGCGTTTGGCGACGGCCGCGCGGTCGTTGGTCTGGCGCGCGAGGGCGGCCTCGAGGCCGTCGAGGGCCTGCTCGAGGGCGGCAAGGTCGGGCGTGGGCTTGGCCTTGGGCGCGCCGGCGCCGGGGCGCGCGTCGAGGAGGGCCTGCAGGGCGTCGCGGACGGCCTCGACCTCCGGCTTGACGGCGTCCAGGCCCAGGCCCAGGCCGGCGAGCGCCTCGGAGGATTGGCCGAGTGCGGCGACGATGGCGGGGTAATCGTCCTTCACGAAGGCGTACCCTTGGAGCCACGCGCGGGCCTCCTCGAAGGCGCCGGCCTCGAGGTCGGCCGTCACCTTGGCCTCCATCTCGGCGAGGAGCGCGTCGCACTGGGCGGGGTTGACGAGGCTGTTGAGCAACGCCACGCGGAAGACCACGAAGGCGGCGTCGCGCGCCTCGTCGCCGAACGCGGGGAAGTCGCGCAGGGCGGCGCGGGCGGCGGCCCACGCCTGCCTGTCCACGGCGGCCTGGACCTGCCCCTCGAGGGCGGCCTTCACCCACTCGTCGTCGCGGGTTTGCGCGGCGGCGGCGAGGGCGGCGCGGGCGGCGGCCCAGTCCCCGGCCTCGAGGGCGGCGCGGAGCTCCGCGCCGGCGATCTCGGCCAGGAGGCCGTCGCGCAGGGCCAGGAGCTTCTCGTTCAGGCGGGTGACGCCGAGGGCCTCGAGGGTGGGCCGGCCGGGGGCGGCGGCGGGGGCGGCCTGGGGCAGGGCGTAGCGCGCGAAGAGGGTGGCCAGGCCGGATTTGAGGTCGCCGACGACGGCGTCGGCCCGGGCCTCGTCGCAGCCATAGTTCACGAGGAGCTCGCGCAGGGCCTTGACCGCGTCGATGACGGCGTCGGCCTTGGGCCGCGCGACGGGCTGGGCGGGCTGGGCCTTGGCGGCCTGGAGGGTCTCGGTGCGGTCGGCGAAGGCCTCGGCGATGGCCGCGCGGGTGACGTCGAGGACGGGGGCGTAGGCCTCGCGCGGGATCTTGAGGGCGTCGAGGGTGGCGCCGATGGCGTCGAGCTGCTCGTCGAAGAGGGCCGTGTAGGCGCGGACGGGGCCGACGGCGGCGAGATAGGCCTTGGCGCCGGCCAGGTCGCCCGCGCGGCGCAGCGCCTCCACGCGCTGGGAGATCTCGGCGGAGCGGGCCTTCCATTCGGAGAGGTTGATCTTGGCGTTCAGGAGTTCGGCGCGCGCGGCGTCGACCTTCGCGTTCACCTCGGCGCAGGGGGTGGGCTGGATGCGCCAGACTAGCTCGCGGGCGCGCTCGTAGTCGCCTTTGCCCAGGAGGGTCTCGACGCCTTCGGCCAGGCGCCCGGCGCGGTGGGTGGCCCAGGCGTCGATGAGGGTGTCGCGCAGGACGGCCTCGTACTGTTCCCGGGCGGCGGCCTGCGCGGCGGGGCTGAGGCCGAAGGGAATCTGATAGTTGTAGGCGTCCAGGTAGCGGTGCTGGCGGATGGGCGCCATCATCTCGCGCAGGACGCGGGCGCGGATTTCGCCGAGATCTTCGGCCTGGGCCGCGGGTTTGGCCGCGGGCTCGACCGAGGTGCAGGCGGCGAAGGGCAGGCAGAGCGCGGCGGCCAGCAGGGCCGGGGCAACGTGGCAAAGGGGGTGTCTCATGGCGCGTCTCCTCACTTGTCCAAGGCCTTCAGCTGGGCCTCATAGGTCTGGCGGTCGATGAGGCCGAACTCCAGGAGCTCCTTCAGCCGGCGGGCCTCGGCGCTTTCGGGCTGGGGCGCGGGCTTGGCCTGGGGCTCGGCCTTCTTGGGCGCGGGCTTGGCCTGGGGCTCGGGCCCGGGCTTGGCCTGGGCCTTCGGCGCGGGTTTGGGTTCAGGCTTGGCCTGGGCCTGGGCCTTCGGCGCGGGTTTGGGCTGGGCCTTGGGGGCGGTGCCGTTGGCGCAGGCGATGATCTTGGCGGCGATGTGCGCGCCGAGGTCGGGGTAGACCTTCTCGGGCAGGTGCGCGGTCACGTCCTTGTCATAAGACAGGCAGTAAAGCGCGTTGAGGGGCGAGAGGGGGGCCAGCGGCCAGATGGTGCTGGTGGCCCACGTGCGCCCGGGGTCGGCATGGCGCAGGTGCAGCGTCACGGGCACGCGCACCGTGCCCAAGGGCTTGCCGCCGGCCTCCGTGACGGCGCAGTCGACCGTGTGGGTGACGGTGTAGCCATAGCCCAGCCAACCGGGCGTGAAGATGAGATACCCCGGGAAGGAGACGAACGCATTCGACCACTTCGCCCGGCGCGTCGTCTCCACCGTCAGGCGCACGCGGACGTCCGCCGCCGTGCCGGGCGCCGCGGGATAGCGCACGCGGAAGCCCCCGCGGTCGGAAAGCGCCCGGGCCACCGCGAAGCACAACTCCTCCGCGTCGGCATCGGCCGCCTCGCAGGAAAGCGCCACCAAGCGCCCCTCATGCGACGTGTCCAAAGCGCGCGAGCGATAATCCTCCGCGTTCCGCCACTCCAGGCCGTGCGAGCACCCGCACGCCAACAGCAACGCCGCGGCACAACCAGAAACACCAAACCTCATCTTCCGTTCTCCTTCTAACGCAGGTTCAAGAATACCCCTACTATACTACCCCCCCCCCTGCTTGTCAAGCGCCCGCCCCAAAGAAGGGCTTGACCTCGAGCGCCCTCCAAGCGCTATCCTAATGGCAAACACAATGGAAAGGAACGCCCCATGACCCGCCGAAACTTCCTCCTGAACGCCGCCCTCGCCACCGGCGCCACCCTCGCCGGCGCCGCCCAGGCCCAAACGCCCG
Source organism: uncultured Kiritimatiellota bacterium (assembly GCA_944389585.1). Taxonomy (GTDB): domain Bacteria; phylum Verrucomicrobiota; class Kiritimatiellia; order RFP12; family DVOR01; genus Spyradenecus. Next base: position 73,646 of record CALXMW010000002.1, read on the forward strand.
CCCCCGAGGCCAAACCCAAAACCCTCGTGGCCTACTACTCGTGGAGCGGCAACACCCGCGCCCTCGCCCGGCACCTCGCCGACGCCCTCGGCGCCGACCTGCTGGAGCTGGCGCCCGTGACGCCCTATCCCGCCGCCTACGCCGCCTGCCTCGACAAGGCCAAGGCCGACATCGCCGCCGGCGCGCGCCCCGACCTCAAACCCCTCCCCGACCTCTCCGCCTACGACGCCGTCCTCGTCGGCTCGCCCAACTGGTGGGGCACCCTCGCCCCGCCCGTCTGCGCCTTCCTCGAAACCCCCGCCCTCGCCGGCAAAAAGACCGCCCTCTTCCAAACCCACGGCGGCGGCGGCGAGCAACGCTGCGGGCGGGACTTCCGGCGCCTGACCAAAGGCGAGGTCGTCTCCGCCCCCCTCATCGTGGCGGGCACCCGCGCCGCGACCTCCCGGGAAGCCGCCGCCAAGTGGGCCGCCGCCCTCCCGCTCTGATACCCATAAAAAAAGCCCCCGCCCGGAAAGGCGGGGGCTTTTTTCGCCTTTGCGCGCGGTGGCCTCACTCCGCGCCCGGCACGGCGCGGACGGAAAGCGCGCCGCCCGCGCCGAGCGCCTCGCGGGGGATGGCGAACCACCGCGACAGCGACGTGCCCACGGCGGGCGCCCCGCCTTCGACCTCCGTGGCCGCGACGTCCACGCCGCCGAGGCTGAAGACAAGGACCGTGCCCGCCGCGTAGGCCGGGGCCTGGGTCTCCGCACCCGCCTCGACGAAGGCGCGCCCCGCGAAGTGTTCGCCCAGGGCATTGCGGAGCGTCACCTCCACCAACGCCTCGCCCTCGGTGACGCGCAGGGCAGAGATGCCGAACTCATAGGCCATCAGCCAATCCGCGGTGCGGTAATCCATGCTCTCCTCCGCCGCCGAGCGCCGGGCGAGGGCCGAGACGCCCTCGAAGCAGCGGCGGGCCTCGGCGAGCTCCCCGGCGGAGAGGCGCCGCGTGGCGGCCCGGGTGAGCCCCTCGGCGGCGCCGCCCACAAGCGTTTCCGCTTGACAGGCCTCGGCCAGCGCATCCTCGAACGCCTCGGGCCAAACGGCGCCGTCGGGCGCGTCTGGGGCAAGGGCGGCAAGGGCGTAGGCGGTGACGCCGCCCTGAATCTGCAGGCGGATGCCCCACTGTTCGCCCGCGGCGTCCTTGGCCTCGAAGGCCGCGCGGCTCGCCCAGTCGGGCGCGGCCTCGTCGCTCTTGAGGAAGACGTGGCCCTCCTCGGCGCCCTCGGGCAGGGCCACGGAGACCGTGGCGGCGGCCTCGACGCCCTGCACGGAGAGCGCGCCAGCGGCAACGTCGAGGGTCGAGCCGGGGGCGAGGGCGACCGTGCCCTCGATCCGGCCCGCGCCGGAGAGGGTCTGCCCGGCGGGGATCGCCACCAGCGTGCCCGCCGCGGTGTCCCCGGCGGAGAGGGTCGCGCCGGCGGCCACCGCCACGCCTTCCCGGCCGACGCCGTGGGGGACGCGCAGGGTGCCGCCCGCGACGGCGATGGGGCCGAAGGAGGCGGCGTCGGAGGGCACGGTCACGGCGCCGGCCCCGGCCTTCCGAAGCGGCAGCCCCCCAAGCGAGCCCGGGGCGAAGATCCAGTCCGCGCCCTCAAGGGTGAGCGACGCGCCCTCCCGCCCGGTGGCCTCGCCCACGGCGAGCGACGCGCCGGCCTCGCCGCGGAGGGTGGCCGCGCCCGCCGGCTCCAGCGCCCGGGCCTGCACGTAGCCCGCGAGCTCAAGCGCGGCGCCGTCGGCGACGGCGAGGGTGGTGCCCGGCAGGGTTTGCGCCGCGGAGAAGGTGAGGGTGCCGAGGCTCTCGATGGCGGCGATGGGGGTCTCCCCCAGGGCGTGGTCGAAGTCCGCCGCGCCGGCGGCGAAGACGCCCGCGCCGGAGAGGGTGGCGGCGGGGCCGAGGCACACGCCGTCGGCGGAGCCGCCGTAGACCTTGAGGCGGCAGTCGGCGCGGAGGGCGTCGGAGACGGTCAGCGCGCCGCCTTGGGGCAGGATGAGCACCTCGGAGGCGGCTTGGGCGCTTTCGACGTGGAGCTCCCGGATCGTCCGGCTTTCCGTGACGTGGAGGCGGGCGGGTTCGGTGGTGGTCTCGGGGCGGATGTGGAGGACTTGGGCGTGGGCGAAGTCGGCGGCCGGGGCCTGCTCGCCGTCGAAGCCGTGGCGGCGCCAGGGGAGCGCGGCGCCGAGGGTGGCGGGGGCGTCGGTGTCGGCGGTGAGGTAGAGGGGGATGGGCCAGGCGGCGTAGCGGGCGACGAGGGCGTCCGCGAAGCGGGGGCCCTCGGGGTTGACACGCTCGGAGACATCCGTGATCAGCCAGTCGTCGGCGTCGGGGTCGAAGGGGGCGACGTAGACGGCCTGGGAGGCTTGGCCGTATTCGGAGAGGTCGGCGGGGTTGGCGACGGGCCGGGCGGAGCCTTGGCCCGCGCGGGCGAGCTGGCCGGCCAGGCGGCAGTCGATGGCGCGATCTGTGGCCGCGAGGCCGCGCACACGTGCGGCATCGGCCAGGAAGGTGACCTGGGCCTCGCCGCCGAGGAGGACGTCGGCGTTGGAGAGGTCGCAGACGGAGGCGGGGAGGGTGGCGGAGGCGTTGAGGTGGGCGGCGGCAGCGTCGGCGTCGTCCTCGAACTGGAGGGCGAGCTTCTGGCCTGCGCCGCCGGTGAAGGTGAGCGCGCCGTATCGGAAGCCGTCCGCGCGATCCGGGGCGAGGGCCTGGGCGTCGGGGTCTCGGGCGGTGGCCCAGGCGTCGCAGGGCGTGAGGGCGAGGGTGCCGGGGCCTTCCACGGCGAGCTGGGCGTAGGTGCGGTCGGGGGCGGGGAAGAAGCCGCCGCGCGTGGGGTTCACGCGGAGGGTGGCGGTGCCGGGGCCCTCGACCTGGATGAGGACGATGGCGCCCTCGGCGGGCTCGGCGTAGCGGTAGTCCGGCTCGTTGGCCTTGCTGTCGCCGTCGAGATCCGGCCACCAGTAGGTGGTGCCCCAGCTTTGGTAGGAATATTGGCGCACCCAGGCGTTTTCCTGCACCCAGTCCGCGGTTTGGCCGGCGGCGAGGCGGCGGACGTAGCGGATGTCGGAGGGGTAGTCCCCGTCGGCCATGTTCCAGCCGTTCTCGTCTTTGTGGACGTAGGGGTAGGCGCGGGCGAGGGCGTGGAGCGTGGCGTCGTCGAGGGCGCGGTCGTAGAAGAGCAGGAAGTCGAGGACGCCGTCGTCGGCGGCCAAGTCGCCGACAGGCTCGAAGCGGCCGTCGGTGAAGTCGCCTGAGGCCTCGGCCAGGAGCTGGCCGAATTGGAGGCCGGGGGCGATGGGGCCCTCGACGACGCCCTCGAAGAGGCGGCGGTCGTTCAGGAAGAGGGCAAGCGTGCCGTTGTCGTAGCGCACGCTGATGAGGTGGAAGGAGTCGGTGAGGCAGGGCACCTTCTGGGAGGCGAGCTTCGTCGCGCCCGAGGCGGGGCGTTGGTAATCGGTGCCGGCGGGGAGGAGCCAGAGGCAGAGCTCGTCGGCGCCGCGGTCGCTGTCGTTGTGCGGCTCGTTTTCCTGGATGGAGCCGGTGGCGAGGACGAGGGAGGCGGCGCCCGGGCGGCCGTCGCCGATGGCGAGGATGACGGTGTCGGCGTATTCGGGCGCGTAGAGGCGGGCCGTGAAGGTCCAGGCCTTGGGGAGGCCGCCGGGGAAGTTGGCCGCGGTGGCGGGGACGTAGGGGTGGTAGCTGAGGTCGACGCCCTGGCCAGCGGGGTTCCAGGCCGGGTTGAAGGCGGTGGAGACGTTGATGATGGAGGCGCCCCAGGCCCAGTCGGAGAGGAGGCCGTTGTGGCTGTCGTCGCCCGTGCCTGCCTCGCCGTCGGGGCCGGTGAGGGTGCGGGTGCCGGTGTTGGCGGTGTCGCCCTCGCATTGGACGTTGATGAGCGGCGCGTCCGGGAGGGCGGCCGGGAGGGCGGCCGGGGCGAGCAGGAGAAGGGCGGCGGCGAGGGCCGCGCGGCGGGGGGCGGGGAGGGGCGTTCGGTTCATGTCGGCCTCGTTTCGTTCGGCGCTCGCGCATGGGCGGGGCGGGATCAGAAAGAACGGGGCCTTATTTTACGGGGGCGGGGCCGCGGGGCAAGTTTGTTTTGCGTGGGTTCTGCGTTGGGGCGGGACAAGGAAATTGCAAGGGGGCAAAAAAGGGCGCCCCCGTGCGGGGGCGCCTTTCGGTTGGCGGAGGGGGAGGGATTCGAACCCCCGGAGCCGCGAGGCTCAGCGGTTTTCAAGACCGCCGCATTTGACCGCTCTGCCACCCCTCCGGGGGGCTCAGCGGGCCAGGGAGCCGGAGGGCTGGGCCTTGCGGTCGCTGGCCATGTGGGGGCGCTTGCCGCGGTACCAGAGGACGGTGACCAGCGGGGCGATGAAGAGGGTGGAGAAGGTGCCCGCGATCATGCCCACGAAGAGGGCGAAGGCAAAGTCGTGCATGGCCGCGCCGCCGAAGAAGTAGAGCGCCGCGACGGGCAGGAGGGTGGAGGAGGTGGTGAGCACCGTGCGGCTGAGGGTCTGGTTGAGGCCCTTGCGCATGGCGGTGGGGAAGTCAAGGTTGGGCTCGCGGGCCATGATCTCGCGGACACGGTCGAAGGCGACGATGGTGTCGTTGATGGAGTAGCCGACGATGGTCAGCAGCGCCGCGACGGTGGTGAGGGAGACCTGGTTGCCGCAGAGCGAGTAGACGCCCAGGGTGATGAGCGCGTCGTGCGCCAGGGCCACCACGCCGCCGAGGGCGAAGCCGAACTGGAAGCGGTAGCTAACGTAGGCGATGATCATGATGAGGGAGAGGACGATGGACCAGACGGCGTCGCGCTTGAGCTCCTCGCCGATCTGGGAGCCGACCTGGTCGCGGCTGACGATGGCGACGTCGTAGTCGGGCGTGGCCGCGTCGATGGCGCGGCGGATGGCTTCCTCGGAGGCCAGGACGTTGCCGTCCTTGTCGGTGACCTCGGTGACGGCGGTCTTGACGAGGGTCTGGACTTTGCCGTTCTCGGCGGTGGCGTTCTGGACGGTGGGGTCGGAGATGCCGTCGATGCCGTCGACGACGCCGCGCACGACGTCGGGGTCGAGGGCGACGACCGAGCCGTCGGATTTGAGCGTGGCCTCGTAGGTGATGGAGAGCCCGCCGGTGAAGTCCACCGCCATGACCGAGGCCGGGTTGCCGGAGGCGCGCACGAAGAAGACGGCCAGGGTGGCGACGATGATGGCGACGGCGGCCAGGGAGAGGGGCTTGCCCCACTTGAGGAAGTCGATGTCGACGGTCTCGGGCACCCACTGCACCATCTTGTAGGGCTTGGTGGTGTCGTCGGCGATGAGGTTGAAGATGAGGCGCGTGACGACCAGCGCGGTGAACATCGAGATGATGATGCCGCCGCAGAGGGTCACCGCGAAGCCGCGGATGGGGCCCGATCCGAAGATGAAGAGGATGACGCCGGTGATGAGCGTGGTGAGGTTCGAGTCGAAAATCGCCAGGAAGGCGCGGTCGTAGCCCGCCGCGATGGCGGCCTTGACCGTCTTGCCCAGGCGGAACTCCTCGCGCATGCGCTCGAAGATGAGCACGTTCGCGTCCACCGCCATGCCCACCGAGAGCACGAGGCCGGCGATGCCCGGCAGTGTGAGCACGGGCAGCTGGTTGAGCGCCGTCGAGCCGGTGCCGTCGCTGATGAAGACACTCATGATGCCGCTGGCGATGATCATGCCCGCGGGCCAGAGGATGACGTTCAGCGCCAGCGCCACGTCCGCGATGACGCCGCAAAGCAGGTAATACGCCAACATGAACAGAAAGACCGCCGCCACGCCCACGAGCGAGGCAAGCGTGCCCTTGGAAATGGCCTCCTGCCCCAGGCTCGGCGAGACCGAGCGCGTCTCGATGATCTTGATGGGCGCCTTCAGCGCGCCGGCGTTCAGCACGCCCGAAAGGGCCGTCGCCTCAGACCACGTGAAGGCCCCGCTGATCTGGCAATGCCCCCCCGTGATGGGCTCGCGCAGGTTCGGCGCCGAGCGCACCACGTCGTCCAACACGATCGCCATCTGGCGCCCCACGTAGCGCGTGGAAAGATTCGCCAGCGCGTTCGCGCCCTCCTCGTTGAACTCCACGTTGATCACGTTCTGCCCGCTCATCGGGTCACGGTCAGGGTTCGCCTTGATCACCGTCGAGCCGTTGATGGTGCTCGTCGTGCTCCGCGAGACGTACATCGGCACATACGCGATGCGCCCGCCCGGGTCGCGCCCAATCTCCTCCATCACGCACTCATACAACGCCCCAGGCGTCGCGAAACGCCCCAGGCGCACCATGAAATCAGGCAGCTGCGACAACTCCGCGAAATCGTCCCCCCGCACGAAACACACCCGCCCGTTGCACGAACTGCGCACGAACCCCTCCGGCGTCCGCCCCGAGTTCATCACCTGGCGCGACACGTTCGCGTTGTCCTCATGCACCAGGCGGAACGCCAAGAACGCCGCCGACTTCACGCTCTGCTCGGCCTGACGCGCCTGCGCCTCATCCGCCCCCGGGATCTGGATCAAAATCCGGTGGTTGTCCGCCTTCGCGATGATCGGCTCATTCGTCCCGATCGCGTCGATGCGCCGGCGCAACACCTCAAGCGTCAAATCATCCGCGTCATGCATGATCGCCGCCGTGTCCGCCTTCGCCTGCGCCTCAACCTCCGCCACCACCTCCGGCGAAGCCGCCTCCGGCGTCGTCCGCCGCTCCGCGAACCCCGCGTCGCGCTTATCCGCGTACAACTTCTCCTCGTCGATCTGCACCGTGAAGCTCGTCCCACCCTGCAAATCCAGCCCCAAACGCACCTTCTCGCGCATCGGGAACGTCACATAGCACGAAAACCCCACCAACACCGCCAACACCGCCCACTTGATCAGGCTCGGCGTATCCATATCCTTGAAGTTCAACATCTCTGAAACCCTCCGCCTCACTGCTTCGCCGGCTCGGCCTCATCCGCCGCCGCCATCACCGCGCCCCGCGCCACCTCCACCCGCGCGCCCGGGCACAACTCAATCACGAACGTCTGCTCCAGCGCCTCCACGATCGTCCCCAACAGCCCCCCCGCGAACGACACCCGCCGCCCCGCCCGAAGCTCCGCGATCATCTTCTGCCGCTCCTTCTCCTTACGCTGCTGCGGCCGGATCATCATGAAATAAAAAATACCGAAAAGCAAGACGATGAAAATCAACGTCCCCCCGAAACCGCCCGGCTGCTGCGCCTGCTGCGGCGCACCCCCCTCCACGGGCTGCACGGTGCTTGCGACGGTCTCAGGCGCGGCGGCGCCCTGCGCGGACTCATTCATGGTCGGTTCCTTTGCCAAAAACAAAAACAAGTAAGCCACAAGTATACCCTTTTCCCGCCCAAAAGAAAAGCAAAAAAGCCACCCCGCCCCCACTCCCCCCCAAAAAAGCCCCCACCCCACGCAAAACCCAACCCCACACCAAAACGCCCCTTTGTTTGCCGCCGTCGAAAGCGACATCGTCGGCTACACCCAGATCGAGATGCAGGCCGGCAAGTGGTACCAAATCGGCAACCCGTTTGGAGAGTTGGACGGTGCGGACACGTTCTCCGCAAATGAGGCGTTTTCGGCAGGATTTTCAGACGGGGACATCCTGAACCTTTTTGACAAGCAGCGTTCTTCTTATGCTGTTTATTATTGGAATAGCGCACTGAATGGGTGGAGTCCTTTCGTTGGTGCGCCGTTCCTTGCGGACATTCCTTTGACGAAAGGGAAGGCCGTTTATATTTACAAAGGGAATGCCGGAGTAGTGACGCTTTGCGGGAAAGTCGTAGAGGTGTCTGTTCCGTTCGGAGCCGAAAATGGTGGCGCTTGGGATCAAATCGTCCCGATGTGGCCAGCGACGGCTAAGTTGAATGATTTGAAGTGGGAAGGTCTTCAATCTGGCGATACGGTGAACATCTTGGATTCTGAGCGCGCGGCATATAATGTTTATTATTGGGACGCGAACACGCAACAATGGACGATTGCACCAGGGGTGCCAATCCCGGCAGATGTTGAATTGCAAATCGGCCAAGCGGTTTTTGTGAACAAAGCCTCCTCTGGTGTTGGCACTTTGTCTCGATAAGGTAACTCTTTCACAAGGAAAGTAAAATGAAAAAGTCCGTATTCTTGCTTGCTCTCTTCGCGTTCACTGCGGTCGCTTCTGCAGGCCAAATCATCTGGTCTGCCAGTGGCCTGACCTCTACATTTGAAGGGGGGACCGCTTATCTTGTTCAAATGACCTCTGGGACACACACTATCAAGGACATCAGCGACTATCTGTCGTCTGCTGGGATTGATTATTCCGGGAACGATTTCAAGTATTGGAAGACGTCGTCAAATACCGTTGGGGACGGGACGATTGTAGAAAACCAGGGGTATTACTATGCTGCCAGTGTCACTGCGCACGAGACGATTTCCCCTTCGACAGACTTGTCAAATTTCTTCGTTGTCGTTATTAATGGCGAAGATTACGCGGTGTCAGATTTTGTTTCTGGGACACCCATCGCAGGAGATGCCGCAAACTGGAATCCAGCCTTTACCGGGTCTTGGACAACAGGTAAGCTCGTCCCGGAGCCGACGGCGCTGGCGCTCTTGGCGCTGGGCGTGGCGGGGGTGGCCCTGCGCCGGCGCGTGAGGTGAGGCCAGCGGTTTAGCCCAAAAAGGAGGCCCTCGGCGGATGCCGGGGGCTTCGCTTTTGCGTGGGGCTGGGACCACTGGGACAGCTGGGACCACTGGGACGCGCCGCCAAAGCGGCGCCGACAACGCTCTGCCCACCGGCCCCGCCACATCGCCATGGCCCCACCCAACCACCCGTGGTTCCGCTCTACGCTATTCAGGCCTGCCTCCGTGTGCACGGCCCCGTCCCAGTTGTCCTAGTTGTCCCAGTTGTCCCATCACGGCGTGGGGTTCCCGGCAGTTCCAGCGAGCCTTTGGTTTGCCAAGGCACCCCATTTCCGCTAAACTCATGCCATGAATGGAAACAAGAAAGCGCCGCGTTTCGCGGAAGTCCCCAAGCCTTCCGCGCAAAACCCGCGCCCGTGGCGGGGCGAAGAGGAGGCTTCCTGAAGTCGCGCGGCGGTTATCGCAAGCTCCTTTCTTTCCAAAAAGCGACGTGTGTCTTGGATCTGACCTTCGTCTTCCTCAGCCGCTTCATTCCGTCACGCAACCGGTTAGCAGATCAGATGTTCCAGGCGGCCCGTTCCGGGAGGCAAAACATCGCGGAGGGATCGGCGGCCTCGACCACCTCGCGCGAGACCGAGCTGCACCTGGCCAACGTAGCCAAGGCCAGCCTCCAGGAATTGCTCTTGGATTACGAGGACTTCCTGCGCGAGCGCGGCTTGGCGCGGTGGGCCCCGGAAGATGCCCGGGCACAAGCGGTGCGGGAAAAATGCCGCGCCATCGCCGACCCTACCTATTACCGCGCGCTTGCCAAAGACCCGCGCCGCTCCGCAGAGGCCGTCGCCAACATCGCCATCACCCTCATCCATCAGACGGACTACCTGCTCGCGCGCCAGATTGGGCGCCTCAAGCAGGACTTTTTGGAGCACGGCGGCATCCGCGAAGAGATGTCCCGCGCCCGACGCGAGCGCCGCGGCTACTAGGGCACTGCTCCGAGGCCGAAGCGCCACGCCGCGATCACGCCGCGATGGGACCACTGGGACGGCTGGGACCACTGGGACGCGCCGCCAAGGCGGCGCCGGCCAACGCTTCGCACCCCGCCCCACATCGCCCATGCCCCGTCCCACATTACCCGTGGCCCCACCTGCGCCATCCAGGCCTGCCTCAATGCACCACGCCCTCGCTCCAGAGACCTTCGTAGTCCCAGTGCGGCCCGCCCGTCCCAGTGGTCCCAGCTGTCCCAGTAGTCCCAGTAGTCCCAGTAGTCCAAGCCCCACGCAAAAGCGAAGCCCCCGGCATCCGCCGAGGGCTCCTTGTGTGGGCTAGGCTCGCACTCACGCCACGCGCCGGCACCCATCACAAGGTCGAGCTTTCAATCTGCCGGTGGAAGACAATGAAAAGCAGACCTAAGATAAACCCGAATAACGCCGCCGCCAAGCCTATGGCATATTCGCCCTGCAACAACTTCACGATTGCCCCCCGAACCCCATCGTTCAAACAAAGCAAGTGTCCCACCGCCAACGTCACCCACAGCCCCAACGAAAAGATGCCGATGACAATATTGATTTTGGATGGGGAGAAGCGCCCCGCACGTGTGGTCAGACACGAGGCGTCCCTCTCCCGCTTGTCGTACTTTTCCCAAAAAGCGCCATCCTCCCAATGATTGAATCCCGCGAAGGTCGTGGCGACATGGGCGCGCGAAACCCGCTTGCCCGCTTTCTCCAACTCCGCGATTTCCCCTTCCTCCATATCTCGAACCTGATTGCCAAACAACTCAATTGCGGCCTCATACATCTCAAACCATGCCTTCGATCCCTTTGCCATACACGTCCAGAGATACGAAAAGACGATCCCCAACAACGTCACCCCAAACGCCTGCCAATGCAACCCCTGCGAGTGCGCCAACTGTTTCAGCGCCCCCTCCTGCACCATCAACGCCCCATAGCCCGCATACGACAACGCCAGAAACGTCCCCACCATCACCGAGCGTTGCCACTGCGAGTTCAGTTCCAACGCTCTTCCCGCCCACAACGCCTCCTGAATGTCCTTTATGGAGAGACCATCTTTAGTATGACCTTTTTCTTTATCAGTCGCGTTGCACATCATTTTTTCCTATACGTTCTCTTTAGTGGTCGTAATCAAGGAATTATTCTCCACCTGTTGAGCTTCGATAGAAGAGTCAGGCCTACTCTCCCTATGCGTACGAAGCGGATATGAGATTAAAGAGTTTCCATAGAAACACTGCAAAGATAATGATCAACGCAAGAGTAAAAATCATGTGGGGTCTAGAAATTTCATAGAACAAATTCTTTAGGGTTTTCCCGTTCCTCTCATATTCAAGAACCTGAATATAAGTCTTTCTATCATGGGTTTGCCATATCTCTATTAATATCTTTTCTTGTGTATCTTTCCTAAGAGGACCTTTCGTATATACGAATTGAAGTTGCCGACTTAGACTTTGCAGATTAGATGTTTCTGCTGAGACTTTCGTTTCACCGGGTACCCTCGTCCAACTCTTGTTTTCTTCCCCAAGTAACTTGAGGCTCCGCTCTAGGGCATTAAAAGCTTGATTCGTATCCATTTTCACCCTCCTTATACACAGGAGGCAAGGGCTTCCCCTTGCCTCCGAATAACCTCTCTTTGTTTTATCGCACCCTTCTACGGAGGGCCACCCCCGCCACGCCAAGGGCAAGCAGTGCCAGCGCCGTCGGCTCCGGGACAGGTTGCCAACCGGAAGAGCCGTCGTCGGTAAAGAAGATGTCGCCTGAGCTATCTTCCACTGTCACGCCATCACCGCCTGGGTATCCATTGTTGAAGAGAGCCGCAGGATCGGTAAGATAATAGAAACCATCAGTGATGTCATTTAAACTATTTCCCGTCTTTGTTGTAACAACCATGACGTAGAAATTTGTCCCCTGTCCATTGTTGTTGGGCTTGTATTGGGTAGAATAGTCAACAGTGGACTCAAACTCAATATAAGTGTTCTCCCCAGTAATGTTTCCGGTTGCAACCAAAGTGGCACCCGAGATGAACCAAACGCCGTCCGACGCAGAAATATTGTATCCCACAGATGTGTCGACCAGATACAAAAATGCGGAGCCGGAGGCCATTGCGGAGCCATTTTCCCCAACAAAGTCACCTTCCGTTCCCCAAAGGATTGTTGCGGCAGAAGCGGAGAACGTGAGGCAAACACCAAACAAAATAGTGAATAGTGAACGTTTCATCTCTTTTCCTCTCAAAGTAATCAATATGAGACAATCAATATGGGCGGACGAAGGTCAAAGCTCCATCCTGGACGGCCTTGATGAAGTAAAATCCTTCACAAGCATTGATTTGGTCGGTTGTGGTCGTCGTTTCACCTTCTTTCGTCCACCCAGAGGATGCACGAAGTTGATACGTGGTGTAAGCCTTGGTGACGGGGTTTAGAACCATGATCCGATCAGCACGGCTCTCACGATCATTCGCAGACAAATCCCCTTTCAGGTCTGCGATTTTGACGGCACACGGATAGGGATTTGCAATGAGATTATACCCTCTGCTCAGGGCGCACGTGATAGAGGGCTCACTTTTAACTTTCCCGCAAACCAAAAAGTCTCCGTCAGTGACACCTTTCACAAAAAGAAATCCCATTCCTGGCGTCACGATATCCGTTGTCGGTTCAGTCTCACCTGCTTTGACCCATCCGATTTCCTTATATTGATACGTAGAATAAGCCTTCGTGACGGGATTCATAAGCATAATCCTGTCCGAACGGCTTTCACGGTCGGATTGTGCCAGGTTTCCTTTGATATCCTGGAGTGCAACCCCTTCGACATCCCCTTTCCCCAACGGGTTGAACGGAAGAGAGATCGCCGAATAGCCCCGCACACACTCAATCGTGGAATATCCCACCACGTCGCTCTCGACGGCGGCAAACAAAGGGGCGTTTAAAAGGAGCAACCCCGACAGCAGGGTCGCGCCAGTGAGAAAATGCTTCGTCGTCATGTCCGTCTGCTCCTGTCATTGCCTTCCAGGCCGATAAAATCAACCCTTCCGGCGGTTTCGGTTGGACATTCATGCTTCCTCTCAGAAGCAACCAACGACACAAGATTACCATAAAAGCCCGAACGCGCGCAACAAAAAAAGAAAAATCAAAATCGCCCCCGCCTTTCCCTCATCCTGGCCGACCAAACCCGCCGTCGCCGACTGCCTAGTCAACGCCCCCCAACCACTGACTACCACATCGGCGACCACTAGGACTTATGCCTTTTCGCGACTGCGCCGCCCCCGCCGCCCGAAATCTCGTCGCCTCCCCCCCCTCAATCCCCCTTCTTCCCGCTCGCGCGCGTCCCTCGCCCTTCCCCAAAAGCCGGCGGTTCACCCCCACAGACACCCACAAAAAGCCTCAAAAACCCCATTTTTCGGCAAAACCCCACTTTCCCAACCCTTTTGTCTTCCCCTCGAAACACTGTTCAACTCGTTTGCATCCAAGGCTCTATACTATATTCTTTCACACTCCCGCCTCCCCCGAAAAACCGCAAAACGCCACCCCACAAAAAAGTCCCCTGCGCCTTACTCTCCCAACGCCTCCAGCCCCAAAACCCACCCCCACAAATAAACGCCCCTTTGTTTGCCGCCGTCGAAAGCGACGTCGTCGGCTACACGACGATCACGACTTCTCCTGGGTTCAATATGTTGGGGACGGTGTTCCAAGGGTTGGGCCAGGAGACGATTTCCCTCAACGAATTGTTGGATGGGGCTTTTGAGGAAGGGGATGAGGTCCAAGTCTTCCATAATGATACTGGAACTTATGCCGTCTTCAAGTTTTCGGGAGGGGAGTGGAAGACGGGGCCGTTCTCCGCAGACAGAAATCCGCTTTCTGTGGGCGACTCCTTTTGGATCAATACCCCCGACCATTCCGTCGACGTCACGCTCAAAGGATCCGTGAAGCGGGGCGATTTCCTGTTCCAGACAAATGGCGGCTTCCAAATGGTCTGCGTGGACTTTCCCACGGAAATCAAGTTGAACGATGGGAATGTCGAGTGGAGCGGGTTTCAGAACGGTGACGAGATTCAGATTGTCGACGAGACTGGGACTTATCGGAGGTATACGTTCTCCACTTCGTCTGGGAAATGGATGACCGGCCCCTTTGAGGCCAATGTCACGCTCGCCGCAGGAAAGTCGTTCTGGTTGCGATCCGCCAGTGCCGATGCCACAATTCGCGTGAAATCTCCGCTTGAGTGATTGTCTTTGGTTTAACCTTAAAAGGAAAGCGTTATGAAGAAATTATTGCTGATTACCTTCTCCCTGTGCATGACAGCCGGGGCGTTGCATGCTTCGCAAATTACGTGGGGCTCCGTGTACGATACAGCGCTGGAGGCATCGCCGTCTGGCGGGGATATCGCGAACTACGTGGCTTATCTCTGCGTCGGCGATGCCACTGTGGCGCAGCAGACGATTGCCACCATCCAGAACACGCAAGCTTGGGATTCTTCTATCGCGGTCGCGCAAGTCAATCTAACGCCTTATGGGAATGGCGGCATCGTTTATGCAGAAAGCGCCGCTAATATGCCCACAGTCGAAGCTGGAACTCACTCTTTCTACGTGGTCATCGTTGACGCGAACAGCGAATGGTTCATTGTCAGCTCCGTGAAGGAGGGGACAACGATTGAGCCTCCATCCCCGCTTGGCCAGGGGCTTGAATGGACTATTGCAGAGTTGGACGATCTGACTGGCAATGGATGGCAGCCGATCCCGGAGCCGACGGTGCTGGCGTTGTTGGCGCTGGGCGTGGCGGGGGTGGCGCTTCGCCGGCGCGTGGCGTGAGTGCGAGCCTAGCCCACAAAGAGGCTCCCGGCATCCGCCGGGGGCTTCGCTTTTGCGTGGGGCTGGGACCACTGGGACCACTGGGACGGGCGGGCCGCACTGGGACTACGAAGGGCTCTGGGGCGGGGCCGTGCGCATTGGGGCGGGGCCTGGATGGCGCAGGTGGGGCCACGGGCGATGTGGGCCGGGGCCGTGGGGCGATGTGGGCGTGGCATGGGTACGGAGCGTTGCCGGCGCCGCCTTGGCGGCGCGTCCCAGTGGTCCCAGCCGTCCCAGTTGTCCCATCGCGGCGTGGCCGCGAAGCGGTGCGAGCCTTGTGGCTCCAGATTGCAAGGCTTTGGGGGAGCCTCGTTGTGAAGGCGATGATAACCACTTGTGGTCGTATATGGCATAATGGCATCATGAAAACAGTGCGAGTGCCCAGCTTAAGCGCCCCAGAGGCGCAGGCGCAGTGGGAGGCCGTCATCAAGGCTTTCCGTGTGGAGGATTTGCGCAGGGAGCAGGAAGCGCAGGCGCGTTTCGCCGCGGAGCGGCGCCGTAGCATTTTCACCGCCGTGCAAGGGGCCGAGCCCGGGCATGAACGCGCTTCGTCCGCGATTGGTCGTCGTGGCCGGGCCGAATGGCTCCGGCAAGACTTTCCCCTGCTTTTATTCATGCGTGGCCATGCGTGAGTCCCTTAAGAACCTTTGAGTGGGATGTGCTATACTAAAACCAAAAAGAGAGGTTGTCATGGCTACTTTGAGGGATTTGGAGAATCCGACGACGACGCTCCGCTTTGGGGCGCCTGGGGAGTCTTGGAGGAAGTCTGCGCAGATTCCGCTTGTGCGGGATTTGGAGTTGGAATCCGAAGGTTTGACGTTGGAGGATTTGGGGAACGGCCATTACGTCGTGCGCCGGTTGTCTGAAGAGGCCATTCAGGCCCTTCGCGAAGTGGATCGCGGCGAAACCACGACTTATGCCTCAGCGGACGACTTCCTCCGCGCCCACGGGATTGCGTGATGCGCGTTGTCGAGACGAAGCGCTTCGCGAAGGCGCTGAAGAAGTTGCTTGCCAATGGACTTGACGGCCGCTTGGTGGCGGACGCGGTGCGGTGGCTTGTCAACGGCCGTCAGCCTCCCTGCCCCTCCTATCGAGACCATGCGTTGGGCAACAATCTGAAGATGTGGCGCGAATTGCACCTGCGTGGCGACCTCTTGCTCGTCTACCAAATCGAAGGCGAAGCCCTCATCCTCATCCTGATTGGCTCACACAATCAAGTCTTCAACAAGTAGGCGGCCAACTGACCGTTCGAGCCATCTTCATTCGTGCAAGAAGCCCCCGGCATCCGCCGGGGGTTTCTTATTCATTCCTGCTCCCGCGTATTTTCGCGCGGTTTGCCAGAGGTTAGGAGCGCACTACGCGATTATAAGATAGAGCTCTTGATACTTCTACTAAGGAGCAAGAAGATTGCTCCCAAAACAAAGCTTAAAAGGGCCGCCGCAATACCAATCGCCACGCCACTCTGGAGCAACCAGACAATGCTTTGTCGAAGTCCCGCATCGATGCACAGGATATGAAGCAGAGCCAGCGTCACCCAGATAACCAAAGAGACAATCCCAACTGCAATATTGATTCTAGAGGGCGAAAACCTGCCCTGTTCGGTGGACAAGCAGTAAGTATCCCGTGCATGCGATTCGTTGCTTTTCTGGAAGCTAGGATGTTGCCAATGGTTGAAACCTGCAAACGTTTTGATGATGTGGCTCCGTTGCGAATCCTCCCTTTTTTCTGTCTCAACAATCAATTCCCCATAGAGCGAAATCATGTCCTCATACATCTCATACCAAGCTTTTGACCCCTTCGCCATGCAAATCCAAAGATAGGCGAACACCATCCCAAAGAGCGCAATCCCCAGTGCCTGCCAATGGATAAGTTGCGAGTTTAACAATAACTCTCGCGCCCGCTCCTGCACCATCAACATGCCATAGCCCGCATACGCCAATGCCAGAAACGTTCCCAGCAAGATTGACCGTTGCCACTGCGAGTTCAGTTCCAACGCTCTTCCCGCCCACAACACCTCCTGAATATCCTTCAGGGACAAACAATCCTTCTCCTGCTTCACCTCACCACTCCCTTTTGAAGCCTCTTTCACGCTTTTCCGTGATGCCCTCTTGTACATTAGTCATTTCCCTTTGCATTTCCCTCCACCCAATAAAGCCTTAACAGCAAAGAATCGCTCTCCTCGCTAATCGTTGCCCAAGTGATCTTCGCCACTCGCTCCTTTGCAACAGAAGTATTAGGCGTATTTTCCGATGCGCGCGAAACGTAGATAACGACAACGAGGAAACTCAAGAACGCGGCAAAGATGAAGCAAAACAGCAAGGGAAGACGTTCGTTTATCCCATCCAAGAACCTCCAGAACCACCCTTTTTCCTTTTCTTCTTGGATCGGCATCTTCACCGTCAATGTGTTGGACTTAGCGCCTGACAGCGTGACAAGTAGCGCCTTCTCCGTACCACTTGGGGTCGGCTTCTCCTCAGAGAAAGTGATGGTGATTGGCAAAGCCTGCCCACCCACCTTTCTGACCTCCTCAAGCACCCTAGACGCCACACCTAGAACAGACTTCGCCCTCTCAATGTCATCATTCATCCCATATCCCTCCACACACGGCAAAACAATGCGAGGAGTTCGAACCCGAGACTCCTCGCACATGGACCACGCTAAACGTTACCGCACTCTTCTGCGAAGCGCCACCCCCGCCACGCCCAGCGCCAACAACGCCAGCGAAGTGGGCTCGGGGATCGGTTGCCAATCCGTCTGAAAATCGTCTTCGACAAATGTGATGAATTGAACCATGCTTCCTGTTGGGTCGGCACTCGGATCATATGTCTCACCAACTTTAACACTCGAAATCAGGAAATGTGTCGCGACCTCAACATTTTTGCCGTTGAAGATAATCAGATAAAAATCGTGAGAACCAGACGCAACACCGTCCACGAAGATTTTCTCTGTATCCGTGGAGGGATCATAATAGCCCCCATCAGCCTGAGAAAGCGCCGAGTCAACAAACGTCGCTCCTCCAAAGTCTGAGGTAAAAGTGTAATTTTTGATTGCGTCAATAACATTGCTTTGCTCCCCACCATAGAGCAAGTATGCGATATTCCCCTCACCAAACGGCACTCCCTCCGGACCTGTCAGCGTGAGGCTTGGGTCGGTTTCCCACTGAATGGCGGCGGCCATTGAGACAGAACAAACGAACAACATTAAAAGCGACAGAATGCTTTTCATAACCATTTCTCCTTAAAGTGGGTTAGAACGTGAGAACGCAATTATTCGCGGTTTTAATCCAAAATGCCGTTCCGACAGGGACGACATAAGTGCTATAGGTGGAACGGCCCTCACACCAAGCGGCACCCTTCTGGACACCGTCAAGCGAAGAGGTTGCACGATACGTCAGGACGGTGTATTTCGCCCCATCGTAAACCTGAATCGAATCGCCGACTTTAGGGGCGGAACAAACGATATCGTTGATGGCAATTGCCTGAGGGCGCGGATTGGCAACCATCGTGAGTGTATTTGCCTTGGTTTCCACGATGGCACGATCCCCAACGCGTCCGGCCATCATCATGGAGGGCGCAGAGGTCTTCACCCAAAAGGCTTCTCCTGGGGTAAATCTTTTCGTGCTATATGTGGAACGGCCTTCGCACCATGCAGGCCCCATCTGCTCGCCATTGAGGTTTGACGCCGCACGAAACGTCAAAACTTGATATTTGGAACCATCCCAATATTGGACGGCATCCCCCGCGACGAAGTCCCCAGAAAGAAAGTCGTTAATCGCGACGGAGGCATCTTCTTTTGTGGAATCCAGCGCCAAGAAGGGGACACCCACCATCGTGAATCCGTCCAAATTAAGCTCCGGAGACGCATATCCCACGACGTCGCTTTCGACGGCGGCAAACAAAGGGGCGTTTTGGTGTGGGGGTTTCTTTTGAGGAGGGGTTTGGGGGCGGGGCTTTTTTGAGGGGGTTTGGGGCGCGGGGGCGGAGGGTGTGCTATAATGTGGGGATTATGAGCACGAGGCCTTCGGAGGAGATGAATCGGCGGAACGCGGCGTTTGACAATCGGCTGCGGCCGACGCGGTTCGATGAGTTCCTGGGGCAGCGGAAGGTGCGGGATCGGCTGATGTTGGCGGTGGAGGCGGCGTTGGGGCGGGGGGAGCAGCTGGATCATGTGTTGTTGTCGGGACCGCCGGGATTGGGGAAGACGACGTTGGCGTATATCTTGGGGGAGGCGATGGGGGTGCAGGTGAAGGCGACGAGCGGCCCGGTGATCGACAAGCCGGCGGATTTGGCGGGGTTGTTGACGTCGCTTGAGCCGGGGGATATCGTGTTCATCGATGAGATCCATCGGATGCAGCGGACGGTGGAGGAGTATCTGTATTCGGCGATGGAGGATTTCGTGATCGACATCCTGATCGACCAGGGGCCGAACGCGCGGAGCGTGCGTTTGGAGTTGCCGCGTTTCACGTTGGTGGGGGCGACGACGCGCAGCGGGTTGATCTCGGCGCCGTTGCGTTCGCGTTTCGGGTTGCAGAACCGGCTGGATTATTACGCGCATGAGGAGTTGGCGCAGATCGTGGAGCGGAACGCGGGGAAGCTGGGGGTGGAGATCGACGCGCGTGGGGCGTTGGAGATCGCGGCGCGGAGCCGGGGGACGCCGCGCATCGCGAACAATCTGTTGCGGCGGGTGCGGGATTACGCGCAGGTGCGGGCGGACAACCGGATCACGGGGGAGGTGGCGGATCGGGCGTTGGCGTTGCTGGAGATCGACCCGCAGGGGTTGGATGAGATGGATGTGCGGATTTTGGAGGCCATCGTGGGGAAGTTCGGCGGGGGGCCGGTGGGGGTGGCGACGATCGCGGTGGCGGTGGGGGAGGAGCCGGAGACGGTGGAGGAGGTTTACGAGCCGTATCTGATCCAGGAGGGGTACATCGACCGGACGCCGAAGGGGCGCGTGGCGTTGCCGAAGGCTTACAGGCGCCTGGGGCTGGAACCGTTGGGGCGGCAGGAGTCGCTGTTCTGAGATGGTGAACTTCGTCCATCCGCGCAAGGAGCCCGTCCGCGTCAAACGTTCCGACGCGGCGCGGGGCGTCCGCTGGCGCAGCGCGGAGGAGCGGCGCGAGGCGCGGCGCAAGATCGCGGCCATCCGCCGGGAGAACGAGGCGCGGCGGTTGGAGGCGATCCGGGTGGACACCACGGTGTTGCGTTCGCCCAAGGCCATCCTGGGGATGTTGGCGGTGCTCGTGGTGGTGGGGCTGGCGGTGGTCTCGGCGGCCGACCGCCCGGCGCCGGCGAAGGCGGACCCGACGCCGGCGCTGCAGGCGCGCGCCCGGCGCAGCGTCGAGGCCGTGGCCGAGGCGCTCACCCTTTTCCGCGTGCACACCGGCGGCTGGCCGCCCCAGCGGCTGGGCCTTTTCGCCTTGGCGAAGGATTACCGCATCCCGGGCTGGAAGGGGCCGTACATCAATTGGGCTTATCTGGACCCGTGGGAGAACGCCTACGTCTATCGGATGCCCCGGACGCCCTTCGAGGCGCCGGAGGTCTTTTCCTGCGGCCCCGACGGCCGCCCCGACACCAACGACGACATCCGCGCCGCGCCCGAGGATTTCCACTGCGCCGAGGGCTCGTGGCGCCGCCCCGAGCCGACCGAACCCGAACCCGCGGAGGCCACCCCATGAACCGTCTGCGCGCCCTGCTTTCCTCGCCCCTCGCGTGGGGCCTCGCGGCCCTCGCCCTCCTGCTCGCGAACCTTGCGCCGTGGGTCTTCCCCGGCTCGGCCACCGCGCTCTTGGCCGAGGCGCTCGGCGTCTGGCCCGGCGGCGCGGATCCCACGCACCCGCTGGCGCGCCTGGCCTTCGGGGCCGTGGGGGCGCTCCTGCCGGCGGGGTGCGGCGTGGCGGGGCTCAACGTCTGCTCGGCCGTGGTGGGGGCGCTCTGCGCGCTCGTGCTCTGCGCCCTTGTGCGCGGGCTCTTCCGGTTGCTGGCCGACGAGCCGCGGACGGCGCCGCACGCGCCGTGGGCCGAGGCGCTGGCCGTCTCGGCGGCGGCGGTGGCGCTCCTGCTCTCGCCGCCTTTCCTGCGCGCGGCGACGCACCTGCAGTGGCAGCCCTTCGACCTGCTCTTGGCGCTGTGCGCCGGCGCGCTGATCCTCCGCGCCGCGGCGGGCGGCGCGGCGCGTCTGGCCGCGGCCTCCTTCGCCGTCGGCCTGCTGGCGCCCGAGGCGCCGGAGCTGTTGCTTTTGGCGCCCTTTCTGCTGGCGGCGCTGGGGGCCGCCCATTGGGCCGCGAGCGAGCGCGTGGACGCGCTGCGCTTCCCCGTGCGGTTGCTGTTGCCGGCGGCCGTCGGCGCGGCGCTGACCTTCCTGGCCGCGGGGGCGTTGGCCGTGGGGGGCGGCGCGCCGAGCCTATGGGGCGCGGCCAAGGCGCACCTGCTGGGCCTGGGGTTGGCGGCGGGCGGGTTCTTCTCCGGGCCGTGGATTTTGTTTTCCTTCTTTGGGTTGTTGCCGGGGGCGTTGGCGCCCTTCGTCGTGCGCGCGGTGGGGGCGAACAGGCGCTCGCTGCCGGTGTTGGGGACGACGGCCACGCTCGGCGCGCTGGCGGCGCTGACGTTCCTGCCGCTGGGCGTGGGGCCCGGGGCGCTCTCCGAGGCGTGGGGCGAGGCGTACCCCGTGCTGGCCTCCGCGGCCGTGGCGCTGGGGCTCGGGGCGGCGGTCGGGGCCGCGTGGCTTTTGGTTTCGGTGCGCCAACGCGCCGAGGGTGCGCAGGAGGGCGACAGGCTCCGGCCTTTGGGGCGCGGGCTGGGGTGGGCGCTCCTGGCGGCGGCGGTGGCGGCGGCGGGCTTCGGCGGCTGGGGCGCGGCGCGGGCGTTGGGGGCGGACCGCGCGTTGGCGGGGCTCCCGCGGGCGTATGCCGACGCGGTGTTGGACCGCGCGGCGGGGACGTGGCTATTGGGCGACGGCGCGACCGACCGGATTTTGGCCTTGCGCCTGGCCGAGCGCGGCGAGGCGGAGGGGACGATCCTGCTGACGCGGGGGGACACGGCGCGCGTGCTGGCGGCCTTCGACGCCTCGCCCTTCTTCGCGGGGCTGCCCGAGGCGCGGCGCGAGGCCATGCGCCTGACGTTGCGCGATTTGGGGTTGGACGCTTTCCTGCGCGATTGGCTCGCGGGCGACCCGGCGGCGTTGGGGCGTTTCGCCACGCTGCTCCTGCCGGCGGGCGGGCCCGAGGGCTTCCGTCCCGTGCCGGAGGGGCTGGTGTATCGGTGCGTGGCCGACCGCGGGGTGCAGCATTCGGCGCTCCGCGCGCCGCGGGGCGTCTCCGAATGCCTGCCGGCGGCCGACGCGGAGGCGGGCGAGGCGGCGGCCCCGGCGCTCCGGGCCTTCGCGGGATACGTGCGCGGGCGGTTGGGCGCGGTGGCCAACAACACGGCCTTTTATCTGCTGGACGCGGGGCGCGCGGACGAGGCGCTGGCCCTCTTCCAGGCCGTCTATGCGTATGACCCGGACAATGTCTCGGCCCTCTTCAACCTCGTTGAGCTGGTGCAGCGCGGCCACGCGCCGGAATTGCGGGATTGGTGCCGCGCCGAGGTCGACGGCGTCATCAAGCGCCTCAACGGCGCGCGTTACCGCCTCGACGCCATCCTCGTGCGCTACGGCTACGTCCGCTCCCCCCAGCTGTTGGGCGCCTTCGTCTCGCGCCTGGCCGAGGCCGGGCTCAGCGCGCAGGCCCTGGCCGGCATGGCGCGCATGGGCGAGCTTTTCGGCGACGCGCAGGGGCCGGCCTTCCAGGGCGCCCTCGCGGCCCTGGCGGCGATGGACCCGGCCCGCCGCGCCGAGGCCCGCGAGCGCTACGCCGCGCTCTTCGCCGAGGCCGCCGAGCCCGCCGTCAGGCAGGGCCACGCCCGCGAGCTGGTGCGCCTGGCCATCCTGGACAGGGACTTTGAGGCCGCCCGCGCCTGGCTCGCCCGGGGTGAGGCCCTCGGCGACCCGGCCGACCTGGCCTACGAGCGCGCCCTGCTGCACGCGGCCGAGGGCGACCCCGGCGCCGCCCGCGCCGCCCTCCGCCGCTACCTGGCCAAAAACCCCCGCGCCGTCGACGCCAACGCCATGCTCGCCACCCTCCAGCTCCAGGCCGGCGAACTCGAGGAGCTCCGCGCCAAGACCCTCCCGCTCCTGGTCTCCGCCGCCGGGACGGAGGAGGACTACTTCGTGCAGGTCATCCGCGCCCAGCTCGCCGAACGCGAGGGCGACCTGCCCGCCGCCCGCTCCGGCTACCTCCGCGCCCTGGCCCTGCGCCCCGAGGTCGACGCCCTGCGCAACACCGTCCTGGCGCTCGACATCCGCCTCAACGACCGCGTCTCGGCCAACACCCACGCCCGCGACTTCCTGAAGCGCGACCGCGCCCTGCCCCTGGCCAACTATGTCATGGGCGCCCTCGCCCTCAACGAGGGCCGCCTGGACGACGCGCTGGCCTATCTCTCGCGCGCCACCGCCCCCACCGCCCGCCCCCAGCTCCCCGAGGCCTTCAACGATTTGGCCGAGACCCACCGCCGCCGCGGCGAGTGGGAGGCCGCCCTGGCCGCCGCCCGGCGCGCCTGCGCCCTTGACCCGGATCTGGCCGTGGCCCACGAGACGGCCGCCGCCGCCCTCCTGGGCCTGGGGCGCCACGCCGAGGCCCACCAGGCCCTCGACCAGGCCGTGGCCGTGGAAAAGCGCCTCCGCCCCGACGCGCCCGGCGACCCGCGCTTCGCCCTCACCCGCGCCCGTCTCCACGCCGCCGAGGGCCACGCCGACCTGGCGCGCGCCGCCTTGGCCGAGGCCCGGCGCCAGTACGATGCCCTCGACCCCGGCGCGCGGGCCGAGTTCGACGCCCTCGACGCCCAGCTGCGGCGTTAGGGGCAAAGAAAGGAGAGCGGAGGGCGCGCGCGGCGGCCCCAGGCCGGGCAAACGCGGCAACGCCGATTTCCGTTCCCCATCCTCCGGTTTCCGTTCCCCTCTTTTATTCTGACACCATGAAATACTGCAATCGCAACACGTTGGTTTTGGGCGCGGGGAAGAGCGGGGAGGCGGCGGCGAAGTGGGTGATGGAGACGGGGGGGCGCGCGTCGGTGGTGGATGAGGCGTGGGGGCAGGGGCGCCTGGCGGAGCTGGGTGCGCAGGGGATCCGGTGCCTGCGCGCGACGCGGGAGTGGCTCCCGGACGGGGCGTTCGACCTGGTGGTGGCGTCGCCTTCCATCGCGGCGGATCATCCGTGGCTGGCGGCGGCGCGGGGGCGGGGGCTGCACGTGATCTCGGAGCTGGAGCTGGGGGCGGACGCTTGGCGGGGGGACATGGTGGCGGTGACGGGCTCGAAGGGGAAGAGCTCGGTGGTGAAGGCGTTGGCCTCGACGCTGCGCCTGGCGGGGCGGGAGGCGTGCGAGGCGGGGAATTACGGGGTGCCGCTGTGCGCGCGGGCGTTGGAGCGGGCGGATCGGGGGGCAGGCGCGGTGGCGGTGGTGGAGGTCTCGTCGTTCCAGTTGGAGCAGACGCGGGGGTTCGCGCCGCGCCTGGCGGCGATCTTGAACATCCAGGCGGATCATCTCGACCGCCATGGGTCGTTGGAGGCTTACGCGGCGGCGAAGGGGCGGATTTTCGAGGGGCAACGGGGGCCGGGGTGCCGGGCGTTCCTGCCGCCGGGGGTGTCGGCGGGGGCGGTGCCGGAGGGGGTGGCGGTGGAGCGTTTCGGGGCGGAGGCGGGGTGCGCGTGGCGGTATGAGGGGGGGGCGGTGGCGCATGGGGGGGAGCGGATCGCGGTGACGGGGTATTTCGCGAACGCGGTGTTGGGGCCGGCGGCGGCGTTGGTGGCGGCGATGGCGGCGGGCTGCGGGCTGACGGGGGAGGAGATCGCGGCGGGGTTCGCGGCGTTCGAGCCGTTGCCCCATCGGATGGAGCGGGTGGGGACGCGGGGCGGGGTGGCGTATGTGGACGACTCGAAGGGGACGTCGCTGGCGGCGACGCAGGCGGCGTTGCGGATTGTGGGGCGGGGGGTGCGGTTGATCGCGGGGGGGCGGCCGAAGGAGCGGGATTTGGCCTTTTTGCTGCCGGATCTGGCGGCGTGCGCGGCAAAGGTGTATCTGATCGGCGAGGCGGAGGAGGCGTTCTACGAGGCGTGGCGGGGGGTGGTGCCGTGCGTGCGGTGCGGGGAGTTGGCGCGGGCGTTCCATGCGGCGGCGGCGGAGGCACGGCCGGGGGAGACGGTGTTGCTGTCGCCGGGATGCGCGTCGTTCGACCAGTTCCCGAACATGGCGGCGCGGGGGGAGATGTTCAAGCGGCTTTTCGCAGGCTTGCCCCAGATTTGAGGGAGATTGAAATCACAAAGGACACGACGAACACAAAGGGCACAAAGAGAAAGGAAAAGGGGAAAGGGATGAGGAAATCGGGGGCAAGGGGCGCGGCCCCTGCACCCGCGGCGCGTCTGCGACGTGCCTGCCCCGGCGAGCCCAGGCTTTGCAGGATAAGGCCAACCCGCCAAGCCTCCAAGCCTCCAAACTTCCAAGTCTCCAACTTGGTATAATGGTGGGGATGAATGAGTGGCTGAAGGTGCTTTGGGCGAAGGTGCGGCGCGTGAATTGGGTGCTGCTGGGGGTGAGCGTGGGGTTGGCGGCGGCGGGGGTGCTGTCGGTGAAGTCGGCGTGCGCGTCTCGTGAGTCTTTGGCGTTGCGTGAGTTGTGGGTGGGGCAGCTGGGGTTTGCGGTGCGTGGGTTTGTGTTGATGGGGGTGTTGGCGTTGTGGGATTATCGGCGTTGGGTGCGGTGGGCGCCGTGGGTGTATGGGGTGGTGTTGGTGGCGTTGGTGTTGGTGTTGGTGCCGGGGGTGGGGGTGGAGATCATGGGGGCGCGGCGGTGGCTGTTTGGGTTGCAGCCGAGCGAGCCGGCGAAGTTGGGGGTAATCGTGATGTTGGCGTGGGTGTTGGGGCGCGGGCGGGGGTGGGTGCGTTCGTGGCGGGGGTTGGCGGCGTGCGGGGCGTTGGCGGGGGTGCCGGCGGCGTTGATTTTGGCGGAGCCTGATTTGGGGACGGCGTTGGTGTTGGGGCCGACGGTGTTGGCGATGTTGTTCGCGGCGGGGGTGGCGCCGCGGTTGTTGGGGGCGGGGGTGTTGGCGGTGGCGTTGGCGGTGGGGTATGAGTTGGCGTTGGTGGGGGCGGCGACGGCGGAGGGGGTGGAGCCGGGGCGGCGGGAGGCGTTGTTGGGGTGGACGGGGCTGCGGGAGCATCAGGTGGAGCGGGTGGAGACCTTTCTGCATCCGGATCGGGATCGGCTGGGGAGCGGGTACAACGCTTACCAGAGCGAGATCGCGGTGGGGAGCGGGGGTGTGTTGGGGAAGGGGTATGGGCAGGGGGTGCAGCATCGGCTGGGGTATCTGCCGCCGGTGGTGAGCATGAACGACTTCATCTTCCCGGTGGTGGCCGAGGAGTGGGGGTTTGTGGGGGCGTTGGCGTTGCTGGCGGCGTATTTGGGGGGGATTTTGGGGCCTGGGGTGGCGATTGGGCTGCGGTGCCGGGACGATGTGGGGCGGCTGCTGTGCGTGGGGGTGGTGACCTTGCTTTTTTGCCACGTTTTTATTAATATAGGAATGACAGTGCGGATTGTGCCCATCACCGGGCTGCCCCTGCCGTTCATCAGTCAGGGCGGGACGTTCATGCTCGTGATGATGATGGCGATGGGCGTGCTGCAGAGCGTGGCGATCCATGGGCGGGCCGCGGAGGCGGTCTTCCGGCACTGACGGGCCTTTTACGGGATTTAGAGCGATGTTTGGCTGGTTATTCAAGCGAAAGACGAAGAAGCGCGAGATTGTCGTCAACGTGGAGAAGCTGGAAACGCGCGTGGCCGTGGTGGAAAACGGGCGCGTGGAGGAGTTCCAGGTGGAGCACCCGATGGAGGAGCGCCTGGTGGGGTGCGTCTTCAAGGGGCGCATCCAGAACCTGGAGCATGACCTGCAGGCGGCGTTCGTGGACATCGGGCTGAAGAAGAACGCCTTCCTCCATTACTGGGACATGCTGCCCGACGAGAGCGGCCTGCTCGACGAGGAGGAGGGCGGGCGCCAGTCGCGCCGCCGCCGCATCTCCAACGAGGAAATCGAGAAGCGCTTCCCCCCGGGCAGCGAGATCGTGGTGCAGGTGACGAAGGGGCCCATCGGCACGAAGGGCCCGCGGGTGACGGCCAACCTGTCGTTGCCGGGGCGCTACCTGGTGATGATGCCCTCGGCGAAGGCCACGCGCGGCGTCTCCAGGAAGATCGCCGACGGCAAGGAGCGCCTGCGCCTGAAGAAGATTTTGGACCGCCTGCCCCTGCCGCCCGGCGTGGGCATCATCGTGCGCACCGTGGGCAGCGGGGCGAACCAGCGCGCCTTCTGCCGCGACCTGCGCAACATCCTGGACGTGTGGGGCCAGCTGCAGAGCAACATCAAGACGATGCGCGCGCCGGCGTGCGTCTACTCCGAGCCCGACCTGGTGGAGCGCGTGGTGCGCGACTGGCTGACCGAGGACATCGACCGCGTGACGATCGACGACGAGGCCGCCTACGCGCGCATCCGCGAGGTGGCCGGGCGCATCAGCCGCCGCGCGCGCCGCGTCATCGAGCTCTACAAGGGCCACCTGCCCATCTTCGACCACTACGGCGTGGAATCGCAGATGGAGGAGGCCTTCCGCCGGAAGGTGAACCTCAAGAGCGGCGGCTACCTGGTGATCGACGAGACCGAGGCGCTCATCTCCATCGACGTGAACACCGGGCGCCACCGCGGCACCGGCTCGCAGGAAGACGCGATCCTCGAGGTGAACACCGAGGCCGTCGAGGAGGTGGCCCGCCAAATGCGCCTGCGCAACATCGGCGGCCTGGTGGTCATCGACCTCATCGACATGAAGAGCCGCAAGCACCAGAACCAGATCTACAAGGCCATGAAGGCCGCCCTCCGCCGCGACCGCGCGCGCACCAACGTCCTGCCCATCTCCGAGCTCGGCCTCATGGAGATGACGCGCCAGCGCCAGGAAGAGAGCCTCCTCAGCCAAATGTACATCGACTGCCCCTACTGCAAGGGCCACGGCGTCATCAAAAGCCCCCTGGCCATCTCGGTGGACATCCAGCGGCAGATCGCCGCCGTCATGCGCCGCTTCCAGGGCGACCCCGGGGAGACGGAGCTGCAGGTGCTCGTCTCGCCCTCGGTCATGGAACGCCTGCGCAACGAAGACGAGCAGATGCTCGTGGAAATGCAGAAACGCTACTCCGGGCGCCTCACCTTCAAGAGCGAGGTGGCCCGCCACCCCGAATCCTTCGCCATCCTGGACAAGAACGGCAAGGTGCTCTACGCCGTCTCCGAAAGCCACGCCGTCTGACCGCGAGGACGCCATGCCCAAACACGCCCTGCTCCTTGCCGCGCTCGCCCTCGCGCTGCCCCTCGCCGCAGCCGGGGAAGGCGGCGTCGAAGACTCCGTGCGCGAGGCCATCGGGCTGGACTCGCTCGCCCGCGCCGCCGGCGAGCGCCTCTCCGTCACGGCCGACCACATGGGCGCCGACCACAAGACCGGGCGCGTGACGCTCGAGGGCAACGTGCGCATGCGCTTCGCCGACGTCACCCTCACCTGCGACCGGGCCACCTACGACCAAGCCACCGGCGACGTCCACGCCCAGGGCGACGTCCGCCTCCGCTCGCTCTCCGGCGGCAGCTGGGCGGGCGAAAGCCTCAGCTTCAACCACCGCACCGGCGCCGGGCTCATGGGCGCCGGGCTCGTGCGCCTGGGCGCCTTCGGCGTCAAGGCCCCCGAAGGCGCCGCCCGCGACGACGAGGGCACCCTCCACGCCAAGAACGTCACCCTCACCACCTGCGTCAACGAGGCCCCCGAAGACTGGCACTGGTCCGTCACCGGCACCGGGCGCTACCGCCAGGGCGAGTTCCTGGAGCTGCGCAACGCCACCGCCCGCCTCTTCGGCCTGCCCCTGCTCTGGGCCCCCTACTACTACCGCGACCTCAACACCCACTACGGCTGGCGCATCCTCCCGGGCTACTCCGGCGACTGGGGCGCCTACCTCCGCCTGGGCTACGTCTACCCCATCGCCGGCAGCCTCGCCGCCGGGCGCCACCTCTACGGCAAAAGCCAGCTCGACCTGCGCAGCGAGCGCGGCGTCGGCGTCGGCCAAGAGCTCACCTGGAACACCGAGGGCGGGCTCTTCGGCGAAGGCACGCGCCAATGGGGCCGCCTCTCGCTCTACTACGCCTACGACATCGAGGACCAAGAGGCCGCCGACCGCAACTGGAACTCCACCTACGACGAGAACCGCTGGACCATCGGCCTCAAGGAGCGCCTCGACTTCTCCCCGCGCGACTTCCTGCACATCGAGGGCGAGAAGGTCAGCGACTCCCAATTCCGCGGCGACTACAACGAGGCCGCCGTCCGCGCCTCCTCCCAGCCCCTCGGCGTCGCCAACTACGAGCACCGCGAGAACGCCTGGGTCACCTCGCTCGCCCTCATGGGCCCCCTCGACACCTTCTACGCCGGCGTCCGCCGCCTCCCCGAGCTCCGCCTCGACCTCCTCCCCCAGCGCCTCCTCGGCATCGACAAGCTCTACTACGAATCCCAGACCGCCGCCGGCTACCTCCGCCGCCAGCCCGCCAAATACGACGCCGCCTTCACCGGGCGCTACACCTACGACCTCGGCAACTGGGCCTACTACGACACCTTCCGCCTCGACACCCGCCACCTCATCCGCCGCCCCATCGCCCTCGCCCAAGGCCTCACCCTCACCCCCCGCCTCGGCTGGCGCGGCACCTACTACGCCGACTCCCCCGACGGCTCCAGCCTCTTCCGCTCCCTCTTCGAGCTCGGCGCCACCCTCCAGGCCCGCCTCTGGCGCGACTACGGCCGCCACCGCCACACCCTCACGCCCTACCTCGACCTCACCTACGTCCCCGGCTCCCAAGACGGCCCCCAAGACCAACCCTACGCCTTCGACCGCCTTGACCAAGAATACGAATGGCGCGACCGCTACCGCTCCGACGGCCTCACCCCCACCCACCGCTACGCCGGCCTCCGCTTCGGCCTCAAAAACACCCTCCAGCGCCGCAACCCCGACACCGGGCTCCTCTCCCCCCTCCTCGACGCCGACCTCTACGGCGTCTGGGTCTTCCAAACCCAAGACCACTGGACGCGCTGGCGCCGCTACGAGCAACCCGGCCGCGGCAACCTCGCCAAACCCGCCCGCCGCGTCAAGGAAGACACCGGGCTGCGCGTCATCGGCCTCGAGGCCACCTACAAACCCTTCCGCCACCTCACCCTCGTCAACGACTTCCAATACGACCCCGAAAACTCCCGCCTCGCCCTCTGGGACGTCACCCTGCGCTACGCCCTCGACCCCATCACCCTCTACGCCGGCTACCTCCGCCGCCACCACGACCTCTACGACTACTACTGGGCCGACGAAGTCAAAGACGAGCTCGTCCACGCCGGCTTCATCCACCACCTCTGCGACCTCATCGACTACTCCGCCTACGCCCGCTACAACCTCGAACACTCCGACCTCGACGAAATCGGCGGCTTCATCCAATACAACCTCGACTGCCTCTCCTTCCGCCTCAACACCCGCTACCTCCCCAAATACTACTCCGACGACGGCTGGAAACACGGCTCCGAGTTCCGCATCTCCTTCGAGCTCTGGCTCCGCGCCTTCCCCAAAGAAGAGACCGAAGACTGGATGGACTGGGCCTCCATCGCCGACTATTGACACCTGCGCCTGTAGCTCAGCCGGACAGAGCAGCGGCCTTCTAAGCCGCGGGTCGGGGGTTCGAACCCCTCCAGGCGCGCCACCCCAGCAAGCACCCCACCCCGCCGCGAAACCGCCGCCGGCAAAATAAAGCTTGCCCCCCCCCGAACTTATGCTACCTTATGAACCGTTCCGCGAGGATTGTCCCCGCAGAACGGGAGACCCCATCATGAAACACATCCTCTTCGCCACCGCCCTCCTCCTCGCCGGCGCCGCCGGCGCCCTCACCCACAGCTGGAAGCCCACCTTCGCCGGTGACGCCGCCACCGCCGCCACCGCCATCCAAGACGTCGACTTCACGCAAGACATCACCTTCACCATCAGCTACACCATCGCCAGCGGCTTCACCATCGGCAACGGCAACCCCGCCGGCAACGTCTTCGTCGCCGCCTGGAACGGCGACGCCTCCTTCCTGAACGACGGCGACCCCGGCTACAACTACGTCACCCTCCGAAGCGTCTCCAACTCCCCGCGCATCGTCACCAACGACGACTCCCACTACGACAACACGACCAACGTCACCGGCGCCTTCGACGAAGGCACGCACACCCTCACCATCACCCTCAACGTGGCCGGCAAGACCGGCACCTTCACCCTCGACAACGGCGCCGCCACCGCGATCGGCTTCAGCGGCATCACCGACGTCTCCTTCGGCGACACCCTCGACCTCTCCGTCTACAACCGCGAGGGCCTCACCTTCGGCGACATCGCCGTCACCTACGCCACCACCGTCCCCGAGCCCACCGCGCTGGCCCTCCTCGCCCTGGGCGTGGCCGGCGTGGCCCTCCGCCGCCGCGCGGCCTAAGCGCCCCACGCGCAACACGTCGCAAGCCCCGGCCCCGCCGGGGCTTGCTTTTTTGCGGGGCGCGGCGCGATTGCGATTGACAGGGGTGGCCCCTTTTGGCATACTGGCAATACTAGTCTTGGGGGTTCGCCCCGCGCCCACAGAAAAAGGAGAGAGTTTCATGGGTCAGGAAGTGAAGACGCTGACGCCCGAACTGCGCGCGTTCATCGAGGAATGGAAGCCGAAGCCGGGCAATCTGATCATGGTGCTGCACCGCGTGCAGCAGACCTACGGCTACATGCCGCGCGAGATCGTCCTGGAGCTGGCCGAGCTGCTGGGCGTGCCGCTGGCGAAGATCTACGGCGTCATCACCTTCTACAACTTCTTCAAGCTCAAGCAGCCCGGGCGCAACCTCATCCAGGTGTGCCTGGGCACGGCCTGCTACCTCAAGGGCGGCGACGACATCATGAAGGCCCTCGAGCAGGAGCTCGGCGTGGGCGTGAACACGGTGACGCCCGACGGCGAGTTCTCCACCGAGGCGGTGCGCTGCCTGGGCTGCTGCGGCCTGGCCCCCGTCATCGTCATCAACGGCGAGGTCTTCGGCAAGGTCACCAAGGCGGCCCTGCCCGGCATCCTCGACAAGTTCCGCGCGAAGCACTGAAAGGGGGCGACAGATGGCTGAGAAACTTTCCCGCGAGAGCCTCGACGCGCTGCGCGCGCGCCTGGAGGCCGAGAACAAGCAGGCCGAGCAGGGCGGGCGCAAATACGTCATGGTCTGCGGCGGCACCGCCTGCGACTCCAACGGCGGCCTGGCCCTCTACGCCGCCCTCGTCAAGGCCGCCGAGTACGCCGGGGCCAACGTGCGCATCGTGCGCACCGGCTGCATGGGCTTCTGCGAGCGCGGCCCCATCGTCAAGGTGCTGCCCGACGACACCTTCTACGTGGACGTCAAGCCCGAGGACGCCGCCGCCATCATCAACGAGCACATCGTCGGCGGCCAGGTCGTCACCCGCCTGCTCTACGACAAATCCCAGGCCGAGGCCGGGAGCGCCGGGCACGACATCGACTTCTATGCCAAGCAACAGCGCATCGTCCTGCGCCACTGCGGCCTCATCGACCCCGAGAAAATCGAGGACTACATCGCCCACGACGGCTACGCCGGCCTGGAAAAGGCCCTCTTCGAGATGACCCCGCAGGGCATCATCGACGAGATCCTCGCCTCCGGCCTGCGCGGGCGCGGCGGCGCCGGCTTCCCCACCGGCAAGAAATGGCAGTTCTCCGCCGGTGTCCAGGCCGACCAGAAGTACATCGTCTGCAACGCCGACGAAGGCGACCCCGGCGCGTACATGGATCGCTCCACCCTCGAGGGCGACCCCCACGCCATCCTCGAGGCGATGATGATCGCCGGGCGCGCCACCGGCGCCACCAAAGGCTTCATCTACATCCGCGCCGAGTACCCCCTGGCCATCAAGCGCCTCCAGATCGCCATCGACCAGGCGCGCGCGTGGGGCCTGCTAGGCTGTGAGAACATCCTGGGCAGCGACTTCACCTTCGACATCGAGCTGCGCTTCGGCGCGGGCGCCTTCGTCTGCGGCGAGGAGACCGCCCTCCTGGCCTCCATCGAGGGCAAACGCGGCCAGCCCACCCCCCGCCCCCCCTTCCCCGCCGTCAAAGGCCTCTGGGGCAAGCCCACCATCATCAACAACGTCGAGACGCTCGCCAACGTCGCGGTCATCATCACCAAGGGCGCCAAGTGGTTCAGCTCCATCGGCACGGCCACCAGCAAAGGCACCAAGGTCTTCGCCCTCACCGGCAAGGTCAAGAACTCCGGCCTCATCGAGGTGCCCATGGGCATCACCCTGCGCGAGATCATCTTCGACATCGGCGGGGGCATCCCCAACGGCCGCAAGTTCAAGGCCGCGCAGACCGGCGGGCCCTCCGGCGGCATGATCCCGCCCGAATACCTGGACATGCCCATCGACTACGAATCGCTGGCCAAGATCGGCTCCATCGTCGGCTCCGGCGGCCTCATCGTGATGGACGACACCGACTGCATCGTGGACGTGGCGAAGTTCTACCTCGAGTTCACCGTCGACGAAAGCTGCGGCAAATGCATGCCCTGCCGCATCGGCGGGCGCGCCCTCCTCAACGCCCTCACCCGCATCTCCGAAGGCCGCGGCGAGCCCGCCGACGTCCAGAAGATGAAAGACATCTGCCAGGCCATGGCCCGCGCCTCGCTCTGCGGCCTGGGGCAGACCGCCTCCAACCCCGTCCAAGCCATGCTGCGCTACTTCATGGACGAGGTCCAGGCGCACATCGAAGACAAGCGCTGCCCCGCCGGCAAGTGCAAGAAGCTGGTGCAATACCGCATCAACCCCGAACGCTGCGTCGGCTGCACCGCCTGCGCCCGCGTCTGCCCCGTCGGCGCCATCGCCGGCAAGGTGCGCGAGAAGCACGCGATCGACCCGGCCAAGTGCGTCAAATGCGGCCAATGCTACAACACCTGCAAGCTGCACGCCATCGAGATCGCCTGAGGAGGAGCGCGCCATGGAACAGAAACTCGTCCACCTGGAAATCAACGGCATCGCCGTCGAGGTGCCCGCCGGCACCACCATCCTCGACGCCGCCAAAAAGGTCGCCGTCAAGATCCCCACCCTCTGCCACCACCCCGACGTCAAGGCCTGGGCCGCCTGCGGCATCTGCGTCGTGCGCAACGGCGACAGCCCCAAACTCCTGCGCGCCTGCTGCACCGAGGTCGCCGAGGGCATGAAGATCACCACCCACGACCCCGACATCGTCCAAATCCGCAAGACGGTCATCCAGCTCATCCTCAGCACCCACCCGCAGGACTGCCTCAAATGCCCCCGCTCCGGCGTCTGCGAGCTCCAGCGCGTGGCCACCGACTTCGGTATCCGCGAGGCCCCCTTCCCCCGCCCCGCCATCGAGCACGTCGAGCGCGACGAAAGCACCCCCTCCATCGTCCTGGACCCCGACAAGTGCATCAAATGCGGCCGCTGCGCCATCGTCTGCCAAGAAATGCAGAACGTCTGGGCCCTCGAGTTCATCGGCCGCGGCGAGCGCATGAAGATCGCCCCCGCCGCCGGCGTCCCCCTCAACGACTCGCCCTGCATCAAATGCGGCCAATGCTCCGCCCACTGCCCCGTCGGCGCCATCTACGAGCGCGACGAGACGGCCCAGGTCTGGGACGCCCTGCGCGACCCCCAGCGCTTCACCGCCGTCCAGATCGCCCCCGCCGTCCGCGTCGCCCTCGGCGAGGCCTTCGGCATGAAGCCCGGCGCCCTCTCCACCGGCAAAATCTACACCGCCCTGCGCCGCCTCGGCTTCCAGGCCGTCTTCGACACCAACTTCTCGGCCGACCTCACCATCATGGAGGAAGGCACCGAGTTCGTCAACCGCCTCACCCAAGGCGGCGAACTGCCCCTCATCACCTCCTGCTGCCCCTCGTGGACCGACTGGATGGAGAAGTACGCCGCCGACTTCATCCCCAACTTCTCCACCGCCAAGAGCCCCCAGCAGATGCTCGGCGTCATGGCCAAGACCTACTTCGCCCAAAAGATGGGCCTCGACCCCGCCCGCATCCACCTCACCTCCATCATGCCCTGCACGGCCAAGAAATACGAGATCACCCGCTCCGAGGAAATGCACGCCTCCGGCCACCAGGACGTCGACGTCGTCCTCACCACCCGCGAGCTCGCGCGCATGATCAAGATCGCCGGCCTGGACTTCAACAACCTCCCCGACAGCCAGGCCGATTCCATCCTCGGCGAGTACACCGGCGCCGGCACCCTCTTCGGCGCCACCGGCGGCGTCATGGAGGCCGCCCTGCGCACCGCCTACCACCTCATCACCGGGGACGAGCTCGCCGACGTCGACTTCAAGCAAGTCCGCGGCCTCCAAGGCGTCAAGGAAGCCATCATCGACATCAAAGGCACCCCCGTCAGCATCGCCGTCGCCCACCAGATGGGCAACGTCGAGGCCGTCCTCAACGCCATCCGCGACGACCGCAAGGCCGGCCGCCCCCCCCGCTGGCAGTTCATCGAGGTCATGGCCTGCCGCGGCGGCTGCATCGGCGGCGGCGGCCAGCCCACCCTCGCCACCGACGAGATCCGCGCCATGCGCATGGAGGGCCTCTACCAGGACGACCGCCAATCCGCCCGCCGCTGCTCCCACCAAAACCCCCAGATCAAAAAGATCTACGCCGACTTCCTCGGCGAGCCCTGCGGCGAAACGGCCCACCACCTCCTCCACACCCACTACACCGCCAAGCCCCTCTACACCGCCTGACAAGCCGCGCACGGCAAACGAAAGGCCCCGGGTCGCCCCGGGGCCT
The DNA here is from genome assembly GCA_944389585.1 of uncultured Kiritimatiellota bacterium. Lineage (GTDB taxonomy): Bacteria > Verrucomicrobiota > Kiritimatiellia > RFP12 > DVOR01 > Spyradenecus. The sequence continues at coordinate 109,064 of CALXMW010000002.1, forward strand.
TCTCTTTTCCCACGCCGCCCTCAGCACGCGAACGGGTTCGGGAACAAATCCCCCAGAAACGCCCGCACCGACTCCCCACCTGGCCCCAAGGAAACCATCGCCACCTCCAGCGTCGGCCCGCAGAACTCCGCCAGCGCCTGCCGGCACGCCCCGCACGGCGGCGAGACCTTCGGCGCGGCGATCGCCAGTGCCCGGAACGCCCGGCACCCGCACGCCACCGCGTGGAACAGCGCGTTCCGCTCCGCGCACAGGCACAGGCCGTAGGAGGCGTTCTCCACGTTGCACCCCACGTACACCCGCCCGTCCTCACCCAACAGCGCCGCCCCCACCGTGAAACGCGAGTATGGCGCGTAGGCCCGCGCGGCCGCCGCGCGCGCCTGGGCCGCCAAGGCCTCCCAATCCACCGCCGCCATCGCCGGGCCCCTCATTGCGCGTAAGGGCAACGGACCAGATGCGCGCCGACGGGCCGGAGCGCGGGCGGCATCTGGGCGCACTCGGGGCGGGCGCAGGCGCACCGCTCGGCGAAGCGGCAGCCGGGGGCGAAGTTGCCCGGGCTGGGCACCTGCCCCGGGATGGCCCGCAGTCGGCGGCCGCGCGTGGCGTGGCTGGGGAGCGCCTCGAGCAAGGCGCGGGCGTAGGGGTGCTTGGGGCCGGCGAAGAAGTCCTTCGCGGCGGCCTGCTCGACGATCTGCCCGGCGTACATCACCGCCACGCGGTCGGCCATCTTGTAGACCACGCCCATGTCGTGGGTGATGAAGATCATGCCCGAGTCCTTGCGGTGGAGCTGGAGCATGAGCTCGAGCACCTGCGCCTGGATGGTGACGTCAAGCGCGGTGGTGGGCTCGTCGGCGATGACGAGCTGAGGCTCAAGGATCAGGCACATGGCGATCATCACGCGCTGCTGCATCCCGCCCGAAAGCTCGTAGGGATAGGCGCGGATGGCGACGCGCGGGTTCTGGATGCCCACCTTGACGAGCCACTCCAGGGCGCGGGCGCGCGCGGCCTCGCGGCCAAGCCGCGGCTCGTGGATGAGGAGCGCCTCGACAATCTGGTCGCCCACGCGCACCAAGGGCGAAAGGGCCGTCATCGGATCCTGGAAGATGACGCCGATGCGCTTGCCGCGGTAGGCGCGCAGCTGGGCGATGGGCAGCTTGAGCAGGTCGACGCCGTCGAAGAGGATCTCGCCCGAGAGGATGCGCGAGGGCGGGCTGGGCAACAGGCGCGGGATGCACATGGAGCTGACGGATTTGCCGCACCCGGATTCGCCGACGACGCAGAGGATCTCGCCGCGGCGCACCTCGAAGGAGACGTCCTCGACGGTGGTGACGGCCCGGCGCGTCTCGTCGTTCTCGAAGGCGATGGTGAGGTGTTTGACCTGGAGAAGGGGCTGCTCTGCCATGGCGGGCCTCACTGGAGTTTGCTGAAAGGTTTGGGGTCAAAGGCGTTGCGCACGCCTTCGCCGACCATGACGGTGAGGAACATGACCGTGAAGATGGCCAGGGAGGGGAAGAGGATGAGCCACCACGCCCAGCGGTAGGTCTGCGCCTGGTTCAGCAGCTCGCCCCAGCTAGGCGTGAGCGGCGGCAGGCCGAAGCCCAGGAAGTCGAGCGAGACCAGCGCGCTGATGGCCCCCACCAGCAGGAAGGGGAAGAGCGTGATGATGGGCGTGAGCGCGTTGGGCAGGATGTGGCGGAAGATGATCCGCGCGTTGCCGAAGCCCTGGCACCGCGCCGCCGCCACGAAGGGCCGCCCGCGCAGGCGCAGGAACTCCGCGCGCATGTAATACGACAGCCCCAGCCAGCAGAACAGCCCATAGACCAAAAGCAGCAGCCAGAAGCTCCGCCCGAAGACCGCCCCCACCAGCACCATGATGTAGAGGAAGGGCAGCGCGGCCCAAATCTCCGTGAAACGCTGCACGCAGATATCCACCTTGCCGCCGAAATAACCCTGCATCGCGCCGATGGCCATGCCGATGACCGTCGCCGAGACGGCCAGCAGCAGCCCGAAGCTCACCGCGATGCGCGTGGCGTAGACGATGCGCGTGAAGACGTCGCGCCCCGAGGCGTCCAGCCCAAAGAGATGGTCGCGCGAGGGCGGGAAGGGGAAGCGGATGTTGTTGCCCGAGGTGACCTCGTAACGCACGCCCGAAGGCCCCACCCACGACAGCGCGTCGGCGGACGTGATGTCGCTCGCCGGGCGCACGAAGGCACCCTTGGGCACGGGCGCGCCGGTGGGAAGCGCCACGCCCCCGACCACGGGCGTGCCGTCCTCGAGCGTGTCGTAGAAGCTCATCGAGGCCCACTCCTCCAGCTTCTCCCCCAACCCCTCCGGGAGCGGGGCCGCGGACTCGGCGCCCTCCAGCGGGACGGGCCTGCCCGGGCGGCCGTTCTCGTCGAAGGCGCGCGTGAAGGCGAAGGTGAGCGTCGGCAGGAAGGCCTCGCCCGCCCCGCGCACCGTCACGCGCAGCGTCCGCCCCGCGCCCTGGCCCACGGCCCCGGGCGCCAGGCACAGGCGCAGGCGCCGCCACGGCAGCGTCCGCCCGGAGACGGGGGCCACCTCCGCCTCGAAGACCCCGCCTGCGCCGCCCTCGAAGCGGCGGGCGATCTCCTCGCGCAGGCGCGGCGTCACCGAGACGAAGTCCCCCAGCCCCGCCTGGCCGTCGCGCAGGGCGCGCTCGCCGGTACCGGCGGGGAAGAACTGCGCCAGGCTGTCCTGGCGCACGATGCGCAGGTCTGGCGTCAGGTTGAAGCGGGCGACGGGCTGGGTGGGGGTGAGCGAGAGGGTGACGACCTTCTCGCGCTCCATGTCGCGCGTGTCGAGCGTCTCGTGCGGGCCGTAGGGCACGGGGGCGAAGAGGGCGAAGTTGCCGGGGTCGGAGAGGAAGCGGTCGGAGCGCGTGAAGTCGCGGTAGTTGACGTAGACCATCTCGCCGGTGGCCTCGAGCACGGCCTGGGGGGGGCGCTCGCGCAGGAAGGGGAAGCTCAGCTCGCCGTCGAAGCGCATGAGCAGGGGCTTGTCGTTGCAGATGAGCTCGGCCCCGAGGCTGAGCACGTAGAGCAGGCAAAGCAGACAGAGCGACCAGAAGGCCACGCGGCTGCGGCGGAAGCGCTCCAGGCGCTTCTGGGTGAGGGGGGAGATGCGGAAGAGCTTCATGGGCAAACCTCAGCGGCTTCAGGGTGCGGTCTCGGGGCCGTCGTCGGCCTGCAACAGCTCCAGCGCCGGGGCCGAGAGGCCGTCCGAGCCCTGGATGATGCGCGGCATGTACCGCACGGGCGCGACCCTGCGCGGGGCGCCGTCCTCGTCCACCGCGGCCACGCGGCGGCCGCGCGCGTCGAAGCGCTCGGGCTTCTCCTGGCCGGGGCGCGTGCGCGTCCAGCCCAAGGGCTTGCCGTCGGCGGCGTAGAGGTAATCGTCGCGCCAATTCTTGAAGGTCGTCACCAGCGGGTCCTCGTAGACGTAGCCGGCCTCGGGCGCGGTGTAATCCACGCTCACCAGGCGCTCGCCGTCGTAGACCCGGCGCTCGTTGGCCAGGAAGCGGAAGTTCACGAAGGCCGGGGCCGAGGCCGTGCCGTCGGGGCGCACCGCCACGCAGGCGACGCTCGCGCGGCGCGTCGTCAGGCCGTCGCGCGCGAAGGGGGCGTGCCAGGCCGCCTCGATGGTGGCCAGCGAGCCGTTGGAGGTCTGCGGCGTGACGGTGACGAGCGCCGGGTCGCCGCTCACGACGAACCAGCGGAAGGCGCACCCGGCCGGCGCGTCGGCCGAGACGGTCAGGCGTTTGCGGCGGGCCGTGCCGCGGAAGACGCGGGTGATGCACTGCGCGGTGTCCTCCAGCGCCTCGGAGGCGACCGCGTCGAAGAAGTCCACGCCCGGGCGGGCCGAGCCTTCCAGCGTCACCGAGAGGGCCAGGGGCGGCGGGAGCGTCTCGGGCGTGAGGGCGTGGGCGGCCTTCACGAAGGCCTCCGCGTCGAGGCGCTCCGGGTCGAAGGCCGTGGGGTGGGCCTCGGGGCCGAAATAATCGGGCGCGCCCTTGAGGCTCTGGCGCAGCAGGCGCTGGACGGTAGGCACCAGGAGCCCGTCGCGCTCGATGGCCGCGCGCGTCTCGGGGGTGAGGGCGGCGATGCCCGCGAGGATGAGCTCCACCAGGCGGCGCTGGGCGGCGGCCGCGTCGGGGCGCGCGCCCGTCAGGTCGGCCGAGACGACGTAGGCCGGGTTGTCGCCGATGAGCAGGTCGCCCTTGAACCCGGCGGCCACGTCCATCGCGCCGCCGTAGACGTAGAGCTGGTTGGCGGCGGCGAGGCGGGCGGCGAGGGCGGCGGCGCCGGGGGTGGTGGCGATCTTGCGCGGGAGGCTGCGCCAGAAGGGGGGCGTGCCCAGGGCCAGGGTGGAGTTGCCGACGGTGAGGAGGGGGCGCAGGCCGGTGGTGAAGAGGCCGTTGGCCTCGCCTTTGTGCGCGCCGGCGCGGACGGCCTCGTCGGCGTAGACGACGGGGGTGAGGCCGGGGAAGGCGGCGTAGTCGGCGGCCGCAAGGTCCTCGTCGCGGTTCACGTAAAGCACGCCGGCGAGGGCAGCGGGGTTCTCCTCGAGCCAAGGGCGCAGGAGCGCGGCGCAGGGGCCGCGGTAGGCGGCCGGGTCGGGGGCCTGGCCGGGGCGGGGGCGCAGGAGGGTGGCCATGAAGCCGCCGCGCACGGGATCCCAATCCCACTGGGTGTCGGCGGCGTCGACGACGGCCTCGGCGCCGGCGGGGACCTCGCGGGCGAGGGCGGCGGCGAGGGTGGCGTTCTTGGGCGGGTTGGCGGCGAGGGCGCGGGCGCGCGCGACGATGCGGGCGAACTCGGGGCGGGGGCGGATGGCGGCGAGGTCGGGGTCGGCCTCCAGCTGGCGGGCGTCGGTGAAGCCGAGCTCGACGGCCCTCTCGAGGGTCTGGAGGGCCTCCTCGGGGCGGTTGTCGCGGGCGCAGACGCAGGCGACGTTGTACGTCCAGTTCGCGTCGCGCGGGAAGAGCTTGGCCGCCGCGCGGGCCGCGGTCTCGGCGGCGAAGAGGTCGCCGCGCTGGGCCGCCTGGATGAATTGCTGCAGGTAAAGCCGGTGGCGTGGGAAGAGGCGCGGCATGTCGAAGACCGACTGCCCCGCCGCCGCGCCCGCGCACAGCGCCAGCGCCACCGCAAAGAAACCGCTCAGAAGCCTCATGGCGACCTTTCCGTAGGGAGCTCACATTCCGCCTTGTATGTTACCAAATCCGGCGTGCGTTTGCATTCCCGCGCGGGGCGGCTTTTGGTAGAATGGGGGCGAAAGGAAACCCGACATGAAGCAGTATGCGATCGCGACGATTGCGGCCCTGGGCCTGGCCGCGGCGGCCCTGGCCGAGAACGTGAGGCTCCCCGAGCCCGAGAAGACCGGCGGCCTGCCTTTGATGGAGGCCCTGGCCAAGCGCGCCACCAGCCGCCGCACCCAGGGCCAGGCCCCCACCCCGCAGCAGCTGGCCGACCTGCTGTGGGCGGCCAACGGCGTCACCCGCCCCGACGGCAAGCGCACCGCGCCCTCGGCCATGGACAAGCGCGAGATCGAGATTGCCGTCCTCACCGCCGAGGGCCTCTACACGTGGGACCCGGAGGCCAACGCGCTGGCCGAGACGCCCGCGTGCGTCGACCTGGCGCCCGAGCTGCGCGGCGCCTCGGCCCTCCTGGTCTACCACTACAACAAGGCCCTCCAGACGCGCGAGGGCGCCCTCGTCGACTGCGGCTTCGTGGGGCAGAACGTCTACCTCTTCTGCGCCTCGCGCGGCTGGAACACCGTCTTCCTGGGCACCGTCGACCGCGCCAAGTTCGCCGTCGCCCTCGACCGCGGCGAGGACGAGATCCTCTTCGCCCAGCGCATCGGCGTGAGGTAAGGTGGAGACGCGCTTCGAGAACGAGCGCGCCACGGGGCCGGCCGGCTTCCGCCTGGCCGCGCCCTTCGCCCCGATGGGCGACCAGCCCAAGGCCATCGACGCCCTCTGCCGCGGCTTCGAGCGGGGCGCCGCGCGCGAGATCCTCCGCGGCGTCACCGGCAGCGGCAAGACCTTCACGATGGCCAACGTCATCGCCCGCCTCCAGAAGCCCACCCTCGTCATCTCCCACAACAAGACCCTCGCCGCCCAGCTCTACGCCGAGCTCAAGGCCTTCTTCCCGGACAACGCCGTCGAGTACTTCATCTCCTACTACGACTATTACCAGCCCGAGGCCTACATCCCCCAGACCGACACCTACATCGAGAAGGACGCGGCCATCAACGAGGACCTCGAGCGCTTCCGCCTGGCCGCCTCGCACGCGCTCCTGGGGCGCCGCGACGCCATCATCGTCGCCTCCGTCTCCTGCATCTACGGCCTGCTCTCCCCGGAGGACTACCGCGGGCTGATGATCTCCCTGCGCGAAGGCCAGCAGATCGCCCGCGAGGCGCTCATGGCCCAGCTGACGGAGATCCAGTACACCCGCAACGACTACGAGCCCAAGCCCGGCGTCTTCCGCGTCCGCGGCGACGTCCTCGACATCTTCCCCTCCTACTCCACCGAGGGCATCCGCGTCTCCTTCTTCGGCGACGAGATCGACTCCCTCAAGGCCATCAACGCCGTCACCGGCCGTGTCTCCGGCGCGATGCCCTCCTGCCTGCTCTCCCCGGCCAAGCAGTTCGTCATGCCCAAAAGCCAGCTCCTGGGCGGCGTTGCGCGCATCAAGGAGGAGCTCCGCGAACGCCTCGCCGAGCTCGACCGCGACGGCAAGCTCCTCGAGGCCCAGCGCCTGCGCCAACGCACCGAATACGACCTGGCCATGCTCGCGGAAATGGGCTACTGCACCGGCATCGAGAACTACTCCGCCCCCCTCGCCGGCCGCGCCCCGGGCGTGCCCCCGCCCACGCTCATCGACTACTTCGGCGGCGACTTCCTCTGCATCATCGACGAAAGCCACGTCACCCTCCCCCAGCTCCGCGCCATGTACAACGGCGACCAGGCCCGCAAACAAATCCTCGTCGACAACGGCTTCCGCCTCCCCTCGGCCAAGGACAACCGCCCCCTCACCTTCGAGGAGTTCGACGCGCGCGTCGGCCGCATCCTCTACGTTTCGGCCACCCCAGGCCCCCACGAGCGCCAAGTCTCCGCCCTCACCGCCGAGCAGGTCATCCGCCCCACCGGCCTCCTCGACCCCATCGTCGAGGTCCGCCCCCTCGCCGGGCAGGTCGACGACCTCATCGAGGAAATCCGCGCCAACGCCGAGCGCGGCGGCCGCACCCTCGTCGCCGCCCTCACCAAACGCGCCTGCGAAGACCTCTCCCAATACCTCGCCGACGTCGGGCTCCGCGCCGAATGGCTCCACTCCGACCTCGACGCCATCGCCCGCGTCGACGTCCTCGGCCGCCTCCGCCGCGGCGACTTCGACGCGCTCATCGGCGTCAACCTCCTGCGCGAGGGCCTCGACCTCCCCGAGGTCACCCGCGTGGCCATCCTCGACGCCGACAAGGAGGGCTTCCTCCGCTCCGAGACCTCCCTCATCCAAACCGCCGGCCGCTGCGCCCGCAACGTCGAGGGCAAGGTCATCCTCTACGCCGACCTCGAGACCCCCGCCATCAAGGCCGTCCTCCAGACCACCCGCGCCCACCGCGCCAAGCAGCAGGCCTACAACGACGCCCACGGCATCGTCCCGCGCACCGCCCGCCGCGCCATCAACGAAGACCTCGCCGCCGAAGGCACCCCCGGCGCCGCCGCCCCCGCCGCCACCGCCGCCGGCCGCCCCAAAGGCCACGCCCGCCACCGCCTCGTCAACCCCCCGCGCCAGGACGCCCCCCGCCCCCTCGTCGCCGAGGGCGGCCTCGCCCAGGAAGACCTCCTGGACGCCCTCTCCCGCCTCGAGCGCGAGATGCGCCAGGCCGCCGAGGCCCTCGAGTTCGAGCGCGCCGCCCTCCTGCGCGACGAGCTGCGCGCCCTGCGCAAGGAACACGGCCTCTGAGGCCGATGTGCTATCATGGCCCCATGAGCAAGAAAATCGCCGAGCTCCCCCACCACCACGGCCAAGACCTCCGCCGCATCCTCGCGCGGATGCCCAGCGCCCCGCGCTTCGAGCGCGTGGCGCGCCGCTTCAAGCTGCTCGAGGACCCCACGCGCCTGCGCATCCTCTGGCTCCTCTGCCACTGCGAGGAATGCGTCACCGACATCGGCGCGGTCGTGGGCATGAGCGTCGCGGCCGTCTCCCACCACCTCCAAGTCCTCCGCCGCGCCGGCGTCATCGTCTCCCGGCGCCGCGGCAAGGAAATCCACTACACCCTCGCCAAGACGCACGAAGCGCGCCTCCTCCACCGCTCCGTCGACGCGCTCTTCGAGCTCACCGCGCCCGCCGCCCCCTGCCCCCTGGTGGCCTACGCCGAGGGCCGCGGCTGACTTTTTCGCCCGGCGCGCAAAAAAGACTTGCGCCCCGCCCCGCGATGTGCTATCCTATGCCCCATCTTTTACCGCTCGGGTGGTGAAATGGCATACACGCATGCTTGAGGTGCATGTGGAGAGATCCGTGGGGGTTCGAGTCCCCCCCCGAGCACCATCCTAAAACGGCCGCCCCCCGGGCGGCCCTTTTGCTTTTCGGCGGGGGTTTGCTTTTCGGCGCGGGTGTGGTAGACTAAAGGTGTTTGTTGGCAACCCAAAGGAAAGGGATCGTTATGGCAGAGCTTGGCAAGGCGACGCAGGCGGAGCTGAAGGAAATCTCCGCGGCGTTCCAGGTGTACGGCGACTTCGTGGAAGGCCGCCCCTACGGCAGCGGGCACATCAACGACACGTACCAAATCACCTACTCGGTGGGCGGCGCGACGATGCACTACCTGCTCCAGCGCATCAACCACCACGTCTTCACCCAGCCCCAGGCCGTCCAGCAGAACATCCTGCGCGTGACGCGCCACATCGCCGCCAAGCTCCGCGCCCAAGGCGAGCGGGACATCTCGCGCCGCACCCTCACCCTCATCCTCTCCAAGGAAGGCGAGCCCGTCCACCACGACGCCCAGGGCAACTGGTGGCGCCTCTACGTCTTCGTCGAAGGCGCCTCCACCTACGACCAGATCCAGAGCACCCAGCAGGCCGAGCTCGTCGGCGAGGCCTTCGCCGACTTCCAGAACATGGTCGCCGACCTCACCGAGCCGCGCCTCCACGAGACCATCCCCCACTTCCACAACACCCTCAGGCGCTACGAGGCCCTCCAGGCCGCCATCCAGAAAGACGCCCTCAACCGCGTCAAGGACGTCAAGCCCGAGATCGCCTTCATCGAGGCCCGCGCCGCCACCTTCGGCCGCCTCCTCGAGCGCTCCGCCAAAGGCGAGATCCCCGAGCGCGTCACCCACAACGACACCAAACTCAACAACGTCATGCTCGACGACGAGACCGGCCGCGGCATCTGCGTCATCGACCTCGACACCGTCATGCCCGGCCTGGCCCTCTACGACTTCGGCGACATGTGCCGCACCGCCACCGCCAACGCCGCCGAGGACGAGCAAGACCTCTCCAAGGTCTACTCGCGCATGGACATGTTCGAGGCCATCGCCCGCGGCTACTGCCGCGGCGCCAAGTTCCTCACCCCCGCCGAGAAGGAGGAGCTCGCCTTCTCCGCCCGCCTCATCACCATGACCATCGGCATCCGCTTCCTCACCGACTACCTCCAGGGCGACACCTATTTCCACATCAAGCGCCCCGGACACAACGTCGACCGCTGCCGCACCCAGCTCAAGATGGTCCAAAGCATGGAAGAACAGGCCGAGCAGATGGAGGCCATCGTCAAAAAGGCCCTCGCCGAAGCCTGAGCCAAGCCCCCGAACGGCCCGGCGCCCCCGCGCCGGGCCGCGCCCCTTTCATCGCACGCACGTAGGAGAACGCAAGACATGGACAGCAAAATCGCCGAGATCCTCGACAACTTCGCCGTCAAAGGCACCCCCCTCGACGCCAAGCCCTTCGGCAGCGGCCACATCAACGACACCTACCTCGTCACCACCGAGGAACCCGACGGCACCCGCCACCAATACACCCTCCAGCGCATCAACCACGCCGTCTTCCGCAAGCCCCAGCAGGTGATGGACAACATCGAGCGCACCCTCGCCCACCTCAACGCCAAAGCCCCCCAATTCCCCGGCGTCAGGACCCTCTCCCTCGTCCTCACCCGCGAAAAACGCAACTGCGTGCGCACCTTCTCCGGCAAATGGTGGCGCCTCTACGACTACATCGACGGCGTCGAAAGCTACGACAACGTCCGCGACCCCGACGTCGCCTTCGAGGCCGCCCGCGGCTTCGCCCAATTCCAAAACATGATGGCCGACCTCCCCCTCCCCCGCCTCCACGAGACCATCCCCTACTTCCACCACACCCCCATGCGCTACGCCACCCTCGAGGAAGCCGCCTACCAAGACATCCGCGGCCGCGCAGAGGAAGTCGCCGACGAAATCGAGTTCGTCCGCAAACGCCGCCACCTCGTCGCCCACCTCCTCAACCGCTACCTCCGCGGCCAGATCCCCGAGCGCATCACCCACAACGACACCAAGATCAACAACGCCCTCTTCGACCCCAACACCAAACGCTGCGTCGCCGTCGTCGACCTCGACACCGTCATGCCCGGCCTCGCCCTCTACGACTTCGGCGACCTCTGCCGCTCCACCTGCAACACCGCCGACGAATCCGAGCCCGACACCGACAGCGTCCAATTCGACCTGCGCATGTTCGAGGCCGTCACCGCCGGCTACCTCGACACCGCCCGCTTCCTCGTCCCCGCCGAGATCCAAGAGCTCGCCTTCTCCGCCTGGCTCCTCCCCTTCATGGTCGGCATCCGCTTCCTCACCGACTACCTCCAAGGCGACGTCTACTTCAAGACCCACTACCCCAAACAGAACGTCGACCGCTGCCGCACCCAATTCCGCCTCGCCCTGCGCATGGAAGAAGCCCGCGAGGAAATGCAGGCCATCGTCCAACGCGCCGCCAAAAAGGCCGGCCACTGAACCCCTTCCCTCGAAAACCGAAAGGACACACCATGAAAGTCGCAATCGTCCAGAACCCCGAAGAAGGCAGCCGCCTGGCCGCCAGCATCTTCATTGACCAGGTGAAGCAAAACCCCAAGACCGTCCTCGGCCTGGCCACCGGCTCCACCCCCGTCAAAATGTACAAGCTCCTTGCGGACGCCTGCAAGGCCGGCGCAGTCTCCTTCAAGGACTGCCAGAGCTTCAACCTCGACGAGTACCTCGGCCTCGCCCCCGAGCACGACCAAAGCTACCACTACTTCATGAAGACCCAGCTCTTCGACCACATCGACATCGATCAGGCCAAGACCCACGTCCCCGACGGCCTCGCCAAGGACATCGGCAAATCCTGCCGCGCCTACGAAGAGGCCATCAAGGCCGCCGGCGGCATCGACATCCAGCTCCTGGGCATCGGCTCCGACGGCCACATCGCCTTCAACGAGCCCGGCTGCTCCCTTGCCTGCCGCACCCACAGCCAGGTCCTCACCCAGCAAACCATCCACGACAACGCCCGCCTCTTCTTCCACGACAAAATCGAGGAAGTCCCCACCCAAGCCGTCACCATGGGCATCGGCACCATCATGGACGCGCGCAAAGTCGTCCTCCTCGCCTTCGGCAAAGGCAAGCAAGACGCCATCGCCGGCCTCGTCGAAGGCCCCGTCACCGCCATGTGCCCCTGCTCCGCCCTCCAATACCACAACGACTGCATCGTCATCTGCGACGAAGAGGCCGCCGGCAAGCTCCGCAACAAGGACTACTACAAATACATCTTCTCCCAGACCGGCACCTCCAACGTCTGAGACCCTTCCCATCCCCTCGAAAGGCGCGGACCTCCGCGCCTTTTTTGTCCCCCGCCGCCCCCCGCGGGCACACGCGGGCGGCCCCGCGCCGGGACGGCCCCTGCGAAGGGCCGCGGGGGCTTTTGCTTGAAGGCGTGGCGGAAGGCGCGCATTCAGGCGGCGGCGGCCCGCCGCGGATCCCGGGCAGGAAGGTGTCCGCCGCCATTGAAAGGAACAAACACATGAAAAAGAGCGCAGCGCTCGCGTCTGTGGCCCTCTGTGCGTTGGTGGCGATGACCGGTTGCCAATCGATCAACACCAGCGACGCCGGCAACATGACCATCAACCCCCAAACCTCCGGCCCCGTCGACCGCTATCGCCCGCTCTATAAGGTGGACGAGGCCAAGACCGTCACCGGCAACGCGAAGATCCACTGCCTCTTCGGCCTCTTCACGTGGGGCGGCAAGGGCACCGCCGACTACGCGGACTTCTTCAACCAGGACGACTCCTTCCTCGCGAAGCTCCTCCCCAACCCCAAGGCCACCGGCGCGAAGTCCGCCTTCTACGATGCCTGCGTCGCCAACAAGTGCGACTCCCTCGTCGCCTCCCGCTACACCATCAAGACCACCGACTACATCGTCTACGCCCAGTATGACATCACCGTCAAGGGTTATCCCGCCATCCAGACGGGCATCGAGACGATCAAGCCCGTCCCCTACTACATCGACTTCTCGACCGGCAAGGTCGTGATCCTCGAAAAGTTCGTGGACATGGTCAACGTCGGCTACGAGCCGAGCGGCGTCAATGACCCCAGCCCCGGCGTCAAAGGCGGCTTCCTCTTCTGAGCCATCCCGGGCGCTCCCGCGCCTGACCCATGGGGCGGCGCCCGGCGAAAGCCGGCCCGCCCCTTTCCCTTCACCCCAAAAAGGAGCCCCCCATGCGGCGTTTTCTCCTCCTGCTCTCCGTGGCCCTGCCGGTCCTCACCCACGCCGATTCCGCCCCCTCCCTGAAAGGCACCTGGCGCGCCTACGTCACCACCCAGGGCATCGTCACGGGGCGGACGGACACGCGCTACGTCTTCGGCGACCTCGGCTGGGCCATCCGCGACGCCACCGGCGCACACCCACAGGATTGGTACCGCGTGGAAGACGGCAAACTCCTCCTTCGCCCCGCGGCTGACGCCTTCCCCGCCGGCTTCGACGCCGCCGATGCGGCCCTCACCTTCAACCTGGAAAAGGACGCCAGCGCCTTCGGCCTCTCCATGCCCGGCACGAACCGACACGCCCTCCGCTTCGAACGCGAAGAGACCCGCCCCGAACTCTCCGCCAAAGACGTGACGGGCCGCTACCGCCTGGAACAGCGCCGCCTCGGCTCCGACGAACGCCGCGACGCGCCCTTCACCGTCAACCTCGCCGCCGACGGCACCTACCGCCTGGAAAGCCTCCCCCCCGTCACGGCCCCCTACGCCACCGGCCGCTACGAAGTGCACGACGACACGCTGACGCTCATCCCCGCCACCCCCTCCGGCGGCCTCTGGGACAAGCCCACCTTCTTCCCCTACCACGGCACGCTCGTCTACGAAAGCCGCTCCGCCGCCGTCCGCCTCATCCCCCTCCCCAAGCCCGACAGCCCCAAACCCTGACCGCCCCCGGGCGCCCCACCACGCAAAAAGGCCCGTTCCGCAAAGAACGGGCCTTTTTGCCTATCCACGCGCCGCAGACCGCGGCGCGCGCGCTCACCACTGCGATTCCGGCGGCGCGTCGTCGTAATCCCGGCGGCCATACCCGCCGCGGCGCGGGCCCCCGCGCCCACCGCCAAAACCGCCGCGCGGCCCCCGCGGGCGATCCCCGTAAGGCCGCCGCGGACGCTCCCCATAGCCCCCGCGCCCACCGTCAAACGGGCGGCGCGGCCGCTCCTCGCGCGGATGCGGCTGGGACTCGTTCACCCGCAACGGGCGCCCGTCCAGCTCCGCCCCGTTGAGCGCGGCGATGGCCGCGTTGGCCTCCTCCGCGTTGGGCATCTCCACAAAGCCGAAGCCCTTGGAGCGGTTCGTCATGCGGTCGGTCACGACATGCGCGGAGGTCACCTCCCCATACGCCGCAAAAGCGGCGCGGAGGCCCTCGTCGTCCGTCGCGTAGGCAAGATTGCCGACATAAATATCCATCTGGATACGCTTCCTGTTTGCCGCGGCGTACTGTCTTTGGCGCGCACCCCGCCTCGGCAAAGGAGGAGGCCCGCAGGTTCACCCAGAGGGGACGCCCCCTCTCAAACACATTGCCTTATAGCATACCCCATTTCGCGCGCCGAACGCAAGCGCAAAGAACGGGAAAACGGAGAACGGAAAACGGAAAACGGAAAACGCCCCTGCGGGGCGACAGGCAACCCGCCGTCCTAGCTGTCCCAGTCGTCCCAGCCTGGCGCCGCCAACCCTGCCGCGCACTGGGACCACTGGGACCACTGAGACAACTGGGACGGGCAACGCCCCCCAGCCGTCCTCCTCTCTGCCCACCCAGTCCGTCGCCCGCTTGGCGGGTGCCACGCCGTGTGCCAGGCACGTCGCAGACGTGCCGCGGGTCGTCGCTGCGCGGGCTATCACAAAGGCTCAGAGAATCACAAAGGACACAAAGTCTTTTGGGGTGCCTGTCAGGCACGTCCGGCGGACGTGCCGCGGGTGCAGGGGGAGCTTCCCCCTGCCGGGGTTCAAGGGGCGGCGCCCCTTGCCTCTCCCTCCTCATTCCCCATCTTCCCTTCCCCCTTTTCCTTTTTCCTTCTCCCCTTGCGTCCTTTGTGTCCTTCGTGTCCTTTGTGATTTCCCTTTCCCCCGTGTCCCTCTGCGTGGCCTCTGTGGCCTCTGTGGTCTTCCCCGGCGTCGTCCTTCCTTTGTGTCCTTCGTGTCCTTTGTGATTTCAGTTCGCCGTTCGCAATAAGCAGGCGGCCCCGGGTGCGGGGCCGCCTGTTTGTCTCTGAGTGGGGGGTTATTCGTCGTCGGTGGCGAGGTCGTCGTCGACGGGGCGGTCGTCAGGGGAGAGGGGGGTGTCCTTGGCGGCGTTTGGGTCGACGGTGAAGGGGCCTTTGGGGGCGTCCTTGGCGTCCTTGGCGGCGGGGGCGTCTGGCTTGCGGCGGGAGGCGTGGCGGTGGGCGCGGGCATCCTCGGCGGCGTTTTCGGCGGCGGCGGCGCGGGATTCGCGGGGGATGTAGGTGCTGGTGGCGTAGCCGTAGCGGGAGGAGTAGTTGCCGAACCCGCCCCAGCGGCCGAAGTCGACGTTGTTGACGACGACGCCGAGGATTTTGGCACCGACCTCGGTAAGGCGCCTGGAGGCGAACTGGATGGGCCCGAAGCGGGTCTTGTCGGGGGTGGCGACGAGGAGGACGGAATCAACGAGGTTGGCCAGGACGATGACGTCGCCCACGAGGCCGAAGGGCGGGGAGTCGATGACGATATGGTCGTAGTTCTTGCGGGCCCAGGCGAAGAAGTCGGTGATGATGTCGGCGCCCATGAGGACGGACGGGCTGATGGAGCCGGAGGCGCGGGAGAAGACGACGTGGAGGTTGGGGACCTGGCAGTCTTGGGGGAGGGTGTCGAAGAGCGCGGCGTCGTTGCGCGCGAGGGTGTGGGGGAGGGAGGCGAAGGTGTCGTTGGCGCGCTCGAAGATGCCGGCGAGGCGGGGGCGGCGCATGTCGAAGTCCACCAGGAGGGTCTTCTGGCCGGATTGGGCGTAGGCGATGGCGAGGTTGACGGCGGTGCAGGTCTTGCCCTCGGCGGGCTGGGTGGACATGCAGAGGATGGCTTTGGTGAGGCCGTGGTAGCGGGGGGAGTCGAGGAGGTTGCGGAGTCCGGCCATGGATTCGGCGTATTGGGAGAAGGGCTCGTTGTGCATGGTGAGGGCCACCTGGGCGCGCTGTTTGCGCCGGAGGTGGGGGAAGACGACGAGGGCCTTGAGGCGGAGGCGTTGCTCGATGTCGGCGACGCCGACGAGCTTGTCTTCCATATGGTCGAGGAGGAGGACGAAGAGGGTGCCGAAGAGGAGGCCCAGGAAGACGCCGGCGGTGAAGATGATGTAGGGGTTGGGGCTGGCGGGCTCCTCGGGGGGGATGGCCTCTTTGACGGGGCGGATGGTGGCGGCGTTCTCGTCGGCCTTGAGGCGGGCGACGCGGGCGCGCTCGCGGAGGTCGGCGGTCTTGCCGATTTCGATGTCGCGGGTGCGCTCGAGCTGCTGGATGGACATCTCGGCGGAGATGATGGCGCTGTCGAGCTCGATGATCTGGGCGCGGACGGTGGCGGCCTCCTCGACGACGGGCTGGCGCTGGTTCTCCAGGAAGCGGAGCTGGGCCTTGCCGGTCTCGTAGGCGCGCTGGGCGGTCTCGACGAACTGCTCGCGGTAGACCTCGACCTCGCGCTCCTTGACGCGGATGTCGGGGTGGTTCTCGGTGAGGCGGATGAGGAGGGTGCGCTTCTCCATCACGGCGCTCTGCCAGCGCTCGTAGGCCGCGTCGATCTCGCCGGAGCGCTCGATGCTGGTGGGGATGGAGCCGAACTTGGTGGGGTCGTCCTTGACGATGGCCAGGGCCAGGAGCAGCTCCTTGGCCACGGCAATCTGCTGCTCCAGCTCGATGGAGCGCGCGTCGAGGGCGGAGAGGCGGTTCTGCACCTTCTCGCGCTCGCGGTTCAGGTTCTCGATGCGCTGGGATTTGCGCAGGTCGAGGAGCTCCTTCTCCACCTGGTCGAGGATGCGCTCCTCTTGGTCGAGGGTGGTGGTGAGGAAGGCCACGGCGTCCTCGGCGGCGGCCTTGTTCTGCTCGCCCATGAAGGTCTCGCAGACGGAGACGTAGGCGTTGGCCAGGTCGGCGGCCAGGTCGGGGTCGCCGGCGGTGACGGTGACGCAGACGAGGCGCGAGCGCGGCAGCAGCTCCATCTCGGTGTCCTCGTCCAAAATCTTGAGGAGGGTCTCGGTGGCGACGCCGCTGTCGGTGTGCTTGGTGCGGTAAAGGTTGACGACGCTCTGCTGCACGCCCGGCGTCCGGAACTGCGTGGAGCGGGTGTTGAAGACCGACTGCAGGGAGTTCTCCGTCCCGCCATAGCCGTTGTCGGCGTAAAGGTTGCCGGCCACGAGCGACGAGCCCTGGATGGTCATCTCGTAATACGCCTCGGCCTCGTATTTCTGCGGCAGCAGCTGGAAGATGACGAAGGAGACGAGCAGCCCCAGGATAAGGAAGACGAAGATGGTCATCCAATGGTTGGAGCAGACGCGGATGATGCGCCCCACGCTCAGCGTGCCGCCGCCCTCACCCTCGCCCTCAAGCCCCTCTCCGTAGGCCGCGCCATAGGTCGGCGTGGCGTAGGCCGGCGCCGCATAGGCCGGCGCCCCCCCCGCGGGCAGGTTCTCCCGCGAGAAGCGCTGATAATACAAGCTGCGTCCGTTCGTGTTTTCCTCGGCCATGATTCCTCGCTTTCCCGGCTCAACGCGGCCGGGGCATCCATCCGCCCATGCAGGCGCACACAATCAAAAACGCGCACAGCGCCGCAGGCTCGTGCAGCGGCGTGCCAACCAACGACGCCCCCAGCATGGACACCACGCCCAAGAGCGACCCGACCAAAACAAAGACATACCGCAGGCTGTACCGCCGCCGCCGATCCTGGCTGAACGCCACCCACCGCATCAGGCACCGCCCCAACATCGCCCCCCCCGGGATCAGCAACAGCAACGCCCCGATCATCCCCCGCTCGCACAGCAACTTCAGGAAATCGCACGGCACCCCCGTGCCGCCCTCGCGCCACAGCCCCCACGCCAGCGACCCCTCCACGTAAAACCGCGCCGTGTGCGCGAAGCCCTCCGGCCCCACCCCCAACATCGGGTTCCGCCCCAGCACCTCCAGCGCCAGCCCCGCCCGGAACGGCCACTGCGCCAAAAACGCCTCCACCCCCGCCGCCAGCGAGGCCTGCCCCACCCCCGCCCAAACCGCCGCCGCCCCCGGCAACAACGCGAAGCCCACCCCCGCCGAAAGCGCCACCGGCGCCATCAACACCGTGTTCCAAAGCAGCGCCAGCCCCCGCCCGCACGCCCGCACCGCGAACGCCGCGAACGCCAGCCACACCACCGTCACCACCGCCCCCAGCCCCGCCATCAACGGCGTGCCGAACGCGAACAAAGCCATCTCATTCAGGCACGCCGCCGCCAACGCCGCCGCGCACGGCCGCAGACGCCCCTCCAAAAACGCCTCCCCCACAATCCCCAGGCACACGCAAAACAGCATCAGCCACAGCGCCGAGGCCACGAAGCGCCCCCCCAGCCAGCCGAACGACGGCGCCCCGCCCGTCGCCAACGCCACCCCCACGCCGACCGCCGCCAACGTCCCCGTCAGCGCCCCCAGCCCAATCAGCGCATACAGCCGCTGCCCGCGCGGCAACCCCACCCGCACCGCCAACGCGCACGCCAGCGCGCACAGAAGCCCCACGAAAAAGGGAACCCCCTCGGCCGGGTCGATCGAGGAGGGCATCGCCGGCATCCGCGGCGGGGCGTAGACCCACCGGAGCAACTCCGGCTCGAAGCCGAAGGCGCGCGGCCCGTTGAGCAGCCCCACGCCCACGTACGCCACGCACAGGAGCGCGGACCACGCCACCACGTCGCCGCGCATCGCCTGCGCCACGCGCCGGCGCGCCAGCCAGAAGCTCTCGCCGCGGAAGACCGGCGGCAGGCAGAGCGTCATCAAGAGCAACGACGCGGCCGCCCACAGCCCGAAGCCGACGGTGAGCGCGGGGGCAAAACAAAGGGTGCCCGCCACCAAGAGCAGATGGACAAGCACCCAGTATTTGGTCAGCAAGATCCGGATCACGGAAGTGCCACCGGGCCCTCAGGCCTCAGAACGTGAAGGTCAGGCCAAGGTCGAGGCGGACGTTGTCTTTGGTCTCGTCCCCGCCGGGGCCGTAGTCGTATTCGTCCTGCGTCCACGTCACGCCGCCGTAAAGGGCGGCGTAGCGGTTGAACTTGTAGGAGGTGGTGAAGGCGGCTTGGATGTAGGTGCGCGTCTCGTCGTTGTAGTCGATGGCAGGCGCGGTGTGGTCCTCGTAGATGCCCGAGACGGTCAGGCGCGAGGAGAGCACGTCCGTCCACTGCACGTTCACCGAGCCGGTGAGGTTGTGCGACCAGATGTAGGCGTCGCGCGTGTCGCCGTAATACTCGGACTCGTAGCGCGAGTTCATCGAGAGCGCGAGGGCCACCTTGCGCGAGGCCTTGTAGGCGACGCTGACGGTGTACGAGGGGTCGACGCTCGTCTCGCTCTTGTAGCCGTCGTAATCCTGCATGGAGACGCCGACCTGGGCGGAGGCGGAGAGCCTGTCGCTGATCACCTTGGAGAGGCCGGTCATCAGGTAGTACGAGTACGAGTCGTTGCCGCAGTACTGATCCTGGATGGTCATCGCCAACGTGTTCGTCCACGTCAGCGTCTTGCTCAGGATGTACCCGGCGCCGAGGCTGAGGTTGTACTGGTCGTTCTCGTTGCCGCCCTTCGTGTCGCTGCGGCTCCAGCCGGCGCCGATGGAGAGGTTCCAGCGGTTGCCGAGGTAGGCCAGCGCGGCGTTCACGTTGTAGTGGTCGGATTCCTCGGTGTCGATGCGCCCCAGGTAGGGGTTCGACGGGTTCCAGCCCACGCCGTAGTACTCATCGTTCTCGGAGTGCGAGTACGAGGCCGAGACCGAGAGGCCCCAGCGCTTGGAGAGCTTGCGCGAGAGGTTGAGGTTCACGCCGTAGGAGTCGTTGTCCTGCGCGTCGTCGCTGTCGAAGCCGCGCTCCATCGTGTAGAAGGCGTTGAGGCCGAAGTCCGTGCGCTCGCCCAGGCGGTGGCTGATGGAGAGGACGGGCTGGACGCGCCAGCCGGCGCCGGAATCCTCGTCGTTGTAGGTGTCGCGGGCGTTGGATTCCCAGAAGGCGCCGACGCTCACGGCGGGGCTCACCGTCCAGTTGTTGGCGAAACGGAAGCCGGGCTCCTTGCCGGGGGCGGCCACGAGGAGCGAGGTCACCAAGCACCCACAGAGCAACGCGGCCAGTTGAAGCGGTTTTCTCATTGTCATTTCTCCGGACAGACAGGGTCAATCGATGTACTGGTTGCCGTAGGACGGGCTGGGCAGAACGGGCCGCGGGATGGGGCCGCCGGGGAGAGGGATGTGCCCGAGCGCGTCGATGGCGTCCTGCTCGACGACGGGCTGGCCGCCGAGGGTGGCCGGGCGCGGCGCGCCGGTGGCCCAGGTGTAGGTGGCGTCGGCCATCGTGTCGAGGGTCATGCCCAGCACGTCGGTGGCATAGCGCGCAAGCAGGGGGACCTTGGCCTCGACGCCGCCCTCCTCGCCCTCGGCGGGCGCGGCGTCAGGCTCGGGCGAGCCGTCCTCAAGGTAATCGGTCTGCGCCTCGACGGTCGGCGCGGGCGCGGGGACGATGGCGTCGGCGTCGGGGTCGTCGGGGGTGGAGGCCACCTCGTTGACGCCGGTGGCGGCGGCCAGGACGTCGAGGTTGCCCTGCTCGGAGGCCGCGACGTAGGTGGCGGCGGAGGTCTGGTAGCCGGCGGGGAGAGCGGCGATGACCATCGGGCGGGTGCGATCGGGGTCGGAGCTGCCCTTGGTGAAGGTGGCCGCGAGGATGCTCATGCGCACGGCCGGCGAATCGGTGCCGGACGAGGCGATGTAGGCCGAGGCGGTGCGCGCGACGTTGGCGCAGAAGGCGTCGTACTGCTCGTCGGTGAAGCCGTTCTCGGCCTGGCCGAAGCCGTTGGCGGCCAGGAGGTCGGCCACGCCCTGGAGGTTCTCGACGGGCACGGTGTTGTAGATCTCGGCGATGATGGCGGCGCCCTGCTCGGCGCCGGCGCCGGTGATCAGGGCGCGGGAGGCGGAGGTGAGGGCCTGGGTCTTGGCCTCGCCGGCGGCGGGGCTCGTGCCGATGGCCTGCAGCACCTGGCGCGCGTAGGCGACGCGGTTGGCGGCGGGCTGGGCGGCGACGGCCTGGGTGATGGCCTGGGGCGTCAGATCGGCCTCGGTCAACGCCGCGAAGGCCATCCCACCCCCCATCAGGAGGAACGCGGCGACAATCAACATTCTCTTCATGCTTGACTCTCTTTCTCTAGACCAACAACAACAAAATCACCAGTTGCTCTCCGGCACGTTCAGCACGTCGCCGGGCATCAGGATCACGTTCAGCTCGGTGGCGCCGGCGCTGCCGATCTCGTCCAAGTCGATGATCACGCGCTGCTTCGTGCCGTCGGCCAGCTCGCGCGTCAGCGAGACGTCGCCTTTGTTCGCCCATTGGCCGACGCCGCCGGCGTCGGAGAGGGCCTGCATCACCGTCAGGTCGCGCGTCGGCGGGATGTTCACCGGCCCGGGCTTGCCCACGCAGCCGGTCACCAGCACCGTGCCGTAGGGCGAGGAGCCGCCCTGCGTCATCGGCACGTAGTCCACCGACACCTGCGGGTCGACGTAAAACTCCATGTAGCGCTCCACGAGCAACTTGCGGAAGGCCTCGATGGTCATCCCCCCGCATTGCACGCGGTCGACGTAGGGCAGCAGCACGTCGCCCTCCACCGACACTTCCTTCTCCTGCTGCTCGAAGACCGGCTGCCCCGAGGCGGAGACCGAGACGAGCACCTTCACGCCCGGGCGCAGCTGCGGCACGATGATGCCGGGCTTCAGCTCGGCCACGCCCACGCGGGTCACGCCCTCGGGGTCGAAGAGCCCACACCCGCACAGCCACGGAAGAAGGCAAACAAACAACAACGTCAATCGGTGCATACGCACTCCAAAATGGAACATCGGCCATACTGTAGCACAAGGGGCTTTTCATTTGCAAGCACTTTTATTCGCTACCCCCCTCCCAGCCGCCCCGCCCCGGGGAAAGCGCGCCCCTTTCTTACGATTTTCTAAAAAAAGGCTTGCGCGCGCGTCGCGGATGCGATATAATACGCGCTGTTTTTTGACATTCTCCTACACAGACACACAACCCCACCCCGCCACGGACATTGTCCGGGCGGGTTTTTCTTTGCCCTCGGCAAAAAAAGGCGCGCCCGCGGCGCGCCCCAATCTGCCGCCTCAGCCATTCCCGGCCCACGGGGGGCGGTCGGGGAGGGCGGCGGCGAAGTCGGCGACGAGGGCGGCCTCGCGCGCGGGGTCGTAGCGCCCGGCGAGGAAGTCGGGGAAGACCTCACCGGCCAGGCGGGCCCACGAGTCGCCTTCGCGCCCGGGGAGGATGGGGAAGAAGCGGCACCCAAAGGCGCGCGCGGCGTCGAGGTCGCCGAAGGCGTCGCCCACCATCAGCACGTCGGCGGGGGGGCGGCCCTCGGCGAGGGCGGCGAGCTGGGCGGGCTTGGCGCCGAGCTCCTGCCCGGCCACGAGGTCGACGTGCCCGAGCAGGCCCTGCGCGCCCCAGTCTTGGCGGAGGACGCGCTCGGGCGATTGCGAGACGATGCCCACGCGGCAGGGGCCGTGCATGGCCTCGAGCGCCTCGCGCACGCCGGGGAAGACGTCGAAGCGCACGCCGGAGGCGAGGATGGCCTCGTTCACCGCGTGGCCCCAGGCCAGGAGCTTCTCGAGGAAGGGCGAGGGGTGGGCGCGGAGCCAGCCCGCGAGCGCGTCGGCGCTGAGGGGCAGGCCGCTTTCGACGAAGGCGCGCAGGTCGGCGGTGGGCAGGGGGGGGAAGCCGGCGGCGTGGACGGCGGGGTGGGCGTTGAAGGCCTCGAGGGTGAGGAGGATGGCGTGGTAGCGGCTGATGCCGCGCGTGGCGGAGAAGAGGTTCACGAAGTCGGCGCACGCGCGGTAGGCGGCGGCCTGGGGCTGGAGCCCGAAGGCCTCGATGAACATCGGCTGGAGGAAGCGGTGCTGCTTGGGCGCCATCGTGTCCAGGACGGTGCCGTCGCTGTCGAGCGCCACGCAGGCGCGGGGGGCGGCGGGGCTCACGCGCGGGCCTCGCGCTTGACGGCGTCCCACTCGGCGTCGAGCGCCGCGAGCGAGAGCGCGGCCATCTCGCGGCCGGAGGCCTTGACGCGGCGCTCGACGGCCTTGAAACGGCGGGCGAACTTCTCGGTGGCGGCGCGGAGGGCGCCCTCGGCGTCGACGTCCAGGTGGCGGGCCAGGTTCACCAGCGTGAAGAGCGCGTCGCCCAGCTCCTCGGCGACGCCGTCCTTCCTGCCCTCGCGCATGGCGGCGCGGAGCTCGGCGATCTCCTCGTCGAGCTTGGCGTCGGGGCCCTCGGCGCCCTTCCAGTCGAAGCCGACCTTGGCGGCCTTGTGCTGGGTGCGCTGGGCGCGCAGGAGGGCGGGGAGGGCGGCGGGCACGCCGTCGAGGGCGGAGGCCTCGGGGCCTTTGCGCTCGGTCTGCTTGATGCGCTCCCAGTTGCGGAGGGCGGCCTCGGTGTCGCCGGCGGAGGCCCGGCCGAAGACGTGGGGGTGACGGCGGATGAGCTTGTCGGCCAGGGCGGCGGCCACGTCGTCGAAGCCGAAGGCGCCCTGCTCCTCGCGGATGTCGCATTGGAAGAGCACCTGCAGGAGCACGTCGCCGAGCTCCTCGCGGTGGTGGGCCAGGTCGTCGCCGGCCATGGCGTCGAGCAGCTCGTAGCACTCTTCCTGCAGGCAGGGCTCGATGGTCTTCAGCGTCTGGGCGCGGTCCCACGGGCAGCCGTCGGGCGCGCGCAGGGCCTTGAGCACCCAGCGCAGGCGGGCGAAGGGCGTGGGGAAATCGGTCGGCACCTCTCTCATCTCAAACTCCTTTTGGGCGCACAGTATACCACAGCTCAGCGCGCGGCCTTGCCGCGCCTGGGCGCCAGGCGCTCGACGTACTCGCCGCCGCCGAGCGCGGCCAGCTCCTCGAGGAGCGGGGATTTCTGGCCGATGGCGACGGCGCTGAAGACGACGTCGCGCGGCGGCGGCGGGTAGGCCTGCTGGCCGCGGAAGGCGGGGCGCTGGGCGGTGGGGCGGCGCCAGCCCTTCCAGGGCTCCCACCACGCGGCCTTGAGGCGGAAGAGGGCGCGCTGGGCGGCGGCGGGGTCCCGGCGCGGGAGCGCGTACCAGGCCGAGACGACGGCGCGGACGGGGGCCTCGGCGTAGCGGCCGACGTCGTTGTCGCCCAGATAGATGACGTGGGTGATGTGCTGGCGGGAGACGAGCGGCCAGAGCGTCTCGCCGAAGGTCGCCTCGAAGCTGCCGCCGGAGGTGAGGGCGCGGGCGTGGAGCGCGGCCAGCAGGGCCTCGGCGGCGCCGGGCTTGGCCAGGTCGAAGGGCTCGGTGCCCGCGTGCGGCGCGTCGCCGCCCTCGTAGAGGAGGGTGACGGTGTAGCAGACGCGGCGGCGCGCGGCGAGCGCGGCCATCCGCCCGGCCATCTCGGAGACCTGGTCGCACAGCGTCTCCCAGCGCGTGCCGCCGTCGGGGCGCGAGGCATCCTTGCGGCCCATGGACTTGGAGGTGTCGATGACCAGGAGGACGCGCGCGCCGCTCTCGGGCAGGGCGATGCCGTAGAAGTAAGGCACGTAGCGCGCGTCGGAGGGCGCCTCGGCCGGGGCCAGGGGGCAGAAGAGCGCGGCCAGCGCCGCGCAGAGGCAGGGGCGGAGCGCCCGCAGGAAGGGCTTTGGCATCGTCGTCTCCTTCGTCGCCGGCGCCCTACCACTGCGCGTGGTCGAGGGCGCGGTATTGGATGGCCTCGAAGAGGTGCTCGCGGGCGATGGCCTCGGCGCCGGCCAGGTCGGCGATGGTGCGGGCCACGCGCAGGATGCGCGAATAGGCGCGGGCGGTGAGGCCCAGCTCGTCCATCGCCGCGCGCAGGACGGCCTCGGCGGCGGGCTCGAGCGGGCAGAAGCGCTGGAGGCGCCCGGCGGGGAGGTCGGCGTTGCAGCGGACGCCGGGCAGGGCGGCGTAGCGCGCGGCCTGGCGGGCGCGGCAGGCGAGGACGCGGGCGCGGATGGCGGCGGAGCTTTCGCCCTCGGCCTTGTCCGCGAGCTCGCCGTAGGCCACGGCGGGCACCTCCACGTGCAGGTCGATGCGGTCGAGGAGCGGCCCGGAGACGCGCGCGCGGTAGCGGCGGATCTGCGGCTCGGAGCAGCGGCAGGCGCGCTTGGGGTCCCCCGCGAAGCCGCAGGGGCAGGGGTTCATCGCCGCCACGAGCATGAAGTCCGCCGGGAAGGTGAGGGTGCCGGCGGTGCGCGCGATGGTCACCGCGCCGTCCTCGAGCGGCTGTCGGAGCACCTCCAGCACGTGTCGGTGGAACTCGGGCAGCTCGTCGAGGAAGAGGACGCCGCGGTGGGCCAGGGAGACCTCGCCGGGGGTGGGGTGCGTGCCGCCGCCGATGAGCCCGGCGTCGCTGACGGTGTGGTGGGGCGCGCGGAAGGGGCGGCGCGCGACGAGCCCGCCGCGGAGGGCCCCGGCCACGGAGTGGATGGCGGTGACCTCGAGGGCCTCCTCGGGGGTGAGCGGGGGGAGGATGGAGGGGATGCGCCGCGCGATCATCGTCTTGCCGCTGCCGGGCGAGCCGATGAGCAGGATGTTGTGGCCGCCGGCGACGGCGACCTCGACGGCGCGGCGCGCCAGGGCCTGGCCCTTGACGTCGGCGAAGTCCTCCCCGCCGGCGGCGCCTTGGGCGAAGAGGGCGTCGCGGTCGACGCGGTGGGGCGTGGGGGCGAGGCGGCCGGAGAGGAGCTCGACGGCGTGGCGGAGGCTTTTGACGGGCCAGACGTCGATGCCCTCGACGAGGGCGGCCTCGTCGGCGTTGGCCTCGGGCACGGCCACGGCGCGGAAGCCGCGGGCGCGCAGGGCCAGGGCGATGGGCAGCACGCCGCGGATGCGCCGCACCTCGCCGCCCAGCGCCAGCTCGCCGAGGATGGGGATCTCGGCCAGGAGGGGGAGTTTCTCGGCGCCGTCCGCCGCGAGCAGGGCCAGGGCGATGGGCAGGTCGTAGACGGGGCCTTCCTTGCGCAGGTCGGCGGGGGCGAGGTTGACGGTGACGGCGGCGGGCTTGAGGCGGAAGAGGGAGTTGCGCAGGGCGGCGCGGACGCGGTCGACGCTTTCCTTGACGGCGGCGTCGGGCAGGCCGACGACGCGGGTGCGGGGGTCTTCTGAGGCGACGGCGTGGACCTCGATCTCGACGGGCTCGGCGCCGATGCCAAGGACGGCCGCCGCGTGGGCTTTGGTGAGCATGGCGGCTCCTTAGCGGGTGAGGGATTGGAGGGTCTCGAGGGCGCGGACGATGGGTTTGTCGCCGACGCCTTGGGCCATGCGTTGCTCGTAGGCGAGCTCGTCGCGGAAGCGGGCCTTGTCTTTGCCGCCGGCGTCGCGGAGGAATTGGCTGGCGGCGTCGGAGCAGAGGAGGAAGAACCAGGGGCTCGTGGCCTCGGGGACGTCGGGGAGGCCTTGGTAAGAGGGCTCGGGGAGCTTCCAGGCCTTGGCGGCGGCGGAGCGGCCGGCGCGGACGGCGGCCTGGTTGACGGGGCGTTTGAGGCCGTGGGCGGCGTAGGCGCGGGCGGCGGTGAGGAGGCGGAGGGTGCCGGTGGCGTCCTTTGCCTGGCGGTATTCGGCGGCGAGGGCGTTGAAGACGTCGCCGTCGAGGGGGTTCATGAGGAAGACGCTTTCCAGGAGGGCCACGCGGCGGGGCTGGGAGAGCCTGAGCAGGTCGATGACGGCGCGGGCGATGCGCGCGTCCTCGTAGGCCCGCAGGCCTTGGTTGAGGGTGGCGGCCAGGCCCATGAACCAGCGGTGCTGCACCTGCCCGGGCTCGACGGGGCCGGCGGCGGCCAGGGGGCGCTCGAGGTGCCAGGGGGCCTTGCTGCCGGTGCCGGTGTGGGCGTTGTCGGCGCATTGCATGAAGTAGTGGTAGTTGCCCTTGCCGCCGGTGAACCAGAACTTGCCGTCGGGCGGGGCGGAGACGACGGTGGCGGGCACGTTCACGGCGTTGAGGGCCCAGGCCCACGAGCGCCCGCCCTGGTCTTTCTTGGAGCCGTTGTAGACGCGGATGAACTTGTCGGGGTGCCAGTTGCTGCGGGCGAAGCGGAAGGCGGGGCTGCGGGTGTTGACGTTCGCGCCGTCGCCGATGACGAGGCTTTGGCCGCCGCCGGGCGCGGGGATGGCCTTGTGCTTCACCACCTGGTAGAAGAAGAAGCTCGTCTCGTCGATCTGCGCCAAGTCGGCCAGGTAGAGCAGGATGGGCCACTCGGCGTCGGCCATGTCGAAGTCGGGGCGCCCCTCCGTCCGGCGCGGGATGCGCCCGTTGCGCCAGATCTTCAGCAGGCAGGCGCGCTGGGGCGTGGGCGTGCCGTCGACGTAGGGCGGGTAGATGCGCCCGCCGAGAGCCACGTTCTCCCAGTTCGGGAACTTGGTGAGCATGGGCGGGTCGTCGGGCGTGCGCCGCGTCATCATGTTGATCTCGTGCAGCGGCATCTCCATCAGCTCGGGGATCGTCAGCGGCGGCCGCGTCGAGGAGAGC
Organism: uncultured Kiritimatiellota bacterium; assembly: GCA_944389585.1. Taxonomy (GTDB): domain Bacteria; phylum Verrucomicrobiota; class Kiritimatiellia; order RFP12; family DVOR01; genus Spyradenecus. The sequence goes on from CALXMW010000002.1 coordinate 136,283, forward strand.
GACTGCGGCCCGGCCAGCCACTCGCCCAGGCGCCGCTCCTCGTCGGAGACCTCCGGGAAATCGTCCTCGTCCAACAGCCCGAAGTCCCCGCCCTTCCCCTTTTCGTTGCTCGAGACGGCCCGCTCCAGCCGCGCGGGGTTCCACGCCTCCTTCGCGCGGTCGATGGCGATCGGCTCCTGACGGTAGCGGATCGCGTAGGCCAGCGCCAGCTGGCTCCACCGATCCGCCTGCTGCGGCCCCAGGGCCAAGGCCAGGCGCTGGAAGTTCAGGAGCACGTTCGGGTTCGCCGGCCACTCCGCCGCCGCGGCCGCCGACAGCACCTCCGGGTGCTGGCGCAGCCACTTCCACGTGCGCTCGTTGATCTTCGCGGGGCCGTACTTCGCCCGCGTCACCGCCTCCACGTAATCGATGTACGCCTGGCGCAGCGCCGGCGAGAACGCCCCGTCCGCCGCCCGCAACGCCTTGTCCACCGCCTGCTTCGCCGCCTCCACGTCCGCACCCCGCGCGAACCCGGCCGCCAACGCCACACAGGCCACTGCCACAACAAGCCATCTTCTCATGGCCCTACCCTACCAAATCCCCGCCGCGCGCGCAACCGGACCCGGGTGGCCTTCGGGAGAAGCGCCAGAGGCCGCCCCGAAGACGGGAAAGCCGGGCCCCCGGCGGGGCCCGGCCCGAACGGGCGCGGACACGCTCAGCGCAGGCGCAGGCGGTAGCCCGGGCTCGGCGCGGACAGGGGCGCGGTGTGGCCCGTGACGGTGAGCGTCGCGGCCGCGGCGAGCGCTTCCGCCTTCAAGGTCAGCGTCACCGCGCCATCCTGCAACTTCTCTTCTTTCACCACGCCGGTGGCGCCAGAGAGCGTGACCGGCTTCCCCTCCACGAAGGCATAACCCTCCGGCGGATAAACCGTAATCGTGCCGCCGACCACCGCGTTCCCGGGGCCCTGGCAGTTCACGCACCTAACCGTGACATCCCTGACGGAGGGCACGTCCTTCCACGTCGCCGCGAGCACCTTGCCCTCATCTTCCGCCTTCACCACGTAATCGGTGCCGATGGATTGACCGCCCAACGTCCAGCCCGTAAACTTCTTCCCCGCCTGCGTCGGCGCCGGCGTCGCGCTTCCATCCGGGAAGAGCGCCTCCCCCGCCGCCACGTGCACGACCGGCCCCCCCGCCGCCCCCACGACGATCGCCACCGGCTCCTCCACCTCGATCAGCGGCCTCAGCGAGGCGTATTGGGCGTACCCAGGATTGAGCGAGTAAGCGGGGTCTGTCAAAAATGCATCTGCCTGATTGCGTCGAAAGACGACCGCCCCGGCGAAACCCTTCCCGTCGCCGTTCGTCTCAAAGGCGTTGCCCCAAAGACCGTAGAAGCCGTAGGGGTCTTGCGTCATCGCATTCGCGTCCTTCGGGTCCTGCCCTGTCCCTCCAGCGACAACCATACCGTCGGTCAACGATGAATCAGTGGGATACCCGGGGCTGATTTCCGCCACGTCCTCCACCTCCGGCAAGCGGGCATTCACCTTGAATTTGCCGTTGAGCATGGACAGGATTTCTTTGAACTTATTCAGGGGCGACACTAGATTGGAGACATTCTTGCCGCAGTAGACCGCCGCGCTGTCGAGGTTCTTTTCCTCCCCGTTGAGGCGGGCCACATGGCCGACGGTCGTCTCGTAGACGCCAAGGTAAAAGGCCGTGCCGTCGTCGCGCACGACGCGCCGAAGAGCAAGCACAGACGTATCCAGCTCAGGCGTTTCCGCCTCGCCATACGCCTTTTGCCACCACTCCAGATAATCCCGCCAAAACGCGCGGTAGGAGTCATAGTCCGCCAGGTTGGGCGGGTCGCCCACGGAGTCATCCCCGGACTCGACGGGCTCGCTGTACCTGATCGAGCCGTCCGTCAGGTCAAGCGAGGCGATGGTGCCCGCCGGCGAATAGTGGAAGCCCTCGTAAACGTTGCCGAAGTCATCCTCCCCGACCTCCGTCCTGTCGCCCGGGAGGTTGCCGAAGAGGGAGGCGCCGGAGCCGAGGCGGATGGTGACGGGGTCGGGCGTCTCGGCCTCGGCGTCTTCGTAGGTGGCGGTGAGGGTGACGGAGGTGCCGTAGTCGCCGACGACGTAGGCGTTCCCGGTGAGGCCCTCGGTGGCGCCCGCCCAGCCCTTGAACGTGCGGCCCTCGACCTTGTCTGGCGTCAGGGTGAGGCTGGCGCCGGGCTCGTAATAGCCGTTGCCGAAGGATTGCCTGCCGTTGGTGACGACGGCGCTGCCGCCGGAGACAAGGACGCGCGGATAGTAACGATAGGCGGCGGTGAAGGTATAGGTGACGTTCCCGGTCAACTCCGGCACGGTGAAGACGTTGCCCTCAAGGCCCTCGGCGACGCCTTCCCAGCCCGTGAAGGCCTGATAGGCGGGCGCCGCGCGGGGCGTGAGGGTGACGGTCTCGCCCGCGACGGCCTCGTAGGCGCTGGCGTCGCCGCCGACGACGACGATGGTGGCGTGCGGGATGACCTCGAAGCGGGCCGTGAAGGCATATTCCTGGCCGTCCCGGATGTCCCCCGGCACGGTGAAGACGTTGCCCTCGCCGAGCGCGACGCCCTCGGGCGTCTCCCAATCCGCGAAGCGCTCGTACTTGCCCGGGGCCCGGGGCGTGAGGGTGACCTTTGCGCCGGCCACGGCGCGGACGACGGCACCGCTCTCCCCGCCTTCGACGGAGGCGGTGCCGCCCGTGACGGTGACGGTGGCGCGCGGGATGACCTCAAAGCGGGCCGTGAAGGCGTATACCTCGCCGCCCTGGATGTCCTCAGGCACGGTGAAGACGCCGCCCTCAAGGCCCTCGGCGACGCCTTCCCAGCCCGCGAACGTCTCGTAGTCCCCGGGCTCCCGCGCCGTGAGGGTGACCACGTCGCCGGCGAAGGCGCGGACGGAGGCGCCGCTCTGCCCGCCTTCGACGGAGGCGGTGCCGCCCTCGACGGTGATGGTGGCGTAAGGCGCGGAAACGTAGGCCACCGTCACATTCTCGGCGGGCATCGCGAAGGTGAAGGTCTCGTCCAGCGCGGCCTCACCGTCCAGCCCCTCAGGCGTCACCTCCCGCCCCGTCAGCGCATGGCCGCCAGGGACTTGGGGGGTGACGACGACGGTCTCGCCGGGCTTATGCCCCTCGGGTTCGCCGACCTGCTTGCCGTTCATGGTGACGGTGACGGAGAAGGTTTGCGCCTCTGGCGGGGTGTAGACCAGACGCACGCCCAAAAGCCCACGGCCGTTGCTGTCCGTCGGGACTTTGTCGCGGATTGTCTCCCCATCCTTGCTTAAACTACTGAATGTATAGCCCGTCTTGGCGGCGCACCCGCCGATGTAAAGGCCCTCCGCCGTGTATTCCAAGGCGTTGCCGTAGAGGTCAAACGCGCCATGGTCAGGGTCTGTGACGCCGGCATAATCGCCCTCATACCACTCCTCCACGGGCACCGCATACAAAAAGGGAGACAGGGTGTCCGGCGTCCCACCCGACACGTTGCACGGTTTCGTCGGTTCGCCCGCGTAGGCCTGCCACTGCGCCACGGTCTGGAAGGAGAGGTTGGCAGGAAGGGCGGGGAGGGTGGCGATTTCCGTCTTCGTCGTGGCGGTGTAGGCCTGCCCACCGGCCTTCGCGCCCGTCCACTTCAGCGTCGCGGCCTGGGCTTGGGTGACCTCGAAGGCGCCGATGTAGTAGTCCGTGGAGATGTCGGGGTCTTGGACGAAGAGGATTTGGGTGCCGTTGCGGTAGGTCGCGTCACGCGGGTCGGAGACGGTTGCGGGGGTGGCTTTCTGCGTTTTGAGGTCGTAGACGAGATAGCGGGGCTCGGCCCTGGCGCTTGGGGCGAGGGCGAGGAGGGCGCTTGCCAGGCAGAGAATCGAAAGGCGTTTCATCGGTTCCTCCCAACGTTTCTGCCCAGTATGGCAAATCCGCGGGCGCGGCGCAAGCGTTTTCGGTCAGCCCAGCAGGCGGATCGCCTTCCAGCGGCCGCGGCGGAAGCGCAGGAGGAGTCCGCCGCCGGCGACCATGACGTAGGCCAGCATGGTGAGCCAAAGCACCTCGATGGAGGCGCCGAGGGCGTAGGCGCCGAAAAGGGCGGGCATCCAGAGCAGGAGGGCGACGCCGCCGACCCACCAGATGACGAAGCGCGTGTCGCCGGCGCCTTTGAGGGCGCCGCCCAAGACGATGTTGAGGACGTCGAAGAAGGCCCAGGCCAGGAAGATGGCGATGAGGTGGCGGCCGAGGGCGACGTAGGCGGCGTAGTCGAAGGGGGCGCCGGCGGGGTAGAAGAGGCGGAGGATGGTCTCGTTGAGGCCGCCGATGACCAGGAGGCAGAGCAGGACGTAGGCCCAGCCGATGAGCAGGCAGTTGCGCCCGCCGCGGGCCGCGCCCTCGGGGTCGCCGTCGCCCATGCGCTGGCCCACGACGATGCCGGCGGCCATGCCGATGCCCATGAGGGGGGCGAAGACCAGCTGGTTGATGGCAAAGGCGATGTTGCTGGCGGCGAAGTCGATGGGCTCGAGCCAGCCGGTGACGAAGGTGAAGACGGTGAAGGTGCCGACGTCGAGGAGGACGTGCCCGCCGTTGGGGACGCCGTAGCGCACGATGCGCGCGGCGAGCGGGGCCTTCCAGGCGAGGACCACGCGGCGGCGGCGCCCCGTGGCGAAGTGCGGCTCCAGGCACAGCGCCCCGGCCAGGATGGCCAGGATGAGGAATTGCCCGATGGCCGTGGCCACGCCCGCGCCCACGATGCCCAGCTCGGGGACGGGCCCCCAGCCCCAGATGAAGAGGGGGTCGAGCGCGATGTTGGCGACGTTGCCCACCAGGTTGGCGGCCATCACCAGCCGGGTGTGGCCGCGCCCGGCGAAGAAGCCGCTGAGCGCCGCGCCGAAGGGAAGCGCCAGGTTGGCGACGACGAGGGAGAGGTAGTAGCGCTTCTCCTCGGCCAGCACGTCGGGCGCGTGGCCCACCAGGTCGAAGAGCCACAGCCCCAGCGGCATCGTGGCCAGCAGGATGGGCACGCACGCCAGCGAGAGCCACAGCCCCTGCCCCGTGGCGCGGGCGCACGCGGCGCGGCTGCCGGCGCCGGCGTACTGCGCCACGAAGGTGCCCGAATAGGCCACCACGTTCTGCAGGAGCGCGATGACCATGAAGGCCACGAGCCCGGCGGGGAGCGCCGCCTGGATGCTCACGGCGCTGTACCGCGCCAGGAAGAGGCGGTCGACGAACATCATCAGCGCGTTGCCGGTCATCGCCAGCACGAGCGGCCAGGCGATGCGCAGGCAGTGGGTGAAGGAAGCGGAGGGGGCGGTTTGCATCAGTAGGCGCGGGAAGGGGGTGGGAGAACGGAGAACAGAGAACAGAACGCGCGGCAAGCGCGCGACGGATAAGCCACCGTCCAGGCTCCCACCCTTTGAGACCTTTGCGGGCCTTCAGTGTCTTTGTGGGTGCCGCGCAGCGCGTGCGCTTTCCGAGGAGACGTCAGCGGCGCAAGGGATGGGCACGTCAGTGAGGCGCAACGCGCCGCACGGCAAGCCGCCCAGGCCCTGGCGCGCCTTCGTCTCCGCGCGGGGGGCGGTCACTCGGCGGCGGGGGTCTCGGCGGCGGGGGCGGAGGCCGACTTGCCGGGGGCGAAGGCGTCGCGGTGCTCGAGCACCTTGGCCTTGATCTTCTCGGCGACGTCGGGGTTGGCGCGGAGGAACTCGGTGGCGGCGTTGGCGCCTTGGCCGATCTGCTCGTTCTCGAAGCTGAGCCAGGAGCCGCGCTTGTTGACGACGCCTGCGGCGAGGGCGGCGTCGAGGATGGAGCCCTCCCAGGAGATGCCGCGGGAGTAGAGGATGTCGAACTCGGCCTCGGTGAAGGGCGGGGCGACCTTGTTTTTGACGACGTTGACGCGGGTGCGGTTGCCGTAGGCCTTGCCGGCGTTGTCCTTGAGGGTGGCGACGCGGGCGATCTTCATGCGCACGGAGGCGTAGAACTTGAGGGCGTTGCCGCCGGTGGTGGTCTCGGGGCTGCCGAACATGACGCCGATCTTCATGCGGATCTGGTTGGTGAAGATGCAGAGCGTCTTGGTGGTGGCCAGCAGGCCGGTGAGCTTGCGCATGGCCTGGGACATGAGGCGGGCCTGGGCGCCCATGTGCGAGTCGCCGATGTCGCCGTCGAGCTCGCTCTGGGGCACCAGCGCGGCCACGGAATCGACGATCACCACGTCCACCGCGCCCGAGCGCACGAGCTGCTCGGTGATCTGGAGGGCCTCCTCGCCGGAGTTCGGCTGGGAGAGCAGCAGGTTGTCCACGTCCACGCCGATGCGCCTGGCGTAGGCCACGTCGAGCGCGTGCTCGGCGTCGATGAAGGCGACGATGCCGCCCTGCTTCTGGGCGTTGGCGGCGATGTGCAGCGAGAGGGTGGTCTTGCCGGAGGATTCGTTGCCGAAGATCTCGATGATGCGCCCGCGCGGCACGCCGCCGACGCCGAGGGCGAGGTCCAGCGAGAAGGCGCCGGTGGAGACGACCGGCACGTCCTGCACCTCCACCTCGCCCATCTTCATGATGGCCGAGGAGCCGAACTCCTTGCGGATCTGGTTCAGCACGGCGGCCAATTTGTCGTCCGCGGAGGGCGCCCCCGCGCTCTTCTTCTCTGCCATGGTCAAAGGTCCTTTCAGAAAACGCAATCCCGGCCATTATACCACAACCGCGCCGGCCCCCGCGCAGGCGCAGGCCCCGCGGGGCGGCGCGGCGGCTCACCAATTGACGGCCGCGGGGGTGGCGTCGTAGGCCGCCAGGAGGAGCTTGCGGATGTCCTCGGCGGTGGTCTCGCGGGGGTTGGCGCCGGTGCAGGGATCCTTGACGGCGTTCTCGGCGATGAAGCCCAGGTGCGCGTCGAAGGTCGCGCGGTCGACGCCGGCGGCCTCGAGGGTGGGCGGGATGTCGAGCGAATCGTTGAGCGCGCAAAGCTTGTCCACCAGGACGTTGACGAGCTGGCGCTCGGTGGCGCCGGGCAGGCCCAGCGCGCGGGCGATGTCGGCATAGCGCGCCTCGCAGGCCTTGCGGTTGAACTGGATGACGAAGGGCTGGAGGATGGCGTTGCAGAGGCCGTGGGGCAGGCCGAACTGGGCGCCGATCTTGTGGGCGATGGAATGGGTGATGCCCAGGAGGGCGTTGGAGAAGGCCATGCCCGCCAGGCACTGGGCCACGTGCATCCGGCCGCGGGCGGCCGTGTCGCCGTTGTACGAGGCCACGAGGTCGTCGTCGATCATCTGGATGGCCTTGAGCGCCAGCGGGTCGGAGAAGTCGCTGCGCAGGGCCGCGACGTAGGCCTCGATGGCGTGGGTGAGGGCGTCCAGGCCGGTGTGGGCGGTGAGGCGCGGCGGCATGGTCTCGGCCAGGTCGCTGTCGACGATGGCGACGTCGGGGGTGATCTCGAAGTCGGCCAGCGGGTATTTCACCTTGGTGGCGTAGTCGGTGATGACGGAGAAGGCCGTCACCTCCGTGGCCGTGCCGGAGGTCGAGGGGATGGCCACGAAGATGGCCTTCTCGCGCAGGTGCGGCATCGTGAAGGGCTCTTTGATGTCCTCGAAGGTCTTCTCGGGGTGCTCGTAGAAGACCCACATGGCCTTGGCCGCGTCGATGGGCGAGCCGCCGCCGATGGCCACGATCACGTCCGGCCCGAACTCGCGCATCGCCGCCGCGCCCTTCATCACCGTCTCCACCGAAGGGTCGGGCTCCACGCCCTCGAAGTGCGCCACCTCCAGCCCCGCGCCCCTCAGGATGGCGTCCAGGCGCCCCAACGCGCCGCTCTTCTGCATGGAGCTGCCGCCGGTGACGACGATCGCGCGCTTGCGCGTCTTGCCCAAAACGGCGAGCTCCTGCATCGCGCCGGGGCCAAAGTAAATATCGCGGGGAAGCGTGAAACGTGCCATGTCGAAATCCTTTCCTTCGCGCCGGGGACGCTCCCCGGCGACCGCAGACAGTATACCAAAAAGGCCCTAGCCGCGGAAGGCCGCGATGGCCGCGCGCACGTCCTCCACCGTCCGCAGTTCCATCAGCCGCCCCCGCAGCGCGTTGGCCCCCGGCAACCCCTTGAAATACCGGAACAGATGCTTGCGGAAGGTCAGCACCGCCGCCTCCCCCGCGCCCAGCCGCGAGACGCCCCCCGCCAGCGCCCGATACCGCAGCTCCAGCGCCAGATGGCGCTCCGCCACCGCGCACGGGTCGCCCAGCGGCGCCAGGGAAAAGACACACGGGTTCGCGAGCGCCGCCCGCGCCACGAGGATCGCCCCCACCCCCGTCGCCGCCATCGCCTCCGCCCCCGCGCGGTCGGCCACCGACCCGTTGCCGTAGACCGGCAGGCCGCCGGCCTCCGCCACCGCCTCGCGCAACACGCCCAGATGCACCTCCCCCGCGTGCCCCTGCGAGGTGTAGCGCGCGTGGAAGGCCACCGCCGCCGCCCCGCCCTCCCGCGCCAGGCGCAGCACCTCGCGCCAGACCGGCGCGCCGGGGTGCGGCCCCAGCCGCGTCTTCACCGTCACCGGCAGGCGCACCGCCTTCGCCACCGCCTCGACCGCCCGCCCCAGCCGCGGCAGATCCCGCAACAGCGCCGCCCCCGCCCCCTGCGCCGTGATGCGCGGCACGGGGCAGCCCGCGTTCAGGTCGATGCCCTTGAAGCGCCCCAGCGCCTCCACCCGCCGCGCCGCCTCGGCCAAACGCGCGGGGTCGGGCCCGTACAGGTGCGCCCAGACGTTCCGCTCCTCGGGGAAGGTCTCCAGCAAAAACAGGCTCTTGGGCTGGCCGCGGCACACGCCCTCGGCGTTGACCATCTCGGTGAACGTCCGCGCCGCCCCGCGCTCCTCGCACAGCACGCGCATCGGCGGCGAGGTGAACTCCGCCATCGGCGCCAGGAAGAGCGGCGGCAACGCCCCCATCGTCAGCGCCTGCGCAGCCACCCGAACGAACCCCGCGCCCCGGGATCCGGGTCGGCCGCCGGCCCCGCGCCCACCGGCAGCGCCCGCTCCAGCTCCTCGATCCGCCGCAGCAGCTGCTCCTGCACGCGGGCGTTCTCGCGGTGCTCCTCCTCGCGGGCGGCGCGCTCGCGGTTCAAGGCCTGCGCCGTCTCGCGCAACATCTCGTCCAGCCGCAGCGAGTCGAGCGTCTGCCGCTCGGCCAGGCCCAGCTGGGAACGCAGCTGCGTCTCGCGCCCCTCCAGCGCCACCAGGCGCTTCTGCAGGTCGCTCTCGCGCCCCCGGGCCTCCTCCAACGCCCGCTCCAACGCGGCCACGCGGGCCTCGTGCTCGCGCCGCGCGGCGGGGCCAGGCGGCGGCGCGGCGGGCGCCTCGCCGCGGGCGGCGGCGGCGGTGGCCTCGCCCACGATGCGGCGGATCTCGGCGACGCGCTCGGCGAAGGCGGCGGCTCGGGCGCGCGACAGCTCGCGCAGTTGCCCCAGAAAGCGCTCCTCCTCCTCCTGGCCGCGGCGGAGAGCCTCGGCCTCGCGGGCGAGAAGCTCGGGGAAGGCGCCCTCCGGCGCGGGCCGGGCGTCCTGCGCCGTCTCCAAGGCCGTCTCCAGCGAGCCGATGCGCTGGCGCAGCTCGCGCTCGCGGCGGTCGGCGGCCTCGGCGGCCTCCTGGGCGGCGGCCTGGGCGTGGTCGCGCTCCAGGCGCGCGGCGGCGAGCTCGCGGGCGAGGGCCCCGGCGTCGGGCGCGCCGGAAAGGTCCAGCTCGCCCTGGCGGGCCTCGGCCTCGCGGCGGAGCTCCTCGATGCGGCGATCCTTCAGGCGCAGCTCGCGCTCCAACAGCACCAGGCGCTGGCGCGTCTCCTCCAGCTCCTGCGAGGCGGCGGGCGGCTCCAGGGCCAAGGGCAGCTCGGCGGTGGCCGGCTCCCCGCCGGGCTCGCGCGAGAGGGCCGCGCCCTTGGGGAAGCGGCCCTCGGCCAGGAGGCGCTCGGCGGCGGCCTTGGCCACGGGGCCGTAGGGCGGGCGGCCGGGGGCGCGGACGTACCACTCCATGCCCAGCTCGGGGAGCGTCTCGGCAGGGGCCCAGGTCTCGCCGTCGGCGGAGATGGCGAAGCCCGGGAGGATGGCGCCCTGGGCGGCCCACTGGGCGAGGAGGGCGGTGGGGACGTTCGCGTTGCGCAGGGCCCCGGAAGGGTCGCGCAGCGACCAGCGGCGGGTGTCCGCCTCGGCCATCAGCGGGCCTCCCCGGCGCGGCGGACGGCCTCGGCGGCCTCCTCGCGCACGCCGAAGACCTCGTCGTCGGCCTCGAGGGTGCGGATCATGGCGGCGCGGAGGCGCTCGCGGGCGAGCTCCATCTCGGCCTGGGCGTTGACGAGGGCGGCCTTGGCCACCACGAGCTCCTGCTGCCAGCGGCGTTTGGCCTCGGCCAGCTCGGCCTTGAGGCGGGCGTTTTCTTCGCGCAGCGCGGTCAATTCGTCCATGTCGTCCCTCCGTTAGAATGCGCTCTTTTCGCCGAGCGGGGCGGTTTCGATGAGGGCGGCCTCGCGCGCGGCGGCGGGGTCGCCGGCGGTGAGGGCGCGCGCCAGGGCCAGGGCCTGGGCCTTGCGCGCGGCGTCCCCGGCCTCGTTGTAGAGCTTGGCGGCGATGAGGGCGGCCTCGGCGTTGCGCGTCTCGTTGGCGCAGCGGGCGGCGGCGGCGGCGGCCGCGCCCAGGCGCCCGGCGTCGTAGAGCCCGCGCACGCCCAGGCGCCAGCGGGCGACGGTGTCGTCGTGGAGGGCGGGGCGGCCCTGCTGGAGACTGGCGCGCAGGAGGTTGTAGCGGGTGCGCAGGGGCTGGGGCCAGGCGGCCGTCTCCAGGTCGTAGAGCCAATCGGCGGCGTACTGCGGGCGGAGGGCCTCGGCGAGGGTCAGCTCGGCGTCGGCCACGGTCTCGGCGTCCCAGTCGCCGCGTTGCTCGCCCCAAGCCTGGAGGAAGCGGCGCAACTCGCCGTGCTGGGCGTCCTCGGCCAGGGCGATGCGCAGCTCGAGCGTCCGCCGCCACAGCCGGCCCTGGGGCACGTTGAGCGTGTCGGCGCGGGCCACGAGGGCGCGGGCGCGGGCGAAGTCCCCCGCCGCGAAGGCCGTCGCCGCGCGGCCGCGGAGGCGCGCGTCCTCGCGCACGTCGCTGGTCTGCACGCACCCGGCGAGCGCCGCGGCGGCCACAATCAAGAAAACTGCCATTCTCATCGCGTTGCCCTTTCCGTGCCAGTATAGCAAAACCGCGCTTAGGGCAGGAGGCGCGCCACGGCCCGGTTGCCGAAGGCCTCGGCCAGGGCCCGCGGCGTGACCCCGCGCCCGAGCGGCTGGTCGGGGTCGGCCCCCGCGCCCAGCAGCAGGCGCACGACGTTCGGGTCTTCCCCCGCCACGGCGAAGGCCAGGGCGGAGCGGCGCTCCGCGCGCCCGGCGCGTTGGAGCGTGGCCAGGGCCGAGACGTCCGCCCCCGCGCCGACGAGCAGGCGGCAGACGGCCAGGGCCGCGTCCTGCGCCTCGCGGGGGAGGCTGGGATCGGCCGCCGTGAGCGTCGCCAGCATGAGGGGGGTCAGCCCGCGCAGGGCCCGCCCCTCGCGCTCGGAGGCGAAGCGCGCGTCCACCTTCGCGCCGTTGGCCACCAGCAGCTCGCACGCGCGGATGGCCTCCTCGGGGTCGCCGCCGCCCGCGATCGCCGCGACGGCCAGGGCCAGGGGCGGGGCCTCGCGGAGGGTCGCGCCGCCCAGGGCCACCGTCCCGGGCAGGTCCGGGTCGGCCCCGTGGGCCAGCAGGGCGCCCAGGAGGCGCTCGTTGGCGGCCTTGGCCCCCGCGCGGCGCGGCTGGGGGGCGGGCTCGGCGGGCAGGGCGCCGGCGGCGCAGTAGTGGAGGGCGGCCAGGCGGAAGCCGTCGCGCGTGCCGCGGGCGTCGAGGTCATAGCCCGCCTCGGCCAGGATCGCGATGCCCTCGGGCCAATCCCGCAGCGCGCAGACCACCGAGAGGGGGAGCCCCTCGAAGCGCTCGCGCGGCCCCACGCCGCCGGCCACCAGGGCGCGCAGGCGCGCGGCGTCGCGCGTCTCGAAGAGGCGCACGACCTCCTCGTCGGGCACGCGCGAGAGCGCCGAGCGCGGCTCCCCGCACCCGGCCAGCGCGCACGCCGCGGCAATCACCAACAACAGGCCTTTCATCGCCCCACAGTATACCACATGCGGCGCGGCGGGCGGCGTTCAGAGGAGGCCGAGGGAGAGGGCCATGGCGGCCATGCCGGCGACGAGGCCGCAGAGCGAGTCGTGCCCCTTGCCGTAGGCGCGGCTGGCGGGAAGCAGCTCGTCGAGCGAGACGAAGACCATGATGCCGGCGACGCCGGCGGAGACCAGCCCCATGAGCATCGGCGGGGGATGGGCGAGCGCGTCCCCCGCGAAGAGGGCGAGCAGGCCCCAGAGGGCGAGCGCGCCGACGGGCTCGGCCAGGCCGGAGAGGCAGCTCCAGAGGAAGGCGCGTCGGCGGTCGCCGGTGGCGTAGTAGATGGGGACGGAGACGGAGATGCCCTCGGGGATGTTGTGCAGGGCGATGGCGACGGCGATGGCCAGGCCGAGGGCGGGATCGTCGAGCGCGGCGAGGAAGGTGGCGAGGCCCTCGGGGAAGTTGTGGACGGTGATGGCCAGCGCGGTGAAGAGCCCCATGCGCAGGAGGCCGGCGCGGTTGCGGCGGGCGGTCTCCTCGAGGTGGTGGCGGGCCTCGGGGGGCGTGGGGGCGGCGGGGTCGCGCAGGGGGGCGTACTCGGCGGGGGCGTGCGTCTCGTGCGGGTTCTCGGGGCCGGGGACGAGGCGGTCGATGAGGAAGATGAGCGCGATACCCAGGAAGAAGCCGAGCGCGCCCAGCAGGAAGGCGGGGCGCTCGGCGAAGCCGGCGCCGCCCAGGCGCGCGACACCCTCGGGGAAGAGCTCGACGAAGGAGACGAAGAGCATCACGCCGGCCGAGAGCCCCGTGCAGACGGAGAGGAAGCGCGCGTTCGCCCGGGGCGCGAAGAAGGCGATGACGGCGCCCAGCGCCGTGGAGAGGCCGGCGGCGAGCGTGAGGGCGAAGGCCAGGAGGAGCCGTTCCATGTCAGAGCAGGAGGAGGGAGAGGGCCATGACGGCCATGCCGGCGACGAGGCCGTAGAGCGAGTCGTGCCCCTTGCCGTAGGCGCGGCTGGCGGGGAGCAGCTCGTCGAGCGAGATGAAGACCATGATGCCGGCGACGGCGCCGGAGACCAACCCCATGAGCAGCGGCGGCGGGTCGAAGAAGACCGCGCCGTGGCAGGCGGCCAGGAAGGCCCAGAGGGCAAGCGCGCCGACGGGCTCGGCGAAGCCGGCCAGGCAGCTCCAGACGAAGGCGCGGCGGCGGTTGCCGGTGGCGTAGTAGATGGGGACGGAGACGGAGATGCCCTCGGGGATGTTGTGCAGGGCGATGGCGATGGCGATGACCACGCCCAGGTGCGGGTCGACCAGCGCGGCGAGGAAGGTGGAGAGCCCCTCGGGGAAGTTGTGGACGGTGATGGCCAGCGCGGTGAAGGCGCCCATGCGCAGCAGGTGGCGGCGCGTCTGGCGCGTCCGCCGGCGATAGGCGCGGCGCTCGGCGGGGGTGGCAGCGGGGCCGGGCTGGCGAAGCTCGTCGTAGTCGCGCCGGGCGTGCGTCTCGTGCGGGTTCTCGGCGTCGGGGACGAGGCGGTCGATAAGGAAGATGAGCGCGATACCAAGGAAGAAGCCGAGCGTGCCCAGCGCCGCGGCCGGGCGCTCGGCGAAGCCGGCCAGCCCGATCTGCGCGAAGGCCTCGGGCAGGATCTCCATGAACGAGACGTAGAGCATCACGCCGGCCGAGAGCCCCGTGCAGACGGAAAGGAAGCGCGTGTTCGTCTTGGGCGCGAAAAAGGCGATCGCCGCCCCCACCCCCGTGGAAAGGCCGGCCATCAACGTCAGCGCGAATGCGATCAGAAAGCGTTCCATGGGGAAAAAGGGTAGCGCACGCGGGGCGCCCGCGTCAAGGGAAAAGGCCGCCGGGATGTGCTATCATTTAGCCAAGACAAAGGAGCAAGAAGGATGAAGGCGCGATTTTCCGTCACCGGGATGAGCTGCGCGATGTGCGCGGCCCGTGTCCAAAAGGCCGTCGCCGCGCTCCCGGGCGTCCGGGACTGCGCGGTGAACCTGCTCAAGGGCGACCTGTGCGTGGAGCTCGACGGCACGGGGGCCGACCCCGCGGCCGTCGTGAAGGCCGTGGAGCAGGCCGGCTATGGCGCGACCCCGATCGAGGCGCCCGGCCCCAAGGCCCCGCCCCGCCCCGCCGCCCCTACCCCTGCCGAGAAGGCGGCGCGGGAGGCCGCGGCCCTGCGCCGGCGCTTCGCGCGCTCGGCCCTCTTCGCCGCGCCGCTCCTCTATCTTTCGATGGGCCGGGCGATGGGCTGGCCCCTGCCGCCGTGCCTGCTGGGCGCGTCGAACGCGGGGGTCTTCGCGCTGACGCTCCTGCTGCTGGCCGCGCCCGTGGCCTGCCTCAACGCCCGCCTCTTCCGCGGGGGCCTCAAGGCGCTCCTGCGCGGCGGGCCGAACATGGATTCGCTGGTGGCCCTCGGGGCGGGCGCCTCGCTGGCCTATGGCCTCTGGACGCTCTACCGCGTCGTCGCGGCCCTCGGCGCGGGCCAGGCGGCCGCGGCGGAGGCCCTCGCGGGCGACCTCTACTTCGACGGCGCGGCGATGATCCTCACCCTCGTCACCCTGGGCAAATGGCTCGAGGCGCGCGCCAAGGGCCGCACCACCGAGGCCCTCGGCGCCCTGCTCGCCCTCGCGCCCAAGACCGCCCGGCTCCTGCGCGGCGGCCGCGAGGAGACCGTCCCGGCGGAGGCCGTCGCGGTCGGGGACGCCGTGCTCGTCAAGGCCGGCGAGGCCATCCCCGTCGACGGCACGGTGGAGGCGGGCCGCGGCGCGGTGGACGAGAGCGCCCTCACCGGCGAATCCATCCCCGTGGACAAGGCGCCCGGCGACCGCGCCGCCTGCGCCACCGTCCTGCGCGACGGCTACCTGACGATCCGCGCCGAGCGGGTGGGCGGCGAGACGGCGCTGGCGCAGATCGTCCGCCTGGTGGACGAGGCGACCTCCTCAAAGGCGCCCCTCGCCAAACTGGCCGACCGCGTGGCGGGCGTCTTCGTGCCGGCGGTCATCGCCGTGGCGCTGGCGACCTTCGCGGCGTGGCTGGCGTGCGGGGCGGGCGTCGGCTTCGCGCTGACGATGGCCGTCTCGGTGCTGGTCGTCTCGTGCCCCTGCGCGCTGGGGCTGGCCACGCCCACGGCCGTCATGGTGGGCATGGGGCGCGGCGCGGCGCGCGGCATCCTCTTCAAGTCCGCCGAGGCCCTCGAGGCCGCGCACGCCGTGGGCGTGGTGGCGCTGGACAAGACCGGCACGCTCACCGAGGGCCGGCCCGCCGTCACCGACGCCCTCCCCGCCCCGGGCGTGGAGGCCGCGCGGCTCTGGCGCGTGGCCGCGGCGCTCGAGCGCCTCTCCGGCCACCCGCTGGCCCAGGCCGTGGCCGAGGAGGCCGCCCGGCGCGGCGTCGAGGCCCCGGCCGCGGAGGCCTTCGCCCAGATCCCGGGGCGCGGGCTGGGCGGGCGGGTCGGGGGCGCGCCGTGCCTGGCGGGGAACCGCGCCCTGCTGGAGGAGCGCGGCGTGCCGACCGGGGCCCTGGCGGCGCGGGCCGAGGCGTTGGCGGGCGAGGGCAAGACGGCGCTCTGGTTCGCCGAGGCGGGCCGCGCGCTGGGCCTCATCGCCGTGGCCGACACGCTCAAGCCCACCGCCCGCGAGGCCGTCGAGGCGCTCCGGCGCCTGGGGGTGGAGACGGTGATGCTGACGGGCGACGCGCCGCGCACCGCCGAGGCCATCGGCCGCCAGGCCGGCGTGGGGCGCGTGGTCGCCGGCGTGCTCCCGCAGGGCAAGGCCGCCGAGGTGCGCGCCCTCCAGGCCGGGGGCCGGCGCGTGGCGATGGTGGGCGACGGCGTGAACGACGCGCCCGCCCTGGCCTGCGCGGACGTGGGCGTGGCCATCGGGGCGGGGACGGAGGTGGCCATCGGGGCGGCGGGCGTGGTGCTGATGCGCAACGACCCGTTGGACGTGGCGCGGGCGGTGCGCCTGAGCCGCGCGACGGTGCGCAACATCAAGGAGAATCTCTTCTGGGCGTTCTTTTACAACGCCGCGGCCATCCCGTTGGCGGCGGGGTGCTTTTACGCGGCGTGGGGGCTGCGCCTGAGCCCGATGGTGGCGGCGCTGGCGATGAGCCTGAGCTCGGTCTTCGTGGTCTCCAACGCCCTGCGCCTGCGCTTCGCGCGCCTGTGACGGGCGAGGCGCCCGCCGGTCAGCCGACCGCGGCGTCAATCTTGGCGATGAGGGCCTCGAGGGTGAGGCGCTCCTGGGCCATGGTGTCGCGGTCGCGCACGGTGACGGTGCCGTCTTTCTCGAGGGTGTCGAAGTCGACGGTCACGCAGAAGGGGGTGCCGATCTCGTCTTGGCGGCGGTAGCGGCGGCCGATGGCGCCGGTCTCGTCCCAGAAGCAGTTCCAGCGTTTCTGGAGGCGCTTGAAGATGTCGCGGGCGAGGTTGCGGAGCTCGGGGCGGTTTTTGACGAGGGGGAAGACGGCGACCTTGACGGGGGCGATGGCGGGGGCCAGGTGGAGGACGGTGCGGAGGTCTTCCTTGCCTTTGTCGTCGGTGAGTCTCTGTTCCTCGTAGGCCTCGCAGAGGAGGGCCAGGGCCATACGGTCGACGCCGGCGGAGGGTTCGATGACGTGGGGGATGTACTTGCCCTCGAAGAGTTTGTCGACGAAGGCGTGGGCGGCCTCGGTGCTCTTGCCGCGGCTTTGCCAATCGGCCGCGACCTTGTCGCGGAAGGCGGCCTTCTCGGCGTCGGAGAGCTTTTTGGCGGCGAGTTTGAGGGGTTCGTCGAAGACCTCCATGCTTTTGCCGGAGTGCGCTTGGTGGCGGGAGAGGTCGAAGTCGGAGCGCGCGGCGATGCCCTCGAGCTCCTGGGTGCCGAAGGGGAAGCGGTATTCGATGTCGACGCAGGCGCGGGCGTAGTGGGCCAGCTCGTCGGGCTTCTGCCAGTATTCGACGAAGGCGTCCCGGGGCAGACCGTTGGCGACGAGCCATTGCTTGCGTTGCTCGACCCAGTATTTGTGCCAGCAGGCCCAGCCCCACTCGGGCTTGGGCTCGGAGAGGTCGGTGGCCTCGGTGAGGGGCTCGACGCGGCCGCAGAGGAGCTCGACGGCCTCGTCGGGCCTGATGAAGAACTCCAGCTCCATCTGCTCGAACTCGCGGGAGCGGAAGATGTAGTTGCGGGGGGTGACCTCGTTGCGGAAGGATTTGCCGATCTGGCCGATGCCGAAGGGGGGGGCCTGGCGGCTGGAGACCATGACGTTGGGGAACTCGGCGAAGATGGCCTGGGCCGTCTCGGGGCGGAGGTAGGCGACGTTGGCGGGGTCGTCGATGGGGCCGACGACGGTCTTGAACATGAGGTTGAAGGGGCGCGGCTCGGTCATCACGCCGCCGCAGTTCGGGCAGGGGAGGGCCGGCGCCTCGCCGGCGGGGGTGGCCAGGAGGGTGAAGAGGGCGCGCGCGTCCGGGGCGGCCTTGAGGGTCTCGAAGAGGGCCCCGAGGTGCTCGGGGTGCTGCACGGCGTAGAGGCCCGGGGCGAGGCTTTTGCCCTTGCCCTTGCACCAGTTCGCCACGGCGCCGGCGTCGCCCACCAGGGGCTCGAGGGCGGCCTTGATGGGCGAGTCGTCGAAGATCTCCCAGATTTGGTCGGCGCGCATGAGTTTGCGGCAATTGCCCTTGCACATGCTCATGGGGTCGGAGAAGGTGTCCAGGTGGCCGGAGGCCTTCCAGATGGCCGGGTGCATGATGATGGAGGCGTCGAGGCCCTCGACGTCCTCGCGGTCGCGCACCATGAAGCGCCACCAGCGCTCCTTGATGTTGCGCTTGAGCTCGCACCCCAGCGGGCCGTAATCCCAGAAGCCCGCGAAGCCGCCGTAGGCCTCCGAGCTCTGGAAGATGAAGCCCCTGCGCTTGCACAGCGAGACCAACGCATCCAACGAACTCTTCGGCGCCTCTTTCTTGTCCATGTCCACGATCCTTTTGCTGAAAGACGCCCCTTATTATAGCGCAAATCCCCCCACCCTTGCCCGCGGCCGCCGCGGCGGCCCCAACGGGCGGCGGATGTGCTATACTGTCCCAATTCGGAAGGAGATGAGATGAGGTTCAAGATTTCGGTGCCGGCGACGAGCGCCAACGTGGGGCCGGGCTTCGACGTGATGGGGCTGGCCTTCGACATGTACAACCGGTTCGTCTTCGACACGGACTGCCCCGAGCGCCTGCGCATCGAGGGTTGCCTGCCGGAGTTCGCCGAGCCGGAGCGCAACCTGCTCTACACCACCCTGCGCGAGGTGCTCGCCCAGCACGGGCGCCTGGCGCCGAACCTGCGCATCGCCTTCGACACCGACCTGCCCGTCTGTTCGGGCCTCGGCTCCAGCTCCACCTGCGTGGTGGCCGGCGTGATGGCCGCCAACACCCTGGGCAACCTGGCGATGGACACCGAGCAGATCCTGCGCACCGCCACCCAGATCGAGGGCCACCCCGACAACGTGGCCCCCGCCACCCTCGGCGGCTTCGTCGCGGCGGTCGTCGAGGACGGCCTGGTCTACTGGCACCGCTACCCCATCAGCGACCGCATCAGCTTCTACGCCATGATGCCCGACGTGCGCGTCCCCACCGAGGCCGCCCGCGCCGCCCTCCCCAAGACCTACTCGCTCACCGACTGCATCTACAACCTCTCGCGCGTGCCCATCCTCCTCGAGGGCTTGGAGCGCGCCGACCCGCGCCTCATCCGCGCCGGCATGAAAGACCGCATCCACCAGGAATACCGCCTCCAGCTCATCCCCCAGGGCGCCGACGTCCTGCGCTTCGCCGCGGAGGAGACCGAGGCCGTCGCCGCCTACATCTCCGGCGCGGGCCCCACCATCGTGGCCGTGGCCATCGACGACGACGACGCGCTGGGCAAGCGCCTGCGCCACTACGTCTCCGGCCTCGACGTCGAATGGAGCGTCCGCAAGATGCACGTCCACCGCCAAGGCGCCCAGCTCCGCCTCCTCTGAAGCCCATGCCCCGCGTCCTCTACATCCACACCCAGGCCCTCCGCGCCGCCTCCCCACACGCCCGGCGCACCTTCGAGATGCTCGGGCTCCTGCGCCGCGCCGGGCTGGACGTGGACGTGCTCACGCTCCCCGGCGGCGACCCCTGGCCCAAGGGCCTCGCCGGGCGCGTCTGCCGGACGCTCCCCGTCCCCTTCGCCCGCACGCTCCCGCCCTACGGCACCGGCCCCCGCCGCCGCTGGGCCACCGCCGCCATGGCCCTCGCCGCCGCCGGGATCCTCCTCCGCGAGCGCTACGACGCCGTCCACTGCGCCGACCGCTCCGTGCGCCTGGGCGCCTGGCTGGCCTGGCTCTTCGGCGTGCGCCTCGTCTTCGAATGGCGCTCGGCCTCGGGGCACGACCTCACGGCCTGGGCGCGCGGCCTGGGTCGCCGCCTCCTGCGCCAGGTGGGCCTCGTCATCACCGACCGCCCCTGCCGCGCCGCCGGCCTGCGCGAGACGGGCCTCCTCGGCCGCCTGGCCGTCATCCCCCCCCTGCCCGCCCCCGCCGTCGCGCCCCTCCCGCCCCCGCCCGCCAGGCCCCGCGGCGCCACCCAGCGCTTCCGCCTGGCCGCCCTCTCGCCGGCGGGCGACCTCTCCGACCTGGGCCTCCTCGAGGAGGCCCTCCCCCGCCTCCTCGACCGCCCCAACCTGCGCGTCTCGGTCATCGGCGGCACGCCCGCCGACGCCGAGCGCTTCCGCCGGGCCTGCGCCGCGCGCCTCCCCGCCGAGGCCCAGCCCGACGTCCGCCCCGCGCCCGAGGGGGCCGCGGACTTCCTGGCCGCCGTCGCGGGGGCCGACCTCGTCTTCCTCCCCGCCGCCGCCGGCGCCCTGCCGCCCCCCGAGCTCCTCGACGCGATGGCCGCCCAGCGCGCCCTCCTCGCCGTCCGCTCCCCCGCCTACGAAGGCCTCCTGGGGCCGGGCAACGCCATGCTCATCCGGGCCGACGCGCGGGATCTGGTCGCGGCCGTCCTGCGGCACCTGCGCGCCCCGCTCCTCTGCGCCGAGCACGCCTGCGCCGCCGCCGAGACGCTCGCGCGGGACCGCTCCGCCGCCGCCTGCGCCGACGCCCTGCGCGCCTGCTACGCCCTGGCCCTGGAAGGGGGGGCCGCGCCATGAAGGTCGCCCTCTTCGCCGACAGCGCCCCGCAGTTCGTCGAGCGCGCCCTCGCCCGCCTGACGGGCGCCGAGGTGCGCGCCTGGCCCTTCGCCTGGCCCGAGGCCGTCCGCGCCGAGCTCGAGGCCTTCGCGCCGGATTGGGTGCTCGTGTGGGCCTGCGCCGAGGCCGCGCGCTTCCCCGACGTGGCCCCCCTCCTGCGCCTGCCCTTCCGCTTCCTCGTCCCCAACATGGCCGCGCGCGACGACGGCACGATGGGCAGCCTGGCCCTCCGCGAGCCCACGAGCCTGCGGGCCAAGATCCTGGCGTGGAACGCGCGCCTCGTGGAATTGGCCCGCGCCCACGCGAACCTGACGCTGGTGGATCTCGACGGCGTGCAGGCGCGCCTGGGGCGGGGGCGCACCTTCGACCCGCGCCTGTGGGAGGCCGCCGCGATGGCCCTGACCCCAGAGGGCGCGGAGGCCTTCGCCAAGCGCGCGGCCGACGCCCTGCGCGCCGCCCAGGGGCGCGTGCGCAAGGCGCTCGTGACGGATTTGGACGGGACGCTCTGGGACGGCATCGTCAGCGAGGTCGGCCCCGAGGGCATCGACCCCGATGGCCCCGGCCGCCGCGCCTACCGCGACTGGCTCCGCGCCCTGGCCGCGCGCGGCGTCCTCCTGGCCGTGGCCTCGCACAACGACCCGGACGTCGCCCGCGCCGCCTTCGGGCGGCCCGGCCTGGGGATGGCGCCGGGGGACTTCCTGGCCTTCGAGGCCGACTGGGGGCCCAAGCCCGACATGCTCCGGCGCATCGCCAGGCGCCTCCACGTGGGCACGGACGCGCTCGTCTTCGTGGACGACCGCCCCGAGCAGCGCGCCCAGGTGCGCGAGGCGCTCCCCGAGGTGGCCGTGCCCGAGATGCCCGAGGACCCCGCCCGCTGGGTGGAGTTCCTGGCCGCGCAGAACCTCTTCGAGTGCGCCCAGCTGACCGGGGACGACCGCCTCCGCGCCCAGAGCCTGCGCGACGACGCGGCACGCGCCGAGGCCGCCGCCGCCCTCTCGCCCGAGGCGTACCTCGCCTCGCTCGGCCAGGTGCTCACGCCCGAGCCGTTGGGGCCGGGGAACCTGGCGCGCGCGGCCCAGCTGACGCAACGCTGCAACCAGTTCAACATGCGCGGCACGCGCCATACCGAGGCCGACCTCGCCGGGCGCGAGGGGTGGGTCTACCGCCTGCGCGACCGCTTCGGCGACCTCGGCGCCGTCTCCGCCGTGGTGCTGGAGGGCGACTTCGTCGAGACGTGGGTCATCAGCTGCCGCGCCCTCAACCGCGGCGTGGAGCGGCTCATCCTCGGGCATCTGCGCGCGCAACGGCCCGGGCTCCGCGGCGAGTACGTGCCCACCGCGCGCAACGGCCGCTGCGCGGGCGTCTACAAGGAAAACGGGGTGCCCACGCCATGATCGAGAAGGTGCGCGAGCTGTTGGCCGGGGTCTTGGGGCGCGAGGTGCCGCCGCTCACGCCGGGGACGCCCTTCGAGGCGCTGCCGGGGTGGGATTCCGTCGTCCACCTCTCCATCCTGATGGAGGCCGAGCGGCGCTTCGGGCTTTCCCTCACCGCGGCGCAGATGATCGGCATGAAGACAGTCGGCGACCTGCTCGCCGCGTTGGAGGCCAAGCCATGAACCAGACCTTCCGCGGGCTCCGCCTGGAGGCCGTCGCCTGCGCGGTGCCGGCGGGGCGGCTGACGCTCGGGGACTACGCCGCGCGCTTCGGCCAGGACATCGCCGCGCGCTATGAGAAGGTCGTCGGCGTCAGGCAGGTTTTCCGCGCGGCGACCGGGACGGCGGCGGCCGACCTGGCGCGCGCGGCCGCCGGGGCGCTCTTGGGCGGGGATCGGGCGGGGGTGGACGCGCTCCTGTGCGTGACGCAGACGCCGCGCCTCGACGCGCCGCCGGATTCCTGCCTGCTGCAGCGGGAGCTGGGGCTGGGCGAGCACGTGCTCGCGCTGGACCTCAACCAGGGGTGCGCCGGCTTCATGGTCGCGCTCCAGGCCGCCGCGCATTTGCTGCTCCACCCCGCCGTGCGGCGCGTCCTTGTCTGCGGCGGCGACGTCCTCTCCGACCGCGTGGACGAGAACGACCACGCCACGGCCTTCATGTTCAGCGACGTGGGGTTCGCGGCGCTTGTCGGGCGCGGCGAGGGCGAGTGGGCCTTCGCGAACGGCACCGCGGGCTCCAAGGCCATCACCCTGCCCCGGGGCGGGAGCTTCAAGATGGACGGCACGGAGGTCTTCAACTTCACAATCTCCAAGGTGCCCGAACAAATCCTCTCCCTGCGCACGCCCGAGGTCGACTGCCTCCTCCTCCACCAATCCAACGCCTTCATCCTACGGCAAATCGGCCGCCTCTGCGGCTTCGCGCCCGAGCAGGTGCCGATGAACATCGCGGACTGCGGCAACGCCTCCTCCGCCAGCATCCCGCTGCTCCTCTGCGACCTCGCCAGAAACCGCGGTTGGCGCGGCAGGCGCACGGCCATCCTCTCGGGCTACGGGTGCGGCCTCACCTGGGTCTCCGCCCGGATGCCCCTAGACTTCGACTCCACGCAATTCCACCTTGCCCCCTATCAGCCATGAACGACGCCGACATCCTTGCCGAGCTGGCCGACATCCTCGCCGCGCCCGCGCCCCTCACCCCCGAGACCCCGCTCGAGCCCCCGCTCACGTGGGATTCCATGGCCCTTTTGGCCTATCTGGCGTTCGTGCGCCTCACCTTCGGGAAGGTGCTCCCGGGCGTCTCCTGCAAGGATTTCAGGACGGTGGGCGACCTGTTGGCCGCGGCGCGGGGCTAGGCTCACCAGACGATCGGCGCCTCGCCGCGCGCCTCGAGCCAGGCGTTGGCGCGGGAGAAGTGGCGGCAGCCGAAGAAGCCGTTGTGCGCCGAGAGCGGCGAGGGGTGCGCCGCCGTCAGGATCAGATGTTTGGAGGCGTCGATGAGCGGGGCCTTGGCCTTGGCCTTCGCGCCCCAGAGCAGGAAGGCCACGTGCGGCCGCCGCTCGGAGACGGCGCGGATGACCGCGTCGGTGAAGGGTTCCCAGCCCTTGCCGGCGTGGGAGAGCGGCGCGTGGGCGTGGACGGTGAGGATGGCGTTGAGCAGGAGCACGCCCTGCGTGGCCCACGGCGTGAGGTCGCCGCCGGAGACGTGCGCGGGGCCGACGTCGTCGGCGATTTCCCGGAGGATGTTGCGCAGGCTCGGCGGCGGGGGCGTGGGGGGGCGCACCGAGAAGGCCAGGCCGTGCGCCTGCCCGGGCGTGGGATAGGGATCCTGCCCCAGGATGACGACGCGGGTCTTGGCCAGCGGGCAGAGGCGCAGGGCGGCGAAGAGGCAATCCTGCGGCGGCAGGGTCTCGGGGTCGGCGGCGTAGGCGCGCTCCCAGAAGGCGCGGAGGCGGTCGAAGGCCTCCGTGCGCAGGGTGGGCAGGAGCGCGTCGCGCCAGTCGGTCTTCATCACTCGTGCTCGCAGAGGTAGGGCTCGACGAAGGCCTCGTGGAAGTCGTAGAGGGCGTGGAAGTCGCTGCGCTTGTCGTCCTTGGACTGGCCGAAGGCGCCGACGCCGATGAGGTTGTAGACGAGGTTGCCGATGTCGTCGGTGGAGCGGAGGTTGAGGTCGTCGAGCAGGCCTTTGGCGAAGGGGCCGAACTCCGCGAGCATATAGTCGCGCAGGCCCTCGGCGAGCTGGCGGGCGGAGACGTGCGGGCCCTCGGGGCCCTCTTCGCGGCCCTCGTCGCGGCGCTCGGCGCGGCGGGCGCGGATGGCGTGGTCGAGGGCTGCGGTGACGAGGGTATAGGCCTCGCGCGGGTAGCGGGTGTCGGTGGAGAGGATGGCGCTGACGGCGTCGTCGAAGCGTTCGTTGCGCATGGGTCACCTCACGGGGATGCCGGCCTGGCGGAGGCCGTCTTTGATGCCTTGGCAGGTGAAGCCCAGGGTGTGGACCATGCTGGCGACGAGGGCGGCGTCGGCGCGCGCCTCGCGGAAGACGTCCACCAGGTGGGCGATCTCGCCGGCGCCGCCGCTGGCGACGACGGGGACGCCGACGGCCTCGGCGACCTGCCGGGTGATGTCCAGCTCATAGCCCTGGCGCACGCCGTCGGTGTCGATGGCGTTGAGGCAGATCTCGCCGGCGCCGCGCGCCACGGCCTCCTTGGCCCAGGCCACGGCGTCGCGCCCCGTGGGCTCGCGCCCGCCGCGGACGACGACCTCGTAGCCGCTGGGGCAGGCGGCGCCGCGGCCCACGCGCCGCGCGTCCATGCCCAGGACGACGCATTGGCTGCCGAAGGCCTCGGCGCCTTGGGTGAGGATGGCCGGGTCGCGCACGGCCAGGGAGTTGAGCGAGACCTTGTCGGCGCCGGCGAGGAGGGCCGCGCGCATGTCCTCCACGCCGCGGATGCCGCCGCCGACGGTGAAGGGGACGGTGAGGGCGCGGGCGGCGCGCGCGACCATGCCCAGGTCGCAGGCGCGGCGCTCGGCGCTGGCGGTGATGTCGTAGAAGACAATCTCGTCGGCGCCCTGCGCGCAGTAGCGCGCGGCCATCTCGACGGGGTCGCCGACGTCGACGTTGCCTTGGAAGCGGACGCCTTTGGTGACGCGGCCGTCGCGGACGTCGAGGCAGACGATGAGGCGCTTGAGGAGCATCAGCGGCCCTCCCAGGAGAGGAAGTTGCGCAGGAGCCGGGCGCCGGCCTCGCCGCTGCGCTCGGGGTGGAACTGGGTGGCGAAGAGGCTGCCGCGGCGGAGGGCGGAGGCGAAGCGCTCGCCGCAGAAGTCCGTCCACCCCGCGACGTCGGCGGGCTGGGCGGGGCGGGCGAAGTAGGCGTGGACGAAGTAGAAGGCCGAGCCTTCGGGGATGCCCGCCCAGAGCGGGTGCGGGGCCTGGGAGAGGGTGTTCCAGCCCATGTGGGGGATTTTGGCGGCGGGGTCGCGCGCCGGGTCGAAGCGGACGCAGCGCCCGGGGATAAGGCCCAGGCCCTCGACGCCGCCGTCCTCCTCGGAGCCTTCGAGGAGCAGCTGCATGCCCAGGCAGATGCCGAGGATGGGGGTGCCTTCGGCGGCGGCGCGGCGCAGGAGCGCGTCGAAGCCGCGTGCGCGGAGGCCGGCCATGCCGCTTTTGGCGGAGCCGACGCCGGGGAAGACGAGGCGCCCGCCCTGCCACTCGTCCGCGCGGGAGATGAGGCGCGGCGTCTCGCCCAGGCGCTCGAAGGCGAGGCGGACGCTGGTGAGGTTGCCCGCGCCGTAGTCCAAGATCGTAACCATGGCCTTATTATAGCAAAAGCCCCGGCGCATGCCGGGGCTTCGGGGTCGTGGGCCGGGGCTCACTCGCCGCGGGATTGGCCGTCGAGGTCGCGCATGGCCTCGCGGCGGGAGAGCTTGATGCGGCCGCGCTCGTCGATGCCGATGCATTTGACCATCATCTTGTCGCCCACCTTGCAGACGCTCTCGACGGAGGGGATGCGGCGGTCGGAGAGCTCGGAGATGTGGCAGAGGCCGTCTTTGCCGGGGAGAATCTCGACGAAGGCGCCGAACTCCTTGATGCCGGTGACGGTGCCTTCGTAGATCTTGCCTTCCTCGGCCTCGGCGCAGATGGATTCGACCTCGCGCTTGGCCGCTTCCATGCTTTCGGCGGAGACGGCGAAGATGGAGACCTTGCCGTCCTCGGCGATGTCGATCTGGGCGCCGGTGGCGTCGGTGATGCGGCGGATTTCCTTGCCGCCGGGGCCGATGAGCGCGCCGATCTTGTCGACGGGGATCTGGACGACGACGATGCGCGGGGCGTAGGGCGAGAGCTCGGCGCGCGGCGCGGGGATGACCGATTCCATGTAGTCGAGGATGTGGTTGCGCCCGACGCGGGCGGCCTCGAGCGCGCCCTCGACGAGGTCCCACGTCAGGCCGCGGAGCTTGAGGTCCACCTGGAAGCCGGTGATGCCCTTGCGGGTGCCGCCGATCTTGAAGTCCATGTCGCCGCAGTGGTCCTCGGCGCCGAGGATGTCGGTGACGAGCACCTTCTTGGAGAGGTCGGGGGTGGTGAAGAGGCCCACGGAGATGCCGGCGACGGGGGCGGTGATGGGGATGCCCGCGTCCATCAGCGCCAGGCAGCCGCCGCAGATGGAGGCCATGGAGGAGGAGCCGTTGGAGCCCATGATCTCGCTCACCACGCGGATGGAATAAGGGTAGTCGGCGGGGATGACCTCGGCCAGGGAGCGCTCGGCGAGGGCGCCGTGGCCGATCTCGCGGCGGCCGGTGGTGCCCAGGCGGCCAACCTCGCCGGTGCAGTAGGGCGGGAAGTTGTAGTGGAGGATGAACTTCTTCTGCTTGGGGCCGCCGGCCACGGAGTCGAGGTCCTGCGCGTCTTTGCTGGTGCCGAGGGTGACGGTGGCCAGGTTCTGGGTCTCGCCGCGGTTGAAGACGGCCGAGCCGTGGAGGCGGGGGAGGACGCCGACCTGGGCGGCGAGGGGGCGGATCTCGTGCTGGGCGCGGCCGTCGATGCGCTTGCCGCGCTCGAGGAAGTTGGCGCGGACGGTCTCGATCTCGAGGGCGTCGAAGAGGTGGACGAACTTGACGTCGTCGATGACCCACTGGCCGTTCTCGTCCTTGCCGTACTTGTCCTGGCAGGCGGCGAGGAGCTCGTCGCGGATGGCCTTGACGGCGGCCTCGCGCTCGAGCTTGCCGGGGATGACAAGGGCATCGGCGAGCCTGGCGCCGCCGAGGCCGCGGATGAAGGCCATCTTCTCGGGGTCTTCGGGCTTGTCGGCGATAACCTTGTCGGGCTTGCCGAGGGCGCGGCGCATCTCGATCTGCAGGTCGATGATCTTCTCGACTTCCTCGTGGGCGCGCTTCATGGCGGCCAGGAAGTCGGCCTCGGAGATTTCCTTGGCGGAGCCTTCCATCATGAGGAACTTGCCGCGGAGGCCCGCGTAGAGGAGGTCCAGGTCGGATTGCTGGCGCTGGGCGTGGGTGGGGTTGATGACCCACTGGCCGTTGACGCGGCCGATGCGCACGCAGCCGATGGGGCCCATGAAGGGGACCTCGGAGAGGTGGAGCGCGGCGGAGGCGGCGTTCACGGCGCAGACGTCGCCGTCGATCTCGCCGTCGCAGCTGACCAGCATGGAGTTGACCTGGACGTCATTGTAGTAGCCGTCGGGGAAGAGGGGGCGGATGGGGCGGTCGCACATGCGCGCGGTGAGGGTTTCCTTCTCGGAGGGGCGGGCCTCGCGCTTGAAGAAGCCGCCGGGGAAGCGGCCGGCCGCGTAGAACTTCTCGCGGTACTCGCACTGCAGGGGGAAGAAGTCGATGCCCTCGCGCGGCTTGTCGGTGCAGGTGACGGCGCAGAAGACGCGCGTCTCGCCGATGGAGACGATGACGGAGCCGGCGGCCTGGCGCGCCAGGAGGCCCGTCTCGATGGTGAACTTGCGCCCGGCGATCTCCGTGGAGAATTGCTTGCTGTTTTGCATGGTTGTGTCTGGTCTCTCGCGGGTCGTGGCCGGAAAGAAGGTGCGCCACCCTGTCCGCGATTGGGTTTCGGTTGTTTTCTTTCCGCCGGCTATCGTATCACAAAGCATGGCCCGCGGACAACAAAAAAGACCGGGGCGCATGCCCTGGCCTTCCCGCTTCCTTTTTTATGGTGGAGGTAAGGAGAGTCGAACTCCTGACCTTTTGAATGCCATTCAAACGCTCTACCAACTGAGCTATACCCCCGGAAAAGGAATGCACATAAGATAGCACATCGGCGGGAGGGGCGCAAGTCTTTTTTTTTGTTTTTTTGTTTTTCCCTTCCCTGCCCCGTCAGTCGCGCGCGGGGAGGGCCAGGGGCGGGAGGTCGTTGAGGAGGATGCGGAGGGCAAGGAGGGCCCAGGCGGTCTCCTCGGGGCCGCCCCAGTGCCCGCCCCGAGGGTCGATGCGTTGGGCGCCGACGAGGGCGAGGGCGAGGGTTTGGCGCCAGCCGGGGGGGGCGTCGGCGCCGGGGGCGGAGAGGGCGGCGGCGAGGGCGGCGAGGGCCTTGGGGTCGGCGGGGGGGGCGGCGAGGGCGGCCTTGGGGTCGGCGGGGGGCGGGGGGAGGGTCTGCTCGAGGGGGGTGAGGGCGCAGCGGTCGAGGGGGAAGGGCTTGCCGGCGGGGGCGAGGGCGTAGCGGCGGAGGGTGGCGCGGGCGAGGTCGTTGGTCTGGGGGGGCTGGGCGGCGAGCCATTGCCTGGCCTTGTCGACGGCGCCTTCGGCCTCCTGGGCGATGGAGAGGGGGAGCACGGCCTCGGTTTGGACGCGGAAGGCGCCGCCGGGCCGGGCGGGGGCGGGCCAGGCGGCGAGGAGGAGGAGGGGGGGGAGGAGGGCGCGGAGGGGGGGGAGGGGCACGTTTGGCTCAGGTGTAGCGGAGGACTTCGTCGACGGTGGTGTAGCCGTCGAGGACGTTTCGGATGGCGTCCTCGCGCATGGTGCGCATGCCGAGCTCGCGGGCTTTCTCGCGGATGACGAGGGTGGGCTCGCGGGCGTTGATCATGTCGCGGACGGGGTTGGACATGCGGAGGTACTCGAAGACGCCTTTGCGGCCTTTGTAGCCGGTGGCGTTGCAGATTTTGCAGCCTTTGCCGAAGGCGAACTTGCGCGCGCCGATGTCGGCGCGGGTGAGGCCGAGGCGGTGGATGGCGTCGTCGTCGGGGTCGTAGAAGGTCTTGCAGTTGGCGCAGCAGGTGCGCACGAGGCGTTGGGCGAGGACGGCCTGGAGGGTGGAGGAGATGAGGTAGGGGGCAACGTTCATGTCCACCAGGCGCGTGACGGCGCCGGCGGCGTCGTTGGTGTGGAGGGTGGAGAAGACGAAGTGGCCGGTGAGGGCGGCCTGGACGGCGATCTCGGCGGTCTCGAGGTCGCGGATTTCGCCGACCATGATGACGTCGGGGTCTTGGCGGAGGAAGGCGCGGAGGACTTTGGCGAAGGTGTTGCCCTGCTGGGGGTTGATGGGGACTTGGACGAGGCCTTCGATGTCGTATTCGACGGGTTCCTCGGCGGTGAGGATCTTGGTGTCGACCTTGTTGATGTAGCGGAGGCAGGAGTAGAGGGTGGTGGTCTTGCCCGAGCCGGTGGGGCCGGTGACGATGAAGATGCCGTTGGGCTTCTCGATGTCGAGGGTGATGCCTTCGTAGATGTCCTCGGGCAGGCCGATGTTCTCGAGGTCGAGGGAGACGGCGGAGCGGTCGAGGACGCGGAGCACGACCGATTCGCCGTGGACGGTGGGCAGGCAGGAGACGCGGAGGTCCACCTGGCGCCCGGCGACGGTGAGGGCGATGCGGCCGTCTTGGGGGACGCGGCGCTCGGCGATGTTGAGGTTGGCCAGCACCTTGATGCGCGAGATGATGGGCAGGGCCATGCTCAGCGGCGGGGGGTTCATCTCGTAGAGGGCGCCGTCGACGCGGTAGCGGATCTTGAAGTCCTTCTCGAAGGGCTCGATGTGGATGTCGGAGGCGCGGTCGGTGATGGCCTGGTAGAGGACGAGGTTGACGAAGCGGATGACGGGGGCGGAGGCGGCGGCGCTCTCGATGCCCTTCTCGTCGGCGCCCGCGGCGTCGAACTCGGGGAGTTCCTCGATGAGCGCGTCGGAGGCGTCGCCGGCGGAGAAGTGCTCGTCGATGGCGGCCTTGATCTGGGCCTCGGGGGCGAAGACGAAGCGGATCTCGCGCGAGAGGAGGAAGGTGAGCTCGTCGATGACGTCGGCCTCGACGAGGTCGGAGGCGGCGAAGGTGACGTGGTCGCTCTCGGCCTCGACGGGGACGATGGAGTGGAGGCGGACGCTGGCGACGGGGACGAGGGTCTTGAGGGTGTCGTCGAAGGCGACGGCGGAGAGGTCGATGACGTCGGAGCCTTGGCTGCCGGCCATGAGGGTGAGGAGGTCTTCCTCGGAGAGGACGTCGAGGTCGAGGATGAGGGTTTTGTAGGGCTTGCCGCTTTCGACGTGCTGGCGGACGAGGTCTTGGGCCTGGGCGTCGTCGATGAAGCCGTTGTCTCGGACGAGCTCGACGAGGGGCGGGAGCTGGAGGGTGTCTGCCATCGCTTATTCCCCTTGCATTTCGCGGAGTTTCTGGACGGTGGTCTCGGGGTCCTGGGCCTTGGTGACGAGGTCTTCGTAGGAGATCTTGCCCTCTGCGTAGAGGCGCAGGAGCGAGTCGTCGAGCGAGATCATGCCGAACTTGGCGCCGGTCTGGATGTCGGAGGTGATCTGGAAGGTCTTGTTGTCGCGGATGCGGCTGCGGATGGAGGGGGTGCTCATCATGATCTCGAAGGCGGCGCAGCGGCCCTTGCCGCCCTTGTCGGCGCGCGGCAGGAGCACCTGGGAGATGACGGCGACCAGCGACATGGAGAGCTGCGTGCGCACCTGCTCCTGCTGGTTGGTGGGGAAGGAGTCGATGATGCGGTCGACGGTGGAGGCCGCGCCGGTGGTGTGCAGCGTGCCGAAGACGAGGTGGCCGGTCTCGGCGGCGGTGATGGCCGCGCCGATGGTCTCGAGGTCGCGCATCTCGCCCACGAGGATGACGTCGGGGTCCTGGCGCAGGGCGCGGCGGATGGCCTCGGCGAAGGAAGGGACGTCGGCGCCGACCTCGCGCTGGGTGACGATGGATTTCTTGGAGTAGTGGTAGAACTCGATGGGGTCCTCGATGGTGATGATGTGGCAGTCGCGGTCCTCGTTGATGATGTTGAGCATGGAGGCGAGGGTGGTGGACTTGCCGCTGCCGGTGGGGCCGGTCACCAGGATGAGGCCGCGGGGCTTGTAGAGCAGCTCGTGGACGGCCTCGGGCAGGCCCAGCTGCTCGAGGGTGAGGATGGTGGAGGGGATCTGGCGCAGGACGAGGCCGTAGTTGTGGCGCTCCTTGAAGACCGAGACGCGGAAGCGCGCGGCCTCGGAGAAGTAGAGCCCGAAGTCCGCGCCGCCGTTCTTCTCCACCTCGGCGATCTGCTCCTCGTTGGAGATCTCGAGGGCCAGCTTGGCGACGTCGGCCTGCGTGAGGGGCGGGACGTCCAGCGGCTCGAGGGAGCCGGAGCAGCGCAGGTAGGGCGGGCCGCCCACGCGGATGTGCAGGTCGGAGGCGCCTTCGTCGACGGTCGCCTGCATGAGGTCTTGCATCGTGATCTCGGTGGCGGCCTCCTGGGCCAGCTCGTACACGCTCTTGTCCATTGCCGAACTCCTTTAGTTTTCGTCGCCCATGGTGGCGCGGAGGACTTCCTCGAGGGTGGTCATGCCGCTGGCCACCTTGAGCATCCCGTCCTCGCGGAGGGTGCGCATGCCCATCTCGCGGACGCGGGCACGGAGGGTGGTGGTGGGGACCTTGTCGAAGATCATGCGCTGCACCGTGTCGTCCACGGTGAAGATCTCGAAGATGCCCTTGCGGCCCTTGTAGCCGGTGTTGTTGCAGACGGGGCAGCCCGCGCCCCGGAACATGCGCATGTTGGCGACGTCCTTGGCCATCGCGCCGAGCATCTTGCGCTCGTGGTCGGTGGGGGTGTGCTCCTGGCGGCACTTCTCGCAGATGGCGCGCACCAGGCGCTGGGCCATCGCCGCGCGCAGGGCCGAGGCCACGAGGAAGGGCTTGATGCCGATGTCCGTGAGGCGCGTGACGGCGCTGGGCGCGTCGTTGGTGTGCAGGGTGGAGAAGACGAGGTGGCCGGTGAGCGCCGCCTCCATGGCGATCTCGGCGGTCTCGTGGTCGCGGATTTCGCCGATCATGACGATGTTCGGGGCCTGGCGCAGGATGGAGCGCAGCGCCGCCGAGAAGTCCAGCCCCACGGCGCGGTTCACCTGCACCTGGTTGATGCCGCTCATCTGGTATTCCACCGGGTCCTCGACGGTGATGAGCTTCTTGTCGGGGCGGTTGATCTGCCCCAGGCAGGCGTAGAGCGTCGTCGTCTTGCCCGAGCCGGTGGGGCCCGTCACCAGGATGACGCCGTCGGGCAGGCCGATGAGGCGCTCGAACTTCGCCTGGTCGTCGGAGAGGAAGCCCAGCTGCGGCAGGCCCAGGGCCAGGTTCTGCTTGTCGAGGATACGCATGACGATGGACTCGCCGAAGTTCGTCGGCACCGTGCTCACGCGCAGGTCCAGCTCGCGCTCGCCCATCTTCACCTGGATGCGCCCGTCCTGCGGGATGCGCCGCTCCGAGAGGTCCATGTTCGCCATCAGCTTGACGCGCGAGAGGATGGCCCCCTGCAGGCGCTTGGGCGGCGGGTCCATCTCGCGCAGCGCCCCGTCGATGCGGAAGCGCACGCGGAAGCGCTTCTCCATCGGCTCCAGGTGGATGTCCGAGGCCTTCATCTTGCAGGCGTCCATCAGGATGAGGCTCACCAGGCGGATGACCGGCGCGTCGCCCTCGCCGCCCTCGTCCACCTCCATCTCCTTGCGCTGGCTCACCAGGCCCTCGCCGGTGTCCGTCGCGTCCGGGTCGAAGGTCAGCGGGTAATACTTGTCCATCAGGCGCTTCACGTCGCCCGAGGTCACCACCACGAAATCCGCGTTCTTCCCGTTCAGGCGGTAGCGCACCGCGTCCTGCGCGTCGTAGTTCGCCGGGTCGCAGATCGCCACCGTCACCGAATCCTCGTCCGCCTGCAGGGGCACGGCGTTGTACTTGCGCGCCGTCTCCGCGTCCAGCAGCGCCACCGCCGCCGCGTCCACGTCGTCGCCCTCGATCGAGGCGAAGGGCATCCCGAACTGCTCGGCCAGCGTCCCGAGCACGTCCTCCTCCGAGACGTCCCCCCGCGCCACCAGCCAATCCAGCGGCGTCTGCCCCTCCGCGCGCTTGGCCTCCACGGCCTCGGCCACCTGGGCCGCGCCCAGGCGCCCCGTCTCCTGAAGGATCTGCAACGCATACTCGTCGTTCGTCGTCACGCCAGGCTCTCCCGAAAAACGTTCATCATCTCCTTCAGAATAACAAAACCCAGACCCCCGCGCAAACGCCGCGCATATGCTATAATTGCCCCGCACACCCACACGGAGGACGCGCACCTATGACCAAACGCCTTTCCCTGCTGGCGGCCCTCGCCGCCCTCGCCCTCGCCGGCTGCGGCGACGACGCCGTCGCCGAGCGCGAGCGCGCCGACCGCGCCAACGCCCTCTTCGCCGAGGCCCTCGCCGCCGCCGACCGCGGCGACGACGCCGGCGCCGAGGCCCTCTACCGCCGCCTCCTCACCCAAGACGGCGCCAACGCCGCCGCCCACCTCAACCTCGCCATCCTCCAGCACGACGCCCGCAAGGACTACGCCGAGGCCATCCACCACTACCGCTGGTACCTCGACCTCCAGCCCAAATCCGAGAAGGCCGCCATGGTGCGCGACCGCATCGCCGCCGCCCGCACCCTCCTCACCACCCAGCTCGCCGCCGACGCCCTCGCCCGCGAACGCCAGGGCCTCGACGCCGAGCGCGAGGGCCTCCGCGCCCAAATCCGCACCCTCGACGCCACCGCCGCCGACCTCCGCACCCAGCTCCGCGAGCGCGACGACGCCATCGCCGACCTCGAAAGCCGCGTCCGCGCCCTCCAACGCCTCGTCGAGACCCTCAAGGCCGCCGAGACCCAGGCCGCCGCCCAAGCCCAGGCCCGCCTCGACGCCGCCCAGGGCGCCGCCGCCCAAGCCCCCGCCCAGGAGCCCCCCGCCGAGGACACCTCCGCCCTCATCAAGGCCATCCGCCTCGACGCCCAGCGCATGATCGAGGAGCCCGACGGCGGCCAGGCCGCCGAGAACGCCGCCACCCGCCAGGCCGTCGAGGGCCGCGCCGACGAGCCCCCCCTCGCCGCCAGCCCCATCCCCGGCCACCGCTACCTCGTCCGCCCCGGAGACACCCTCTCGCGCCTCGCCCGCGAGGCCTACGACGGCAACGCCGCCCGCTGGGTGGACATCCGCGACGCCAACCGCGCCACCCTCAGCCCCGACGGCCGCCTCCGCGTCGGCCAGACCATCCTCATCCCCTGACCCATGCGCCCCTTCCGCCGCAAAAAGGACGTCTCCTTCCACCGCCCCCAAAGCGAGGCCTTCCGCCTCGACACCCGCGACGTCGAGGAAGGCGCCCCCTTCTGGGCCACGCTCCTGTGCCGCCGCCCCAAGCGCGACGCCCTCACCCGCTACATCGCCGCCGGCGGCACCCGCGACGCCCGCGACGACGGCCAGGACGCCCGCCTCCGCCGCTCCTGGCGCCGCTTCGCCCTCGCCTTCGCGGCGCTCGCCCTGATTTGGGCGCTGGGGGCCTGGCTGTGAGCGCCCTCCCCGAGACCCCCGCCTTCGTGGTCGACGCCGAGGCCCTCCGCCGCAACGCCGTCCTCCTCCGCGAGGTCGCCGAGGCCTCCGGCGCCCACCTGCTCCTGGCCCTCAAGGCCTTCTCCATGCCCGCGGCCTTCCCCTTCCTCCACGCCGAGGGCACCTGCGCCAGCAGCGTCCACGAGACGATCCTGGGCGGCGAGTTCGGCGGCGAGCGCCACGCCTTCGCCGCGGCCTTCTCCGAGCGCGAGATGGCCGCGCTCCTCGACGCGGGGCTCAACCACGTCACCCTCAACTCCTTCGCCCAGCTGGCCCAATGGCGGCGCGTCGCCGCCGCCCACCCCCGCGGCGCGCAGGTCGCCGTCGGCCTGCGCATCAACCCCGAGCACTCCGAGGGCCAGGTGCCCCTCTACGACCCCTGCGCCCCCCACTCGCGCCTGGGCATCCGCCGCGCCGCCTTCGCCGGGCAGAGCCTCGAGGGCGTCACCGGGCTGCACTGCCACAACCTCTGCGAGCAGAACGCCGACTGCTTCGCCCGCACCCTCGAGGCCATCGAGGACAAGTTCGGCGACCTCCTCCCGCGCGTCTCTTGGTTCAACTTCGGCGGCGGCCACCACATCACCCGCGCCGACTACGACCGCGGCCTGCTGGTGCGCACCCTCCGCGCCTTCCGCGAGCGCCATCCCCACATCCGCTGCTACCTCGAGCCCGGCGAGGCCCACGTCCTCAACGCCGGCACCTTCGTCTGCACCGTCCTGGACGTGGTGGAGAACGACGGCCCCATCGCCATCCTCGACGGCTCGGCCGCCTGCCACACCCCCGACGTCATCGAGATGCCCTACCGCCCCCGCGCCTTCCTCGACCCGGCGTGGGACGGCGCCGCCGCGCCCGGCCCCGCCGCCCTCCGCGCCGGCGGGCCCGGCGAAAAGCCCCACGCCGTGCGCCTGGCCGGCCCCAGCTGCCTGGCCGGCGACGTCTTCGGCGACTATTCCTTCGACCGCCCCCTCGTGCCCGGAGACCGCGTCGTCTTCGAGGACATGGCCCTCTACACGATGGTCAAGACCAACACCTTCAACGGCATCCGCCTGCCCTCCATCTGGCTGCGCCGAGGGCCCGGCGACCTCACCTGCGTGCGCAGCTTCGGCTACGGCGACTTCCGGTCGCGCCTCTGAGGAGCCCCGCCATGAAACGAAGCGCCCTGCTCGCCCTCGCCCTCAGCCTGCCCCTGGCCCTCGCGGCGCAGGACAAAGGCAAACTCGAGCTCTCCGCCCTCGAGCACGCGCTCACCGGCCCCAACCACGTCTACGGCCGCGCCCTCGACCCCGAGGACCTCGGCCAGCGCGTCGTCGTCCTCTGGAACATCTCCCGCTTCGTCGAGCCCGGCTACAACCGCCTCAAGGCCGCCGAGAGCGGCGACGACGAGGACGACGACACCTACCGCCGCGACGACCGCGACGACGACAAGGAGGGCGGCCCCCAAGACCAGATGCGCGAGGAAAGCCGCGCCATCCAGCGCGCCTCCAAGGGCGCCGTCAAGGACGGCCGCCTCCTCGTCATCGCCGTCGACCCCCAGCCCGCCGACCCCGAGCTCCGTCGCTTCCGCACCGACGCCATCCGCGAGCTCAAGCCCTACTTCCCCGTCTACGCCATCAACGTCCCCTCGCAATACTACGACGCCTCCGGCAAGCACCGCGGCATGATCTCCGACGTCAAGACCTTCGCCGAGGGCGACCGCCTCACCGCCGTCCTCGCCGAGACCCCCGACTACATCCCCGGGCGCATCATCACCTTCAAGACCCAGAAGATGGAGACCCTCTCCAAGCGCTTCGTCGAGGGCAAGAACATCGAGCAGCCCCTCAAGCAGCTCCGCGCCGCCGCCAACGGCTCCGGCGAGAAGGCCGAGGAGGCCCGCCGGATGCTCGCGGCCGTCGAGGCCCACCTCCAGGCCATGGCCGCCGACATCGACGCCGACCTCAAGGCCGCCCCCTCGCGCGCCCTCACGCGCATCGAGGTGCTCATGAAGACCGCCCCCTCCCAGGGAGCCCGCTACGCCGCCGCCCGCAACGCCCTGCGCAACACCCCCGCCATCCGCCAACTCGCCCGCGCCCGCGAGTTCCTCCACAAGGCCAACCACGGCGAGGTCGGCCGCGGCGACACCGGCCGCCAGGCCGACGCCTTCGCCAAGGCCCTCACCGAAATGGCCAAAAGCCCCAACGCCTCCATCGCCGCCGAGGCCGCCGCGCTCGCCGCCGCCATGGAGCCCTACTCCGCCGCCACCCTCGCCGCCCAGCAGGAAAAGCTCCACGAGGAAATCGCCGCCCGCCGAAAAGCCCGCGACGAGGCCAGGAAACGCCGCGCCCAGGAACAGCGCGACCGCCGCGCCGGCCGCACCACGAAGGACAAGGAGGAGGACGACGCCCCCGCCGCCAAGCGCGACACCGCCGGCTCCATCCTCGCCGCCCAGGCCGGCGAGGGCACCCTCGCCCCCCTCCTGCCCGAGCTCAACCGCATCGACGACGCCACCTGCAACTACGAACGCCTCCGCGAGAACTACGCCCGCCACGGCGAGATGGCCGGCGAGCGCGGCGCCGCCGCCAAGGCCGCCATCGACGCCATCAACGCCAACGCCGCCGCCTACCTGGCCGAGCTCAACGCCATCCAGAAGGAAAGCCGCCCCCTCGACCTCTATTCCACGCGCGACTGGGAGAAGCTCCTTACCGTCAACTACCCCTCCCTCCAGCGCACCCCCGCCGGCTCCGTCGCCGTCAAGATGCTGCGCGATTCCGAGCTCCGCGCCATCCACGGCGTCTACGACGACATCCTCAAGGCCAACCCCGACCGCGGGGAGGGCGAGAGCAACGAGGACTACGCCGTCTCCAAGGCCCAATACCTCCAGGCCAAGCTCCGCGCCCTGCGCAAATACCGCGCCACCCGCTCCGCCTTCGGCCGCATGGCCGTGGCCCACCTCAACGCCCTGGGCTACTCCGACGAGGCCATCCAGGGCAAGCTCAACGAGCTCGACGCCCAGCTCAAAGACCTCAAAAAGGCCGCCAAGGAAGCCGAGAAGGCCCGCGAGAAGGCCCAAAAGGAGGCCCGGCGCAACCGCGACTGAGCCCGACTCTCCCCCACCCCGCGGGGAGGACAAAAAAACGCCCCTGCCGAGACGGTCTCGGCGGGGGCGTCCGTTTGCCGGGGGCGGGCCTTCGCGCGGCGCGTCAGAAGACCCAGAACTTGGCGATGAGGTAGTTGAGGGCGATCTCGAGGAGGGTGACGGCGAGGTTGATGGTCTCGGGCCACCAGCCGTACTCGGCTTTGACGCGGGCCTTGTCGCGCAGATCCCAGCGCAGCCATTTGTCGATGAGCCACCACATGAGCGCGACGGTGAGGACGGCGGTGGCGACGCGGCTGGCGTACATCCTCCAGGCCGATTCCCAGAAGCCCGTCTCGGTGCCGGCGAAGGCCAGCCAGCGCATGAGCAGGAAGGCGACGGTGGCGGCGGCGAACCAGCTGACGCATTTGCTGGGGACGTTCCCAAGGCCGCATTTGCGGAAGAGCACGGAGTAGCCCACGAAGCTGACGGCGGTGGAGCAGACCCCGGCGAAGAGGTACCAGAAGAGCTCCCAGAAGAGCGCCGGGGGCATGAAGAGGGCGATGAGGTCGTTGAGCATGGCGGGGCATCCGGGAGTGTGGCGGTTTAGAAGCGTGGAGGCTTGGCGCGCCTCGGCGGGCGTCTAGAAGTCCGCCCCCGAGTGGCGGGGGCCAACCTTCCAAGCCTCCAAACGTCCAACCTTCCAAGCGTCCCGTCAGTCGCGGCTGACGAGGTTGAGGGGGCCGTCGTTGAGGAGCTCGCGGCAGATCTGCCAGCATTCGTACTGCATGCGCGGCACGTGGAAGCAGCCTTTGAAGAGGTTGCCTTTGATGTCGGAGCAGACGCGGCCGTCGCGGGCGAGGTAGCCGAACCAGTCGCCGTATTCCTTGTCGGGGAAGTGGGCGTGGGTCCAGTCGTGGGCGAGGGTGTGCCATTTGGCGTACTTCTCGGAGCCGGTGACCTGATAGGCCAGGAGGGTGGCGATGCAGACTTCGTTGTGGGGCCACCAGAACTTCATGTCCTGCCAGTATTCGCTGACGGGGCGGTTGTAGACGTCGCGGTAGTAGAGGATGCCGCCGTACTCCTTGTCCCAGCCGCGCTCCCAGGACCAGTCGAGCATGTCCAGGCCGATGTTGAGGTAATCCAGGCGGCCGCGGCGCTTGCCTTCCTTCATGATGAACCAGGCGCCCTCGATGGCGTGGCCGGGGTTGAGGGTGCGCTCGTCGATGTGGTCGATGATCTGCCCTTCGGGCGAGACGGTCTCCATGACGCAGCGGATGTCGGGCTTGAGGTGGTAGCGGACGATGTCGGCGATGGCCTGGTCGATGCGCGCCTCGGCCTCCTCGTAGCCGATGCTCTCGCGGAGGCGCTGGCAGGTGGAGATGTTGATCATGGGGTGGCCTAGGCCGCGGGTGGGGCGCACGCCGGTGAACTTGGGGGGCGTGTCGACGTGGTCGCCGTAGAGCTTGTAGGTCCGGCGGGCCAGGTCGGCGTATTCGTCGGAGCCGGTGAGGCGGGCATACTCGCCGTAGGCGATGGAGGCGAAGCTCTCGGAGAAGGCGTAGCGGCGCTTGCGGATGGGCTCGCCGCGGCGCGTCATGTGGAAGTACATGCGCCCGTCGGCCGGGTCGTAGCAATACTTGCGCAGGAACTCGAGCGTGCCCTTGGCGGCGGCCTCCCAGTCGGGCCGGCGCTCGACGTGGTTGCAGAGGAAGCCGAGCATCCAGGCGAAGCGGCCCTGCTGCCAGACGCCCTTGTCGTCGTCGATGCGGCGGCCCTGGCGGTCGACGCCGGTCATGATCCCGCCGTATTCCCTGTCCCACCCGTGCTCCATCCAGAAGGGGACGGTGTCGCAGAGCAGGCCGTCGTGGTAGGTGGCCTCGAGCTGTTGCAGGCGTTCGGTGCTGAGCATGGGGGCCTCCTTCACTCGGCGAGGATGGCCGCGACGGTGTCGGCGCAGTCCTTGCGCTGCTCGGGGGTGAGGTTGGTGAGGGGCGGGCGGACGGTGGGCATGTCGAGCCCGTGGATGGCCATCATGGCCTTGCCGCCGACGACGCCGCCGTATTTGACGAGGAGGTCGACGATGCGGCAGACCTTGCCCATGCCGCGGGCGATGGCCGCCTGGTCGCCCTGGCGGTAGGCCTCCCAGATGGCGTAGTAGAGCGGCGCGGCGTAGTTGTACGTCGAGCCGATGGCGGATTTCGCGCCGCAGGCGAGCGCGCCGGCGAACCACTCGTCGATGCCCCAGGTGATGTCGTACTTCCCGCCGCAGGCGCGCAGGCAGCGCTGGAACATATAGAGGTCGGGGTAGTTGAACTTGATGCCGGCGAGCTGGGGGATCTTGCCGTCGGCCTTGACGAGGAACTGCTCCATGTCGAAGTTCACGCCGCTCATCGAGGTGTGGTAATAGTAGAACGGCAGGTTCGGC
Organism: uncultured Kiritimatiellota bacterium; assembly: GCA_944389585.1. Classification (GTDB taxonomy): domain Bacteria; phylum Verrucomicrobiota; class Kiritimatiellia; order RFP12; family DVOR01; genus Spyradenecus. The sequence goes on from CALXMW010000002.1 coordinate 176,305, forward strand.
GCGGCCACGAGCACCGCGTTGATGTAGTCGATGAGCGCCTCGATGGAGCCGGGGCGGAAAAAGTTCGGCGGCACGATCGAGGTGGCGCCCACGCCGATCTCCTGCGCGTAGGCCGCCAGCTCCCGCGCGTCGGCGATGGAGAGCGCGCCCACGTGCGCGATGAGGAAGAGGCGGCCCTGCGCGGCCTCCACCCACGCCTTCATCACCTGCTTGCGCTCCTCCACCGAGCAGCAGATGCCCTCGCCGGTGGTGCCGCAGACATACGCGCCGATCACCTTCTGCTTCAGCAGCGTCTCCACCTGCCGGGGGATGAGATCCAGGTTCACGGAACCATCCGCGTTGAACGGCGTGTGGGGGGCGGCGATCAGACCTTCGAGCTTCTTCATGTGCGTTCTCCGAAACGGGTTTCCAACACGCCCCCTATTGTACCCCTTTCCCCCCGCCCGCGCAAATCGGGAGCACCCCGGGAAAGGGGCCGACGGGGTGGGCCGATTCGATGCAAGCAACGGCGTTTCTCACGGGGCCTCCGCCCCGGGCCCTCAGGCGCGCCGACGCCGAAGGAAGGGCAGATCCGCCAGCAGCTCGCGCAGTTCCGCGGGAACGAGCAGCCTGGCCAGGGGCAGGTAGAGCGCCCCGCCGAAGGCGATGGCCGCCGGCACCGTCAGCCAGACGGGCAGTCCGCGCCCGGCCAGCCACCCGTGGAGCGCCCACACCGCCGCGCCCATGGCCGCCGCCGCCAAGAGCGCGCGCAGGGCCGAGCGCCCCAACCCCCACAAGTCCGGCCGCAGGCCGCGCCGCCACAGAATGGCCAGCAGGATGGCCGTGTTGGCGAAGGAGTTGAGGACGGTGCTCGCGGCGATGCCCACGTGCCGCCACCCCTCGGGGAGGAGGAGGACGGAGGCGAGGTTCAGCGCGAAGTTCCCCAGCACGCACCAGGCCGCGACGGTGACGGGGGTCTTGAGATCCTTGTGCGCGTAGAAGACGGGGATGACCGTCTTGGCCGAGGAGAAGGCGATGAGCCCCAAGGCGTAGGCCGCGACGGCGCGGGCCGTCCAGAGGGTGGATTGCGCGTCGAAGGCGCCGCGCTCGTAGAGGAGGGCGACGACGGGGCCGGCCAGGGCCATCAGCCCCAGGGCCATCGGGGCCATGAGGACGAAGAGGTTGCGCATGGCCCGCTCGAGCGTGGAAACGAGGGCGGCGGCGTCCGCCGACGCGGCCTGGCGCGAGAAGGTGGGCAGGAGCACGGTGGCGAAGGCGGTGCCGAAGAGCCCCAGGGGCAGGTAGACGATGCGGTCGGCGTATTCCAGGGCGGAGGGGGCCCAGGCGGCGCCGTAGTAGGCCAGCCAGCCGTCCACGCAGATGTTCACCTGCGCCAGGGCGATGCCCAGCGAGGCCGGGCCCATCTGGAGGAGCACTTGGCGGACGTAGGGCGAGGCGCGCCACCCCGAGAAGCGGAAGCGCAGGCGGTAGCCCACGCGCCGGAGCTCGGGCAGCTGGAAGGCGATCTGCGCCGCGCCGGCCAGGAGGATGCCCCAGCAGACCGCGCCGATGCGCCAGTAGCCCTCGGCCGGGAGCCAGGGGCAGACGAGCAGGAGGGCGGCCAGCCAGCAGACGTTGAGGATGACGGGGGTGAGGGAGGGGACGGCGAAGCGGTCGCGCACGTTGAGCGCCGCCGAGACGATCGCCGCCACGCAGATGAGCGGCGCGTAGGGCAGCATGATGCGCGTCAGCGGCATGGCCACGTCCCACCGGCCGCCGGGCTCGCAGAGCGCCTGCACGGCGTAGGTGAGGGCCACGCCCAGCCCCACGAGCAGCCCCAGCGCGCAGACGAGCAGCCCCAGGATGCGCGCCAGGAAGAGCTGGGCGCGGGCGCGGCCCTCGGTGCGCTCGATCTCGGCGAAGACGGGGATGAAGGCCGCGCCCAGCGCGCCCTCGCCGAAGAGGCGGCGGAAGAGGTTGGGGATGCGGAAGGCGATGACGAAGGCGCTCTGGATGGCGCTGGTGCCGAAGAAGTGCGCCATGACGATCTCGCGCGCCAGGCCGAAGACGCGGCTGACGGCGGTCATGGCGCTGACCACGCCCACCTTGCCGAGCACGCTCACGCCGCGCCCCTCCCTCGCCGCGCCGGCGCGTCAGCGGTCGGCATCGGGGTGCCTCTTGAAGGGCTTGAAGCAGATGTGGGCGACGGCGTCGTGGAAGTTCTCGGCGCCCTTGAGGATCTCGATCTCGATGCGCAGGTAGTAGACCGGGACGGCGACGTTGGTGAGGCGGGGGAAGCGGACGGCGTCCTTCTCGGTGGTGACGACGGCGTCGCAGCCGAGGTCGGCGGCGCGGTTGATGACGTTGATGATCTCCTGGGTGGCGTAGCGATGGTGGTCGGCGTAGCGGACGCACTCGAGGAGCTCGGCGCCGTAGCCGCGCAGAAAGGCCTCGAAGCTCTGCGGCACGGCGATGCCCGAGAGGGCCAGGATCTTCTTGCCCGCGAGCCAGGCGAGGTCGCGGTTGGTCTTGCCGTAGACGTTCTTGAGGCGCTTGGGGGCGTGGCGGCACTCGATGATCTCGGCGTGGTTGTTGAGCTTGTGGATGCGGGCGCGGAGGGCGTCGGAGCGGCCGTCGCTCTTGGTGATGAAGATGAAGTCGGCACGGCGGAGGTTCTGGACGCCCTCGCGCAGGACGCCGCGGGGGAGGAGGTTGCCGTTGCCGAAGGGGTTGGTCTTGTCCACCAGGACGATGTCGTGGGAGTGCTTGAGGCGCTGGTATTGGAAGCCGTCGTCGAGGACGAGGGTGTCGCAGCCGAACTTGCGGATGGCGTAGCGGCCGGACTTCACGCGGTTGCGGTCGACGAGGACGACGACGCCGGGGAGGTTCGTGGCCAGCATGTAGGGCTCGTCGCCGCCGGTCTCGGAATCGAGGAGCACGCGGCGGCCGTCGCTGACGACGAGCGGCGGGTCGATGGTGTCGCTGAAGAGGCGCTGGAGGAAGGGCTTCTCCTTGCGCCGGTAGCCGCGCGAGAGGATGGCCACCTTGCGGCCCTGGCGCGTGAGCTCGCGGGCGAAGATTTCCACCACGGGGGTCTTGCCCGTGCCGCCGACGGTGACGTTGCCCACGCTGATGACCTGGCAGCCCAGCGGCCAGCGCCGGAGCACGCCGATGCGGAAGAACCACATCCGCAGCCAGACGACGGCGCCGTAGAGCTTGGAGACGCCCTTGAGGAAGGCCAGCAGGGCCTTGGGCCAGAAGCCGGCGGCCTTGCGGTCGGCGCCCTCCTGCTGGATGAGCGGGACGACGTAGCTCTCCAGCCGCTCGATGAGCCTCACCCGGCTGCGCGCCACGTCACTTCCCCATCGCGCACTTGTCGCCGCAGCAGGCGCAGTTCCCCTTGCAGCCGCCGCGCCCGGCGAGCGAGGGGTCCTCGCCCGTCCAGCAATAGGTGCAGATTTTCGGGCCGATGCCGATGGCCTTCTCCACGTCGCCCACGCGCTGGAAGGCCAGGCTGGTCATGCCCAGGCGGCGGCGGATCTCCTCGACCATGCGCCGATAGGGCGCGCCGTCGGGGTCGCGGTAGGCGCGGACGTCGGCGTCGGGGCCGTCGAGCTCGAGGATGACGCGGCGGGTGATGAGGTCCATCACGCTCTCGGTGCGCGAGAAGGTGAGGAACTTGCACTTGTAGAGGAGCGGCGGGCAGGCGATGCGCACGTGGATCTCCTTGGCGCCGGCGCCGAAGAGGCGCCCCACCTGGTTGCGCAGCTGGGTGCCGCGGACGATGGAGTCGTCGCAGAAGATGAGGCGCTTGCCCTCGATGAGCTCGGGCACGGGCAGGAGCTTCATGTTGGCGATCTTCTGGCGGAGGCTCTGATCCGGCGGCATGAAGCTGCGCGGCCACGTGGGCGTGTACTTCACGAAGGGCCGGGCGTAGCGGATGCCGCTCTTGAAGGCGTAGCCTAGCGCGTGCGCCACGCCCGAGTCGGGGATGCCGGCCACGTGGTCGGCCTCGACGGGGGCCTGCTGGGAGAGGAACGCGCCGCTGCGGTAGCGCGTGCGCTCCACGCCCACGCCCTCGTAGGTGCTCGCGGGATAGCCGTAGTAGACGTAGAGGAAGGCGCAGATGGCCGATTCGTCGCGCCCCTCGCGCACCGTGCGCACGCCCTCGAGGGAGAGCGCGGCGATCTCGCCGGCCTTCAGGTCGCGCACGCGGCGGTAGCCCAGGTTCGGGAAGGCGGCCGTCTCCATCGTCACGGCCAGGCCGCCGCCCTCCTTCTCGCCCAGCACCACGGGGGTGCGCCCGAAGGGGTCGCGCGCCGCGTAGAGCACGCCGCGCTCGGAGAGGAGCAGGAGCGAGCAGGAGCCCTCCACGCGGCTCTGGGCGTAGGCCAGGCCCTCCTCGAAGGAATCGCGCGCGTTGATGAGCATCGCCAGCACCTCGAGGGTGTTGAGCGTGCTGTCCTTGCCCAGCTCGCAGAAGTGGGCCGTGCGGTCGCGCACCAGCTCCTCGGCGATCTCCTGGAGGTTCGTCACCAGCCCCACGAAGGCCAGCGCGTACATCCCCAGGTGCGAGCGCACGAGGATGGGCTGGTCGTCCTGGTCGCTGATGACGCCGAGGCCGTAGTTCGGGTTCAGCCCCGCGAAGCGCTTGGCCGCCCGCTCGAACTGCGCGCGGAACTGCGCGTTCTGGATGTTGTGGATGGAGCGGTGGAAGGCGTTGCCGGCGTAGACCACCATGCCGCCGCGCACCGTGCCCATGTGCGAATGGTAATCCGTCCCGAAATACACGTCCGGGACGCATCCGGACTCCGCCACCACGCCAAAAAATCCGCCCATACTCGGCTCCTTGCGAAAGAAATCGCCCCTATTCTACCACATCCGGGCCCGCCCCGCGAGGCGCTCAGAGCCCGAGGACGGCCGGGAAATCCGGGAAGGACTCGGCGAGGATGTCAAACCCGGCGATGGTGATGGGCCGCTCCGCCACGAGCGCGGCCAGCGCCAGCGACATCGCCACGCGGTGGTCCCCGTGCGCGTCCACCGCCGCCCCGCCGGGGATGGCACCGCCGAAGATGTCGAAGCCGTCGGGCTCCTCCTCGATCTCCACGCCCACGGCCGCGAGGTTGGCGGCCATCCCCGCGATACGGTCCGATTCCTTGGTGCGCAGCTCGGCGGCCTCGCGCACGGTGGTCACGCCCTTGGCGCAGGCCGCCGCGACCATGAAGGCCGGGAACTCATCGATCATCCGCACCACCAGGTCGCCCGAGACGACGGTGCCGCGGAGCGCGGCGTGGCGCACGCGGATGTCGGCGACGGGCTCGCCCGCGAGGGTCTCCTCGTTGAGCAGCGCGATGTCCGCGCCCATCGCCCGCAGGGCGTCGAGGATGCCGGTGCGCGTGGGGTTCACGCCGATGCGCCGCAGGGTGAGGTCGCTCCCCGGCAGGAGGGTCGCCGCCACGATGAGGAACGCCGCCGAGGAGATGTCCCCGGGCAGCTCCAGGTCCAGCGGCCTGAGGGGCGCGGCCAGCGGCAGGGCCACGGCGCCGTGCGCCGGCGCCCCGAGGGGCCTGACGGCCGCGCCCATGGCCGCGAGCATCCGCTCGGTGTGGTCGCGGCTGGGGCCGGGCTCGGTGAGGGCCGTGGGGCCGTCCGCCGCGAGCGCGGCCAGCAGGAGGCAGCTCTTGACCTGCGCCGAGGCGACGGGGAGGGCGTAGGCGACGGCGTGGAGCGGCGCGGGGCGGAAGACGAGCGGCGCACGGTCGCCCGCGGCGGCGGAGACGTCCGCGCCCATCAGGCGCAGCGGCTCGACGATGCGGCCCATGGGGCGGCGGCAGAGCCCCGCGCTGCCGGTGAGCGTGCAGGGGACGCCCGCGGCGGCGACGGCGCCCGCCAGGAGGCGGAGGGTGGTGGCGGAGTTGCCGCAGTCCAAGGGCGCCCCCGGCGGGCGGAAGCCGTGCAGGCCGCGCCCGCGGACGGTGAGGACGTGCGCGTCCTCGTCGAGCGTCCAGTCGACGCCCAACTGGCGCAGGCAGCGGAGCATGGCGCGGGTGACGCCGCCGACGAGGAAGCGGCGGATGACGCTGGTGCCCTCGGCCAGCGCGGCGAAAAGGAGGGCGCGGTGGGAGAGGGATTTGTCGCCTTGGGGGAAGTATTCGCCGACGAGCGGCTCGGCGCGCCTGGAGATGGTCTTGTCCATCAGTCGGCCTCCTCTGGCAGGGGCAGCGCGTCGCCATGGCCGGTGGCGGCGAGGGCCTCGTGGACGGTCTTGAAGTGGCATTTGGCGAAGGCCGGGAGGCAGTCTGGGCCCTTTTGCGCGATGAGGGCGCGGAGGGTCTTGGGCACGGCGGGGCCGGCGCCTTTGGGCAGCTCCAGGCCGGCCTCCTGGGCCAGGCGGCGCATCTCGGAGACGAAGAGGTCTCGGGCAAGGACGGAGGCGGCGGCGACGGCGATGTCGCGCTCGGCCTTGTGCATCTGCTCGACCTTGAGTTTACGGCCGCGCGCCATGAGGGCGCGGGCGACGGTGGCCTCGGTGCGGGCGAATTGGTCGACGACGGCGCGGGTGCAGTCGGGGCGCTGCTCGGCGAGGCTTTCGATGGCGCGCGCGTGGCACCAGGCCAGGAGGCGGTTGACGTTGGGGATCTTGGCGTAGAGGCGGTTGTAGGTGGGGGGGCGCAGGAGGACGAAGGCGACGTTTTGGCGGCCCAGGAGCCTGCGGATCTGGGCGGCGAGCTTTTGGATCTGGCCGTCGGCGATGGTCTTGGAGTCGCGCACGCCCAGGTCGGCGAGGGCTTTGCCGGTGGTTTCGTCGATGAAGGCCGCGCAGGTGACGAGGGGCCCGAAGATGTCGCCCTTGCCGCTTTCGTCGGTGCCCATGTGGGGGGCGTAGAGCGTGGGGTCGAGGGTCTCCTCGTAGCCGAGGGCGGCCTGCTTGAGGACGAGGGGCTCGAGGGTGAAGAGGACGAAGTCCTGCGCCTCCTTGCCCTGCACCACGAGCTTGCCGGAGGTGTAGAGCATGACGGTGAGCTTGGGGCCCTTGAGCGCGAGCGTGGTGTAGGGGGCCTGGACGCGCCGAAGGGCGCCCATGCCGGCGGTGGCCCGCTCGAGGGCCTGCCCTTGCTCGGGCGTCAGGGTGTAGGTGAAGAGGGTCTTGTCCATGGGAAGCTTGGAGGCTTGGTTGCTTGGAGGCTTGCGACCAAACTTCCAAGCCTCCAAACATCCAAACTTCCACGTCACGGTTTGGGGTGCGCGGCGTAGTAGTCGGCGATGGCCTGTTCCTGGCCGAAGGTGGCGGCGATGAGGGCGGCGCGGATCCACATGCCGTTGCGCATCTGGCGCCAGTATTTGGCGCGCGGGTCGTTGTCGAGGTCGGTGGCGATCTCGTCGCGGCGGGGGAGAGGGTGGAGGATGGCGGCGGTGGGCTTCATGAGCCCGGCCTCGGCGCGGCCGAGCTTGAAGGCGGAGGTGTCGATGCGGGCGCTCTCGCCGCTGGCGGTGTCCCACTCGTCCTGGATGCGCGTCATGTAGAGGGCGTCGGCCTCGGGGAGCCAGCGGCGCAGGTCGTGCGAGACCTCGTAGGCGATGCCGCGGTTGCGGAGCATCTCGAGGATGTCGTCCTTGATCTGCAGCTCCTGCGGGGCGACGAAGACCTGGCGCACGCCCTCGAAGCGGGTGAGGAGGTAGGAGAGGGAGCGGACGGTGCGCCCGCGCAGGAGATCGCCCACGAAGACCACCGTCTTGCCGTCGATGCCGCCCTGGCACTCGAAGGAGCGGAAGAGGGTGTAGACGTCGAGCAGCGCCTGGGTGGGGTGCTGGTCTTTGCCGGAGCCGGCGTTGATGATGGGGATGTTGCGCTCGGAGTTGCCCAGCACCCAGGCCATGCGCTCGGCCAGGCCGCGCGAGGGCGAGCGCATGATGACCAGGTCGAAGTAGGAGGAGAAGGTGCGCACGGAGTCTTCCTTGCTCTCGCCCTTGAGCTCGCTGCTGGTGGCCGCGTCGCGCACCGAGCCGGTGCGCATCCCCAGGATCTCGCACGCCGAGAGGTGCGAGAGGAAGGTGCGGCTGCTGGGCTGCGAGAAGTAGAGCATCGCGCGCTTGTGGCTGAGCAGCGAGGCCAGGAAGAGCGCGCCCTCGCGGCGCTTGGCGACGCGCCGGATCTGCGTGGCCAGCGTGCAGAGGCGTTCGAGGAGCGCGCGGCTGAACTGCTGGGCGAAGAGGGTGTGGAAGGGCATCCCGTCGTCCTGCATCAGGTAAGGCGCCTTCTCGCGCAGGGGGAGGGCCTCGAAGGCCTCCCAGGAGAGCGTGGTGATGTCTTGCTGCATGGCCCGGCCCCTCCCCTTAGAAGCCCGGCTCGCGGCAGAGCGCCGAGACGTAGAGGGCCTTGATGGTGTGCATCCGGTTCTCCGCCTCGTCGAAGACCTTGGAGAAGGGCGCCTCGAAGACCTCGTCGGTCACCTCCAGCGCGCCCGTCTCGCGCGAGACCTCCGTCTCGTGGTCATGGAAGGCCGGCAGGCAGTGCAGGAAGATGAGCTCCCCGCCCAGGTTGCCCGTCGCCTCGCAGAGCGCCGCGTTCACCTGATAGGGCCGCAGGAGCGCCAGGCGCTCGGCCTTCTTGTCCTCCTCGCCCATGCTCACCCAGACGTCGGTGTAAAGGACGTTCGCGCCCTTCACGCCGGCCGTGGGGTCGGTCTCCACGCGCACCGTGCAGCCGTTCTTGGCGGCGATGGCGCGCGCGGCCTCGACCAAATCGTCGGCGGGGAAGAGCGCGCGCGGCGTCACGTTCACGAAGTTGATGCCCGCCTTGGCGCAGCCCATCATCAGGCTGTTGGCCACGTTGTTGCGGCCGTCGCCCACATAGGCCATCGTCCGCCCCCGCACGTCCCCGAAGGCCTCGCGCATGGTCATCATGTCGGCCAGGAACTGCGTGGGGTGGCTCTCGTCGGTCAGGCCGTTCCACACCGGCACGCCGGACATCCTGGCCAGCGTCTCCACCGTGCCCTGGCTGAAGCCGCGGAAGAGGATGCCGTCGAAAAGCCGCCCCAGCACCCGCGCCGAATCCGCCACCGATTCCTTCACGCCGAAATGCGTGTCGTGGCCCGTGAGGAACTCCGCGTTGCCCCCCTCGTCGCGCACCGCGATGGCCGCCGAGTTCCGCGTCCGCGTCGAGCTCTTCTCAAAGATGAGGGCGATGTTCATCCGCCGCAGCAGGTCGCCGCGCACCCCCGCCTTCCGCCGCGCCTTCAGCGCGATCGCCAGCTCCACCATGTACGCCAGCTCCGCGTCCGACAACGAGCGGATGTTCAGCAACGAGCGCCCCAACAGCCCATGGTCCAACTCAAACATCTCAAAGTCCTTTCAGCAAATGAATGTTTATTTTACCAAATCCACGCGCAGCCCGTCGTAGGCCGGCGCGAACGAAGCCTCCTCCGCCGCCAGCAAGGCCTCCAGCCGCGCGTGCGTCACGTCGTGCGACAGATGCGTGAAGCGCGTCCGCCGCGCCCCGACGGCCCGCGCGTAGGCCACCGCCCGCGCGAACGACAGATGCGTCGGGTGCTCGCGCGGCCGCAGCAGGTTCAGCACCAGCAAATCCAAGCCCCCCATCAACGCGAGCGTCCCCTCCGGGATCTCGTGCACGTCCGGCAGATACGCCAGCGAACGCCCCCCGAAGTCGATCCGCACCCCGTTGGTCTCCACGTCCCCGTGGACCACCGGCAACGGCGTCAGCCGCGCCCCCAACGCCTCGAACGCACCCCCCACCGCCACGAAGTCGATGAGCGGCCGATACAACCCCTGCGCATCGCGCCGCCGGGAAATGTAAGGGAAGACGCGCCGCATCCCCGCGAGGGTCTCCGGCCCCGCGTAACACGGGATGACCGCGTTGCCCTGCATCGTGTTGAACCGCCGGATGTCGTCGAACCCAAAGACATGGTCGGCGTGCAGATGCGTGATGAACGCCGCGTCCACCCGCGCCACCCCCCACCGCAGGCACTGCGCCCGGAAATCCGGCCCCGCGTCAAGCAACAGCGCCCGGTCGCCCAACGAGACAAGCGCCGCCGAACGCCACCGCCCATCCCGCGGGTCGGCGCTCCGGCACACCTCGCACCCGCACCAGATCAACGGCACCCCCGTCGACGTCCCCGTCCCCAAAAAAAGGATGGAAAACGTCGCGCTCACGCCAACCGCTTCTCCCACTCCGCCAACTCCTTGCGCGTGTTCACCCACCGCAGCCCCACCGGCCGCCCCGCCCGGCAAAAGACCGTCCGCGCCTCGCACGCCCCCTCGCCCCCCAACGCCCGCGCCTCCAGCCCCTCGCCCCGCACCTCCCCGCGGACAAAGACCGAGGCCCCCGGCGCGATGAGGTTCAGCGGCAACGCCGGCTCCGCCCACGCCTCCGTGGGCCGCCCGGCCAGCCCGGCCAACAGGTTCCGCGCCGCCAGCTGCCCCATCAGCTGGGCGCGGCGCACCTGGCAGACAGGCCGCTCCGCCGTCGGCTGGGCCGGGTCGCCCGCCGCGTAAACCCCCGGCGCGAGCGACAGGTCGGGCCGCGTCCGGATGAACCCCTCCGCCCCCGCCAACGCGCCGTTTGGCCGCGCCCCGGCGGAGCACAAAAGCACGTCGTCGGCGACAACGCTGCCATCCTCCAGCGCCACAGCGCCCGCCTCGACCGCCGCCACGCCAACGCCCACGCGCAGGGCGATCCCCTTGGCCTCGAGCGCCCCGCGCAGCGCGCCCTCGTCCCCGCCCAGGCACCCGCCAAGCAACGCGGGCGCGGCCTCGACGAGCGTCACGCGCAGCCCCGCCTCGGCGGCGCGGAGCGCGGCCTCGAGCCCCAGCACGCCGCCGCCGATGACGGTGAGCGCCTTGCCGGGCGCGCAAAGCCCGCGCAGGGCCTCCGCGTCGGCCAGCGTCCAGAGCGGCCGGGCGCGCCCGCGCTCGCCCCGGAACGGCGGCACGAAGGCGCGCGAGCCGGTGGCCAGGATCACCCCCTCAAAGGCCCGCCCGTTCACCGTGCGGGCCTGGACATCGACCGCCGTGGCGGCCTCGCGGCGCAGTTCGATGCCCACCTCGTCGTAAGCCTTCTGCGGCTTGATGGCGATGGCGCCGGGCTCGGCCTGCCCAAAGGCCACGGCGATGAGGCGGGGCCGGAAGTAGGGCAGGCACGGCTCGTCGGAGAAGAGGGTGACGCGGGCGCCCTGCGCGGCGAGGGCGAAGGCGGCCTCGACGCCGGCGTGGCCGGCCCCGACGATGGCGATCTCAAGCTTCATGGGCAAAACCTCCTTGGCAGACGATGAGACGGTTTTCGGTGAGCAGGAAATCCATGGGAATGTCGTGCGGCTCCGTCGGCACCGCCGGCGCCAGCTGCGCCTCGAAGCAGAGCCCGATCTTGCGGCATCCCCGCGGCAAGGCCCCCAGCAGGCGGTCGTAAATCCCCTTGCCGTACCCCAAGCGCCCCCCGGCGGCGTCGAAGGCCAGCCCCGGCACGAAAACCGCCGCCACCTCCCCCGGCGCGACGGGCTCCGGCACGCGCGGCTGCGGCACCCGCATCGGCCCGGGCACGAGATCGCCGCGCAGACGCGCCCAAGAATAGCCCTCCCCCTCCCGAAAGGCGGGCACGCACAACGCCTTGCCGACCGCGCGGAAGAGCGCCTCGTGCGCCGCCGGCGAAAACTCCGTGCCGATCGGGACATACGCCGCGACCCACCCGCCCGGCAGGGCGGCCAGCTCCCGGGCCAGCGCCTCCGGGAAAAAGCGCGCGCGCCCGCACCGGCAACCCGCGCGGCGGCGGCGCATCTCGGCGCGGAGCGCGGCCTTGGTCATGGGCGGAGCGCCCCCTGGCTGTCGATGAGCCACTTGTAGGTGGTGAGCGCGTCCAGCCCCATCGGGCCGCGGGCGTGGAGCTTCTGCGTGGAGATGCCCACCTCCGCGCCCAGGCCGAACTCGCCGCCGTCGGTGAACGAGGTGGGCGTGTTCACGTAGACGCACGCGGCGTCGACCTCGCGCCGGAAGCGCTCGGCGGCGGCCTCGCCCTGCGTCACGATGGCCTCGCTGTGGCCCGAGCCGTAATGGGCGATGTGCGCGAGCGCCGCGTCCAGCCCCTCCACCACGCGCACCGAAAGATCCAGGGAAAGCCACTCGCGCCCCCACGCCTCCGGCGCCTCATGGACGCGCACGCCCTTGGCGCGGCACGGCGCGAGCAATTCGTCGAGCCGCCCGGCCAGCGCGCGGTGCACCAGCAGGCAGTCAAGCGCGTTGCAGACCGAGACGCGCCGCGTCTTGGCGTTCTCGATGACCCGCGCCGCCAGCGCCACGTCCGCGTCCTCATGCACATACAGATGGCAGACCCCCGCGCCCGTCTCGATGACCGGCACCCGCGCGTGCTCGCGGACGGCGCGGATGAGCCGGGCCGACCCGCGCGGGATGAGCACGTCCACCAGCCCCTCCGCGGCCATGAGGGCCTCGGCGGCCTCGTGCGTCGGCGGCAGGAGGGCAACGGCGTGCTCGTCCACCCCCTCCGCGCGGAGGGCCCCGGCCAGGAGCGCGCCGAGGGCGGCGTTGGTGCGGGCGGCCTCCTTGCCGCCTTTGAGGACGGCGGCGTTGCCGGTGCGCAGGCAGAGGCACGCCACGTCGACCGTCACGTTGGGGCGCGCCTCGTAGATGCACGCCACCACGCCCAAGGGCACGCGCACGCGCCGCAGGCGCAGGCCGCTGGGCACCGTCTGCTCCTCGAGCGTCCGCCACAGGTTGTCCGGCAGGGCCGCGACGGCCTCGGCGCCGGCGGCCATGGCCTCGACGCGCGCGGGCGTCAGCAACAGCCGGTCGCGAAAGGCGTCGCCCTCGGGGAGCGCGGCCACGTCGGCGGCGTTGGCCACCAGCAGGTCGGCCGCGTGGGCGCGCAGGTCTGCCGCGACGCGGCGGAGCAGGGCACGCCGGGCCTCGTCGGGGAGCAACCCCACGGCGCGGGCGGCGGCCTTGGCCTCCAGCAAGCGGGCCGTCACGTCAGTCACGGTGGAAGACCTCCCCCTCGATGACCTTCCACGGCAGGCCGTACTTCGCGAGATCCTCGAGGAAGGGATCCGGGTCGAACTGCTCCATGTTGAAGACGCCCTTGCCGCGCCACTTCCCGGTGAGCATCATCTTCGCGCCCACCATCGCGGGCACGCCGGTGGTGTAGCTGATGGCCTGCGACTTCACTTCCTTGTAGCACGCCTGGTGGTCGCAGATATTGTAGATGTAGACCGTCTTGGGCTTGCCGTCGAAGCCCAGCCCGCGCACCTGGCAGCCGATGCACGTCTTCCCCTTCGTCACCGGCCCCAACGTCGCCGGATCCGGCAGCAACGCCTTGAGGAACTGGATGGGGACGATCTCGCGCCCCTCGTACACCACCGGGTCGATCCGCGTCATCCCCACGTTCCGCAGCACCTCCAGATGCTTCAGGTAATTGTCCGAGAAGCTCATCCAGAACCGCGCCCGCTCCAACCCCGGGATATGCCTGGCCAGCGATTCCAACTCCTCGTGGTACATCAGATACGTGTTCAACGTCCCCAACCCCTCCGGCATCTCGAACGCCTGCCTCACCGCCAGCGGCTCCGTCTCCACGAACCCCTTCCCCGCCTCCCAATACCGCCCCTTCGCCGACACCTCGCGGATGTTGATCTCCGGGTTGAAGTTCGTCGCGAACGGATGCCCGTTGCTCCCCGCGTTGCAATCGATGATGTCGATCTGCTTGATCTGCGGGATGTAATGCTTCCGCACATACGTGCAAAACACCGAGCTCACCCCCGGGTCAAACCCAGACCCCAACAACGCCATCAACCCCGCGTCCCTGAACCGCTGGTCATACGCCCACTGCCACTTATACTCAAACTTCGCCACATCCGGCGGCTCGTAATTCGCCGTGTCCAAATAATCCGCCCCCGCCGCCAGGCACGCCTCCATGATATGCAAATCCTGATACGGCAACGCGATGTTCATCACCAAATCCGGCCTGAAATCCCTGATCAACGCCGTCAGCGCCGGCACGTCGTCCGCATCTACCTGCGCCGTCCCCACCGCCCGCGGCAACTGCGCCGCCAGCTCATCCACCCGCCGCTTCGTCCGCGACGCCAACAAAACATCCGTGAACACCTCCGGCACCTGCGCCAACTTATGGGCCACCACACCGCCGACGCCGCCGGCGCCAATCATCAACACGCGCATAACCGCTCCTTTCCAAAACGCTGACCCCCCCATTATACCACAACGCCCACCGCACCCACCGCCCACCCACCGCAAGAAAACCGTGAGAAAACAAAAACCGCCCGGCCGACCAAGCCAAGCGATCCCAACCGCGAACCCCGCGGAATGGTGGGCTGTGCTGGACTCGGACCAGCGACCCCTACCGTGTGAAGGTAGTGCTCTAACCAACTGAGCTAACAGCCCGACGAAGTGGAGCGGGCGAAGGGAATCGAACCCTCGTAAGAAGCATGGGAAGCTCCTATTCTGCCATTGAATTACGCCCGCAGAATGCCCATCATGATACCAAAACCGCCCCCCACGCGCAACCCCTTTTTTGGAACCACCCCCCACCCAGACGGCACCCCGCCCCGCGTCGGATTGCGGGGCGAAACGCACGTTTAACCCAAAACGACGCCTTGGGTGTCATTCGTCCACCTCCTCGTCCGTTTCCTCATGCAGGAAGATCCCCGCGCGACGCGCCTCGGCGGCCTTGATCGCTTGCATGAGGATGTCGCCATAGGCCCGCAGTTGCGCGAAAGAGAGCGTCGCTCGCCCCTCCAGCTCCCGAACCGACGTTGGGCGAAGCGCGATGGCCTTGCGCAACGCTTGTTTCCCTGGCAGAGGGGCGCCCCGGCGGACGGCGCTCGGCAACATCTTCAGCTTCGCCAAAAGTTGTTCGGCGAGCGCTCGGTCGAACTCGGCCTGGCTTGTGCTCCAGCGGAGCGGATGGGCCTTCAACATGGCCGTACGCACCCATTGTTCCTCTTGGGAGGGAGCGCGGAAGACTTCGCCGAGCAAGTTTCTTTCTTCCTGCCTCAGCCCGGCTTTGACCGCGGAGGCGATTTCGCGTTGGATATATTCGATGTAGCGGATGTCGCTTTTGGCGAAGTTGGAATAGTTCCCGGTTTGGTTGGTGTCGGCGCAGTAGTTGCAATAGCCCACGTGGATAAAGCGCTCAAGGCAGAAGGTGAGGAAGCGGAAAAGCGGCGAGCCTTCCTCCAACGCCCCTTCCGCCGCTTTGCCCGCCAGGAAGGGATAGCAGGCGTCGCAGAGGCAGAGCCTTTTTGGCGTCTCTTGCGGCTGAAGCGCTTGGAGCTCCCGTTCCAGGCCGGGGTCGGCGAAAAGCTTGCAAAAGACGCCCGCGCACGCCAGGAGCAGGAACTCCCCGTTCGCGACGAGGTGTCGGCGTTGCCAAAGCGCGACGTCCGCATCCGGGCGGATTTTCATCGCCTTCCACACCTTCTTGTACGCACGGATGGCAAGTTGTAGCCGAAGGAGGTCTCGGACAAACGGCGCGGGAGGCTCCGGGCCGTCGAAGAGCTGCCCGTAAAGCGCAGGATCCTCGAAGAGTTGGGAGGTTTTGCTGCGTGCCGCGCAGGGGGCTTGGTAAAGAAAGGAGAGAAACGCTTGGCCATATTGCGTAAGCGTTGCCGATTGCCAGGCGAGCGGATAGGCCCGCCGATCCAAAGTCTCTCCTTTTTTCGTCATCAGATAGATCGAACAACCCCGGCTCTCTTTGAGCGCGCGGCGCAACTTTCTGATTTCTTTTCGGTTCGCGACGGCATCGGCGGCCTTGATAGGCTTCTGCGAGTTCGTGGCCGTGCAGACCTCGGCGATGAAATCAAGTTGGTCGTCCGGCGGCAACGCCGTCCCTCCGCCATCGCTCATCGCAATGACCTTGCAAGGCAAGGCGAAGTCCATCGGAAGCTCCTGAACCGTTCCGATGTTGTGCGTTGTCTGCCCGCCATTGACGATAGAAAAGCCCTCCAGCAACAGTTTCCTCCCCACAATCCGATAGCTCTTGCAGACAATCGTCAGCCCATTGTTGAGATACCAAAAATCCGTGGCCGCATGGGCCATCGTGCTCAACATGGCGTCGTCCACGCGCGGCAAATGGACATAATAGCGCAGGTTCTGCGAAAGCAATCCGCGGTATGCCTTCTCCTGCCACACTTTCCTGAGCGAAGCGGCCATGATATTGACAAAAGCCGCCTTGCACCGCCCATTGTCATACGAGCACACATTCCCCACGCGATCCAACAACAGCTCCCCATTCGGCACGAACTGAAAGGCGCTGGCCGTGTTGCTCACCTCATAATCGATGTCATCGGCAAAAAGGACAAGCCGCGAAAACACCGGGAATGCCCCCGCGCGCGCCTCGTCTCGCCTGTCCAGCCAGTCTAAGATGGTCGACCGCTGTTTGGCGCTCGGCCGAACGTGGAGCAGAAAGACGATCCGCGCCGACACGCCCCCGGGCAAACGTGAGAACCCAAGATCCCGAAGCCGCCGCTCAACAGGGCCGGGATCCGAAGGCGTCCCACGCAATGACCGCAGGAAATCCTGGCAAAGCCGCTGGCGCTGTTCGATTTCCCCACGAAGCTCCGTCGGCGTTTGATCCCGCCTTCGCGCAAGCGGGACAAGCAAATCAATGACCGGCTTCTCTTCCTCATCCTGCCCCAAAAAAATCCCACACACAGAGGGGCATTCCCAATTATCGTAAAAAGAAACCCCTTCCCTCAGCGCTTCCGCCTCGCGATAATCGGCGCGAAGATAATGATAATAGGCATACAACGCCGTAAGCAAGACGCTCTGCGTCTTCTCATCGCGTTCCAAATCTCCCTCTATCTGAAACTTTAATTCATGCTCGCACTCCCTGCGGAAGTTCTCCAACAGCCCCGCGTCCAACACCGCCATCGCCATCTGAAACACTCCATCAACCTATTCATCCAAAGAAAGAAACAAGGGAGGAACCCCCACAAAAAAACGTCCCTTTCTGAAACTCACCTAAAGTATACATAAGGCTTTGTTCTTCCGCAACCCCACCCCCCTCAAATAAAGGGACGTTTAAAAGTGGTGGAACGACAAGAAGGCCTCGCCAAACCCTTCGTCAAATGGGCCGGCGGAAAACGGCAACTCCTGCCGGCGATCACGGCGAAAATCCCCTGGACACGACTCGCCTCCAAAGAACTGCTCTATGCAGAGCCCTTCGTCGGAGGGGGCGCGGTGCTCTTTGCCGTATTGGCCTCATGCCCCGCCGCCCATGCCTTGGCAAACGACGCGAACCCCAGGCTCATCGGGGCCTATCGCGCCGTCCAACGCCACACCGAGGCGCTCATCGCACGCCTCGCGTCATTGGAAGCCCAATTCCTGAGCCTGGACAGGGCAGACCGGGCCCCCTTCTACCTCGACCTACGCGCCCGCTTCAACGCGCACCCGCACGACGCCACGGAATGCGCGGCCCTGCTCCTTTTCCTCAACCGTACCTGCTTCAACGGCCTCTACCGCGAAAACGCCTCCGGGGACTTCAATGTCCCCTACGGCAAAGTCACGCGCCCACGCATCTGCGACGCCGCCACCCTCCGCGCAGACGCCCAAGCGCTCCGGCACACGACGATAACGTGTGGGGACTTCGCCGACACCCTTGGGCAAGTAGGCCCCCGCCAAGCCTTCTTCTACCTTGACCCGCCCTACAAACCCATCAGCCAAACCGCCAGCTTCAACGCCTATACCAAGACCCCCTTCGACGACGCCGAACAAAAACGCCTGGCCGCCTTTTGCAAAGCGCTCCACCGACGCGGGCACCTCTTCCTGCTCAGCAACTCAGACCCCGGCGGGGATTTCTTCGAACGCCTCTACGACGGCTTTCGCATCGAGCGCGTCCGTGCGCGCCGCTCCGTCAACGCCAACCCGGCCAAACGCGGACCCTTGGACGAATTGCTCATCTCCAACTTTGACCCAACGGAGACCCACCATGATTAAAGGCGGCACGGGAGGCGCCAACACCAAAACCGGACTCCTCTTCGAGGAGCGTGCCGACCTGTCGGCGCTCCTCGCGAAACAACCCGGCTACTCCGTCTCAGGGACAAAAGTCTACTATCACGGCGAACTCGTCGCCCACGTCTTCAAAAAGCACGCCTTCTACCGTTACATCGAACGCTTCGGGATCGATTGGCGCAACCACCTCTCCAAACAACTGCTCCCCGACAACTGCATCTACGTGATCGTCAACAACACCCTCTTCATCATCGAGGTCAAGTTCCAACACTGCGCCGGCTCCGTGGACGAAAAGTTGCAGACCTGCGACTACAAAAAGAAACGCTACCAAAAGCTCCTGGACGCCCTCAACTATGAAATCGAGTACGTCTACGTCCTAAACGACTGGTTTAAGCAACCCTGCTACAAAGACACCCTGGAATACATCATCTCCGTGGGGTGCAAATACTACTTCAACTACATCCCCCTCCAAAAACTCGGCCTCCCAGTCCCATGACCCCAACGGCCTTCTACAAATCGCCCAACCGCGACTTCACGCTCGTGGAAGGCGACACCCTCGCCGTGTTGCCGGCCTTCGACTTCGAGTTCGACATGATCTTCGCAGACCCGCCCTACTTCCTCTCGAACGGCGGCATCTCCGTGCACGCCGGCCGGCAAGTCTGCGTCGACAAAGGCCCCTGGGACAAATCCCCCGGACGCGCCGCCGAACGCGCCTTCACGCGGGCCTGGCTGGCCGCCGCGCGCGAAAAGCTCTCCCCAAACGGAACCATCTGGATAAGCGGCACCTTCCATAACATCTTCATTGTCGCCCAACTCCTCGAAGAACTCGGCTTCCGCCTCCTCAACGCCGTCACTTGGGAAAAGACAAACCCGCCCCCAAATCTCTCCCGCAGAGTCCTCACCCACGCCACCGAAATCCTCCTCTGGGCCCGAAAATTCCCAAAAATCCCCCACCGCTACAACTACGAAACCCTCCGCGCCATCGCCGGCGGCAAACAAATGCGCGACCTCTGGCGCCTTCCGGCCATCGCCCCCTGGGAAAAAACAAACGGCGCCAAACACCCCACGCAAAAACCCCTCTCCCTCCTCACCCGAATCCTGCTGTCCTGCACAAAGCCCAACGACTGGATCCTCGACCCCTTCTGCGGCAGCGCGACCACCGGCATCGCGGCCAACCTCCTCGGGCGGCGCTTCCTCGGCATCGACGCCGACCCCGGTTTCCTTCGCCTGGCCCAAACCCGCCGTGCCGCCATCGACGCCCCGCTTGCCCGCCAAACCCTCCGCCGCCGCATCCAAGGCTTCCAATCCCCCTCCCAGCTCGAGACAATACTGGAACAGGAAAACCCCTCCCCAAACAACCGTCTCGCCGAACCCGGGCTGGGCCTCCCCTTCTGACCAAGCCCCGCCGGGGCGGTCAGAGGAGGTCGGCGGCGCGGAGGCGGCGGAGGAGGTTGTCGTAGGCGGCGCGGTTGCCGCGGGGGATCTCGATGGCGGCGAGGCGGGCGCGGGCCTTGCGCAGCCAGTCGCGCCCGGGCTCGGCAAGCCGGGCGGGGGCGGCGATGGCGCCGTAGAGGAGCCGGGCGTATTGCTCGGCGGCGGCGTCGGGGCGGCCTTGCTTCTCGTAGACGCGGCCGATCTTGTAGTCGTACATGGCCGCGGCGTCGGGATCCTGCTCCAGGCGGAGGCGGGCCTCGCGGTAGTTCTGGAGGGCCTGGGCGTAACGCTCGGGGTCGTCGGTGGCGGTGATGAGCAGGCAGTCGCCCAGGCGCCCGTAGGCATCGCCGAGCCAGGGGGCCTCGGGGATGCGTCGGATGAGGGCGGCGAGGAGCTCGGCGGCCTCGCCGTGGCGGGCCAGCTCGATGAGAGCCTCGGCCTGGAGGAAGCGGGCGTCGGGGAGGATGGGGGCCTGGGGGGTGGCCTTGGCGAGGGCGCCGACGAGCTCGACGGCGTGGGCGTAGGCCTCGCCTTGGTAGGCGGCGCGGGCGGCGAGGAAGCGGGCGTTGGGGACGCGCGGGTCGCCGGGCCAGCGCTCGGCGAAGGCCTCGAAGCCCTTGGCGGCGGCGGCGTAGTCGCCGCGGTTGAAGTCGCTCTTGGCCAGCCAGAGGATCATGTCCGGCACGCGGGGGGAATCCGGGTAGGCGGCGAGGTATTCCTGGGCCAGGGCGCGGGCGCGCTCGTCCTCGCCGAGGCCGTAGAGGCAGAGGACGAGGAAGAAGCGGGCCTCGGCGGCCTGCGCGGGGTCGGCGGCGGCGCTGACGGCGGCGAAGTCCTCGCGGGCGCGCTCCAGCTGGCCAAGGGCGTGGTAGGCGCGGCCGCGCTCCAGGCGCAGGGCGGCCTGGCGGGCGGGATCCTGCGTGCGCGGGAGGAAGCGCGAGAAGGCGGCGATGGCCTCCTGCCAGCGGCCTTCCTGGGCCAGGAGGGCGCCAAGGCGGAGGGCGGCGACGAAGGCGTCGGCCTCGGTGGCGGCGGGGTCGTCGCGGGTCTGGGCGTAGGCCTCGCGGGCGCCCTGGAGGTCGCCGGCGGCCTCCAGGGCGCGGGCCAGGCGGAGATAGACGGCGGGGCCGGGGGTCTCCTTGAGCAACTCGCGGCAGAGCGATTCGGCGCGGGCGTAGCGCTTGGCGGCGAGGGCGGCGTCGACGGCCTCGGCCTGGAGCTCGCGGCGGAGGGCGGGCTCGCCCTCGGCCAGCTCGACGGCCTCGGTGAGGGAGGCGAGGGCCTCGTCGGGGCGCCCGGCGGCCAGGAAGGCGCGCCCGCGGCCGCGGCGGACGCGGATGCGCAGCTCGGGCACGTCGTAGCTCTCCAGCCAGCGGTCATAGGCGGCGAGGGCCTCGTCGAGGCGGCCCATCCCGGCGAGCGTCTCGGCGATGCGCAGCTGCAGGGCCGGGGCCCCGGGGGCGGAGGGATCCAGGCGCACGGCCTGGGCCAGGGCCCCGAGCCCCTCCTCCACGGCGGCGGGGTCGCCTTGGGCGCAGAGGAGCGCGCCCAGGGCGGAGAGGGCCTCGCGGCGGAGATCCTCGCGGCGGGCGACCTCGGCGGCGCGGCGGGCGTAAGCCACGCGGTCCTCCGGGGTCTGGGCCAGGCGCGCGGCGGCCAGGGCCAGGCGGGCCTCGACGGTGGAGCTGAGGCCCTCGGCGGCCAGGAGACGGTCGAGGAGCGCGGCGGCCTGGGCGCGGTCGTCGGCCTCGGCGTAGGCCTCGGGCAGGGCGAGGGCGCAATCCAGCCACACGCCGCCCTTCTCGGCCTCGGCGGCGGCGCGCAGGAGGGCTGCGCGGGATTGGGCGTTGGGGAAGCGGCGGCTCCAGGCGAGGGCGTTCTCGGCGCGGGCGCGGCTGTCGGCGCCCTTGGCGGCGTCGACGGCGGAGAAGCGGGCGGCGGCCTGGAGGGTACGGCCCAGCTCGAGGTCGGCCTGGAGGGCCTGGCGGAGGGCGGCGACGCCCCAGAGGGTGTCGGTGGAGGGGCGGGCGGCGTCGTAGGCGCGCTGGGCGGCGGCGAAGTCCTTGCGGCCGTTGAGGGCGGCCAGGGTGAAGACGAGGCGCCGCTCGGCGGGGAGCTCGGGGCAGCCGTCGATGCGCGCCAGGGCGGCGGCCCAGTCGCCGCGCGCCAGGTCTGCGCGGATGAGGATCTCGGTGGCGCGGGCGCGCTCCTCGGGGGTCAGGCCAAGGGTGGCCAGCAGGTCGCGGGCGGTGCGCTCGGCCAGGCTCAGGTTGCCGTCGTCCAACGCCATGCCCGCCGCGGGGATGAGGTCGGGCGCCTGGGCGCGCGCCGCCGGCGCGGCCAAAAGCGCGAGCAGCAGGAGAAGGGCCGCGCCGCCCCCCGGCCCCCCGGCCGCGCCGCGCGGGCGGCGCGCGCCCAGCCCCTTGACGAGAAGGCAGGCCAGCAGGCAGCAGACGAGCGTGGCGCAGGGCGCGCCGAAGACCAGCTCGCCGTGCGCCAGGTAGGGCCCGGCGAAGGGGGCCTCGGTGAGGGGGAGATAGGTGGGGAAGGCCTCGATGGGGCGGGCGCGGCCGACGGCGTCGATGGCCACGTCCACGCCGCCGTTGGTGGCGCGGGCCATGGGCACGCCCGTCTCGATGCACCGGAGGATGGCTTGGCGGGCATGTTGGGCGCCCTGGGCGGAGGGGGCGTACCAGGCGTCGTTGCTCATGTTCAGGAGCAGGCGCGCGCCGGCGTTGACCGATTCGCGGGCCACGCGCGCCACGGTGTCCTCGAAGCAGATCAGCGGGCCGACGACGAGGCCGGAGGGGAGCGTGAGCGTGGCGACCCCCTCGCCCGGGACGTTGCTGACGCCGGTGGGGGCGAAGCGCTGGAGCCACGGGAAGGCCTTGTCAAAGGGGATGTACTCGCCGAAGGGCACCAGATGGCGCTTGCCGTAGACCTGCCCGAGCCCCGCGTCCGTGAAGAGCAGGGCCGCGTTGTACCACCCCCCGCCCGGCGCGCGGTGCAGCCCGCCCACCAACAGCGGCGTGCGCGCCTCGCCGGAAAGCCGCCGGAGCATGGCCACCGCCCCCGAGGCATCCGGGAAGGCGAAGCCCGGGACGGCGCTCTCTGGCCACAGCCACAGGTCAGGCTTGCGCGGCAGGAGGGCGAGCGTCTCGGCGCGCTCGCGCACCTCGGGCCGCTCCCACAGGAAGGGGACGCGCTCGCCGGTGAAGCGGCACGGGGCGTCCGTCCCCTCCACGACGACCGCGGCCACGCCCTTGGGCAGCGCGTCGTAGGCCCGGATGCGCCCCAGCCCCCACACGAAGGCCGCCAACAACGCCGCCAGCGGCAACACCGTCTCCACCGACAGCCACAGCCGCGGCAGGAAGCGCGTGGGCGCGGTGTGCGTGACGGCCCCCCAGATGCGCTCGCAGAGCGTGGCCACCGCGCCGTTCACCGCCACCGCCTGCGCCGAGACCAGCGCCGCCCCGCCCAACGCCGCCGTCTGCGCCAACGGCAGCCACGCCGTGCACGCCAGCCCCAGCGGGTTCCACGCAAAGCCGGTGAACAGATGCCCCCGGAGCGTCTCCAGCCCCGCCCACAACGCCGGCTCGACCGCCAGCGCCAAGGCCACGCGCCACGGCCCCGGCCCCGCCGGCAACCGCGCCCGGAGCGCCGCCGAAAGCCCCGCGAAGCACGCCACGAAGCACGCCAAGACCGCGCTCAGCCCCAAGAGCGCCGGCACGACCAACGGCCACGGCCCCCCGTTGTCCGCCAGGCGCAGCATCCACCACAGCTGCCCCACCCACGCGGCGAAGCCCGCCACCCACCCCAGCCACGCCGCCCGCCGCGCCGGCAAACGCCGCGTCAGCAACAGCAGCGGCACCAAGGCGAACCAGACGTTCCCGCCCTGCCCCGCCGGCTCCCAGAGCGAGACAAGGAGCGCGGCGCACAGGAGCGCGGCGAGGAGTTGCAGGAGGAGCTTCTTCATGGGGCGGTCCTCTCGGCGAGGGTGAGGGTGGTGTGGCCTTGGCCAAAGCCCGGGAAAACGCCCAGCGTGCGCCCATAGGCGGCGCGGAGCGCGCCCAGGCGGGCCTCGCGGTCGGGCGCCGGGGCCAGGTCGGGGAAGCGCAGGGCAAAGGTGTAGCCGGCCCAGGCGGCCAAAGGCGCGGCGGCGGGGTCAAGCGGCGCGGGCTTGGAGAAGGGGCCCATCTCCAGCCCCCGCGGCACGTCCAGCCCCGCCTCCACCGCCAGATACGTCTCCTGCGTCCAGATGACGCGCGTGCCCAGGCGCCCGGCGGCGGCGCGGGCCTCGCCGGCGGCGCGGCGCAGGAGCGCCAGGTCGGGCTCCGCCTTCAGGCGCGGCCAGAAGCGATCCTGCCCCGCCGAGAACCATGCCTCGGCGAGCGGCGAGCCGCCCACCGCCACGAGCAGGGCCGCGGGCACGAGCGCCTTGGCCAACGCCAGGCGGATCGCCTCGAAGGGGAGCATCGCGAAGCCCGCCGCCAACGCCATCGCCAAGGGCAACAGCGCCGGCGCCAGATAATCGTCATACGGCACGGGCGCGGCCAGGTGCGCCGCCGCCAGCGCCCCCGCGCACAGCAGCCACAGCCCCGGCAAAGGCGCGCCCGCCTGCGGCAGCTTGCGCAGCTGCGGCCGCCCCGTCACCGCCAGCCACCCCACGAAGACGCCCAGGGCCACGGGCAGCGGGTTGAAGCGGCAGAAGCGCGCCACGCACCCCAGCGGCCCCAACAGCCCCATCCGCTCCCGCGCCGCGTGGAAGGCCTGCGCCCCGAAAAAGCTCTCCGGCCAGAGCGCCAGCCACGGCCCGAAGACCGCCGCCAGCCCCAACGCCCCGCCCAGCCCGAACCACACCCACGCCCGCGGCCCCGCCCACTCCCGCCGAAAAAGCAGCCACAGCCCCACCGTCGGCAACAGCACGCCCATCGAGAGCCGCGCCCCCGCCGCCAACGCCAGCGCCAACCCCGCCCCGAAGAAGCGCCACGCCGCGCCCTGCGGCCCCACCCACCGCAACGCCAACGCCAGGAGCAGCGCGCAGAGGGCGTAGGCCTTGGGGATGCAGGTGAAATAGGTCATCCACAGCGAGAGCCCCGCGAAGGCCCAAAAGACCAGGCGCGCCGTCCACCGCTCGTCGTCGCGCCGGCACGGCCCCGCCGCCGTCTCCGCCCCCACGGCCAGCGCCGCGAAACCCATCGCCGCCGTCACGAGCCGCCCCCCCAGCACGCCGAAGGGCGACCACAGCCACCCCAGGAGCGCGTAGGCCAGCGGCGCCACCGGCCCCTGCGTGAAGAAGAAGTCCCGGTGCGGCAGCTCCCCGGCCATGACGCGCCGCGCCGCGAGCAGATACCACCCCTCGTCCTGGTTCAGCGGCCCGAGCCAGGCATTGGCGGCGTAGCACAGGGCCGTCAGGCCCATGGCGGCCAGGCCCCAGCGGCGCAGGGCGCGGGCGGCCTCCTGCGCGCTCACCATTGGCGGCCCTCCCGCGCGTTGGCCCAGAACTGCGCCCAGCGGAAGCGCCCCACGCGCCAGAGGTACGCCGGCAGGTCGGGCAGGAAGTCCTTGGCGATGCGCCAGGTGTTCTTGGCGGAGAAGTCGCGCCGCGGGTGCCCGGCGTAGAGGTGCATCGAGGGGTGGCGCACCCGCGTGGGGTCGCGCGGCCAGAACCAGAGGTGCTCGCCCAGGTAGAAGCTCGGCTCGCCGGCGGCGCGCAGGGCGTCGCGCGCCTCGGGGGTGAGCCAGGCGGCGCCGCGCACGCCGCTGGCCGGGAGGATGGTGCGGTAGTAGTCGTCGAAGACGCGCGGGGCGGGGATGTCCGTGAGCGTCGACCACGCGGCCAGGCAGCGGCCGTCCTCGCGGTAGCGGTCGTGGAGGGAGAGGACGTAGACGCGCGGGGGCTGGCCGGCCTCGGCCTCGGCGCGCATCGTCTCGACCAGCGAGAGGGCGTAGGCGCTCATCGCCAGCGACACCGTCAGCTTGCCCAGCGCGAAGACATACGAGCTCGTCGCCAAAAAGGCCGTCACCGTCACCCCCAGCGCGCGCGCCGCCACGCCCAGCGAGCGCCCCACCCCGCGGAGCCCGCGCCCCAGCGCCGCCAGGGCCCGCCCCCCGCGCCGCGCGAGCGCCTCTCCGGCGGCCACGCACCCGCGCCCCACCCCCGCCGCGCGCCCGGCGTTCACGGTCATGGCGTTGAAGGCCACCAGCACCGGCAGCATCCACAGCTGCGGCACGTAGCGCACGTATCCGACCATCTTCACCGGCACCACGAGCGCCGTCAGCGCGATGGCCCCGATGAGCCACGGCGTGGCGCACCGCCGCGTCAGCGCCAACAAGATCAGCGTCAGGCACATCACGATGCGGAAGCCCGAGCCCAGCCCGCCCACCTGATCCAGGTGGAAGACGGGGCGGAAGGGCTTCTTCCCCAGCTTCCATTCGTAATAGCGGTGGGCCAGCCACTTGGAGAAATAGGCGTTCACCAGGCGCCCGAGGTAGCCCATCGCCGCGGCGTCGGCGTTCACCAGGTCGAAATCCGCCGTCATCTTGGGCAGGGGCCCGGCCTGGGCCTGGCCGCGCCAGGCCTCGGCGTAATCGGCGGCGGCCTTGGCGAAGGCGCCCGCGGCGGCGGCGTCCGAGGCGCCCTCGGGGATCGCCGCGGCGCGGAAGGCGAAATGCTTGGGGTTGGCGGAGAAGGACTGCTCCGGGTAGAAGGGCCCGCCGTGGTTCACCCAGTTCGTCAGATACGGCGAGAAGCCCACCACCAGCGCCAGCACGAAGCCCGCCGTGTTCGCCGCCAGCCACTTCCAGAACATCCGCGCGCGCCCATGCCGCGCCGCCCCCCACAGCAACGGCAGGGTGAAGAGCGCCGCCGAGAGCCCCAGGTTCACCACGCCGGTGAACTTGAGGTTGCACCCCAGGATGGGCGCCAGGGCCACGTAGCTCAGCCAGCACGTGCGGCCCGTGCGCCGATACGCGCACGCGGCCAGCAGGTAGATCATCAGCAGCGCGTAGAGCGAGCCGTCCTGCGCGAAGGCGAAGGCGCTGGCCACCACCCCCGGCGAGAGCAGCGTCAGCGAGGCGAAGAACCACCGCTTCCACCGCCCCCCGCCGAAAAGCAACGGCGTCACCCGCCACGACAGCGCCCCCAGCGCCACCGCGGTGATGAGGATGAGCGTGTCGCCCGATTCCAGGTTCCCCGTCAGCGCCGCCGTCACCGCGCCCCACACCCACCCGCCGCGCGGCAGGTAGGCCACGTGGTAGGAATTGAAGGTCGCCGGGTCCGCCCCCGTCGCCGAGAGCATCCACTCGCGCGTCGCGTCAAAGACGGGGTTCCACCCCTCCAGCAACAGCCGCGAGCCCGTCAGATGGTACGCCTGCGCGTCCCACCACGAAAAGAGCACGAAACCCTGGTCCACCGCCGCGATGGCCGTCACCGCCGCCGCCAGCCACCCCACGCGCCGCAACCCCGCCCCGAAGCCGCCGCCGCCCACCAGCGCCAGCCCCGCCGCCACCGCGAAGCCCAGCACCCCCCACCACGCCGTCAGCGGCGCCCCCACCAGGAACCCCGCCGAGGCGAAGAGCACCGTCGCCGCCGGGAAGGCCAGGAGCGCCGCCGGCAGGGGGAAGAGCCCCCGCCCCATCACCCGCTCCCAGAACGGCCTCAGCGGCGGCGCGTAGGCCCCCGGCCGGCCCCGCAGCAACGGCTTGGGGCCCAAGACCTTCCTCAGCAATCGGCGCGGCCTGCTCATCACGCAAAAAGCCGCCCGCGCCGGTCAGACGGGGCGGCCTTCGTCGCTTCCCTCACGGGTGCGCGCCCGCCGCGGGCCGCGCGCCCAGCTCGGGGTAAAGGGTGCTCGTGACGCCCTGCTTGGCGCGCTCGGCCTCGAACCACTCCTGCAGGGCCTTGCCGCGGCGCTCGTTGGTGAGCGCGGCGCGGATGTCCTCGGCCGTGGCCTGGGCGGGGACGGCCTTGACCAGCGGCAGGAGGGTGACGGCGGCGGGCTTGTCCTCGGAGAGCAGCAGGATGTGGCTGGCGCGCACCTTGCCGGCCGCGTCGTCGCGCGCCGTCACCTTCACGATGTGCCAGCCGAAGGGCGTCTTGAAGACCTCGCCCACCTCGCCCACCGGCTGGGAGAAGGCCGCGTCCTCGAAGGGCTTGACCATCATCCCGCGGCCGAACTCGCCCAGGTCGCCGCCCGCGCGCTTCCCGCTGGGGCAGTCGGAGTATTCCTCGGCCAGCTTGGCGAAGTCCTCGCCCTTGAGGGCGCGGGCGCGGATTTCCTCGAGCTTCGCCTTCTTGGCCTCGCTCTCGGCGTCGGGCGCGGCGGCGGCGCGCTTGAGCACCTTGAACATCACCTTCGCCCCGGGCACGTCCACGATCGGCGTGACGCCGCCCTCGGGCGTGCCCTGGATGGCCTTGACCGCAGCCTCGGGGAAGTTCTGCGCCAGCTGCTCCTCGGGCAGCTCCATCTCGCGCTTCACCAGGGAGTCGGACTGCACCAGGTCCTCGAACGTGGCCGCGCCCTCGGCGATGCGCTTGGCGCAGGCCTCCAGCGCCTGCTGGGCCAGGGCGCCCTCGGCGGCGTTCTTCTCGAGCTCGGCGGCGACCTCCTCGTCGGAGACGGCCACGTCCTTGAGCACCACGTCCTCAAAGAGCGTCGTCGCCAGGATGCTCTGCTCCAGCAGGCGCTCCGTCCGCTCCTTGTCATAAGGCGAGGAGGCCACCAGCTGCTCCACCGTCTGCCCCGCCTCCTTCTGCAGACGCTCGGCGAAGGCCGCGCGCGCGGCCTCGTCCACCTTCACCCCGGCGGCCTGGGCCGCGTTGGCGATGAGGGTGCCCTCGATGAAGTTCGCCACCTGGCGCATCCGCACGTTCTGCTCGAACTGCGGGCGCATCTCCGCGGGAACGGCCTGGCCCGAGCTCTTCTCGAAGGCCGCGATCTCCTCGGCCACGCGCGCCTGCAGCGCGCCCCACGTCAGCGTCGCCTCGCCCACCGAGGCCACCACGTCGTCATCCTTCGGCGGCGGCGGCAACGCCACCACGTCGCTCTCCACCCCCTGCGCCGGCGCGGGCGCGGGGGCCTGGGCGCCCGCGTCCCCGCCCTGGGGGGCCTCGCCGCAACCGGCCGCCAGCGCCAACGACGCCGCGGCCACGCCAACCATCCAAAAACGCTTCATCATGCACTGCTCCTTGTTCGTCATGCAACAATCGCGCCAATCATACCAAAAACGCACCGCCCCCGCACGCTCACCACCGATACCGCCCCCGCGTGGCCAGCAGATACGCCTGCCACGGCCGCAACCCCGCCGGCAGGCACCGCCGCGCCACCGCGAAAGGCGCCTTCGCGAAGGGCTCCGTCCGCGCCCCCACCGTCATCGCCAGGCGGTAATGCGCCCCCTCCGCCGCCCGCGCCAAAGCCTCCGCCCCCGGCCCCGGCGCGTAGGCGAAGGCCACCGGCAGGCGCCCCGCCACCCCCGTCAGCCAATGGCGCCCCCGCACCGCCGCCGCACGCAGGGCCTCGTCGTCCGCGCCCGCGCCCTCAGGCAGGGCGCCACCCAGCTCGATGAGCCCCGAGCGCGCCATCTCCTGCAACTCCAACGGCTTCAGATGCCCCGCGTCGCGCATGCCCTGATCCGAGACGAAGCACGTCGCCTTCACCCCCAGCCGCCGCAGCAACGGCAGCAGCACCGTGAACTGCTCGCGCCCGCCCCCGTCGAACGTCAGCACCACCGACTTGCGCAACGGCCGCTCCAGCGCCTCGCCCACCGTCTGGAAACGGTAGCCCGAGGCCAACAGGTTCCGGATCAACGGCTCCAACAGCCCCGGCTCCACCTCCGCCAACAGGCAGATCGGCACCTCCCGCGGCAACCGCGGCCGCCACCACGCGAACCGCGCCGACACCGCCACCGTGATCGCCACCCACGCCACGCCCCCCGCCGCGCGCACCCCCATCGGCAACGGGCTCATGCACCACACCGTCATCAAAATCGCCCACAGCGCCGCCGCCCAACGGAAGCGCGTCTCGAAAGAGGAAAAGCCCCAGGTCATCGTCATGCTCCTTCCAATCCCCACCATGATACCACAACGCGCCCCGCCACGGGCGATTGGCGACGCGGCCCACTTTTGCTATCATGGCCGCACGCGACGGGAAAGCCGCCGCAATCTCGCGCTTTGCGCAAACAAGTTGCCTGCCTGAAACTTGAGCACTTTCATCGGTAAACAAGCAACGTGTTTGGCTGGCGTGCCTGCTTGGCACGCCCCTTTCATGTGTTTGTTTACGGGTAGCTCAAGACCCCAGGCGGACACAGGAAAGGGAGCGTGCTTTTTATGGCACCGAAAGAAAAAGGAAGTGTGTCCTTCCTGCCGGGCGTCCGGGGCGTCGGCGGGGTGGGGCGCGTGACGGCGACGCTGGGGAAGGCCCTCGCGGCGCGGGGGTGGCGCGCACCAACGTGGCAAAACCTCTGGTTCCCGTTCTCGTGGGGGGCGTTTCTGCTCCTTATGGTACGGTCGCGGTGGTATTTCTTTTTTTTGTCTTGGGGCATCGCGTTCTTGCTTAGTTTCTGCGTCTGCCTTCTGCCGCCGCTGTGGGGTGCGGCGAGGCGGCAGCCGAGGTGGGCGCAAGGCTTTGCCTTGGCGACGGCGGCGGGACTGTTGCATGGCGCGGCGTTCTATTTTTGTTCCCTTCTTTTCAAGCGTGCATTTTTCTACACGCTTCTCGAATCCGTTCCTTGCCCGTCGGTGTTGATAGGGTGCGTCGTGGGGAGTGTCGGGGTGCTTTGCTTGGCGGGCGGCGGCGCGCTCTTCTGCCTGTTGTCGCTCTTTTATGGGTTCGTGTCGCCGGGCGTGAAGACCGTGTTTGGGCGGACCACGGTGGCCGAGCGATGCGTCTTGATCGGCCTGGTCGTGGCGCTGGGGGGCCTTTCCGCATGGGCCATCGCCCAAACCTCGGCATTCGGCATGTCCGGCAATATGTATGACGTCGTCTACACGGCCGACTCAATCTTTGCCAGGGGGAATGTCTGCCTCCAATTCACCCATCCGGAGAACGACCTGCGGCAACCGTTGTTCGCCTTCTTCGCGGCGCCGTGGGTGGGCGCGCCCTGGTTTCTGGCGGCGACGGCGGGGATTTGGGCGGATGGCTCGCTCCTCTTTCCCCTGGGCGTCTCCGTCGCGCAAGCCATGGCGATGGTCTTCGGCGCGGCCCTGTTGGCGCAGATGCTCGGGCTCAGGCAGGGCCTCTGCAGGGCGGGTTTCTGCGCGTGGCTCACCATGAGCTATGGGATGACGCTGTTCACCGTCCAATCCGAACAATACGCATTCGCCTTCGCGTGGCTTATGCTGCTTGTCTTTGCCTGGGCTTCGCCGCCCCGTGCGGTGCGCCGTCTGCGCCTCCTGGCCTTCCTCGGCGCAACGGGGTCGCTGGTCATCGGTGGGGCCATGGAACTCCTCGAATCAATTCCGACGCGGCTCAAATCCGTGCCAAACCGCGTCATGCGCCTGATTGGCGAGGGTTTCTGCTTCCTCGCGGTGCTTCTGCTCGCGATGCAGGCCCATGTGCTTCTCAACACCGCGGAAACCTCCTCCAAGCTCATGCGGTTCACGGGCGAGGGCATCCCTTTCCTCGAACGATTGACGCAATGGCTCGCCTTTCTTTCGATGGCCATCCTCCCGCCGGCGGCCTCCGGCCAAGGAACAGCGTGGCGTCTGCTCGACGCGCCCCCACCCCATGAGCTCTGGGTCGGCGCCGCCCTCGCGGCGGCGTGCGGGGCGATCGGCCTCGCGCTGTTTCGGCGCGACAGGCTCGCGCGCCTCTGCTTGGCGTGGGTGGGCGTTTCCTTCGTCCTGCTCTGCCTCGTCGGCTGGGGGACGGCCGAGAATGGGCTCGTCCTCTACACCCCCTATTTCGTGTGGGCCGTCCTAGGCTTGCTGACGCTTGCGCTTGCCCGCGCGGCGCGGCGTTTCGGGCAGGAACGGCTCCTCCCTGTCGTTCTCTGGGGGTGCGCCCTGGCGACGGCGTGCGCGACGGTTGGCGCGCTCTTCGACATGGTGACGCATCTTGCCGAGATGTGGCCGAGATGAGGAGGTTGCGATGAGGCCCAAAGCGGTTGTCCGGCTGTTGCGGCCGCACCATTGCGTGAAGAACGTGTTGGTGCTGTGCCCGCTTTTCTTTAATGGGCGGCTTTTCGACCCGTCGCGGTGGGGGGAGGCGGCGGTGGCATTCGCGGCGTTCACGTGCGTGGCCGCGGCGGTTTACGCGCTCAACGATTGCATGGACGCGCGGCGCGACCGCTTGCATCCCACGAAGCGGTTCCGGCCGGTGGCCTCGGGCGAGGTGTCGCAGGGGTTTGCGCTGGCCTTGGCGGCGGGGCTGTGCGTGGCGGCGGTGGCATTGGTCCTAGCCGTGCGCGCGCCGGGGATGGCCTTGGCGTGGTTGGGCGCGTATGTGGCGGTGAATGTGCTTTACAGCCTGGGGCTGAAGAACCGGCCGGTGCTGGACGTGGCGTTGCTTTCCTCGGGCTTTCTCATCCGCGTGATGTTCGGCGCGGCGGCGACGGGGGTGGCGGTGTCGCACTGGCTGTATCTGACGGTTCTGGCGGGGGCGTTTTATCTTGGGCTGGGCAAGCGCCGCAACGAGCTGCGGCGGATGCGCGGCGGGCGCACGCGCCAGGTGCTGCGGTTCTACAACGTCGGCTTCCTGGAGCAGCAGATGGGCATCTGCCTGGGGCTGGCGCTGACCTTTTACGCGCTGTGGGCGGCGAACCAGCCGTGCGCGGGGCTGATCTGGACGGTGCCGGTGGCCCTGCTCATCCTCATGCGTTACGGGCTGGCCGCGGATGCCGATGCCGACGGCGACCCGGTGGAGGTGCTCCTGCACGACCCCTTCATGCTCGCGCTCTGCGCGCTCTACGGCGCTGTCTTGCTGGCGTTGCTCTATCTCCCGGGGCTCGCCGCATGAATGTCTACGACTTTGACCGCACGCTCTACCCAGGCGATGCCTCGCTGGATTTCTGGCGGTGGTGCCTGCGCCGTCATCCCGCCACGCGGCGGTTCCTGCCGGGGCAACTGTTCTTTTTCGGTCTTTGGCTGACGGGGCTATGCGGGCGGACGCGCTTCAAGGCCGCCTTCTTCGCCTTTCTGCGCGCCGTGCCGGATGTCCCCGCCGAGGTCGCGGCCTTCTGGGCCGAACGCACGGACGCGGTCGCGCCGTGGTATCCCACGATGCGCCGGGCGGATGATTGCGTCGTCTCCGCCTCGCCCACCTTTCTGGTGCGGGCGTGCCCGTGGTTGCCCCGCACGGCGACGGTCTTGGCCACGGAGACGGATTCGCGCACGGGGCGTATCTCGGGGCGCAATTGCCGGGGAGAGGAGAAGGTGCGGCGCTTTCGGGAGCGCTTCCCCGCGGGCGCGATCGAGCGGTTCTACTCGGACTCCCTCTCGGACGCGCCTTTGGCGGGGCTGGCCGCGCAAGCCTTCCTGGTGCGGCGTGGGGCGCCCCTCCCCTGGGCGGAGGGCGCGGGCGGCGCACGGCGCGTGGCGGCGCATTTCCTGAGCGTGCGCTTCCTGCGGTTTCTCCTCTGCGGCGGGGTGAACGTGGCCACGGGGGTGGGCTTCGCGTGGGGCTTTGCGTGTTTTCTGCAGGCGAACGTGGCCTTCGTGGCGGGCTATGCGCTCAGCCATGCGCTCTCGTACCTGCTCAACGCCGCGCTCACCTTCCGCGCGCGGCCGACGCTCACGGGGTACGGCCGTTACGTCCTTGCCTACATCCCCAACTTCCTTATCCAGAACGTCTTGGTCGCGGCGTTGCACAACGCCTGGGGCGTGCCGCCCTTCTGGGCCTTTTTGGCCTCCGCGCTCCTGGCCATCCCCATCACCTTTCTGGCGCTGGTCTTCTATGCCTTCGCGCGGGGCGGCGGGGTCAGGGGGCGGGCCAGACGGTGACGGAGAGGGTGCGGCGGCCCCAGCGCAGGGCGGCCTCGTGGCTGGGGAACCAGAGGTCGATGTGGTTGCCTTTGATGGCGCCGCCGGTGTCCTCGGCGCGGGCGTAGCCGTAGCCGGGGACGTGGAAGACGGTGCCGTAGGGGAAGCGGCGGCGGTCGACGGCGGCGGTGCCGCGGCGGGTCTTGGAGCCGGTGGCGGTGACGCCGACTTCCTTGCGTTTGCCTTTGTTTGGGCCGGCGCTGTAGACGGGGGCGCCGAGGCGGAGCCAAGCGCGTTCCCAGCCGCAGCAGTCGCCGCAGTCGCAGTAGCCGGTGACGGTCATGCGGACGCGGGTGGGGTCGACGCCCTTCGGCGGGCGGATGCCGCTGCAGCCGAGCAGGAGCGACAGGGCCGCCAATGCGAGGAGAACGGGGAACGGGGAGCGCTCCTGCGGGGCGACGGGCGAAGCGACAGGATGCGCAAAAGGGCCAAGGCGTTTCATGGTTCGCTGGCTCATTTGTCGCGCGTTCCGTTCTCCGTTTTCCGTTCTCCGTTTTCCCTCATCACTTGGCGGCGAGGGCGGCTTGGGCGAGGAGGCGGCCGGCCTGGCGGCACTTGTCCAAGGTGTCGGGGTCGGGGGCGAAGCGGCAGGTGAGGGCGGGGGTGAGGAGCTCGCAGCCGAAGGCCTTGAGGTAGGCCTCGGCCTCTTGGGCGCCTTTGGAGGCCCAGCCGTAGGAGCCGAAGGCGAGGGCCTTTTTGCCGGCGGGTTTGAGGCCGCGGACGTAGGTGAGGGCGGCGGCGACGCGGGGCATGAGGCTTTGGTTGAGGGTGGGGGTGCCGACGGCGAAGGCGGCGCAGTCCATGAGCTCGGTAATCAGCTCGGTGTCGCCGACGGCCTTGAGGTCGAAGAGCTTGACGCAGACGTCGGATTCGTTGGCGCCCTGGACGATGGCCTCGGCCATGCGGCGGGTGGATTGCCACATGGTGGCGTAGAAGACGACGACCTTGGCGGTGGGCTTGCTGACGTGCCAGTCGAGGTAGGCCTGGAAGATTTTGTCGAAGTGGCTGCGCCAGATGACGCCGTGGGAGGGAGCGACGATGCGGAGCTTGAGGGCGGAGAGCTTCTTGGCGGCGTTGGCGACGGGCTGGGCGTAGGGGAGGACGATGTTGGCGTAGTAGGTCTTGGCCTCCTGCATGACCTCGTTCAGGTCGGCCTCGTCGTCGAAGCGGCGGTAGGTGGCGTAGTGCTGGCCGAAGCAGTCCATGGAGAAGAGGATCTGCTCTTCGACGAGGTAGGTGACCATGCTTTCGGGCCAGTGGCACATGACGGTGTCGAAGAATTGGAGGGTGCGCCCGCCAAGGTCGAGCGTCTCGCCTTCCTTGACGACCTGGAAGCGCCAGGCGGAGGTGTCGTAGTGGCGGGAGAGGGCGTCCTGGCATTTGGCGTTGCAGACGACGACGGCGTTGGGGCAGGCCCTGACGACGGCGGGGAGGGCGCCGGAGTGGTCGGGCTCGGCGTGGTTGCAGACGATGACGTCGACCTGTTCGAGGGGGCAGAGGGCGCGGACGTTGTCCAGGAGGGCGTCCGCGTAGGGGGCCTTGACGGTGTCGATGAGGGCGGTCTTTTGGGCGCCGCGGACGAGGTAGGCGTTGTAGGAGGAGCCGCGCTTGGTCTGGTAGCCGTGGAAGTCGCGGACGGGCCAGTCGACGTAGCCGACCCAGTTGACGTTGTTGGCGAGTTCGGTGTTCATGGCGATCCCTTTCGTTGCAATCGGTTGGAATTATATCAAATCAGCGCAGGATGAGGCGGAAGCCCGGCCGCTCGGGCAGGGCAAACGCATCTAATTTTGGTAAATATAAAGGGATGAATGAGAATCATGTTTTGTTTCGTTTGATGTTGGCGGTCAAAGAGCCCCGAGTGGCGCGGACACGGGTGTATGAACTGCCGCAAATTCTCTTTTGCGCCGTGGTGGCGATGCTCTCGGGGGCGACGACGTTCACGGAAATGGAACTTGTCACGAGGACGCGACGGAAGTGGATAGAGAAATGGATCGCATTGCCCGGAATACCGAGCCATGACACGTTCAATCGGGTGTTGCAATTGATCGAACCGCAGGCGTTGGAGGCCTTTCTGAGGGGCGTGGCCCAGTGGCTGGCGCAGGCCACGGGCGTGCCGCAAGGGATCGCGGTGGACGGAAAGACGGTGCGCGGGAGTCAGAAGGCGGGGAAGGCCATCCATCTGCTGAATGCCTGGGCGGACAAAACGCGCTTGGTCATCGGCCAACGTTTGGTGGACGGGAAGAGCAATGAAATCATGGAGGTTCCCCAACTCTTGGAGTCATTGTTTCTGGACGGTTGCGTCGTTACGGTCGATGCGCTCAACACCCAAACGGCCATCGCCCAAAAGATCGTCGACAAGGGCGCCGACTACGTCCTTCCCCTGAAAGGCAACCATCCCACGCACCAAAGTGTCGTCGCCGCGATCATGCGCGACGTCGCCGCCTCGCGGCCCCCCGACCTTGAGCAGGTCGAGAAAGACCACGGACGCCTGGAGACGCGCCGTTGTTGGGTCACCCCCGAGCTCTCCCTCTTCCTCGAAAAAGACAAGTGGCCGAAACTCCAAACGCTTGTGCGCATCGACCGCACCCGGTATTTCGCCGACGGCCACGAAACCACCGAGAGCGCACTCTTCCTCAGCAGCCTCCCCGCGGATGCTCCAACCATTGCCAATGCCGTCCGTCAGCACTGGGGCGTTGAAAACCAATGCCACTGGTGCCTCGACGTCGTTTTCCGTGAAGACGCCTGCCGCGCCCGTTCGCGCAACGCCGCCCAAAACCTCTCCGTGCTTCGCGTTTGCCTCCTGAATCTGCTCCGCCGCCACAAAACGCCCGCCGACAGTCTCCGCCGCATGATTATGCGTGCCGCCTTGGATCCCGCCTACCTCGAATTCCTCTTGAATCTTCAGCGAAATTAGATGCGTTTGCCCTGGCCGCTCGGGCGGGTCGGCCTCGGCGTCGACCCGCTCCCAGAGGACGAGGGTGAGCGGCTCGGAGACCTCCTGGCCGATCTCGGTGCGGAGCTCGACCCAAAGGCGGGTGGCGCCCTCGGGGAGGGTGAGGAGCCCGCCGTACTCCAGGTAGGCGTTGGCGGCGGTGCACCGCTCGGTGAGGAGGCGCCAGGCCAGGGGGAGGGGCTGATCCCAGGGCTCGCTGAAGGCGGGGTCGGAGGCGGAGGCGCGGGTGAGGGCCGTGACGTCGTGGCCAAGGCCGTCGGCGCGGAGGCGCGCGACGGTGTTGAAGGCGGTGGGCAGCTCGTCGACGAGGGTCTCGCGGTCGCCGAGCAGGAGGGCGATGGCGCCGCCGTCGCCGAAGTTGAGGACGCCGGTGGTGCTGGTGACGGCGCCCTCGGGGAGGTCGTCCGGGGTGCTCCTGGCGTGCGCGAGGACGAGCTCGCCGTGGGCGGGGACAACGAGGGGATAGGTCTTCTCCCCGGCGTCGTCCTTGAGGGAGAAGTCCCAGAAGCTGTGCTTGCCGGTGGAGGCGCTGGTCAGGCGCAGGGCATAGTTCCCGCCGTCGAGAGCGATGTCGCGGCCGGTGGTGTTGGTGAGGACGACGGCCTTGGCGGCGTCGAGGTCGAGCCCCTCCTTCCCGGCGTTGCCGGTGAGGAAGGCGCGCGTCAGGTACAGCCCCGGCTCGGGGCCGCCCTCGGCGGGCGTCTCGGCGTAGAAGTCCAGGCGGATGGCGGGGTTCTCGGCGAGGGTGTCGCCGTAGGCCGCCCAGTCGAAGACGATGGCCCCGCCGCCGTGCGTGGCTTTCGGGATGGGCACGGGCAGGAGGCTGACGCGCGCGGAGAGCGGCGCGCCGGAGACGAGCGAACGGTCGTCGCGCCGGAAGCGGGCGCGCACGCCGACCGCCACCTCCCGCCCCGCGGGCAGGCCCGTCACCTCCGCCTCCAGGCGCTGGCCCATCGCCTTGACGACCCGCTCCCAGAGGATGTCGGCGCGCGTGCCGCGGAGCGTGACGGAGGCGGGCGGCTCGGCGGCGTCGGTGCGCAGGCGGAAGCCCTCGCCCGGCGCGAGCGCCAGCCCGAAGAAGAGCTCGCTGGCCCCGACGAAGAGCGGCGCCCACGCGCCCGCCTCGGGGCAGGCCTCCAGGTAATCGCCCGGGCCGATGCCCGCGGCGTTCACGACCAGGTCGGAGAGCGCGCCGCCGCCCGCCGCGGCCAGGTCGATCAGGTCGGAGACCCAGGCCGAGCCCTGGCGCGTCCACGTGGGGCGGAAGGTGGCGGAATAGTCGCCGCCGGCCGCGTCCTCCACCGTCACGACGAAGTCCTCGGCCGTGAGGACGCCCAGGGGGCGCTCCCACGTCAGGGAAAAGCCGGTGCGCGTGACGGCCGAGACGCCCAACTCGCGCGCCGGGTTGAAGCTGCGCACGCGCACCTCATACGTCTGCTCGAAGCGGTTCCCGAGCGTGTCCTGGACGGCGAGGGTGAGCGGGTAATCGCCGGGCGCCGAGGGCGCGACGAAGCGCACGGGCGTGCGGAAATCGTCGGTGGGGGCGCGCCGCTCGCCGTTGAACGCCCAGGCGACGGCATAGTCGCCCGAGCCGCCCGTGCAGTCGTCCACCGTGCAGAAGAGCGTCTCGCCCGGGGAGACCTCGCGGTAGAAGGAGACGTCGGGCGCGATTGAGGGCACCGTCGCGCGCCACTCCACGCGGTGGACCTCGAAGATGGCCTCGCCGGCGTTGCTGAAGCGCAGCTCGTCGGCCTCGACCTTGGGGCTGAAGGTGAAGATCACCGTCCGCGTCCGCCCTGGCTCGTCGACGGTGAAGGGCTTGGAGGAGACCGTCGAGCCCGCCGTCAGCGTCAGCGCCAGCGCCTTGCCCACGTTGCTGGCCGAGGCCACGCCGCAGGTCACGGCCACATAGGCGATCGGCTCGGGCAAGCCCAACTCGCCCACCAGCACGGATTTCCCCTCCGTGCGCAGGCCCACGCCGTCGCGCCGCGCGTAGCAATAATGCGCGTCGTCCAGGCTATGCCACTGCGGCCGGTTCGCCGTGTAGGGGTCCTTGTCCCCGCCCAGGCGGATGCTCGAGGCGGCCTCGTTCGGCGCCAACCCGCCGAGATCCAGCTTGTTCGGCGTCGCCAGCAACGCCCCCGTGTCGCCCGAGGCCCGGGCCAGGGCGGCCAGCCCAAGCGCGAGGCAAAACGCCGTCAAGAAGCGGGTCATGCGCTACCCCCCCCCCGCGTGACTCAGCCCAGCCCCCAGGCCTCGCGGGCCAGGGCGAAGGCCCGCGCGCGGTGCGAGAGCCCGGCCTTCACGGCCTCGGGCAGCTCGCCGAAGGAGCGGCCGTGCCCCTCCGGCGCGAAGAGCGGGTCATAGCCGAAGCCGTTGCCCCCGCGCGCCTCGGGCAGGATGCGCCCCCGGCACTCGCCGCGGAGCGTGCGCGTCTCCCGGCCCGGCGCGGCCAGGGCCAGGGCGCAGACGAAGCGGGCGGCGCGCCGCGCCTCGGGCACGCCGGCGAGCGCGCGCAGGAGCTTGGCGTTGTTGGCCGCCGTGTCGCCGTGGGCGCCGGCGTAGCGGGCGGAGCGGACGCCGGGCTCGCCGCCGAGGGCCTCCACCTCCAGGCCCGAATCGTCGGCTAGGGCGGGCAGGCCGGTGGCGTCGCGCCAGGCCTCGGCCTTGATGCGGGCATTCGCCTCGAAGGTCGCGCCCGTCTCCTCGGGGTCGGGCACGCCGGGGAAGGCGTCGGTGCCCACGAGCTCGACGCCCGGGAGCATCGCGCGGATCTCGGCGAGCTTGTGGGCGTTGCGCGTGGCCAGGAGGAGCCTCACAGCGTCCCCTCCCGGAGGCGCGCGGCCACGGCGCGGAGGCGGCGGAGGGTGCGTTCGCGGCCCAGCAGCCAGAGCATCTCGAAGAGGCCGGGGCCCTCGGCGCGGCCGGAGACGGCCACGCGGATGGGGTGGACGAGCGGGCCCATGCCGCAGCCTTTGGCCTCGCCCAGGGCGCGGACGAGGGCCTCGAGCGAGGCGACGGTGAAGTCCGGCGCGGCCTCGATGGCGGCGGCGGCCTCGTCGAGGACGGCGGCGGCGCCGTCGGCATGGAGGCGCTTGGCCACGGCCTTTTCGTCAAAGGGGTAGTCCTCGGCGAAGAACCAGCGGCAGTTGCCGGGGATGTCGGCGTAGGTCTTGGTGCGGGGCTGGATCTGGTCGAGCAGCTCGGCGCGCAGGCCGTTGAGGGGCTCGTGGGGCAGGCCGGCGGCGGCGAGGCGCGCGTCGAAGGCGGCCTCGAAGGCGGCGCGGGGCTGGCGGGCGATGTACTCGCCGTTCATCCAGGTGAGCTTTTTGACGTCGAAGCGCGCGGGGCTGGCCTTGCAGTGGGCGAAGTCGAAGGCCTGGGCCATCTCCTGGCGGGTCATGATCTCGCGGTCGCCGCCGGGGGCCCAGCCCAGGAGCGCCAGGAAGTTGAAGAGCGCGTCGGGGAGGAAGCCCTGCTCGCGGAACTCGCCCACGAAGGCCGCGCCGTCGCGCTTGGAATAGGGCTTGCCCTGGTTGTTGACGATCATGGGCAGGTGGGCGTAGCGCGGGATGGGGGCGCCCAGGGCCTTGAAGAGCTGGATGTGCTTGAAGGTGTTCTCCACGTGGTCGTCGCCGCGGATGATGTGGGTGACGCCCTGGGTGATGTCGTCGAGCACGTTGGCCAGGTGGAAGACGGGCGAGCCGTCGGAGCGCACGATGACGAAGTCCTGCGTGTCCTTCGCCTGCTTGCGCATGCGGCCCTTGACCAGGTCGTCGTACGCGATGACGCCCTCCTTGGGCATCCGGAAGATGACGCACTCGCCCTGGCCGCCCTTGTTCTCCCTGTAGGCCAGGCCGCGGCGGAGGAGCTCCTCGGCCACCTCCAGGTGGTGCGCGCGCTGGCTGGTCTGGTAAAGGATCTCGCCGTCCCAATCCAGCCCCAGCCACTTCATGCAGTCCAGGAGCGCCTGGATGGCCTCGGGCGTCGAACGTTCCAGATCCGTGTCCTCCACGCGCAGGAGAAAGGCCCCGCCCACGTGCCGGGCGAAGAGCCAGTTGAAGATCGCCGCGCGGATGTTCCCGATGTGTACCTTGCCCGTCGGCGAAGGCGCGAAACGAACCCGGATCTGCTCTGCCATGTCAAAACCCTTTCGCGCGCCAGTATACCATAATCCCCGCCGCGCCGCGCGGAAAAAAGGCTTGCATGGGGGTGGGGGGAATGTGCTATCTTAGTGGCACGCCGTGGGAGAGCCGCGGCAAACGTTGCGCTTTGCGCGATGGGTCGCCATCTGAAACCTGAGAACTTTCATCCCTGTGCGACGCCTCAAGCAAAGTGCGCCGGTTTTCGGCGCACGCTTGATTGCGTACAGGGAGGGCTTCTCAGGGCCTCAGATGGACGCATGGAGGGCGTGCGCCACTTCATGCGGGGCCTTTCGGGGAGCGCGTGCGCACACGGGCGCGTGTCTGTGGCGCGACAGCCAGAGGGGCCCCCGTCTTTCCCGCCCCGGTTCCCTTCGGCCATCCGTCGGGGCGGGAAGGAGAAACAACGCAACATGAAGAAAACGCTTCTCACCGCGGCCTTCGCCGCGCTGGCCCTGGGCGCCGCCCAGGCCGTCGCGTGGAGTTGGACGTCCACCCCTGATGCCGGCTATGGCACGGCCACCGGCGCCCCCGCCGTCTCGGCGTGGGATGGCACCTCCGGCGGCATGATGACCTACGCCGCGAAGATGACCTTCGGCAGCTCCGTCACGGGGTCGACCGTCATCTTCCAGCTGAGCAACAGCACGGTCGGCTCGGGCAACAACGCCGGAAGCACGCCCAACATCAACGGCTTCCGGGTCAGCCTCAACACCAACGGCTCCCTGACGCTCAACGTCAGCAACACTGCCGGGACGGCTTGGGACACGACGACGGCGACTGCCACCACGTCGAACGTGAACGTGTTGGACGGCACCCACGCCATCGGCGTGGCGTTCAACAACAACGCTAGCTCCTCCCTGGCCACCGCCAGCC
This sequence comes from uncultured Kiritimatiellota bacterium, assembly GCA_944389585.1. Taxonomy (GTDB): domain Bacteria; phylum Verrucomicrobiota; class Kiritimatiellia; order RFP12; family DVOR01; genus Spyradenecus. The sequence continues at coordinate 217,649 of CALXMW010000002.1, forward strand.
TCTACCTGGACGGCGTTGAGGTGGCCTCGACCCGGGTCTCCGGCCACTTCTGGAAGGCCACGCTGGACACGCTGACGTTCGGCGCGGAGGGCGTCACCTTCGACGTCGAGCTCGCCGCCTACGAAGGCATCCTGGCCGCCTCTGACGTGACGATCCAGACCGTGCCCGAGCCGACGGCGCTGGCGCTTTTGGCGCTGGGCGTGGCGGGCATCGCGCTCCGCCGCCGCGCGGCGTAAGCGGCCGCTTGGCCGAACAAAAGGGGCCCCCGGCGCGCCGGGGGCCCCTTTTCGCCGCGGGGTCTTAGCGGGCGTCTTGGGGGAGGGGGAGGCGGAGGGTGAAGACGGAGCCTTGGCCGGGAGCGGAGCGGACGTCGACGGTGCCGTGGTGGAGGAGGGCGACGTGTTTGACGATGGCCAGGCCCAGGCCGGTGCCGCCGTTTTCGCGGGAGCGGTCGGCGTGGACGCGGTAGAAGCGCTCGAAGAGGCGGGGGAGGTGCTCGGGGGCGATGCCGCAGCCTTGGTCGGCGACGGTGAGGAGGGCGTGGCGGCCTTCGGTCTTGAGGCCGAGGGTGACGGTGGGGCTGCCGGAGTGGCGCAGGGCGTTGGAGAGGAGGTTGACGAGGGTCTGCTCGAGGAGGTGGGCGTCGCCGCGGACGGTGACGGGGGGGAGGGGGGTGGGGTCGGTGCGGAGGGTGACGCCGGCGCGTTCGGCGTCGTCTTGGACGAGGGCGAGGGCGTCGTTGGCGAGGGCGTCGAGGCGGAGGTCGTGGAAGTCGCGGGCGCCGGCGCTCTGGCGGCGCTCGATGGCGGCGAGGGAGAGGATGTCTTGGACGAGGTCGTTGAGGCGGCGGGCCTGGCGCGAGAGGATGTCGAGGCAGTGGCGGCGCCCGGCGTCGTCGAGGGGGAGGTCGGTGAGGGTCTCGACGGTGGAGAGGATGGCGGCGAGGGGGGTCTTGATCTCGTGGGAGACGTTGGCGACGAAGTCGGAGCGGAAGGATTCGAGGCGGCGGAGGTCGGTGAGGTCGGTGAGGAGGAGGAGGATGCAGAGGGCGCCTTCGCGCTCCATGCGCACGGCGTGGGCGAGGAGGGCGCGGGGGGTGCCGCCGTCGTCGAAGGGGATCTCGCGGCCGTGGAGGGCGGGTTCGTCGAAGGCGGCGCGGACGTAGGCGATGAGCTCGGGGCAGGCGGTGCGCTCGATGCGGAAGCCGGGGCGGGCGACGGCCTCGCCGAAGAGTTTGGCGGCGGCGCGGTTGGAGCGGAGGATGGCGCCGTTGGGGGCGACGAGGAGGAGGGGCTCGCGCAGGGTGTTGAAGAGGGTGTCGAAGTCGTCGCGCTCGCGGCGGAGCTCGTCGATGCGGTTGCGGAGCTGGCGGGCCATGACGGCGACGGCTTTGGCGAGCTCGCGCAGGGGGCCGTCGCGGGGGACGCCGATGGGGGTGTCGAGGCGGCCGCGGGCGACGGCGACGGCGGAGGCCTGGAGGGCGTTGAAGTGGGGGCGGACGCGGAGGAAGAGGTAGAGGGCGAGGGCGAGGGCGAGGGCGAGGCCGGCGCAGAGGGCGAGGATGACGGCGAGGCGGGCCTGGGAGATGGCCGCGCCGACGGCCTCGGCGGGAAGGGAGGCGCGCAGGACCCAGCCGCCGTCGAGGGGCATGGCGTGGTAGAGGAGCCAGGCGTTCATGGTGACGGAGTAGCGGGTGACGAAGTCGTCGTCGGAGGCGACGTCGCGGATCTCGGGGCGGTCGGCGTGGTTGGAGAGGGCGTCGGCGTCGGCGTCGGAGTCCGCGGCGACCTTGCCGTCCGGGGCGACGAGGGTGAAGCGCAGGGGCTTGCCGCGGAAGAAGGCGAAGGTCTCCTGGATGGCCGGGAGGCGGCCTGCGGCGAGGTCCGGGGAGATGACCTGGGCCACGAAGCGGGCGTCTTGGGCGAGGGTCTGGCGGGCGTCCTGGATGTAGGCGCGCTCGAAGGCGCGGAATTGGTGGACGAGCAGGCCGATGGCGACGGCCACGAGGATGAGGACGCTGAGGGGGACGGCGAGGAAGATGAGGTCGCGGTGTTTCATCATGGCGGCGCGGGGGGTTGGCGGGGTTGGGGGGGGGGGGGGGGTTCAGCCGCGCATGCGGTAGCCGACGCCGCGGACGGTCTCGAGGCGTTCGCCGAAGGGGCCGAGCTTGCGGCGGAGGTTGACGATCTGGACGTCGACGGCGCGGTCGGTGACGGGGTAGTCCTCGCCTTTGGTGCGGGCGACGATCTGGCCGCGGGTGTAGACGTGGCCGGGGCGGGAGCTGAGGAGGGCCAGGAGGTCGAACTCGCCGCAGGTGAGGGTGAGCTCCTGGCCGGCGAGGGTGGCGCGGCGCTGGCCGGGGAGGAGGGTGAGGGAGGCGTAGCGGATGATTTCCTCGGGAGGGTCTTCCTCGCCGCGGCGCAGGAGGGCGCGGATGCGGGCGATGAGGACTTTGTTGGAGAAGGGCTTGGTGACGTAGTCGGAGGCGCCCATCTCGAGGCCGAGGACGATGTCGTTTTCCTCGCTTTTGGCGGTGAGCATGAGGACGGGGACGGCGGCGAGGGCGGGGTCGGCCTTGAGCTTGCGCAGGACGCCGAGGCCGTCGAGGCCCGGGAGCATCCAGTCCAGGAGGATGAGGTCGGGGCGTTGGGCCTTGGCCTTGGCGACGGCCTGGGGGCCGTCCTCGGCCTCGTCGCAGGTGAAGCCTGCGGCGACGAGGTTGATGCGGATGAGGTCTCGGATGGCCTCTTCGTCCTCGACGATCAGGATCATGTTTGCCATGGGGTGCCTCCGGGCGTGCTTCAGGCCTCGATGCGTTTTTGGTGGCGGACGATCTGGCCTTCCTCGAGGTAGACGACGTCCTCGCAGATGTTGGTGGCGATGTCGGCGATGCGCTCGATGCAGTGCGAGACGGTGACGCAGTCGAGGGCGTAGGCGGCCTGGGCGGGGTCTTTGAGGAGGCGGTCGCGGGCGTTGGCGTAGTGGGCGGCGTTGAGGGCGTCGACGGCGTCGTCCTCGAGGATGATCTTGCGCGCGAGGTCGGAGCGGTGGCAGACGAAGGCGTCGAGGGCGCCGCGGAGCATCCGGTGGGCGCGCTCGAGCATGGGGGCGAAGTCGAAGCGGGCCTCGGGGGGGACGTGGGCCTCGGCCATGTCGAGGGCGCGGGCGGCGATGTTGGAGGCCATGTCGGCGACGCGCTCGACCTCGCCGTTGACCTTGAGGATGGTGACGATGAGGCGGAGGTCGCCGGCGACGGGCTGGTAGAGGGCCATGAGCTTGAGGCACTCCTCCTCGATGGCGACCTCCTCGGCGTCGATGGCCGAGTCCGAGGCGATGAGGGCGCGCGCGTCGGCGGCGGGGGCGGAGCCGTCGACGGCGCGGATGGCGCGCACGAGGGCGCGGTCGGCGGAGGTGGCGAGGTCAAGCAGGCGCTGCTTGAGCGATTCGATCTCGAAGTTGAAACGGTCTCTCATTTCCTGAAATCCTTGGCGGGGGGTGTCAAACGCGGTGGCTATTATAACTCAACCGAAGCGTCCGGTGATGTATTCCTCGGTCTTCTTCTCCTTCGGGGCGGTGAAGAGCTGCTGGGTGGGGCCGACCTCGATGATGCGGCCTTTGTAGAAGAAGGCGGTGCGGTCGCTGATGCGGGCGGCCTGCTGCATGTTGTGGGTGACGATGACGATGGTGAAGCGCTCGCGCAGGCGCAGGACGAGGTCCTCGATCTTGAGCGTGGCCACCGGGTCGATGGCGCTGGTGGGCTCGTCCATCAGCAGCACGTCGGGCTCGGCGGCGATGGCGCGGGCGATGCAGAGGCGCTGCTGCTGGCCGCCGGAGAGGGCGAGGCCGGACTTGCGGAGCTGGTCTTTGACCTCGTCCCACAGGCTGGCGCCCTGGAGGGCGGCCTCGACGCGCTCCTCGATCTCCTTGCGCGAGAGCTTGAAGTGCAGGCGCAGGGGATAGGCCACGTTGTCGAAGACGCTCATGGGGAAGGGGGTGGGCTTCTGGAAGATCATGCCCACGCGGCGGCGGAGGGCGAGGAGGTCGGTCTTCGGGTCGAGGATGTTCTGGCCGTCGAGGAGGACCTCGCCCTCGGCGCGCTGGCCGCGGTGGAGGGAGTAGATGCGGTTGTAGGTGCGCAGGTGGGTGGATTTGCCGCAGCCCGAGGGGCCGATGACGGCGGTGATTTGGCGCTCGGGGATGTCCAGGTCGTTCTCGAAGAGGGCCTGGTGGCCGCCCTCGTAGAAGAAGGAGAGCTTGCGGGCGCGGATTTTGGTTTTGGGTTCCTGTTGGGTGTCCATAAAGGGGCTCCTCAGTGCTTCTTGTCGCGGAAGGCGACGCGCGCGATGACGTTGATGGAAAGGACAAGGATGGCGATGACGAGCGAGGCGCCCCAGCCGGCGGTCTGCAGGTCCGCGAAGTTGGACATGCCGTAGTTGTTGATGAGGACGGGGATGCTCGCGGTGGGGCCGCTGAAGAAGGCGGTGGGCCACGTCTGGGCGAACTGCGCGGTGAAGAGCAGCGGGGCCGTCTCGCCCGAGACGCGGGCCACGGCCAGGAGCACGCCGGTGACCATGCCGTTGCGGGCGGCCTTGCAGATGATCTGCAGCGTCACGCGGCAGCGGGTGAGGCCCAGGGCCAGGCCGGATTCGCGCAGCGTGTCGGGCACCATCATGAGCATGTCCTCGGTGGTGCGCATGACCACGGGGAACATCAGGATGGCCAACGAGACCGAGCCTGCCAGGCCGGAGCTCGCCCCCATCGGCGCCACCAGGATCATGTAGACGAAGAGGCCGACCACGATCGAGGGCATGCCCATCATCACGTTCGCGCTGAAGCGCAGGGCGTCGGCCAGGCGCGACTGCTTGCCGAACTCCGCCAGCCAAATGCCCGCGCAGATGGCGGGGGGCACGGCGATGAGCGCGGCGAAGAGGGTGATGTAGAGCGTGCCGACGAGGGCGTTGCCGATGCCGCCCTTGAAGCCGTGCGGCGCGGTGGTGGCCGTCAGGAAGTCCCAGCTCAGCGCCTCGGAGCCGCGGATGAGGATGGTAGCCAGGATCCAGAGCATCACGCCGACGGCGAGGGCGAGGGCGGCCACGGAGAAGAGCTGGACCAGGTTGTCCTGCAGCTTGCGCCAGAAGAGCGTCTTGTAGGGCGGGCGGCCCAGGCTGGCCAGCGCGGGGCCGGTGGGCGCGGCGTGCCCGCCCGGGGTGGGTTTGGCGATGGGTTCCATGTCATTTCTCCCCGCGTTTGGCGCTGGTCATGCGCAGGTAGTATTGCGCCAACACCTGGATGGCGAAGGCCATGACCAAAAGGATGAGGCCCAGGGCGAAGAGGGCGCTGCGCTGGATGCCGTCGGCCTCGGCGAAGTTGTTGGCCAGGGTGGCGGCGATGGTGGTGCAGCCGTCGAGGAAGCCCAGGGGCACCTTCATGATGTTGCCGGCCACGAAGAGCACGGCCATCGTCTCGCCCAGGGCGCGGCCCAGGCCGATGAAGATGCCGCCCAGCAGGCCGCGGATGCCGTAGCGCATGAGGATGTCGCGGGCCGTCTCCCAGCGCGTGCAGCCGACGCCGAAGGCGGACTCGCGCAGCATGGGCGGGGTCATGCGGAAGACGTCGCGCATCACGGCGCAGATGTACGGCAGGATCATGAGCGAAAGGATGAGGCCGGAGGTCAGCAGCCCCAGGCCGCCATACTCATTGTCCACCCCCAGGGCGATCCACAGCCTGTCCATCAGCGGCACAAGCACGAAGAGGCCCCACATGCCGTAGATGATCGAGGGGATGGCCGCCAGCAGGTCCACCGCCTGCCCCAACAGGCGCGAGAGCCACGGCGGGGCGTCCACGATGAAAAGGGCGGAGACAAAGGCCAGCGGCAACGCGATGGCCAGCGCGATGAGCGTGGTGAAAACGGTGCCGGCGATGGAGGGGAGCGCGCCGTAAAGGTCGCGCACGGGATCCCACTCGGTGGAGACGAAGAAGCCCAAGCCAAACTCGGACCACGCCTCGCCCGAGGCGAACGCCAGCTGGACAAAGAAGGCGACCATCAACAGCCCGCACAGCATCGCGCAAATCATACACAGCCAGCGGAAGACCGGGTCGCTCCAGGCGGAAGCTCTCATAGGACTGTCTTTAGGGGGTTGGGGGGCGATGGGGGAAGGGACGGGGGCGAGGGCCCCCGCCCCCAGGGGCGCGTCACTTGACGAACTCGTCCTTCAGCGTGCCCAGGAAGAAGCGGTTGTGCTTGGCGTCTTCCATCGTGAGCGGGGTGTAGTGGAGCTCGGTGGCCTTGGAGGCGCCGTCGGGCGAGAAGCACCACGCCACGTAGGCCTGCAGGGCGGCCTTCTTGTCGGCGGGGATGTCGTCGCGCACCAGCAGGTAGGTGGTGCCCACCAGCGGCCAGCGCTTGGCGTCGGGGTTCTGCCAGGATTTGTCGGCGGCCTGCAGCTGCACGGTCGTCAGCTTGGTCTCGATGGCGTAGGTGTATTCGGTGTAGCCGATGGAGCCGGAGGTCTGCTGCACGGTGTTGCAGACGCCGGGGTTCTTCTGGCCGCCGATGCCCGTGGGCCACTTCACGCTCTTGCCCGCGCCGATCTTCGTCGCCCAATCCGGGGATTTGTCGGTGAGGTACTCGGTGAAGATGTTGGTCGTGCCCGAGCTGTCGGAGCGGTAGACCACGGTAATCTTCTGGTCGGGCAGGGCGAGGCCGGGGTTGAGCGCCGCGATCTTGGCGTCGTTCCACTTGGCGATCTGGCCCATGAAGATCTTGGCCAGCACGTCGTCGGTCAGCTTCAGCTGGCCGGGGCCGATGCCCGCCACGTTGATGATGGGCGTAACCGCGCCGGTGACCATGGGGAACTGGGTGAGCTTGGACTCGGCGATCTCCTCGCGGGAGAGGGGCGCGTCCGTGCCGGCGAAGTCGACGGTGCCTTCCTTGATCTGGTTGATGCCGGCGCCCGAGCCGATGGACTGGTAGTTCACCGTCGCCTTGCCGGTCTGGCTGTAGATGTACGTCCACGCCTGGTAGACGGGGTCAGGGAAGGACGCGCCGGCGCCGTTGAGGGTGACCTTGCTGGCGCGCTCGCCGCAGCCGGCCACGAGGAGGGCCGCCGCGGCCGCGCAGGAAAGGATGCTCATCTTCATTGTCGTTTCTCCTGTTTCTCTGAAAAGAACGCCCACAGTATGGCACGGCCGCGTGCGGGCGGTGTTTGCGTTGCGTTAGCTTTCGGTTAAGGCCCCCGGCGGGCGCGGGCCCGGCCGGGGGGAGGGCGATCAGAACTTGTACGTCAGCTCCATGCGGCCGAACCAGGCGTCGCCGTCCTCGCCGTCGGCGAAGTAGTCGCCCTTGGAGAGGTATTCGCCCTGGAAGGCCATGCCGACGCCCTTGAGGCAGTCGTAGCTGACCATCTTGCCGATGTCGAGGGAGTATTTCACCTGCGCGTAGTAGCCGCGGAAGGTGCCGTAGTCCTCGGTGGCGCTCATGCGCTCGGCGGTGGGCGCGAACATGGGGCCGGTCTGGATGGAGAGCTTCTGGTTCTTGGCGGGGACCAGGTCCACCTTCACGTGCGGGTAGAGGAAGTTGTTGTAGGCGTACTTCGGGAACATGGGGGCGACGGTCTCGCCCACGCCCGTCTCGCGGTTGAAGACCGGGTGCCAGGCGTTGTCGCCGGCCCAGCCCTCCTCGTCGCCGCTCATGTATTGGACGGCGGCGGTGAACTTCGGCGAGAGGGCCCAGTCCTTGCGCGCGTAGGTCAGCCCGCCGTAGGCCATCATGGCCAGGTGGCTGTCGTCGCCCACCTGCATGGCCAGCTCGGCCTCGCCGCTCAGGTGCTTGGTGAACTGGGGCAGCAGGCGCACGCCGAAGGTGTGGGTGGTGAAGCTGTCGTCGTCGCCGCCGGTCACCGCGTTGCGGTCGTCCAGGAAGTCGCCGTAATCGTAGTCGTGGTCGGCGTCCTCGACCTTGAAGACGTAGTAGGCGTCCCAGCCGAGGGCCTTGTTGGAGCGGTCCTGGTAGTAGAGGCCCGCGCCGTACTCGTTCTGGCCGTAGCCGGAGGTCTCGTAGTCGTAGCCCTTCTTGTGCTTGCTCTTGGCGTCGTGCGTGTGGCCGAGCGTCGGCAGCCAGTCGTCCGCCGGCGCGTAGATGGCGAAGGCGTCGAGCGTGCGGTCCTCGTCGAAGTTGAAGGTCAGGCGCGCCGCGTCGAAGTAGGTCGAGCGCGAGCCGTCGCCGCCGGTGCCGTCGCTGATGACGCGCTTGTTGCCGAAGGCCATGTCCTGGCGGCCCACCTTCACGTCGATGAAGCCCAGCAGGTCGGAATACTTCAGGTAGAGGTTGTCGACGTAGACGACGTCGGGGAAGCGCTGCTTGCCCTTGTCGCTCTCGCGCGAGTTGTAGTAGCGGAACTCATCGGCCACGCGGGCGAAGAGCTCCAGCTTGCCGGCCGTCATCTTGCCCCAGAGGCGGGTGCGGACGCGGGCGTAGTCGGTGTGGCCCTTCTCGCCGTGGCCGTCGTCGGGCAGATTGTTCGTGAAGTCGTAGCGCAGGCGCACGTCCCCGCCGAAATCGGCCTTCACGGCCTTCTCTTGCTCCAGCTTCGCCTCCTCGGCCGCCACCGCGGGCAGGCCGAGCATCAGCGCCAAAGCCAAAGTCATGCAACGTTTCATTCTCTCGTGTCTCCCATTTGGGGGTTCTTGAAACGCCGCACACTATCGCACAGCCATGTTAGCGCCCCATCGCGCCGCCGTTAGAAAAACGTTTCCCCCGCCCCGCCGCGCAGGGGCCGGGCAGGGGGGCCGAAGGGAGGGGCGCGGAGGCCGCGCGCGCCTATTTGGCGTCCTCGGTGACGCGGAAGAGCTCCTCGACGCTGGTGAAGCCCTCGAAGACCTTCCGCCAGCCGTCCTGCCGGAGCGTGGCCATGCCCTCCTCCATGGCGGCCTTGCGGATGTCGGCGGTGGAGCGCCGCCCGATGATGAGCGAGCCGATGCGCTCGGAGACGCCCAGCAACTCAAAGATGGCCCCGCGCCCCTTGTAGCCGGTGTGGGCGCAGGCGTCGCAGCCCTCCGGCGCGAAGGCGAAGTCCTGCGGCGGCGGCTGGGGCTGATCCCACCACCCCGCCTTGAGGGGGATGCGCCGGCGGCACTTGGGGCAGAGGCGGCGGGCGAGGCGCTGGGCCAGCACGCCGGCCACGGCCGAGGCCACGAGGAAGGGCTCGGCGCCCATGTCGATGAGGCGGGCGAAGGCGCCGGCGGCGTCGTTGGTGTGGAGGGTGGAGAAGACGAGGTGGCCGGTGAGGGAGGCGTTGATGGCGATCTCGGCCGTCTCGCCGTCGCGGATCTCGCCGACCATGATGATGTCGGGATCCTGGCGGAGGAAGGCGCGCAGGGCGCGGGCGAAGGTCAGCCCGATGTCCGCGCGCACCAGCACCTGGTTGATGCCCTTCATCTCGTACTCGATCGGGTCCTCGGCCGTCATGATGCGGACGTTGACCTTGTTGATCTCGTGCAGGAAGGCGTAGAGGCTGGTGGATTTGCCGCTGCCCGTGGGCCCGGTGACCAGGATGATGCCGTTGGGGCGCGTGATGAGCTTGCTGGTGAGGGCGAAGTCGCGCTCGCTCATGCCCAGATCCTTGAGCTGCACGAAGTTCCCCGCCTTCTGCAGCAGACGCAGGGAGACGCTCTCGCCGTAGGCCGTCGGGCAGGTGGAGACGCGGATGTCGATGTCCTCGCCGTTGAGGCGGATGCCGATACGCCCGTCCATCGGCAGGCGCTTCTCGGCGATGTCCAGGTTCGCCATCACCTTGAGGCGCGAGATGATGGCGGCCTTGAGGCGGTTGATCTGCGGCGGCACGTCCACCTTGTGCAGCATCCCGTCGATGCGGTAACGGATGCGCAGCTCATCCTCCATCGGCTCGACGTGGATGTCGGTGGCGCCCTGGCGGTCGGCCTCGGCGATGATCTGGTTCACGAAGCGCACGATGGAGGCCTCTTGCCCCATCTCGTTGACGTCGATCTTCGAGATGTTGGCCTCCGTGTCGGAGACCTCGTAGCGGCCATCCTCGATCATCTTCTCGATGGCCTCGGCGCCGACGCCGTAATACTTCTTGATGGCCTTGTCGATCTCCTCGGCCGGCGCCAGGCGGATGCGCACGGGCTTGCCGCAGGCCAGGCGCAGGCCGTCGGCCGCCGCCGTGTCCAGCGGGTCGTTCAGCGCCGCGACGAGGGCGCCCTCCTCGACGGCCAAAGGCAGGGCGTTGTACTGATAGACCGCCCGCGCCGGCAGCAGCCGTAGCGCCTCGTCCGTCGGGCGCGTCTGGGAAAGGTCGACGTACTCCAGCCCCAACGCCGGCGCCAGGCGCGCCAGGAAATCGGCCTCCTTGGCCATCTCCAGGCGCGCGACGGCCGCCGCGAGCCCCTCGGAAAGGTCCGCGCCGAGCAAAATCTCCACCTGGGCCTCGCTGAGCCCGGCCTGCCTCAAGATCTTGGCGAGAAAAGTCTGTTGCGCGTTCATATCAGATCACGGAGGTTCACGGAGGATGACACTGAGGGGCACGAAGCCATTAAAGCACAAATCGCCTGTAGCCGTCTTTGAGAAGCTCGACGCCGAAGTTGACGAGGACGCCGTAATGCAGCCCGGAAAGGCGCAGATACGTCAGCAACTGCTGGTTCCAAATCCCAAGCATCTCCGGGTGGGCCTTCAGCTCGACGATGACCAGGCCGTCCACCACCAAGTCCGCCCGAAAGGCGAGGTCGACGGCGACGCCCTCCTCCTCCACCTTGATGGGCACCTCCATGCGCGCGTCCACCCCTTGCCGTTTCAGGCGCGCGCACAGCATCTCCCGGTAAAACCGCTCCAACAGGAAGGGGCCATACTTGCGGTGGATGGCAATGGACTCGTTGAGGATGAGGCCGGTGATCCGGGAGGCCTCGTCCTGCGTCGCCTGCGGCAGCTCGTCGGCCCTCACGCGCCGCCCCCCTCTCCCTTCTCCGTGCCGCTCTGTGTGGGCCTCCGTGGGTCTCCGTGATCTGAACAAACCTCCTCGAGGAAGCGGACGAACTCGGGGTAGATGGCGTCCATCATGAAGTTCTCGCGGGCGAGGCGGGCGGAGGCGAGGGCCTCGCGGGTGAGGCGCGAGCGTTGGTGGAGGTAGCCCGCCAGGAGGCGCTCGAGCCCCGCCTGGTCGCCCGCGCGGTACTGCGCGCCGGCGCCGTAGCGCGCGATGAGGGCCTCCGTCTCGCCGGTGAGGCAGCAGAGCATGGGGAGCCCGGCGGCGGTGTAGTCGGCCAGCTTGTAGGGGACGGCGACGCGGCTGTCGGGGAACATGGGCACAAGGGCCAGGTCGCTGTCGGCCAGCAGCTGCTGCATGTCCTCGTTGGGGAGGTAGCCGTGGAAGCGGATGGCGGGGCAGCCGGCGGCCTCGCGGCGCAGGAGGGCCTCGCGCGGACCGGTGCCGGCCAGGTCGAAGCGGAGGTTCTCGCCGCGCAGGGCCAGGGCGCGCACGGCGCGCACGGCGGTGAGGAGGTCGTAGCTGCGGCCCATGTTGCCCACGTAGATGAGGCGCAGGGGCTCGGTCTCGTCCAGGCTGTAGCGGTCGGCGCCGTTGTTCATGCGCATGATGCCGTGGTAGCAGAGGTGGCGGGGGGCGCGGCAGCCGTTGCGCATGGCCAGGCCCAGGTAGGTGACGCCCACGGCGCTCACCGCGTCGGCCCCGCGGTAGGCCGCGCGGGCGCGGCGGATGGGCCCGGCGCAGAGGACGCGCCAAAGCAGGTCGCGCAGCCAGGCGGGGCCGGGGATGAGGCGCGCGAAGTTCTCCGGCCAGGCGTCCATCACGTCGAGCGTCGCCTTGCAGCCCCAGCGCGCGCGCAGGCGCCGGGCGGCGGCGGCGGTCTCCATCGGCGGCCAGGAGGTGAGGATGAGGTCGGGCTTGGGGAAGTCGCCGCGCGCCACGCCGGCCACGGCCATCGCCTCCCAGGCGGCGGCGTAGAGGCGGTGGCTGCGGGCGCGGCGCAGGCCGACGTTGTCGAAATAGGGGCGGGTGGGGACGAGGCGGACGCGGAAGCCCTCGGGGGCGTCGTAGACGGGCGGGAGGCTGCGGGGGGCCTTGGTGGCGTGCGAGAAGTCGCTGCTCCACCAGGTGACGCGGTGCCCGGCCTTGGCCAGCGCGCGGCAGAGGAGGTTGTAGCGCTGGGGGCGCCGCCCCTCGCCGGGCAGGTTGTCGAAGGGGTTGTTGACCCAGACCTCCATCACCACTCCTTCTCCGGGGCGCGCACCAGGTCGGTATCCTTGGCCAGGCGGAGGCGCTCGGGGCAGTCGAGGGTGTAATGCAGGCCGCGGCTCTCGCGGCGGGCCATGGCGGAGGCGACGATGAGCTCGGCCACGTCGGCGATGTTGCGCAGCTCCAGCACGTCGGCCGTCACCAGGTAGTCGAAGTAATACTCGTTAATCTCCTCGCGGAGGTTCCGGACGCGGCGGAGGGCGCGGCGGAGGCGCTTGTCGGTGCGGACGATGCCCACGTAATCCCACATGCAGGTGCGCAGCTCCTGCCAGTTGTGCGCCACGAGCACCGCCTCGTCGGTCGGCACGGCATGGCCGTAGACCCAGTCGGGGATGACGACGTGCGCGGCGCTGGGAACGGGCTCGGCGCAGAGCGCCCGGGCGCATTCGCAGCCGCAGACGAGGGCCTCGAGCAGGGAGTTGCTGGCCAGGCGGTTGGCGCCGTGGAGCCCGGTGCAGGCGCATTCGCCGATGGCGTAGAGCCCGGGGAGCGTGGTGCGGCCCTCGACGTCCGCGGCGATGCCGCCGCAGAGGTAGTGCGCGGCCGGGACGATGGGGATGAGGTCGCGCGCCATGTCGATGCCGAACTCCAGACACTTGGCGTAGATGGCCGGGAAACGGCCCTTGAAGTAGGCCTCGCCCTTGTGGCGGATGTCCAGGCAGCAGAAGGGGTCGCCGCGCGTCTTCATCTCGTTGTCGATGGCGCGCGCGACGATGTCGCGCGGGGCCAGCGAGCCGCGCGGGTCGTACTTCTCCATGAAGGGCTTGCCGTCGCGCGTGACGAGGACGGCGCCCTCGCCGCGCACGGCCTCGCTGATGAGGAAGCGCTTGGCCTTGGGGTGGTAGAGGCAGGTGGGGTGGAACTGCACCATCTCCATGTTGCGGATCTTGGCGCCGGCGCGCCAGGCCGCGGCGATGCCGTCGCCGGTGGCGATGTCGGGGTTGCAGGTGTATTGGTAGACCTTGCCGATGCCGCCGGTGGCCAGGATGACCGCGCCGGTGCGCACGGCCCAGATCTCGCCGGTCTCGGTGCTCAGCAGATAGGCGCCCACCACGCGGTTCTCCCCGCCCTGGTCGTGCAGGAAGCGCGTCGTCACCAGGTCGATAAGCAGCGTGTTCTCGCAGACGTGCAGACCCTTGGCGGCGCGGACGTGCGCGGCCAGCGTGCGCTCCACCTCGCGCCCGGTGATGTCGCCGGCGTGGAGGATGCGCCGCCGGGTGTGGCCGCCCTCGCGCGTCAGGTCGAAGCCCTCGGGGCAGGCCGAGCCCTCGGCCTTGGTGAAGGGCACGCCCAGGTCGATGAGCCGGCGCAGGCACGCGGGCCCGGCCTCGACGATGCGCCGCACCACGTCCTCGTGGCACAGGCCGGCGCCCGCGTCGAGCGTGTCGGCCACGTGCAGGTCAAAGCTGTCGTCCGCGCCCATCACGCAGGAGATGCCGCCCTGGGCGTGCGCGGTGTTCGCCTCGTCCAGCGCGGCCTTCGTCACCAGCAGCACGCGCCCGTGGCCGGCCAGGCCCATCGCGGCCATCGCGCCGGCGATGCCGCTGCCCACCACCAGATAGTCGCAGTCGATCGTCCTCATGACACCCCCTCCAAAACCGCCGTGTGCCTGCGGCAGGCCCAACAGCCATACGCCACCGTCACGAAGAACGAGGCCGGCAGGCGCGTCCGCGCCGCCAGCTTCACCCCCAGCAGGGTCGTCCTCCCGCCCAGGCCCATCGGCCCGATCCCCAGGCCGTTGGCCTCCTCCAGCAGCCGCCGCTCCAGCGCCGCCAGCGCCGGCACGGGCGAGGCATCCCCCAACGGCCTGAGCAGCTGCTCCTTGGCCACGGCGAAGCCCTCGGCGCGGTCGGCCCCGACGCAGACGCCCAGGATGCCCGGGGCGCACCCCTGGCCCTGGATGGCCTGCACCGCGTCCAGCACGCAGGCGCGCACGCCGGCCAGGTCGCGCCCCGCCCCGAGCCGCGCGTCGGGCAGGGAATACTGGCACCCCATGTTCTCCGAGCCGCCGCCCTTCAGCAGGAGCGTCACCTCCGGCGCGGGCACGTCGGCCTCGGCGAAGTGGTGGACGGGGAGGCCCGGGGCGACGTTGCCGCCCACCGTCGCGCCGGTGAGCGCGTCGACGGTGTTCTCGCGCAGCCAGCCGCGGCGGGTGGCCTCGCGCACGGCCTCGGCGGCGGCGCGCGTGAGCGGCCCCTGGGGCGTCCCCGGCGGCACGCGCCAGAAGAAGGTCGGCGTCCCGGTGTCCTGGCAGAGGGGCACGCCGCGCCCGCGCGCCACGCGGCAATTCTCGACGATGGTGCGCAGCGTCCCGCGCGCGGGCTCGCCCTCCTCCTCCGCGGCGCGCTCGAGCGCCCCGAGCACGTCCCCGGGCAGCTCGCACGCCGCGCGACGCACCAGATCCAACAGCACAGCCTTGGCCTTGTCCATAACCGCCCTATGATAGCAAACGGCGCGGGGCCGGTCAGAGCCCGCCGAAGAAGAGCGAGGTGAAGGAGGTGATGGGGGCGGTGTCGCGCATGTTGTCGATGATCTGGCGGACGTCCTTGATGGTGGCCTCGGCCTCGTCGGCGAGGGTCCGGTCGTTGACGAGGCGGCCCAGGGTGCCGTGGCCGTCGTTGAGCTTCCGGGAGACGTCGCGGAGGTTGGCGGCGGTGGCCTCGAGGTCCGCCATCAGCGGCGAGCCGCCGGAGAGGAGGCGCCCCAGGGGGGCCCGCGGGTCGTTGAGCGCGGCGGTGGCGGCCCTGAGGTTGGCGAGCGTCTCCTTCAGGTCGTCGTAGGTGGAGGAATCCTCGCGCAGCAGCTGGCCCAGGAGCCCCTTGCCCTGGCGCAGGTCTGCCGAGACGGCCGCGAGATCCCCGGACAGACGCCTGGCGTTGTCGAGCGTGGCCTCGAGCGCGGCGTACGTGGTGTCGTCCGGCGAGAGGAGGCGGCCGACCAACCCCTGCCCGCCGCGGACGCGCGAGGAGATCTCCGCCAGGTCGGCCGAGGCCCCGCGGAGGTTGACGATGAGGGCCCGCACGTCGCGCGGGTCGAAGGCCTCGCGCAGTTCCCCCACCAGGGCCCCGAGCTCGCGCATCACATCCTGCGGCGGCAGGCCGCGCACCCGCGCGCCCTCGGGCAGCGGCCCGTCGGCCACCCCCTGGTCCAGCTCCAGGCACGCCCCGCCGAGGACGGAGGTGGCGGCGACGGAGGCCGTGGCGTCGGCCTGCAGGGGGATGGCCGAGTCGATGGCGAAGGTGACGACGACGCGGTCGCGGGCCAGGCGCAGGTGCCGCACGGCGCCCACCTTCATGCCGCGCACGGTCACCGGGTCCTGCTCGCGCAGGGCGCCCACGCGCTCGAAGACGGCCTCGCGCACGACGTCGCGCCGGCCGCGGAAGAGATCCACGCCGCTGATGACGATGGTGAAGAACCCCAGCAGCGCCACCACGGCCGCCACGAAAAGGCCGGTCAGCAGGTCTGGCAGAAGGGATTGGGATTTGGCGCTCATGGCATGGCCTCCAGGCTTTGCGCCTCCAAAAAGGCGCGGACGTCGGGGTGCGGCGCGGCCAGCAGGTCGCGCGGGGCGGCCACCTGCAGGAAGCGGCCGCCCTTGAGAAAGGCGATGCGGTCGGCGATGCGCAGGGCGCCGGCCAGGTCGTGCGTCACGACCACGCAGGCGGCGCCGCGCGCCCGCCCGATCCGGGCGATGAGCCCGTCCACCGTGCGGGCCATGACGGGGTCGAGCCCCGAGGTCGGCTCGTCGAAGAAGAGCGCCTCCGGGTCCTCGATGATGGCGCGGGCGAAGGCGGCGCGCTTGACCATGCCGCCGGAGACCTCGGCGGGGTAGAGGTCCCCCGCGTCCCCCAGCCCCACCTCGCCCAGGGCCGCGGCCACGCGCCGGGCGATCTCGCCCTCCGGCAGGCGCGCGCGCTCCTCCAGCGGCAGGGCCACGTTCTGCGCCAGCGTCTTCCAGCCCAAAAGCGCCCCGCCCTGGAAGAGGAAGCCCACGCGCCTGCGCAGCGCCGCGAGCGCACCCGCCGAGAGCGCCGAAAGGTCCTCCCCCAGCAGGCGCACGGCGCCCGAGGTGGGGAAGAGCTGCCCGGAGGCCAGGCGCAGCGTCACGGATTTGCCCGTGCCCGAGGGGCCGATGATGGCCACGATCTCGCCCTTCGCCACGCGCAGCGAAAGCCCGTCGAGCACCACGCGCGCGCCGAAGGCCTTGCGCACGCCCTCGAAGGCCACGGCCTCAGAAGACATAGAAGCACCTCGTCACGAAATACCCGCCCACCAGGATCGCCAGGAAGGAGTAGACCACCGCCCGCCGCGTCGAGGCCCCCACCCCGGCCGCCCCCTGCCGCGTCGCGAAGCCCACCGCGCACGAGATCCCCCCGACGAGCACCCCGAAGAAGGCCGCCTTCAGCAGCCCCACGTAGAGATCCTTCGGCTCCGCGGCCTCCACCACCTCGCCCATGAACTGCAGGAAGGGGATGCCCAGCTGCGTGTAGCCCACCAGCCCCCCGCCCACGAAGGCCACCACGCACGTGTAAAACGAGAGCAGCGGCGCCATCGCCACCAGCGCCCACAGCCTCGGCGCCACCAGGAAGCGCACCGGGTCCACCCCCATCATCTCCAGCGCCGCCGTCTCGTCGCTCACCGTCATCGTCCCCAGCTGCGCGGCCATCGCGCTGCCCACGCACGCCGCGAGGATGATCCCCGTCATGAAGGGCCCCATCTCGCGCAGCATCGCGTACGCCAGCGTCATCGCCACCATCAGCTCCTGCGAGAACTGCCGGAAGGCGATCCCCAGCTGCAGGCTCAGGATCATCCCCGTGAACAGCGCCACCACCGTCGCCACCGCCAGCGAGCCCACGCCCACCACGTACAGCTGGCGCGCCAGATCCCGCCGCCCCGCGCGCCGCGCCAGCACCCCCGGCAGGGCCGCCAGCCCCGCCCCCGTCAGCCGCGCCGTCCGCCCCACCCCGGCCAACGCCGCGCGCCAAAACCCGTCCACCGGCTCATGCAGCACCGTCATTCCTCGTCCTCCGTCGTCCACCAGAACAGCCCCCAGAACAGCTCATGGCGCGTCTCCCGCTCCCCCGCCCCGCGTTCCGCCGTGTAGAACGTCCAGAACGGCGCCCAGTTGCGCTCCACCGCGGGCACGTCCCGGATCGGGAACAAGATCAGCGAGCGCCGCCGCAGCCCCTCGTCCTCATGGAACGCGCTCGCGTAGAACGGCCACACCCGGAAATGGCTCGACTGCAGGCGCCCCCGCCCCCGCGCGTCGAAGGCATACGTCTCCTCGCTCACGTAAAACGGCCAGAACCGGCTGCGCCGCGTGAACTTGTTCTCCGTCGCCTGGCGCTCCCCCACCACCAGCGGATGCAGCAGCCACCACCCGCTGCGCGTGTTCCGATCCGTCATCCCCCACAGCCGCCAAGACTTCCACGTGCTCTCGCGCGCGTCCCGGTACCGCTCGAACAGCGGCCACGGGCAACGCAGCAGAAAGGCCCCGTCGCGCGTGTGCCGCCACTGGAAAAGCGGCGGCAGCACCCCCCCGCCCCACTCGCTGTCCGTCCGCACCCGCTCGGCCAACGGCCAGAGCATCCACCCCGTGCCCGAATGGTTCGGCGCCGTGAACGTGCGATCGTTCCACAGCGGCCACAGCACGAAGCGCGAGTCCACCCCCCGCTCCCGCTTCGTCCCATACAGCGGCCACAGCGCCCAGCGCGTCCGGTCAGCGTCATACTTCAGCGAGAAGAACGGCCACAGCCAATAATCCCGCCGCACCCCCTGCGTGCCCCCCGTCCGGTAACTGAGCCAGAGCGGGAACAGCCGCCAGCGGAACTCCTCCAGCAAAAAGAACTTCGGCATTCGCCCCCACACCGGGAAGAGCCCCCAGTACCCATCCTCCTCCCCCGCGCGCCCATTCACCCACAGCGGCGGGATCGAGAACGAATAATCCCGCGACCGGCGCGACGTCCTGTCCCGCTCCCACCAAAACGTCCAGATCACGCGCCACTGCCGCGCCTCCCCCCGCCACGAGAAATGCGTCAACGGCCAGACCACCTCCATGTCCTCGTCCCCCGGGTTCCGCGCCGAGCGCTCCCACGCATAGAACGGCCGGATCGCGAAGCGCGTCAGCCCCACCCCCTCCCGCGAGCCCCACTCGAAGAACGGCCCCACGCGCAGGCGAAACGTCCCCGGCGCGTCCGGCGCGCCAAACGCCGACGCTCCCAGCAGGCAACACGCCAGAGCCATCCATAACATTCTCATCGGTTTGTAAAGTATACCACATCTCCCCTCCCCCGCCGCAACCCCCTTCCCGCGCCCCGGCGCACGGCAGGCCGCACCCCCCGGAAGGGGCGCCGCGGCGGTCAGAGGACCTTGGAGAGAAAGTCGCGGAGGCGGGGGGTGGGCGGGCGCGCGAAGAGGTCGGCGGGGGGCCCCTCGGCGGCGACGCGGCCCTGGTCGATGAAAAGGATGCGGTCGGCGACCTCGCGGGCGAAGGCGACCTCGTGGGTGACGACGATCATGGTGAGCCCACCCTGGGCGAGCTGCTTCATGAGGGTGAGCACCTCGCCGACCATCTCGGGGTCGAGGGCGGAGGTGGGCTCGTCGAAGAGCACCAGGTCCGGCTCCATGGCCAGGGCGCGGACGATGGCGATGCGCTGCTTCTGCCCGCCGGAGAGGCGGGTGGGATAGTCGTGCGCCTTGTCGGCCAGGCCGATGCGCCCGAGAAGGTCGAGGGCCTTGGCCTCGGCCTGGGCGCGGGTCTGGCGGCGGGTGAGGGTGGGCGCGAGGGTGATGTTGCGCAGAACGGTCAGGTGGGGGAACAGGTTGAAGTGCTGGAAGACCATGCCCACGCGGCGGCGCAGGCGGTTCACGTCCGCCCCGCGCGCCAGGACGTCGCGACCCCGGAAGCGGATCTCGCCGGCGTCGGGCCGCTCCAGGAGGTTGAGGCAGCGCAGGAAGGTGGATTTGCCGCCGCCGGAGGGGCCCAGCACGAAGAGGGCCTCGCCGCGGCGGACCTCGGCGTCGAGGCCGTCGAGGACGACGCGCCCGGCGAAGGCCTTGCGCAGGCCGCGGACGGCAAGGAGGGGGGCTTCGGGGTCAGGCATCGCGCTTGAGCCTCCTTTCGAGGCGGCCGAGCAGCCAGGTGAAGAGCGAGACGATGGCCAGGTAGATGGCCGCGACGGCCAACAGCGGCATGAAGGCGGTGTACGTCTGCGAGCGGATGACGTCGCCGGCCTTGGTGAGATCCATCAGCGCGATGTACCCGGCCACGGAGGTCTCCTTGAGCAGGACGATGAACTCGTTGCCCAGCGCGGGCAGGACGTTGCGCAGGGCCTGCGGGAGGATGACGAAGCCCATCGTGCGCCAGTGCCCCAGGCCCAGCGAGCGCCCGGCCTCGTTCTGCCCGCGGTCGATGGCCATGATGCCGCCGCGGACGATCTCGGCGACGTAGGCCCCGGAGTTGAGCCCGAAGGCCACCACGGCCACGAAGACCTTGCTCACGTCCTGCGAGCCGAAGATGACGAAGTAGATGATCAGCAGCTGGACGACGACGGGCGTGCCGCGCACGACGGTGAGGTAAAGCCTGCAGAGGGCGTTGGGCAGGGCCAGCGTCCCGGCCATGTCGTGCGTGGCGCGGATCACCGCCACGCCGAAGCCGATGAGCAGCCCCAGCAGCGTGGCCAGCGCCGAGATGACGAGCGTGGCGCGCAGGCCCTCGGCCAAATAGCGCCAGCGCCCCTCGTCCACGAAGTTCGCGCGGAAGGTGGCCGCCAGGCCGCGGAGGGCGTCGCCCAGCGTCCGCCGCGGCGGGTCGAGCGCGGGGTCGGCGGCCAGGCGGGCGAGCTCGGCGCGGAGCATGGGGTCGGCGGCGACGGCCTCGCGGATGTCGGCGGTGTCCACGGGGGCGGTGGGGGTGGCCCCGCCGTTGGCCTCGAGATAACGGCGGGCGACCTCCTCGAGGTGGCCGGCGCGGCGCAGGTGCACGAGGATAGCATCGACCTGCGCGGCAAGGCGCGGGTCGGCGGGGTTGACGGCGAAGGCGTAGGCCTCGCGCACGACAGGCCGCGGCAGCAGGCGCAGGCCCGGGGTCTGCGCGATGAAGGCCTGCGCGGGCTGGCGGTCGACGACGGCCGCCTCCACCTTGCCCATGCGCACGGCGTTGAGGGCCTCGATGACGCTCTTGTAGCGGTCGGGCTCGCCGTAGGCGCGGGTGACGAAGAGGTCGCCGGTGGAGCCGCTCTGCACGCCCAGGCGCAGGCCGGGCAGATCCTCCAGGTCCCGCGCCGCGCCGGCGATGGGGACGACGGCCACCTGCGCGGCCTCGACGTAGGGCGCGGAGAAGCGCACCTGGCGCGCGCGCGCCTCGGTGACGGTGATGCCGCTGGCGGCGAGGTCGGCCTTGCCGGTGGCGACGGCGGGGATGACGGCGTCGAAGGCCATGTCCTGCACCTCGAGCGGGCGGCCGAGGCAGGCGGCGAAGATGGCGCAGAGCGCCGGGTCGATGCCGTCGATCGCGCCCTGCACGTGGTATTCGTAGGGCGGGAAGGTGGCCTCGCAGATCACGCGCAGCGGCTCGGGGCCCCCTTCCTCCCGGCACCCGCCCCAGCCCAGGGCCAGGCACGGGAGGAGAAGCAGGCCCAGGCGGCGCAGCCCTCGCCGGAGGCTCATTCCCATTCGATGGTGCCGACGGGTTTCGGGGTGAGGTCGAAGAGCACGCGGTTGACGCCGGGGACCTCGTGGGTGATGCGCCCGGCCAGGCGCTCCATGAGCGGCCAGGGGAGGCGCTCGACGGTGGCGGTCATGGCGTCGACGGTGTTGACGGCGCGGATGACGCAGGGCCACTCGAAGGCGCGCACGCCCTCGCGCACGCCGACGGAGCGGACGTCCGGGATGAGGGTGAAGTATTGCCAGACCTTGCCGGCGAGGCCGGCGGCGGCGAACTCCTCGCGGAGGATGGCGTCGGAGGCGCGGACGGCCTCGAGCCGGTCGCGCGTGATGGCGCCCAGGCAGCGGACGCCGAGGCCGGGGCCGGGGAAGGGCTGGCGGTTGACCATGCCCTCGGGCAGGCCCAGGGCCAGGCCGCAGGCGCGCACCTCGTCCTTGAAGAGCATCTTCAGCGGCTCGACGAGCGCGAAGCGGAGGTCCTCGGGCAGGCCGCCGACGTTGTGGTGGCTCTTGACGGCCCGGGCGGTCTTGGTGCCGCTCTCGATGATGTCGGGGTAGATGGTGCCCTGGCCGAGGAAGGCGATGCCCTCAAGCTTGCGGGCCTCCTCCTCGAAGACGCGGATGAACTCGGCGCCGATGACCTTGCGCTTCTGCTCCGGGTCGGCCACGCCCGCAAGCTTGCCCAGGAAGCGCTCGGAGGCGTCGACGTAGACCAGGTTGGCCCCCAGCTCCTCGCGGAAGACCTTGACGACCTGCTCGGGCTCGCCCTGGCGCAGGAGCCCGTGGTTGACGTGGACGCAGGTGAGCTGCTTGCCCACGGCGCGGATGAGCAGGGCCGCGACGACGGAGCTGTCCACGCCGCCGGAGAGGGCCAGGAGCACCTTCCCGTCGCCGACCTGGGCGCGGATGGCCTCGACCTGGTCGGCGATGAAGTTCTCCATGTTCCAGTTGCGCCTGGCGCCGGTCTGCGCAACGAAGCCCTCCAGGTCGGGCCCCGCGGCCTCGGCGTCGTCCACGCGCAGCGTGGGCAGGCCGCAGGCGAGGATCGCCGCCGAGGGTTCGACGACCTGCCCCTCGTAGGCGCGGCGGGGGCCGGCGGCCAGGATCAGGCCGCGGAGGTTGGGGATGGCGGCCAGCTGGGCGGCGTCGAGGTCGTGGGGGTGGAGCTCGGTGTAGACGCCGAGGGCGCGGACGGCGCGGGCGAGCTCGGTGGTGCGGGCGCTGCCGAGGTCGATGACGGCGATGGTATCCTGGTTCATGGGGTCCTTTCTCAGTAAAGGGGTTTGCCGAAGACGCAGAACTTGCGCAGGTGCAGGAAGGTCTTGTCCTTGGGATGGCAGACGACGCGGACGTATTTGGCGCGCGCGGCGGGGAAGGTGAGGCGGTATTCGCCCTGGCGCTTGTCCGAGGCCGCCACCCGCCGCCACGCCTTGCCGTCCTCGCTCACCTCCACGACGAAGGGCACAAGGCGCCAGTCGTTCTGGTCGCCGCGGTTCTGGAGGTAGACGCCGGTGACCTCGCTCATGCCGGGGAGGACGACCTCGGCCCAGGGCTCGCGCTCCTGCGCGGTGTGGAAGGGGGCGACGGCGGAAAGGCCGTCAATCGCGGCGCGGTAGGCGTCGGGGCGGTCCCAATTGCTGGTGGAGGAGAGACGCAGGAGGCCCTTCGCGGAGAGCAGCTGCCCCTCCAGGCCGAAGTCCAGCCACGCGCGGCTCGTCGGGGCCAGGCGGTCCTGCAGGTCGCACAGCGCCTGGAAGGCCTGGAGGTTGCCGGCCTGCGAGGCGGCGCGGATGCCCTCGCGGACGTACTTGGCCAGGGCGCCGCCGTCGCCGTCGCGGCTGAGGAGGGCCTCGACGGCGGCGACGTAGCGCGGGGCCAGGGCGGGATCCTTGAGAAAGCGGCCGCCGCCCCAGCGCATGAGCGCGCCGAAGGCGTCGGGCGTGCCGGCCTGGGCGCCGAGCGCGGCGCGGAAGAGCGCCAGGAGCGTCTTGGCGTCGCCGCCGGCGGCCTTGGCCTGGGCATCGAGGAGCGCGCCGTAGTTGCAGAACTCGGCGGTCTGCTGGGGCCCCTGGCGGATAACGCCGCTCCAGGCCACGAGGGCCTCGCGCGCGGCGGCGTCGCCACCGGCGGCCTGAAGGCGGGGCAGGACGTCCGCCAAGAGGAAGTCCCACGCCGGCTCCACGTGGTCGCGCAGGCCCTGGGCGGCGCGGTCGCCGAGGGCGCGCCAATCGGCGGCGGGGGCCTCGCGGGCGCGGAGCCAGGCGGCCCAGTCGCGCCAAAGGGCCAGGTTCTGGGGGCAGGCCTCGGCGGCGCGGGCGTAGAGGGCCTCGACGGCGGGGTCGGCCTGTTCGACGGCGAGGGCCGTGAACTCGAGGCCGCGGCCGCCGTTGTAGTTGAAGTAGCGCAGCTCGAAGGGGTGGCGGCCCTTGGCGAGGGTGGCCTTGTGGGTGGAGCCCTCGAGGCCGTGGAGGCCGTCCTTGCCGGCGACGCGCTTGCCGTCGAGCCACAGCCCGGCGCCGTCGTCGCTGCGGACGGTGAGGGCGGCCTCTAGGTCGCGCCCGGCCTCCAGGTAGCCCGTCCAGACGAGGAGGACGTGGTCCTTGCGCCCGGCCTGGTCGAGGTCAAGCGCGTCGAGGCCCTGCCAGGAGCCGATGTGCTTGAGCTTGGCCGGGTCCGCGGGCAGCTTGGCGCCGCCCCATTCGTAGGCGTCGCAGGCCATCAGGGAACGGCGCGGGGCGGGGAAGCGCCGGGCGCGCTCGGCGCGGGCCTCCCAGAGCAGGCGGTAGGACTCGGCCAGGCCCGGGCGGGCGAAGGCATCGGCGAAGAGCTCGTGGTAGGAATACTTCCACACGCCCGAGAGGGGCGCGAAGTGCGAGCCGGTGTAGGGCGAGACGCTGTAGCAGAGCGTCCAGCGGCCCTGGGTGGGCGACCAGACGAGGTAGGCGCAGTGCGCCGGCTGCCCGCCGGTGGTCGAGGGTAGGCCGTGCGTCTTGGCCGCGGCCGAGCCGTAGTAGCTCAGGCCGCCGCAGACGGCGCCGACCTTGCGCGAGGCCTCGTGGCGCAGGTAGGCATGCTCCCAGGGCCTGTAGTAGTCGCTGCCGTGGATGGAATCGCCAAAGAAGTTGTTCAGGCGGTAAGGCGCGGCCCAGCAGACGCCGCCGTACTGGCGCGGCGGGACGTTGTGCTCGGCGGCGATCCAACGGGCGTTGGCCGCGTCGCACTGCGCGGGGATGAGGGTGTAGCGCATCTGGTCGCAGCGCATGGCGTCGGCCCCGCGGCGCAGGAACCCCTCCTCGCGCAGGGCCATCATCTCCTGGAAGAGCAGGACGGCCTCGGTGGGGTCGGCCCCGGCGTTGAGCGCCGCCGCCGCGGCCCAGCGCTTGAGCGTGGGCGAGGCGTAGACCTCGGGGCACAGCCAGCAGATCTGGTCGAGCGCCTTGAGCGAGGCGCCCCAATCGGCCAGCGGGTCGCCCGAGCCCAGGAAGTCGGCCAGCCAGGCGTCGTCGGCCGCCAGCTTGGCCAGGAAGGCCGCCCCGCCCTTCCGGGCGCGGATCGCCTCGAGGGCGGCCTCGGGCACGGCCAGCCCCAGGAAGGGGGCCCAGGCGCCGGGCGTGGCGGCCTCGACGGCCTCGCCCCCGGCGGCGGGGCGCTCGGGGAGGATGCGGCGCAGGGCCAGCGTGCCCCACTCCTGGGCGGGCTTGTCGAAGGAGACGGCCAGCGCGAGCGTCGCGTCGCCGCCGGCGTAGTCGAAGGGCACCGCGAGGCTCGCGCCGGGGGCGATCGGGGCCGCCGCGCCGAAGCGCCTGCCGCCCACCTTGAGCCCCTCGAAGGTCATCGTGCCCTGGCCCTTGCCGCGCTTGAGCGTCAGCTCATAGCGCCCCGGGCCGCGGAGGATCTTGCGCACGCCGATGGCGACGGGCCACACCTGGCGCCCGGCGCGCACGTCCTTGGGCCGCCAGCCGTAGGGCACGGCCACGGGCGCCTGGCCGCGCAGGCAGAGCAACCCCTGCGCCGCGACGCCGAAGTGCGTGCCCGCGTCCACCGCCAGCACCTCCTTGAGCAAGGCGTCGAGCTCGGCCTTCCGGGCCTGGTCGCCCTTGTAAAGCACATAGCGCAGGAGCATCAGGCCCTGGCGCTGGTTGGCCGAGAGGTGGCCCTGCGGCTTGGCCTCGAGGCCGCGGATGTAGGCCTCGCCGCCCTGGAAATCCTTGTTCTTGGCGAAGCCCTGCACCTTGTAGCAGGCGTCGTTGGCGGGGTCGAACTCGAAGGCGAAGCGCCAGCCGGTCTTGTCCTGCGGATCGAGCGCCGCGAGTTTGTCCCACAGGGGCTTGCACTTCTCCTTCGCGGTTCGGGCGCCGAGCTCGGCCACGACGCGCGCCAGGGCCGCGCCGACGGCCTCGGCGTCGCCCCCGGCCAGGGCGGCGCGGGCGGCGGCCTCTCGGGCGCGGCCCTCGGCCAGGAGCCCCTCGAGCGCCGCCGGGTCGCGGACGCCCTCGCGCAGGAGCAGGCACGCGCCATCCGCCCCGAAGTAGGCGAAGGCCGGGTAGGCGCGCGGCTCCAGGCGGATGGCCTGCTGGGCCTTCCAGGCGGCCTGCACCGCCGCGTCCACCTTCTCGGGCTGGTCGACGGTGGCCAGGCGCACGCCCGCGCGCCGGGCAAAGCCCGCCTCGTCCCACGCGGCGCGCACGGTGGCGCTGGCCTCGTCCCAATCGCTCCCCACATAGAGCACGGCCTGTTGGGCCCAGGCCCACGCGGCGCACGCCGCCGCAACCAAAAAGAGCGCTTTCCTCATCCTTTTGCCTCTCTTATTCCACGTCCACGCGGATGGTTACGGACGTGTACGCTTCCAAAAACGATTCCGGCAGCGCCGCGATGCGGCGCACCTGCCTGCACGCGGCCAGCACCTGCGCGTCGAACGCCCTGTCGCCGCTCGATTCCGCCACCGTGATGCCCTTGACCGCGCCGCCGCCGGCCAGCGACACGCGCAGCTTGGGCGCCCTGCCCGTGGGCGAGGCCTCGAGCGTGCCCTCGCAGGCCTCCCGGAAGGCCCGGGCGATGACGCCGTAACAGCGCGAGGCCTCGTTCGGCGGCACTTGGTTCACGTTGCCGGGGCGCGCGCCGGCGGCGAGGAGGCGGCGGATTTCGGCCTCGGAGAGTTTCTTGGCGGTCGCGGCCTTTGTCTTGTCTTTTTTGCCGGAGGTCACGGGGCCGACGCGCTTGCCGATTTTGATTTCCTTGGCGGAGACCGCCTTCCACTTCGGCTTTTCGGGCGCGGCCTTGGGCGCTTGCGGCTTGGGCGCGGGTTGGGGTTCGGGTTTGGGGGCCGGCGCGGGCTCCGGGTCGGGGGCGGGGGGGGGCGGGGGGGGCGGCGGCGCGGGTTCGGGCTGGGGCTGGGGTTCGGGCTCGACGGCGTCGTTGGGGGTTTCGGCCAGGACGTCGGCGGCGTTTTCCTCGGTCACGACCACGAAGTCCATGGGGATGATTTCCTCGTCCGGGCGGGAGGAGAGGCAGCCGTTGAAGGAGACGGAGCCAAGGAGGGCGAAGATGACGGCGTTCGCCGTCACCGCGAAGCCGATGGTGCGCCCGCTGTGCCGTTCCATGCCAATATTATACCAAAGGCGCCTGCGGGGCGGGAATGAAAAGGCCCCGGCGGGGGCCGGGGCTTTTTGGGGGAGGCAGGGGGGGCTCACTTGGCCTGGGCGGCGTCGCGGGCTTTGGCCTTGAGGGCGTCGAGCTTGGCCTGGGCGGCGTCGAAGGTGGTCTGGAAGGCCTGGGCTTCCTTTTGGAGCTTGGCCTGCCAGGCCTCGACCTTCTTCTCGAGGTCGGCGAGCTCGGCCTGGGCGGCCTTGTAGGCGGCGAGGTCGTCGGCGGAGAGGAGTTTTTCGATGTCTTGGGCGAGGAGGACGTCCTTGACCTGGTCGATGAAGGCCTGGGCGGTGATGTCGCTGTCGGCGCCGAGCTGGCCGAGCTGCGTGCCGTCGGGGGCGAGGATGACGTAGGTGGGGAAGCCGCCGATGCCGTATTGCTCGGCGAGCTTGTCGTTCTGGGCCTTGAGCTCGGGGGGCTGCGCCTTGCCGCGGGGGAAGTCGACGTAGAGGAGGGCGAGGTTGCCCTTGGCGTAGTCGGCCCACTCGGGGGTGGAGAAGACCTTGCCGTCCATGAGCTTGCACCAGCCGCACCAGTCCGAGCCGGTGAACTGGATGAAGAGGGGCTTGCCGGAGGTCTTGGAGAGTTCCTGGGCGGCGGGGGCGTCGCTGGTCCATTTGCCGAGCTCGGCGCCGGTTTCGGCGACGTCGGCGGCGAGGCAGGCGCCGGCGAGGAGGGCGGCGGCGGCCAGGAGGGTGTTGCGCAGGGTCATGGCGGGGTTCCTTTCGTGTCGTTGCGGGGGCGGCTCACTCGGCCGCGCCCCAGAGTCCTTCGAGGGAGTCGCCGATGATCTCGAGGGCTTCGGCGAGGTCTTTCTCGGAGATGTTGAGAGGGGGGAGGAAGCGGACGACGCGCTGGCCGGCGGTGCAGCAGAGGACACCGCCGTCGCGGCAGGCCTCGACGACGTCCTTGGCCTCGCCTTCGACCTCCATGCCCACGAGGAGGCCTTTGCCGCGCACCTCGAGGATCTGCGGGTATTGGGCGGCGAGGGCCTCGAGGCCTTCGCGGAGCTGCTCGCCGGAGGCCTTGGCGCGGGCCAGGAGGCCGTCCTGCTCGATGACGTCGAGGACGGCGAGGGCGGCGGCGCAGGCGCAGGGGTTGCCGCCGAAGGTGGTGCCGAGCATGCCGGGGTGGACGAGGGCGGCGATCTCGGGGGCGGCGAGGCAGGCGGAGAGGGGGAGCCCGCCGCCGAGGGCCTTGGCCAGGGTGAAGAGGTCGGGCTTGACGCCGAGGTCTTCCCAGGCGAAGAGGGTGCCGGTGCGGCCCATGCCCGTCTGGATCTCGTCGAGGAGGAGGAGGAGGCCGCGCTCCTTGCAGAGCTGGGCGAGGCCTTGGAGGAAGGCCGGGTCGGCGGGGATGACGCCGCCCTCGGCCTGGATGGGCTCGAGCATGACGGCGACGGTGCGCTCGTTGAGGGCGGCCTTGACGGAGTCCAGGTCGTTGTAGTCGGCGTAGGCGAAGCCCGTGGGCAGGGGGTCGAAGCCGTTCTGGATCTTGGCCTGGGCGGTGGCGGCGCACATCGCCAGGGTGCGGCCGTGGAAGCCTTTGTTGAAGGTGACGACCTCGTACTTGCCCTTGTCGCGGCCCCAGAGGCGGGCGAGCTTGACCATGTTCTCGTTGGCCTCGGCGCCGGAGTTGGCGAAGAAGGCCTTGTAGCCGCCCGAGAGCTTGGAGAGGCGCTGGGCGAGGAGCACCATGTTGTGGTTGTAGTAGAGGTTGGAGCAGTGCGGCAGGAGCTTGGCCTGGGCGACGATGGCCTCGGTGACCTTGGGGTGGCAGTGGCCGCAGGCAAGGGTGGCGATGCCGGCGGTGAGGTCGATGTACTGCATGTTGTCCAGATCCGTCACGCGGCTGCCGTGCCCTTCGAGGAGGGCGACGGCGGGCGCGTAGCTGCGCATGAGGTACTGGTCGTAAAGGGCCGCGATGTCTTGGGTCTTCTCACTCATCGGCTTTGATCTCCGTTCCTACGCCTTGTTTGGTGAAGATTTCCAGCAGCAGGGAATGGGGCATCCGGCCGTCCACCAGGTGCACGCGCTGCACGCCGGCGGCGATGGCCTCGACGCAGCTGTCCACCTTGGGGATCATCCCGCCGCTGATGACGCCCTCCTCCTTCAGCTTGGCGACGTTGCCGACGCGCAGCGTGGAGATGAGCGTGGTGGGATCCGACACATCCCGCAGCAGGCCGGGGACGTCGGAGATGAACACGAGCTTGCGCACGCGCAGGGCCTTGGCGATGGCCACGGCCGCGACGTCCGCGTTCACGTTGTAAAGCTTGCCGTCCTCCTCGCCCTGCCCGAGGGGGGTGATGACGGGGATGACCCCCGCGTCGGCCATGTCGATGATGGACTGGGCCTTGACGCGCGTGGGCTCGCCCACGTAGCCCCAGTCGAGCGTCTCGCCCGTCTCCGGGTCCACCCCCGTCTCCTTGCGCACGGTGAGGATCCAATCGCCGTGCAGCGGGCGCGCCAGCACGTGGAAGTTGTCGTTCAGCAGCCTGAGGATGTTGGCGTTCACCTGGCGCTTGAGCACCTCCTCGACCACCTCCACCGTCCGCTCGTCCGTCACCCGCAGCCCGCGCACGAAGTTCGGCGCGATGCCCGCCCCGGCCATGGCCCGGCTGATGGCCTTGCCGCCGCCGTGCACCACGATGGCCTTGATGCCCACCGTGCGCATGAAGGCCACGTCGCTCATCAGCCGGCGCAGGTTCTCGGGCGATTCCATCACGCTGCCGCCCACCTTCACGACCACCGCGCTGCCGCGGAAGTCCTGGATGTAAGGCACCGCCTCGATGAGGACGTTCGCCTTCTCGATGCACTGCTCGACGGTGGTCATGTGGTGTACTCCGCGTTGATCCTCACGTAGTCGAAGGTCAGGTCGCACGTGAAGAGCGTCTCCTCGCCCTCGCCCAGCCCCAGCTCCACGCCCACCTCGAAGGCGCGCGCCCCCATCCGCCCGGAAAGCTCCGCCAGCGTCGCCTCGTCGGCCACGCGCCCGCGGTCATACGCGCACACCCCGTCATACGAAACGCGCACCCGCGCCGGGTCCACCTCCGCCCCCGAATACCCCGCCGCGCACAGCACGCGCCCCCAGTTCGGGTCCCGCCCGAACCACGAGGTCTTCACCAACGGCGAGCGCGCGATCGCCCGCGCCACCAAATGCGCGTCGTGCGGCGTCTCCGCCCCCGTGACGCGGACGGTGACGAACTTGCTCACGCCCTCGCCGTCCATCACGATCGCCTTGGCCAGGGCCCGGCACAGCGCCTTCAGCGCCTCCAGGAAGACCCCCGCCTGCGGGTGCGCCGCGCACAGCGGGGCGTTCCCCGCCGCGCCGTTGGCCAGGCACAGGAGCGTGTCGTTGGTCGACTCGTCGCCGTCCACCACCACGCGGTTGAAGCTCTCGTCGGCCGCCTCCTTCAGCGCCGCCTGCAGCCACGCCGGGTCGACGGCCGCGTCGGTGGTGACGAAGGCGAGCATCGTGGCCATCTTGGGCTCGATCATCCCCGCGCCCTTGCACATCCCGCCCAGGGTGACGGCCCGGCCGTCGATCGTGCAGCGGACGGCGCCGTGCTTGGGCCGCGTGTCGGTGGTCATGATGGCGCGCGCGGCCGTCTCGTCCGCCGCCGCCCCGCGCGCCAGGGCTTGGGCGGCCCGGGCGATGCCGGCCGTGACGCGCCCCACGGGCAACGGCGCGCCGATGACGCCGGTGCTGGCCACCAACGCGGCGCCCTCGGGCAGGCCCAGGGCCTCCTCGGCGGCGCGGGCCATGGCCTGGGCCGCCGCGTCGCCGTCGGGGCCGGTGCAGGCGTTGGCGCAGCCGGTGTTCACGGCCACGCACTGCGCGGCGGGGGCCTGCGCCAGGCGGGCGCGGTCAAAGCGCACCGGCGCGGCGCAGACCAGGTTGGTCGTGAAGACGCCCGCCGCCGCGCAGGGCCGGTCGGAGGCCACCACGGCCACGTCCAGCCGCTTGGCATACTTCACCCCGGCCTCCACGCCCATGGCGCGGAAGCCTGTCGCGGAGGTCACGCCTCCCGTTGGGTCAAACCCGCTCATACTCAAATCCTCGATCAATGGAAGGCACAGTGTAGCACATCCCCGCGCCGTTGTCTCACGCCCGCCCCAACAGCCGCCGCGCCAGGCAGAGCGCGCGCAGCGCCGTCAGGAAGCCGAAGGGGAAGCGCTGCCCCACGCAGAGCGTGCACGTGCCGCCGGCAAAGCCGTGATCGCGGTATTTCCGCGACAGGTAGTCGCGCGTGGCCAGGAAGCGCGCGCACCGCGCGTCGCCGCGGCTCCAATGGCGCGCCCGCAGGGGCAGCAGGCGCGCCAGGTGGCCCGTGCGCAGGATGAACTGGAAGCAGAAGTCCTCGGCGTAGAGATCCCACGCGCACCGCGGGTCGAAGCGCAGCCCCAGCCGCCGGAAGAGGTCGGCGTGGACGAAGAAGCCGCAGCAGTCGAAGTTCTCCACCATGTCCCCCAACAGCCGCCCCACCCAGCGCCAGGCGCCCACCGTGCGCAGGCCGCTCCCGTC
This sequence comes from uncultured Kiritimatiellota bacterium, assembly GCA_944389585.1. Lineage (GTDB taxonomy): Bacteria > Verrucomicrobiota > Kiritimatiellia > RFP12 > DVOR01 > Spyradenecus. The sequence goes on from CALXMW010000002.1 coordinate 248,749, forward strand.
GCGGGCGCAATCCTGCACCCGCCCGAAGGGCAGGATCAGCGCCTCGCCCACGAAGCGCGTGCCGATCAGCCCCAGCGGGAACCACGTGGGGCGCGTGCGCAGCAACGGCCGCGGGTCCTCCAAGACCTCGAAGTCCTCATGCGCGAAGAGGATCCACTCCGTGTCCGCCGGCATCGTCTCGACGAAGGCGTTGTAGCGCTCGGGGATGGGCACGTTCCGCGCCGCGTTGTCGAAGGCCACGAAGCGCGCCCCGCGCAGGTGCGGGTTCTCCCGCACGCACCGGCGGTGGCACGCGGCGTCGCGCACCGCGCTCACCACCGTCAGGCGCGGCGTGGGCGAGAGCGCCGCCCGGAGCGTCTGGGCGCGGTGGGCGCCCATCGGCGCCAAGTCGTCGAAGAAGGGCAGGTGCCCCTCGAGCGTGTCCTGCGAGAAGCGCGCCGCCGCCGCCGCCGCCGGGAAGCGCAGCCACGGCAGCAGGCGCAGGGGCGAATAGACGCGATCCTCCGGCGGCGTCCGCCGCGCCCACGGCCGCCGCAGCCGCCACGCCCGCGCCGCCCAGCGGCAGACGCGCCGCGAGCGCAGGGAGAAGCCGCCGTTGAGCACCGTCAGCCCCAGCGCGTCGGCCACGCGCCCGCGCCAGCCGGGCCGCACGTTGGGCGCGCCCACGTAGTCGTAGCGCAGGAAGGCGTCCAGCTCGTCGCGCAACGGGAAGCCGTCGTCCTGGACGACGAGCACGCGCGGCGTGGCGAAGCGCGTGTGCAGGCGCGTGAGGCAATCGCGGCTCATCGAATCGACGTCCCCGGGGCGCAGGGTCGGCTCCACCTGCGTCTCCACCCCGGCCATCGGCGGCACCAGGGCCGCGTCGTGCGTGACGACGACGGTGGGCAGGGCCCCGAGCACGGCCCACGACTGGCGGATGGCGTGCTCGAAGAGCGTGAAGTCCCCGTCCGCCGGGAAGGCGTAGATCAGGAGCGTCACCCCGGGGTGGCGGCACGGCGGCACCGGCGCGGCGCGGAGGGCGGGCAGGCGCGCCCGCGCCCACTCGGCCAGCCACTCGCGCGCCCATTGCCGCGGCACGGGGCGGGGCGTGAAGCGCCGCCTCACGGCAGCGTCCCCCCGGCGTAGCGGTCAAGCCCGGCCAGATCCTTTTCCACGCACACCTCGCCGTAGCCGGCGCGCTCGAGCAGGCGGCGCACGGAGAGGCCCTGGTCCTCGCCGATCTCCAGGAAGAGGCGCCCGCCCGGGCGCAGGGCCTGCGTGCAGTCGAGGACGACCTGGCGGATGACGCCCAGCCCGTCGGGCCCGCCGTCGAGCGCCAGGCGCGGCTCGTGGTCGCGGATGAGCGGCGGCAGGGCGTCGACCTCGGCGCTGGCGATGTAGGGCGGGTTGGAGACGACGAGGTCGCAGGAGCCCGGGGCAAGCCCCGCGGCGCCGTCGCCCGCCAGGCAGGAGACGAGCCCTTCCACGCCGTTGCCGCGGACGTTGCGCCGGGCGAGGGCGAGGGCCTCCGGGGAGAGGTCGACGGCCAGGATCTCGGGGGCGCGGCCCTCGGCCATCGCCGCGCGGGCGAGGGCCACGGCGATGGCGCCGGTGCCGGTGCCGACGTCCGCCACGCGCCGGGCCGTGCGCCAGAGGGGGTGCGCCAGCACGCGCGCGACGAGGCCCTCGGTCTCGGGCCGGGGGATGAGCGCGGCGGGGGAGACGGCCAGCGTCGCGCCGTGGAAGGGCCAGCGGCCGACGACGTACTGCACCGGCTCGCCGCGGGCCACGCGCACGAGGGCCGCGCGCAGGGCCTCGAGGGCCGCGGGGGCGGGCGCGTCGCCGAGGTGGGCCAGGAGGCGGGCGCGGCGCAGGCCGGTGGCCTCCTCGGCCAAAATCTCGGCCTGGGCGCGGGCCTCGGCGGGGGGGATGCCGTGGCGGGCGAGGTAGGCCGCGCCGCGGGCGATCAGCGCGCCGAGGGGAAGCGCCTCAGAAGGGCATGTCCTCGTCGCGGATGTCATCGGAGACGAAGTCGTCTGCGGGCTGCGGGATGGGCTCGCTGGAGGAGCCGTCGGGCTCCAGGCGCTCGAGCTTGAAGGCGTTGAGGTCGGTGTAGTAGCGGCCCTGGTAGAGGTTGCCGCGCAGGGAGAAGGTCACGCGCACGCGGTCGCCGGGCTTGACGGCGTCGAGCAGGGCGCAGTTGTTCTTGACCATGGCCAGCTTGATGTCCTGCGGGTAGCGGTCGTCGTCCTCGGTGACGACGAACTCGCGCTTGCAGAAGCCGCTGGGGAAGGTCTTGGTCTCCATGACCTCCTTGAGGGTGCCTTCCAGTTCGAACGCTTTGCTCATGGCTGCTCCTTGGGTTCAGGGCTCTTGGGCGAGGGTCTGGGCGAGGCCGACGTAGGCCGCGGGGGTGAGGGTCAGGAGGCGCGCCTTGGCCTCCGGGGGCACCTCGAGGCCCTCGACGAAGGCGCGGATGCCGGCGGCGTCGACGGCGTGGCCGCGGGTGAGGGCCTTGAGCTTCTCGTAGGCGTTGGGCACGCCGTAGCGGCGCATGACCGTCTGGATGGGCTCGGCCAACACCTCCCAGTTCGCGTCCAGGTCGGCGGCCAGGGCCGCGGGGTCGGGGCTCATCCGGCCCAGGCCGCGGAGGGTCGAGCGGATGGCGATGAGGGTGTGGGCGAAGCCCGTGCCCACGTTGCGGATGGCCGTCGAGTCCGTCAGGTCGCGCTGGAGGCGCGAGACGGGCAGCTTGCGCGCCAGGTGGCCGAGGACGGCGTTGGCCAGGCCCAGGTTGCCCTCGCTGTTCTCGAAGTCGATGGGGTTGATCTTGTGGGGCATGGTGGAGGAGCCGACCTCCCCGGCCACGGCCTTCTGGCGCAGGTAGCGCAGGGAGACGTAGAGCCACACGTCGCGGTCCAGGTCCAGCAGCACGGTGTTCCAGCGCTGGAGGGCGTCGAAGAGCTCGGCCATGCCGTCGTGGCTCTCGATCTGCGTGGTGAGGACGTTCTGCTCCAGGCCCAGGCCCTCGATGACGCGCCGCGCCAGCGCCGGCCAGTCGACCTCCGGCGCGGCGGCCACGTGGGCGTTGTAGTTGCCCACCGCGCCGTTCATCTTCGCGGGCAGGCGCACGGCGTCGACCTGCGCGGCCTCGCGGCGGAGGCGGTGGGCCAGGACGGCGAGCTCCTTGCCCAGCGTGGTGGGGCTGGCGGGCTGGCCGTGGGTGTGCGCGAGCATGGGCAGGGCGCGGGTCTCGGCGGCGAGCGCATCGAGCGCCGCCATCAGCTCGGCGCGCGCCTCGCGCAGGATGGCCAGCCCGTCGCGCAGCTGCAGGGCGTGGGCCATGTTGTTGATGTCCTCGGAGGTGCAGGCGAAGTGGACGAACTCGGCGATGGCGGCGCACCCCGCCGGCAGGCGCTCGCGGATGAAGTACTCCACCGCCTTCACGTCGTGGCGCGTGGTCGCCTCGATGGCCTTGACGCGCCCGGCATCGGCCAGGGAGAAGCCGTCGGCGATGGCCTGCAGGGCCGCGCGGTCGGCGGGCGCGCAGGCGCACTCGGGCAGGGCCGGCTCGTCGCACAGCACCAGCAGCCAGGCGATCTCCACCTGGACGCGGCGGCGGATGAGGCCGAACTCGGAGAAGACGGCGCGCAGGGGCGCGGTCTTGTCCGCGTAGCGCCCGTCGACGGGGCTGACGGCCGTGAGGGGGGAGAGTTCCAGATCCATGTCCGTTCCTTTCACTTGCGTTTGGCCTGCTCGCGGGCGGCCCTGAAGGCCGCGGAGGCCCTGTCCTGCGCCGCGCGCTCGGGGAAGTTGCGCTCGCCCTCGGCCGCGCGGAGGCGCTCGAGCAGCTTGGTCTGCTCGCCGGTGAGCGCCTGGGGCGTCTCGGCCTCGAGCACCACGATGAGGTCGCCCTGCGCGAAGCGCCCCACGGCCGGGACGCCCTGGCCGCGGAGGCGCTGCATGGTGCCGTTGGGCGTGCCGGGGCGCACCTTGAGCGTGGCGGTGCCGTTGGGCGTCTCCACCTGCAGCTCGCCGCCCAGGGCCAGGAGCGCGGGCGAGACGGCCCGGCGCAGGATCAGGTCCTGGCCGTCGCGCTCGAAGAGGTCGCTCTCGGAGACCGCGCAATGGACGATGAGGTCGCCGCGCGGCCCGTCGTTGGGCCCGGCGTTGCCCTTCCCGGCCACCGGCAGGCTCATGCCGTGGGCCACGCCCGCGGGGATGCGCACCTCCACCGTCTCGTCCGAGGCCACCAGCCCGTCGCCGCCGCAGCGCTTGCAGGGCTTCTCGACCACCGTGCCCGCGCCGTGGCACACCGGGCACGTCTGCTGCATGATGCCGAAGAAGCCGCGCGCCCGCACCGCGCCCGAGCCGCCGCACTGCTTGCAGGGCACGCGCTTGGAGCCCTTGGCCGCGCCGCTGCCGCCGCACTCGGGGCAGGCCACCGCCGCGTGGACGCGCAGGCTCACCGTCTTGCCGAAGAGCGCCTCCTCGAAGCTCAGGCGCACCACCTGCTCGGTGTCGCCGCCGCGGCGCGGGCCGCCGGGGCGCCGCGCGCCCCCGCCGAAGCCCTCGAAGCCGCCCCCGCCGAAGTTGAACGAGAAGCCGCCCCCGCCCCCGCCGAAGAACTGGCCCAGGATGTCGCCCAGGTCGTTCATGTCGAAGCCGCCGGCGCCGAAGGCGTCCTTCATCCCCGCGTGGCCGAAGCGGTCGTAGGTCTGGCGCTTCTGCGGGTCGGAGAGCGCCGCGTAGGCCTCCGAGGCCTCCTTGAACTTCGCCTCCGCCTCCTCCTTGTTGTCGGGGTTGCGGTCGGGGTGCCACTTCATCGCCAGCTTGCGGTAGGCCTTCTTGATGGTCTCGGCGTCCGCGTCGCGCGGCACCCCGAGCACCTCGTAATAATCGCGTTTCTGGGCGGCCATCTTACGCCTCCTCCCCCGCCTGAGGCGCCTCGGGCGCGCCGCTGGAGACGACCACCTGCGCCGGGCGCAGCACCTTGCCGCCCAGGCGCCACCCCTTCCGGAACTGGCTCACCACGCAATCCTTCGGCACCGTCGCATGCGGCACCGCCGAGAGCGCCTCGTGCGCCATCGGGTCGAACGCCGTCCCCTCCGCCGAGGCGTCGATCACCTCCGCCCCGGAGCGCTCCAGCACCTTGCGGAACTCGTCGGCGATCATCCGCACCCCCTGCGCGAAGGCGTCCCCCGCCGGCGCCGACTGCAGCGCCAGCTCGAAATGGTCGAACACCGGGATCAGCTCCCCCACCAGCCGCTCGTTCGCCCGCGCCGTCCGCTCCTCCAGCTCGCGCGCCAGGCGCTTCTTCGCGTTGTCGAAGTCGGCCACCGTGCGCAGATAGCGCTCCTTCAGCCCCGCCACCTCCTGCTCCAACGCCGCCACCTCCGGCGTTTTTTCCGCCTCGGGCGCGGGCTCGGCCGCGGCCTCGGGCGCCTGGGCCGGGGTCTCTTCGCGCTTCACATCTTCTTCTTCCATCATGGCAAATCCTTTCTGGTGCCGGAAAGGGGAGTCGAACCCCTACGCCAAAAGGCTGCGGATTTTAAGTCCGCTGTGTCTGCCATTCCACCATTCCGGCCCTCAAGGCGCATAGTATACCACATCGCTCCCCGCCAAGACGAAGGGGCGGCGGGCAACCGCCCGCCGCCCCCGCGCGCCCGAAAGGGCGCCCTCAGCGCAGGATCATCCAGAAGCGCGCGGAGGTGCGGAAGAGGTAGAGCCCGTCGTCGCCGCGGCGCACGGCGTAGTCATCGCTCTCCTGCCAGCCGCCCTGGCCGTCGGGCACCTTGACGACGCACGTGATGCGCTGGTAGCCGTCGAGCGCGTCCCAGCCCAGGATCTTGCGGTTGTTCACCGCCGCGCCCTCCTCCAGGTCGAGGTAGACGTTCAGGGCCAGGTCGTTCGCCCCCAGGCGGCACGTGCCCGCCACCTGCACCAGCGAGAGTTCCGTCGCGCCGGAGGCCTCGTCCACACGGGCGAGCACCTCCAGCCCGGCCCCCGCCCCAAGCTCCAGCGAGCCGAGCGTGAGGGTGGCCGGGGCCAGCTCGCCGCGCACGTCGGCGGCGTTGGCCGAGAGCGCCCCGCCCGCGCCGAGGGCGACGGCCCCGAGCGTCCCCGAGCCGCCGAGGAGGCCGCCCTCCGCGGCGGTGGCCGCGCCGGCCCACTCGCCGGTGACGGAGACGCGGACGCCCGCGCCGGCGGTGAGCGTGCCGACCGTCCCGGCGGTGGATTCCCCGGAGTAGGTGAAGGTGGGCGTGCCCGCCGCGGCGGGGTCGGCCTTCTCAAGGGTCAGGCCCGCGCGGATGGCGCCGGCGGCGTCGTCCGCGCCCACGAAGGTGCCGCCGAAGGAGGCGTCGCCCGAGAGCGCCAGCGTGAGCGTGCGCTCGCCCGCCCAGGCCGAGCCGCCGGAGAGGGCGCGCACAGGCTCCACGCCGATGCACGCCGCGCCCGTGGCGGTGAGGGAGGAAAGGCGGATGGCCTCGTCGCCCGCGCCGTCGCCCGCGCCCAGCCAGAGGGCGGTGGTCTCGAGGGCGTCGTTCTCCAGGCTCAGGGCCGCGCCGTCCATAAGCGAGCCGGGGTCGAGGATCAGGTGGCCGGAGCGGGGCGCATAGACGAGGGTGGAGACGGCCTCGCCCAAGTCGCCGAGGCGCGGGACGGAGGCGCTCTCGGCGCTGGCCGCCGCCGCCCAGCGGAGGGTGACGCCCCGGGTGCCCTCGGAGAACCCGGGCGCGACCGTGCCGCCGCCGGAGAGCGTGCCGCCGAGGGTGAGGGCGGCGTTCCCGGAGAGGTCGAAGGTCGGCGCGTCCTCGCCGCCGAGGGCAAGGGCCTGGTCGGCCGCGGTCAGGGCGAGGGTGCCGCCCGTGGCGCGGAGGGTCAGGCCGGGCACGGCGCAGGCGAGGGTGAGGGTGCCGTCGGCGTTGGAGAGGATGGCCGAGGCGTCGGCCTCGAGCGTGCCGGAGAGGGTGCGCGCGCGGCCGCCGACGAAGGCGAGCGTGGCGCCCTGCCCGAGGGTGACGGGCACGGCGAGCGCGTCGGGCGCGTCGGTGGTGCCGACGGTGTTCTCGAAGGTGACCGTGCCGCCCTGGACGTTGAGCGAGCCGGAGTTGCCCAGGGTGACGGGCCGGCGGAAGGTGAGGCCGGAGGCGCCGGTCTTGAGCAGGAGGCCCTGGACGGTGAGGCCGCCGGCGCCTTCGAGCGCGTAGTCGCCGCCGCTGTTCTCACTGCGCAGGGCGGTGACCTGCTGCGTGCCGGTGGAGCCGACGGTGCGGTATTGCCCAGGCACGTCCACCTGCCCGATGGGCTGCCGATCCAGGAAGGTGACCGCGCCCTGCGAGGTGCCGTCGACCCACGTGGTGGGCGTGGAGGCGCCGTTGTAGACCCAGGCGTTCCCATCCAGCCAGCCGGCGGCGGTGCCGGCCCAGACGTAGTTCTGGCCGTTGCCGAAGGCGACGAGGTAGACGCCGTCCGCCCCGCGGTCCTCGAGCGTCCAGCCCGCGGCGGCCAGGGCCGTGACGTTCGCGCCGCCGAGGACGAAGGTGCCGGTGCCCTGGCGCGCGCTGTTGCCGAAGGCGATGAGCGGGTATTCCGACAGGCGCAGACCCGCGGGGTTGTCGACGGCCACCTCGACCGTGACGCGGCCTTCCACGCGCAGGCCGGTGGGGATGGTCAGGGCCGCGCTTTCGATCAGGCTCGTACCGTCGCCGAAGCGGAGGCGGGCGCCGTCCTCGAGGAGGGCGGGGCGGTCGACGCCGGTGTTGAGGGTGATGGCGCCGTCGGCGCAGTCGAGGACGCCGCCGGCCTCGACGGTCAGGCTGCCGTCGCTGAAGCTGCAGGTGCCGCCGCCGATGGCGAGGGTCGCGCCGCCGCGCACCGTCCAGGCCGGCACGACGTCGCGCCCGTCGCCGGGGGTAACGCTGAGGGTGCCTTCCACGCGCAGGGTGCCTTCCGCGACGTCGACGTGGAGGCCGGGGCTGAAGTAGCCGGCGTCGTCGATGACGGCGGTGCCCGCGCCGCGCTTGGCGAAGGTGGCGGAGGCGGGGGCGTCCTCGGGCGTCTGGATGTTGCCGGTGAAGGTGAGGGTGGCGCCCGCGCCGACCTCCGCGGTCAGGTCGCCATCCCACTGCTGGCTGTCCCGGCCGAGGGTGGCCGCGCCGGCGTCGAGGCGCACGGTACCGCGGATGCGGGCGTCGTCGGCGGTGGTGACGAGGGCGTCGTCCCCGAGGCTCCACGTCCAGGCGGTGGTGGCGCCGAGGGCACGCTCGGAGGCGAGGTCGAGGGTGCCCTCGACGGTGACGGCGCGGGGGGTGGCCTCGCCGACGGCGGCGGGGGTGTCGCCATCAAGCGTGAGGCGCGCGCCTTTGCCGACGGAATAGGAGAGGGCGCCGTCCTGCCGCGCCGTGGTGGCGGTCAGCGAAGCGAGGGTAACCTGGTTTCCCGCGCCTTCGACGCGGAGGGTGCCCGCGCCGGAGAAGGAGCCGTTGAGGGTCAGCGCCTGGGGATCGATGGCCTTGCCCTCGAAGTAGGCTTCCTCGAGGTCGGTGGGCTCGGCGAAGGCGAAGGTGAGCGTGGCGCCCTGCTCGATGGAGAGATCCGCGCCGAGGGTGTTGGCGGATTGCCCCGCGGAGGGGTCGGCGCGCAGGAGGGGCCGCGTGAGGGCGAGCGTGCCTTCATTCACGGCCAGGATGGCGCCGTTCTTGAGTTTGGCGAGGGCATCGACCCGCGCCGTGCCGGGGCCGACCTTCCAGAGCGAGGCGTCGATGGAGAGGCCGTTGAGCGTGCCCGTCGGCGCGTCCACGGTGCCGCCGAGGGTGCCGCCCTGCGCGAGGGTGAGGGCGCGGCCCTGCGCGGCGGAGAGGACGAGGCCATGGAGGCCCCAATCGGGCTGGTTCGGCTCGCCGGGGTCTTGGTCGACGGTCAGCGCCACGTCGGCGGAGTCGGCCACGACGCGGGCCTTGGGCGCGTCCTCAGGCGCGGTGATGCCGTTGACGATGCCCGTGGTCGCGCCCTGGTGCGTCCACCGGCTGTCGCTCCAGTTGCCGCTCTGGTTGGCCCAGACGTAGGAGTCGCCGGAGGCGATGAGCCAGAGGTTGTGGACGGTGGCGTTGGCGCTTTCGTCGCCCAGGGCCTTGGCGTCGGTGAGCCACTGGACGGCGCCGTCGAGGGCGATGGCCTCGGGGCAGTTCACGGTGGGTCGGCTGTTCGGGTCCACCGCGAAGTTGGTCAGCTTCACGGGGCCATCGAAGGCCGTCTGCAGGTTCGTCAGCCGCACGGTGAGGCTGCTGCCAAGGCTGACGCGGGCGCCCTCCCCGGAGACGCGCACGAGGGTGTTCGTGCTCGCGACGGCCTTGGCCAAATCGACCTCTAGGACGGCGCCGTCCTCAAACTCCAGCCCCCCGTTGAAGGTGATGGCAGTGGCCTCGGTCGTCGGCTTCTTGAAGCGCTCGGGGAGGTCGTTGAACCACGTGCCGTACCACCCGTCGGCGGCGGTGGCCCACTCGGCGTCGGCGGGGAAGCCGGCGGCGAGCGTACCGCCCTGCTCGATTTCGACGGTGAAGTGTTGGTCGAAGTCGCCCGCGCCGTCCAAGCGCGCGTTGTTCTGGATGGTGACCGTGCGGTCCTGCACCGCACCGCCGGCCATATACCCACTCGTGGGCTGGGCGAAGGTACGCGAACCGTTCAGACGGAGGGTGCCGGCGCGGACCTCGACATTGCAGTAAGGCTGATTGCCGCCGGGGCTGTTACCACCATCCTGCCCCTGACCGGTGACGAAGTGGTAACCAACGGACTGGCAGATGTTGTGGGCCTGCACCCAAACGCCGCCGCCGATTTTGACGAGCGTGGCGTCATTGGTGGCCCAGTCGGTGTTGGTGGCGACGATAGGATAGCCGCTATAGAAGGTCGCACCGTTGGCGACGTTGATGTAGCCGCAGGTCTCATCGGCATCGCCATGGCTGGCGGCGACCTCTGCAGTGCTCATCAAGTGAATGGAGTTTCTACTCGCGTTATTACCACCGCCGAAGGTCAAGGCCAACTTACCGGAATTGACCAAGATTTGACCATTGCGGACATTCAGAGCACGAGAAGCCCAGCAGTTGGCATTATCATGAATGATATGGTGACGAGAGAGGCCATCGCTCGTGATGGTGAGGACATCATGAACGGTACCATTGTTGCCACTGCCGGTCAGGTTCTGCTGGAACTGACCGCTCTGGAGCTCAACAGTGGGCACCTGCAGACAATTCGTCGCGTTCGTGTTCCTAAAGAGGTTACTTGCGTTGGTCGCGTTGTAGCGGAGTCTGCCACCATTGCGGATCAAGAAGCGACCATTCGTAAAGAGCGGACGGGTGTTCCCATCCTCCGGCGACGAATAGGAGAACTCAACGGTGCCACCATTCTCGATGAGAATCGTGCGCTCAGCGGGGAGGCTGTTGTTCGCCGCTGCAGCCATCGTGACGGTGCCGGAGGCGACGCGGAGGAAGATGCCGTCGGCGTCGGCCGAGCCGTCGGGGAGGTTGTTGAAGGCCACGCGGAAGGCGTTGCCGGCCCAGCCGAGGGTGCCCGCGCCGGAGATGGTGCGGGGATAGTTGGCGTCGCCGTTGCCGACCTGGGTGAGCCAGAGGGTGCCGGCGTCGATCCGGAGGTTGTTGTCGACGGGCTGGGTGAGGGTGAGGGCGTAGGGGCCCTTCTTGCTGAGGGTGGCGGTGTGGTCGACGTCGTCGGGGTAGACCCAGCGCCAGGCGAGGGAGGCGTCGGCGGCGGCGTTGGGGAAGGGCACGAGGGTGACGGCGTCGCCGAGGATGACGTTGGGGGCCTGGACGAAGAGGTCTTCGTGGACGGTGACGGTGCCGCTGGCCTCCAGGAGGTCGAGGGTGCCGGCGGAGAGGGTGCCGGCGGTGCCGGTGAGCTCGAGGCTGCCGGAGCCCGTGCGGCGCAGGAAGGGCAGGGCGGCGGCGCGGTCGACGTCCAGGCGGGTGAGGCCGTCGAGGAGGGCGTAGTGGGGCGCGTCGGGGGTGGCATCCTGCCAGGCGGCGGCGCGGACGGCCTGCGAGGCGCCGTTGGCGCCGGTGGCGGCGTAGTCCCAGGTCTGGCCGCTCCAGGTGGGGCCCTGGGCGGCGTAGAAGGCGGGCTCGCCCTGCGGGATCTCGACGATTTGGAGGGCGGCGAGGCCGACCTCGGCGTTGTTGCCGTTGGCGCCGTCGTGGGGGACGATCTGGAGCGTGCCGCCGCCCTCGATGCGCAGGTGCAGCAGGTTCGCGCCGTCGGCGAAGCCCTCGTCGAGGACGGCCTGGCCGGCCCAGGCGTCGCCGGAGCCGGCGGGGGCGGTCCAGCCGTTGCGGAAGGCGTAGGTGCGCCAGGCGCCGGTGCCGGGCTTGACGCGGACGGCGGGATAGGTGGCGGCGCCCTCGCCGGAGCCGGCGAAGAGGAGGTAGAGGTCGTAGCGCGCGAAGGGGATGTCGTCCACGCGCACGGCCCAGCCGGCGGCGGAGACGCCCGAGGCGTCGATGAAGCCGAGGGCGCCGGGGTTGGCGTTGCCGCCGGCCAGGAAGCCCGCGGCGAGGCCCGCGCGCCCGGCGACGGCGCGCCCGGCGGTGAAGGCGTATCGGACGGTCGGCGCGTCGGCCAGATCCCCCGAGACGCCGCTCATGCGCGGGGTCAGGCGGTAACCGCGGTAGCCGCCGCCCAGGGGCAGGCTCTCGAGGCCCGCGCCGCCCTGGGTGGAGGCGTTGTTCCAGTAGACGCCGGCGAAGGGCACCGCCCCGCAGGGCGCGGTGTCCGTGCCGATCCAGGAGAGCGAGCCCTCGGAGCCGCCGGTGAAGGAGACGTTGATCGCGCCGGTCTCGCCGCCGGTGCCGAGGTAGACGGTGGCCGTGACGCCGTCGATCTCCGCCTCGTAGCCGTCGGGCACCTGGGCCTGGGTGAGCTGGGCGGTTTCCACGCCGCCCTCCTTGTTGAGGTAGGCCAGGGTGGGGAGGAAGGCGTAGGTGCGCGTCTCGCGCTCGCCGGGCATCTCCGCGCGCGTCAGGTCGTAGACGTAATCGACGGTGCCGTCGCACCACGCGCCGATGTCGATCAGCTTGCCGTTCTCGTCGTACTCGCCGCGGGCGAAGCGGACGGTGGCGAAGGAGACCTCGCGGTCGAGCGTCACGCGGAGGCCCACGCTGGAGGCGCTGTTGGGCACGATGAAGACGACGTTGGCCGTCTCGTTCGCCGCGGGGGCGTAGTCGACGAGCGTCGAGAAGTCGTCGGCGCGGTGCCACGCGCGGTCGAACCAGTTGAGGGCGTAGGCCTTGTCTTCCACCACGGTGCCCAGGACGCGCACGTAGGTGGCCGCTGGGGCCAGGTAGAGCCCGTCGGCGCGGATCTCCACGCCGTAGCCGGCCGTGGTGAGGCTGTCGTCCACCAGGAAGCCGGCGGCGGACACGTCGACGACGTTGGACCAGGAGAGAATCTTGACGGGCTCGCGCCCGGCCGCGGGGGTGGGCGGCGCGGAGATCGCCGAGATGACGTAGCGCCCGCCCGCGGCGAAGGTGACGGTGCCCGCGCGCAGCTGCCGGGCGCCCGTGGGGTCAAGCGCCAGGGTCGCGCCGCTCTCCAGGGCCAGCTCGGTCACGGAGAGCCCGGCCTCGACGGTCGCGCCGGAGGCCACGGTGACGGAGCCGGACGTCAGCTCGGCGTCGCCGCCGAGGGCGCCTTCCTCGACCTCGACCTCGACCACGTTGTCGATGGTCGGCCAGGTCAGCTCCAGGCGGCCGGCGCCCTGCTTGACGAAGGCGGTGCCGGCGGCCGCGCCCAGCGGGGCGTCGATGGTGAGGGCGGAGCCCTCGCCCACGTCGAGGTAGACGTTCGGGTCGGCCGCGTCGAAGCCGAACTCCGAGATCTTGAAGCCCGCGGTGGGGTCGTCGGTGACGATCCTGGCGGAGATGCCGCGGGTGAGCGTGCCGAAGGTCTCCGCGTCCACGGGCTGGCCGGCCTCGTCGAGCGCGGAATCGACGGCGGGGTCCGCGGGGTCGCCCGCGTCGCCGACGCCGGCGACGGTCAGGCGGGAGCCCTGAATCAGGGAGAGGCCGCGGTTCGAGGCGGTCCCCTGGGCCGTGCCGCCGATGCGGAGCGTGGCGCCGTCGCCGTCCATCCGCAGGCTGTGGACCATGTACTGGCGGACGTTGCGGGCGGAGAAGTCGGGGTGGTAGGTGGCGTTGCGGCCCACCACGACCGCCTCGTTCAGCACGATGTCGGCGTTGGTGTAGTTGTTCCAGCCGGCGTTGAGGCCGCGGATGCCCACGCGCAGGGCGCCGCCGTTGCGGAGGGTGAAGCCGGTGCGGTGCGTGCCGTCCTCGCCCCGCTTGTAGAGGGCGTCCTGCGCGCCGGAGCCGGTGCGGAAGAAGGGGTTGTCGTCCACGTTGACGCTGCCGTCGCCGCGCATCATGGCGACGTCGAGCGTCGCGCCGTCGCGGACCACGAAGTCGCCGCGGAAGGCGTTGTTGTAGGCGGAATCGGTGTTGTTGGAGATGGCGGGGGCGGTGCCGCCGAACTCGACGGTACCGCCGCTGACGGTGCCGTCAGTGGCGACCTGGCCTTGGACAATGATGGTGCCGTCGCCGTAGAGCTGCCCGCTGTTGGCCGAGAGGCGCTGGGTCTCGCCGGCGCGCGGCATGAGCGTGAGGTCGCCCGAGGCGTGCCACACGCCGTGCTGGCCGGCCTCGTTGAGGTTGCCCGAACCCAGGAGCGTGGCCGTGCGGTTGTTGTCGGAGAGCGCGCCCACCAGGCGCACCGCGCCGTTGGGGAGGTTGATGCCGACGCCCGCGCCGCTCGTGGCTATCGGCACGTCGAAGGTCGTGCCCGCGCCGGCGGCGAAGTCGATGTATTGGTTCGTGGTCGAGCCGACGTTCACGGGCGTCTGGGCCGAGAGGTCGAGGACGGCGTCCTCGGCGCCCGCGAAGGTGTAGTACGCGGTGGTGGTGCCCTCGTTGAAGGTGACCGTGCCGGGCTTGACGGAGCCGGCGACGGTGGCCACGGTGGGCTGGTTGACGGCGGGGAAGGTGACCGCTGCGCCGTTGATGAAGGTGGCGCCGTCCTCCCACGGGCCGTCCGCGCCGCCCACGCCGTCGGCCCACGTGCCGGAGACGTTCGCGGTGTTCCACGTCACGTCTGCGGGGACGAGCGCGCCGCCCTCGCGGAAGGTGACCAGGCCGCTCGTCTCGTCGACCTCGACGGCGTCGGCGGCGAACTCCTCGCCATCGAGGAAGAAGCGGATACCATCCTTGCCCGAATCCGGCAGGTCGATGGTGCCGGCGATGCGGGCGACGTAAGGGAAGCCCGTCACGCCGACCTTGCGGACGGCGCGGCACTGTGAGCCGACTTGGAAGACGACCTTGCCGGTGACGGCGTCGAGCGTCGTCGCCCCACCCTCCGTCCGCAGCGTGACGCGATACTTGTTGGATTCGGTGTTCGCGGCGGGGCGGTTCTGGCCGGACTGCGGGTCAAGCTCTGTCCAGTCGTCCTCGCCCTTGTAGCGGACGCTGAGCGTCCAGGCGGAGGGGAAGCGGTTCTGCAAGTCGGAACACCAGAGGGTGTAGGAATCGAAGACGACGCCATCGCCGCCAATCGTGATGGTGGCCGAGGCCGTCCCCGTTGTGTTGGTGATGGGATACCACTTGTTGTTTTTGGCGTTGCCCGTATACGCCCCGGTGATGCCGTTCTCCGGGTTCGTCCACGTCCCGGGCGACGCCACACCGCCGGTGACGCTGTCGATCAGGGCGTTGATGGCCTCATTGCCGCCTGCGGCCCAATTCGGGGAACCGGAGAGGGTGGTGCCGCGAGGCCACTCGACCTTGTCGTCGCCTTGATAGAGGCAGAACTCCTGGATGGCGGTGCCGTCGTTTGCGCCGACGCCGGCGGGGATGTCCAGCTTGATGGCGACGACGGGGACGGTGCGGGCCTCCTCGGAGCCTTCGCCTTCGCCGGTGAAGCCGCGGGCCTCGAAGGCCGCGCCGGAGGCGACGGTGACGGTGGCCTCGCCGAGGCCGGAGGCATCGGCGAGGGCGACGGTGCCGCGCGCAAGCGTGAGGGCGCCGCTGCCGGTGTTGGCGGCGTTGAGCACCAGCGTGCCATACGTGCCGGGGTCGAGCGTGGTGGGAGCATCCGCCGTGCCGGCGAAGACGACGGGCAGGGTCATGTCCACCACGGCGGGCGTGGCCGCGCCGAAGACGAGGTTGGAATCCTCCCCAAGGGTGACGGTGACGGTGCCCAGGCCGTATTTGGCGAGGGTGGCCGCGGTCGGCTCCAAGGTGCCGCCGCCGGAGATGGTCACGGGCAGGGAGTTGACCCATTCGGTGCCGCTGGAGTTGGCGCCGAAGGAGCCGGCCAGGCTATTGCCGGAGATGTGTTGGTTCGTGCCGGAGCCGACGCCGACGGCAAGGACACCCGTGCCGGTGACGGTGATGTCCAGATGGCTGTTCTTCGCCCAAGAGACGAATTGCTTGCCTTGCAGACGCCCGCCGGAGAGGAGGATGTCCGCGTCGATGACGCTCGAGTTCACCGAACCGACGAGGTAGCCGCGCTCGCCGCCGGTGACGTTGAAGATTAGTTCGCCGCCGGTCTGCGTGAGGGTGTGCCCGGTGCTGTTGGGCCAGATGGTGGCGGCGGTGGCGTCCCACGTGTCGCCCTCCTCGATCAGGAAGCTGGGGCAGACGTAATGGGTGCCGTTGCCGAGCGTGACCTGCTTGAAGGCCCACGTCATGCCGCCATAGGCCGCGACGTTCATCGCGGCGGAGGCGAGGGTCACCGGATAGTCGCGGCGGAGGGTGCCGGTGGAGGCGGGGTCGACAAGGAGGGTGGTGGTGGCGCCGGTGCGGTCGAGGGTGCCGTTGAGGGAGACGGCGATGCCGCTGTTCTCGCCGAGGGAGAGGGTGGCGCCGTCGGCGATGGTGTAGGTCTCGCCGGCGTTGTCGAAGGCGGCCTCGAAGCGGTTGAGGCCCGTGGCGGGGGTGAAGGCCACGCCGGCGCAGGGGAAGTGGACGGTGAGGTTGCCGAGGCCGCCCGCGTCGAGGGTGTTGAGCACGGCGCCGCCGTTCCCCTCGACCTGGAGGGTGAGGGAGCCCCCGTCGGTGGCGACAATGCTGCGGGCCCGGAAGTTGAGCGGGAGGGTGAGGGTGACGTCCAAGCCCTCGGGCACGGTGAGGGAGAGGGTGTTGTTGGCACCGCTCTGCCAGGTCTGGCCGGGCTCGCCATCGACGGTCAGGCCGAGGTTGGCGAGGTTGACGTTTTCGTCACCGGCGGTGAATGCGTAGGTGTAGTCGGTGCCTTCCTCGGAGGTCGCCGTGTCGGGGGCCTCGATAATCTGGAGGGCGGCGAGGCCGGCGTAGGTGCGGCCGTAGACGAGGCGGGGGAGGGCGATGTCGATGGCGGGGGCCGTGAGGACGTCGGTGACGAGGGTGTTCACGCCGAGGACGTCGGGATTCTCGGCGGAGAGGCCGTCGCGGGCGGTGGAGCCCCAGGCGGTGTCGCCCAGGGCGCCGGTCTTGGCATAGGCCAGGACGTTCTTGCGGGTGTAGCCGGCGGCGTCCATGGCGTAGACGTCGGAGCCGACGGTGACGGGGGCGTAGGCCGCGCCCGCGAAGTCGGCGGCGAAGACGAGGGCCAGGCGATACCGCGCGAAGGGGATGTTGGCCACGCGCACCGTCTGGGCCGCGTCGTCGGTTAGCCAGGCCTGGATGAGCGTGGCGGGGGCGGAGGCGTCGGCGACGACGCCGGCGGCGGTGGCGGAGAGCTGGGTGTTCTGGCCGTTGGCGCCGACGGCGGGGATGGAGGCCACGCCGGCAAGGTCGGAGACGCGCAGGTCGGCGCTGAAGAAGCTGCCGGCCAGCGTGTTCCAGCCGGCGACGGGCACGGCGTAGGCGCCGGGCTTGGCGGGCGGCGCGGCGAGGGCCGTGGCGCGGTCGGCGAAGTTGACGGAGAGGCTCTGCGCGAGGCGGCCCGGGGCCTTGGCCACGAGGTAGACGCCGCGGTCGGTCGCCACCAGGCTGAGGGCGTTCTTGTAGGCCTCGGGGAGCGCGTCGGGGAAGGCGGGGATGACCATGCCCTCGCCGGCGAGGGATTCGGCGGCGATGAGGCAGAGGCTGCAGGGGAGGTTGTCGACCGCGCTGTCGACGAAGTCCCTGAGCGCGGCCTCCCAGCCCGTGAGGTCGATCGTGAGCGGGGTGTTGAGGGTCAGGGCCTTGGCCTGGAGCAGGAGGTGCGGCTCGGCGCCGGGGGCCGCGAGGACGATGCGCTCGCCCTGGAAGACGGCCTCGCGGAAGTTGAGCGTGCCCGTGGGCAGGAGCAGGCGGGCGCCGTCGACCTGGCCGTCGAAGATCCAGTAGCCGTAGGTGTCGGCGACGCTCTGGGTGACGGAGTCGCCCGTGGTGGGATCGGTCAGCGCCAGGGTGTGGGGTTTGGTGACCTCGTTGCCGGTGAGGCGGGCGTAGAGGCCCAGGCCCTGCGCGCCGGCGACGTAGACGGGCGTCTGCGTGCCGATGGCGTTGCCGACGTTGTTCTCCACCATGAAGCCGGCGATCGACGGCGTGGCGGCGGGGTCGCACGCGCCCAGGTAGAGGGGCGCCTCATAGGGGATGAGCGTGCCCGCCTGGCGGTCGGGGTCAAGCGTCAGCACGGCGGTGACCCGCGAGAGGTCGGGCACGCGCCCCTCGCCGGCGGAGAGATAAGCGTCCGACTCGCCGCCCAGCAGGAAGGCCACGCGGCTGGGCACCCGGGCGGCGAAGTCGCCCGCCGTCAGGCGCGCCTCCAGGCGCAGGGCGCCGCCGGCCAACTCCAGCCCGGGCGTCTGCGCATCGGCCGTGACGACGAAGAGGCCGTCCTCCAAGCGCAGGGCCGGGAGCGTGGCGAGGGCGGATTTGACGGTGCCCGCGCCGCGCACCGTGGCGTTCCCGTCGGCGGGCAACAGGTTCGCGCCCGCCTCCAAGGTCAGCGTCACGCCCTCGGCCACCTCGAGGGTCGGGTCGCCCGTGACGGTCTGGCACGCCGCCGTGACGGCCTCGCCCCACGTCAAATCCTCCCACACGCCCAGCGTGCCGCCATTGAAGTTGAGGGTGATGGGTGCGGTGGAGTTATTGAACGAATAGAAGCCACGGTTGCCCAAGAAGAGGGTACCGCCATTGAGATTGATGATGCCTTCGGAGGAGCGCGCACGAGAGATACCAGCCAGGTACATCTTGGCGTTATCCTCGATAGTAAGAGTCGTCCGATGCTGCGACATGGTGCCGCTCTGGTTATTGCAGAGCAACAACATGGCCCCATTCGTGGCGCGGAAGGTGGCATTGTCGCGCAGGATGAGCGTTGCCAAACCACCATAGTCACCGAGCTGAAGGGCGTTGGTGTTACTGTCGATGTTCGAAGAACCCGTGACAGAGAGGGAGGCGTTGCCCTCCACAATCAACGTGCCATCCGAGGCATTCAAGCAACGCATATGGATACGCGAGAGCGTGGCCCTAGCATTGTCACGGAAGGTGACGGTGCCATTGGCAATCTTCAAGCCATTGGCATTCTGGTCACCGGTCATGGTGAGGTTGGCCGTGCCGGAGAAAATGAGGGTCGAGACAGTGGGGCCATTCGAGGGGTTGATTGTCCCAACGGTGACAGTACCGGCAGAGAACTCAACCAAGCCGCCGGCGGCGAGATCCAGACTGGCGTTGAAGCCGGCGGTGAACTCGGTCTCGTAGGCCGTGGTGGAGGTGTAGTTCTGCTCGTAGGTGTAGTCGTAGCGGACGCGCTTGGGAGCGGTGGCAAAGGTCGGGAGGGTCTGACCGTCCTTGACCGCAAGGATGGCGTCTTCGAGGAAGTGCCAGGCGCCGGCGGTGACGGTGTTGGCGCGGGAGACGGCGTGGCCGCCGGCGTAGACCTGCATCATGCCCACGGAGGCGGAGCCGGTGAGGTCCGCGTCGCCCGTGAGGGTGAGGATGGCGGTGTCGTCGGTGCCCGGCTTGCCGGTGTTGGGCGTCCACTGAATGGAATCCCACGCGGTGGCGCCGGAGACGGTGGCGCGATAGACCGTGCCCATGGGGGCGGTGGCCGTGGCGGTGGCGCCGGTCGCGGTAACAGAGACGGAGACAACGGAGCCATTGGTGGGCGGCGTCACGCGGACGCGCACCTTGTCAGGGTCGAGCGTGGCGTTCACAAGGGCATAGGTCTCGCCCGCGGTCATGGCACCCACGACGGCGTTGCCGTCGAAGGTCAGGGTGAGCACGCCCTCACCGTAGGTCTCAATGGCGGCCAGCTTCAGCGCGGTCAGCTCGCCCATGTCGAGCGTCGTGTCACCAGCGATGCCGATGGTGACCTGGGCGTCGGCCTCGGGCGCGGCGGCCTTGGTGTTGTCGTCCACCTTCGTCCACGCGTCAGTCTCCGTCCACGCGGCCTCGGGCGTCTCCACCTCGCGGGTATAGGCGGACTCGGCGCCATGCCTGACGATTTGGAGGGCGGCGATGGAGCCACGCGGGCCGTCGGAGGGCGAGTTGCCGCTGCCATAGCCGTGGATGCTGATTTGGAGCGTCTCCTCCGTGCGGCCACGGAGCACCATCACGTTGGTACCCTCGTCGACCGTGCGGAGGCCATCGCGAATGGAGCCCCAGGCGGTGTCCCGGCTGGCGGACGAGACGGTGATCAGCTCACGCGCATCATTATAAGAATAGATGGTGGTCGCGCCATCCGAGCCGGCGCGAACCGAAACGGGAGAGAACTTCCCGAAGTGATTCTCACCCGCGCTGTCGGAGGCAAAGTAGATATAGACGTCATAGCCCAACGGCGCAACCTCCGTGGGAACGGTCAGGGTCACCGAACGCGAGAAGGCATCACCGCTCGTGGTGTCGTCCAGATAGCCCTTCAGATAGGAGGTGGTGTTGGCAGCGTAGCTATACACGCCATCATTGCTTCCAACGTTCCAAGCGACAGCAATGCCCTCGATGGGGGCCGCTGCCGCACTCGTGACGGTACGGTCCGCGTAGTCAACGAAGTCCGGCGACACGGAACCCACGCCGCCGGTGGTCGCGGTCCAGTGCTCGCCAAGCGTCCCAACCAAACCGGCCACCTCCGCCGCGCCGACCTGCGCGGCGTCGCCGGGCGAGGGATTCCCGCGGAAGCCATTGGCGTTGAAGTTGACGGAGGCGACGGCACGCGTGTAGCGCTCGCACGTCAGCCAGAGGCCGTCGTCGCGGGCCTCGACGGAGAGGTCGTAACCTTCGGGGGCGCCGGCGAGGGTAATCTCGCCGTTCCATACACCGTCGGCCAAGCGCACACCATTCTCCGCGAAGGCCTGGGTGAGGAGGCCGTAGACCATCCCGGAGAGGTCGAGGGTGAGGGCGCTGTCCACGACGACGGTGCCGGCGGATTCGGGGAAGTCGACCGTCGAATCGGTGATAGTCAGGGTGAGAGGCTCGCCCTGCAGGAGGGTCCAACGGGCGGTGAAGGTGTTCAGCGCGTCGACCAGGTCCGCGACGTCGGCGGTGCGGGTGAGGGTGGCGCGGGCGGTGTAAGTGTTGGCGTTCTCCGTCGGCCAAGCGGCGGCGGTACCTTCCGCGTTCGTCCACTGGGCTGCGGCACCGAAGAGTTCGGCGGGGGTGGCGGCCTCGTTCCAGCGCCACTTGCCGGCCACCTCGGCCATCGCCAGGGCGATCTGCCCCTCGCGCAGGACGGTGGGCCAGGTGGCGAGGTCGTCGAGCAGGAACCGCCCGGCGCCGTCGACGAGGCCGGAGATGGCGCCGCCCAGGGCCTTGCCGACCTGGAGGCGGCCGGGGCGCGAGGCGTAGGCGCCCGGCGCAACGGCGGCTTCCTCGCCGTCCACATAGAGCCGGAACCCCTGCGCGGAATGCGTCAGGAGGAGGTGGTGCCAGACGGCGTCCCCGCCGAGGCCCAGGCCGGCGGTGAGGACGTTTCGGTAATCCGTGCCGTCATGCCACCACACGCTCAGCGTGCCGGGCTCCACGCCGGTCGCGAGGACAACCGAGCCCGCGACGGGGGCACCGTCGCCACCGCCGACGCCGAAGTGCGCGAGCACGGCGTTCCGCGGGGCCGAGGCCGTGTTCAGGAAGAGCCCCGCCGTCCACTCCTCGCCGTTGGGGTTGGGCGAGACGCCGTTGCTGTAGGGCGTGCCGTCGCTGAGGGCCTGGCCGTTGTCGCTGGCGGCGTAGGTCATCGTGCCGTCGTTCGTGAGGTTGACGCCCCCGGTGGCGGCGTCGTTCACGGTGTCGTCGAAAGTATAGTGGTGGGAGGCGGCGGGCAGCGTGGAGAGGTCGCCCAGGATGGCCGCGGCGGAGTTGAGGTAGAGAGTGTTGCCGAAGACGACGACGCCGGCCTCGATTTTCTCAAGGGTGCCGTCGGCGGCGACGCGATAGGGCTCCAGCGTGACGCCGGAGGCGCCTTGCACCTTGAAGGAGCAGGGGAAGGCGAGCGTGTCGGCCAGCGTCTGCGCCAGGACGACCTTGTAGGTGCGCCCCGCCACCAGGAAGCCTTTGGGCAGGAACTTCTCCAGGTCGCCCGCCGTCTCATAGCGGATCTCGCCGTCCTGGGCCAAGGTGAAGTTGCTCACGGTGGCGGCGGTCGCCGTCTCGGCGGCGGGGCGCGCGGCGGAGGCGGTGGCCGCGGTAGCCGCGGCCGCGTTGCCGGAAGCCATCTCGGCATACGCCACAGAAGCGGGGAGAGCGGTGACGTTACCACCCGCGGTCTCGAGGCGCGTCAGGGCATTCACACCCGATCCAAGGGCCAAGGTACCGCCCTCAGCCACAACGGCGAGGGCGTTAATTCCCGCCAGATTGTCAAGGCTCTGCGTGTTCGTCCCTTGCTTGACGAGGGAGAGTGCGCCATCCGCGGCAAGCGCACCGCTGTAGTCGGCCTCAGCCGCCGCACCGGCAAAGGTCAGCGTGGAGACGTCGCCCAGGTCAAAGTCTCCGGAACCGGAGAGCGAACCCAGGGTGAAGGCGGAGGCCGCCTCCACGGAGGCATTCACACCCAGATTGAGCGTCAGGCCGGGGAGGTCGTTCCCCTCACCAAAGGTCAGTTCGCCGGCGGTAGCCGCGAGCGTCGTGGCATCCGTCGCCGTGGCGCCGGCCACCGTGAGCGCGCCCTCACCAATCTTGGTGAGCGTGCCCGTCCCCGCCAGCGTCCCGGAGAAGGTGACTCCCTCAATCGCATTCAGCGTCCCGGCCCCCTCAAGCGTCAGCGTGCCGGAGTAGACCGGCGGCAACACGCCCGTCTTCGTCACAATCTGGATGGCGGCGATGCACCCGCGTGCACGGTCGGCACCCGCATCCGGATTGCCATAAGAGGGCAGGCCGATTTCGAGCTGGGTCTCGGTACGGCCACGGAGCACCATCACGTTGGTGCCCTCAGCCACCGTGTTGCGACCCTCGGAGAGGCTGCCCCAATGGGCGACGTTCGCCGCGGTGGCGGTCAGCGCAGGAGCGGCGGCGATGACCACCTCCCCATTCTCATAGGTATAGTGCGTGACAACGCCGTTGGCTCGGACAGGGACCGGCGCGAACCCATAGTTGCCCGCGTCGGAAGAATAGTAGAGGTAGAGGTCGTAACCGCACCGCGCCACATTCTCCGGCACGGTCACCGTCACCTTGCTGGCGAAATAGTCCGTCCTTTGGTTGTTGTCGTCCAGATAGCCCTTCAGGAAGGAAGTGTTGTTGGCGCCATCCTGGTAGGTCCCCGCGCTCCAAGCCACCTGCAGTCCCTCGATGGGAGCGGGGGTGGCGCCGGAGGTGGTGATGTTGGCAAGGTCCACGAAGTCAGGCGTGGCGGTGCCGGAGCCGCCGGTGGTGTCCGTCCAGTAGTCGCCGAGCATGGCCAGAAGGCCGCCGGTCGCGCCGTCCGCCACGGTGCCTTGCCCGGACTGGAAGTTCACCGAGGCGACTTGCGGCGTGACGGGATTGGGGATGCCGGTGTTGGCGAGGGTGCCGCCGTTGAGGGCGATGTCCTGGTCGCAAGCCAGGCCGCAGAGGTCGAAGACGCCGCCCGCGCCGACGGTGACGGGGCCCTCGCCGAGGGGCTGCCCCGCGTAGCGGAGCGTGGTGGTGATGGTCTCGGTACCGCCGTCGGTGGCGACGGTGGTGCCGCCGGTGTGCGTGAAGGCCGCGGCGAGCGTAACGTCGCTGCCCGACCAAATCCGGACACTGCCCGCGCCGGTCACCGCCTGCGTGAAGGCCGCGCCGTCGGAGCCCATGACGCCAAGGGTGGTACCCGTCGCAAGGGTGATGGGATTCTCGGAGGCGAAGGCCCCCACCCCAGCAATCAGCGTGCCCTGCGTCAGGCGGACGCTCTCCGCGACGATGGCGCCGCCGTTCGTCGGCGCGGTCTGCACGATCAACGGCGCGTTCTCCCCCTCGCCGGTCAGGGTCAGCGTGTCCGCGTTCACATCCGCGTCCACCGTCAGGGAGACCTGCTCGGTGAAGGAGAGGCTCACCACGTCGTCCGCGCCCAACTCCGTGAGCTTGGCCTTCGCCCCCGTCGTGGTGTTCTGCACCTCCACCGCCGACGCATTCACCACGCCGGCCAACGTCCCTTCCCACGAGTTGGCACCGACATGCCGCCGCTCCACAATCTGAAACGCAGTGAGGCAACCGCGGGTTCCAGAGTCGTCAGAAAGTTGCACACGGTTGATTGCCACCGAAAGCGACTCACCGGTAAGATTGGCAATGCGCATGACGTTCTGCCCGAGTTCACAGGCCGTCACCAAATGCGCATTGCCCCACGATTCGTTCGAGGTCGAGGTCGCGGCCACGTCCGCGCCTTCCGGCATATAATAGAAGGTGCTCGCCTCACCGTTGAGCGTCACCGAGCAGTTTGTATCCCAATTGAAATAGTCGTCGCAAGCGAAATAGAGATAGAGATCATAAGTGGTGTAAGGGATTCCCTCAACGTTGAGGGAGACGGTGGAATTGTCCGCCAACCCGGAGCGCAGAATCGGAATCATCCCCGCCTTCTCTTCATCGGAGGATGAAGCGTACCAATCCTGCATGTGGTTCGCCGATACGGCCAACTTGATGCCCGTCCGCCCAGCGGAATCCGTCACCTCCAAATCGCGCCAATTGACGGCGCTGGAAGTGGATGACATGAGGCCATTCCAGTGCACACCGGCCACAGGCACCACGCCGTAGTCCGTCTCGGCATCCACAAGGTGCGAATCGCCGTGACGGAAATCGACACTGATGGAATCCCCATTGACGATCTCCTCCCCTGAGGCAGCCACTTGACCCTGGAGGGTGAAATCAATGGCCGGAGACCACTTGTTCTGCTGACCGTTCACGTAGAAGGTCGCGGCAGCCGCAACACCACCATTCTCACTTCCAAGGACGGCGTATCGTACCGTGAGACCGGAAGTAAGACTCGCCCCGAATTGCGGGACACTGTCCGCCCCAACGAAGAAGCATTCGTAAGACTCCGTGGAGGAGAGTTGCGTGCCTTCGGGGAAATAGAAGGTAGAGGTCGCATCCGCGGCGACTGTCGGCAACGGCTCGCCAACCTCATCGGAAACCGCCACGACCAAACCGTCGGCATCCGTCACGACCAGATGGCGAACGTTCGCGGTATTCGTGCGGTCCTCATCGGAAATATTGTTACCCGCCCACCATTCTACCTTGGCAGACATCAAGGCCACCTGCTCCGGAATCGGCGATGGCACATCCCCAGAAGCTATCAAGGAGCCAAACGTCACATTGAAGGAGTCCCAACGCCCACCACTCTCTCCCTGCGTCCTATCCGGGCCCGCCTCCCACTCCACCGTCTGGGAAGCAGACCCCGAACCGATGAACTCCATCTGCGAGAAGCCGAAGCTAACGATTCCATCGTTGCCATTGTCAGCGACAAGGGTCAGCGTCTCACCCGCGGCAAGCGTAACGGTCTGCCCCATGGGTACCGTGGCCTCAATAGTGGCGTCTGTGGTTTGGGCTCCTGGCCAATTCACGGTGACAGCCTCAGAGGTCACGTCTCCCGCCGTGATGGTAAAGTCGGCGCGCTTCGCGGTGGTCTGCACCCCGCCCCAATTCGCGTTGTAGCAAAGGATGCCCCCAAAACGGACGGAATCAAAGACAATCGTTTCCGTCGCCGTGAAGGTGGCCGTCCACGATTGCCCCGACCCCAAAGTCTGGCGAGGCGAGAAGAAGGTGTCGATCGAGCCTACGTTGCTGTTGGTTTGGAACTTGTTTGTCTGATTGTCCCCTATGCTCCCGTTCGCCTGCGTAAGGTCCGTAAACGACAACACGCCATCGGCGACGATGGAATCTGGCTCCTTGTCGCGGAAGGTGACGACGTTCGGCCCGGCGCCGTCCTGGGCTCTTGCGGCGAGGGGGGCGCCGGCGATAAGGCCCGTGAGGGCAACGACAAAGAGGGTCGTGGGGGCGCCGCCACCAATGGACGCCCCGAAAAGCTTCCGCAAACTAGTTTTCATTGCGTACCTCATATCACTCTCTTAGCTTACCAAATCTCGGGGCGGCTGCAAAGCGTTTTTGGGGGATTGGCTTGAGGATGGGCGGGGGCCGCGCGGCTCCCGCACAGGCGCGGAGGGGGACTTCTCTGGCATCGTGTCCCCGTTCTATTCTTAGCGGCTCCCGCACAGGCGCGGAGGGGGAAAGGGGCTGATTGGGGGGGGGGGGGGAAAGAAAAGCGCCCCGGGGGTGCCGGGGCGCGTTTGGGTGGCTGACGTGGGCCGGGGGCCGGGTCAGTCGATCTTGGGGGCGCCGGGGGCCGCTTTGTACTTGGGGCCGTAGTAGGCCTTGAGGTAGATCTCGCGGATCTCGGGGATCAGCGGGTAGCGGGGGTTGGCGGGGGTGCACTGGTCGTCGAAGGCGTCTTCGGCGAGGGCGTCGAGGTTGCGGAGGAACTCGTCTTCGGGGACGCCCCAGGCTTGGATGGAGTCGGGGATGTTGACGGCCTTCTTGAGCTTGGCGATGGCGTCGATGAGGGCTTCGACCTTGTCGGCGTCGCTCTTGCCGTGGGCGAGGCCGAGGACGTCGGCGACGCGGGCGTAGCGGGAGCGGGCCATGGGGTAGGTGTATTGGGGGAAGATGGCCTGCTTGGCGGGGTTCTCGACTGCGTTGTAGCGGATGACGTCGCAGATAAGGAGCGCGTTGGCGATGCCGTGGGGGATGTTGTATTTGGCGCCGAGCTTGTGGGCCATGGAGTGGCAGAGGCCGAGGAAGGCGTTGGCGAAGGCCATGCCGGCGATGTTGCTGGCGTAGTGCATCTTCTCGCGGGCCTTGCGGTTGTTGGCGCCTTCGTCGTAGCTGAGCTTGAGGTATTTGAAGACGAGGCGGGCGGCCTCGAGGCTGAGGGCGTTGGACCACTCGGTGGAGAGGACCGAGACCATGGCCTCGAGGGCGTGGACGAGGGCGTCGATGCCGGAGGCGGCGGTGAGGCCGCGGGGCATGGTGAGGACGAGCTCGGGGTCGGCGATGGCCATGTCGGGCGTCAGCGCGTAGTCGGCGATGGGGTATTTCTTGTGGGTGCGGCTGTCGGTGACGACGGCGAAGGGGGTGACTTCCGAGCCGGTGCCGGAGGTGGTGGGGATGGCCACCATCATGGCTTTGGCGCCGAGTTTGGGGAAGGTGTAGATGCGCTTCTCGATGTCCATGAAGCGCATGGCCATGTCCTCGAACTTGGCCTCGGGGTTCTCGTAGCGCAGCCACATCATCTTGGCCGCGTCCATGGGCGAGCCGCCGCCGAGGGCGACGATGAGGTCGGGCTTGAAGGAGTTGATGCGCTGGAGGCCGAGCTCGATGGTGTCGGTGTCCGGGTCGGGCTTGACCTCGTGGAAGATCTCGGTCTCGATGCCCATCTCGTCGAAGACCTTGGTGATCTTCTCGGTGTAGCCCAGGTCGAAGAGGGGCTTGTCGGTGACGAGGAAGGCGCGCTTGCGGTCGCTGAGCTCGCGGAGGGCGAAGGGCAGGCAGCCGAACTTGAAGTAGACCTTCGGGGGGACCTTGAACCAGAGCATGTTCTCGCGGCGGGCGGCGATGGTCTTGATGTTCATGAGGTGCTTGACTCCGATGTTTTCCGAGACGGCGTTGCCGCCCCAGCTGCCGCAGCCGAGGGTGAGCGAGGGCGCGAGCTTGAAGTTGTAGAGGTCGCCGATGGCGCCCTGGGAGGCGGGGATGTTGACGAGGACGCGGCCGGTCTCGACGAGCGAGCCGTAGGTCTTGATGCGCTCCTCGTTGTGGGGGTTGGTGTAGAGCACGGAGGTGTGGCCCAGGCCGCCGGCCTCGATGAGCTTCTTGGCCATCATGGCGCCTTCCTCGAAGTTCTTGCACTTGTAGAGCGCCAGGACGGGGGAGAGCTTCTCGTGGGCGAAGGGCTCCTCGGGGCCCATGGTGATGTCCTTGGTCTCGCCGATGAGGACCTTGGCCTCCTTGGGCACCTTGATGCCGGCCATCTCGGCGATCTTCCAGGCGCTCTGGCCGACGATCTTGGCGTTGAGCTTGCCGTCGATGAAGATGGTGGCGGCGACCTTGGCGCGCTCGGCGGGGTTGAGGAGGTAGGCGCCGCGGGCGAGGAACTCCTTCTTGACCTCGTTGTAGATGCTCTCGACGACGATGACGGACTGCTCGGAGGCGCAGATCATGCCGTTGTCGAAGGTCTTGGACATGAGGATGGAGGAGACGGCCATCTTGATGTGCGCCGTCTCGTCGATGAGCGCCGGGGTGTTGCCCGCGCCCACGCCGATGGCCGGGCGGCCGGAGGAGTAGGCGGCCTTGACCATGCCGGGGCCGCCGGTGGCGAGGATGAGGTTGGTGTACTTGTGGTGCATCAGCGCCGCGGAGACGGCCATGGTGGGGTGCTTGATGCAGCCGACGATGCCCTCAGGGGCGCCGGCGCGGACGGCCGCGCGCTCGATGATCATGGCCGCGGCGTAGGTGGAGTTCTTGGCGCGCGGGTGGGGGCTGAAGACGATGCCGTTGCGCGTCTTGAGCGCGAGCAGCGCCTTGAAGATGGCCGTGGAGGTGGGGTTCGTGGTCGGCACGATGCCGGCGATGATGCCCAGCGGCTCGGCCACGCGGCTGATGCCGTAGGTCTCGTCGTGCTCCAGCTCGCCGCAGGTCTTCACGTTCTTGTAGCTGTTGTAGATGTACTCGGAGGCGAAGTGGTTCTTCGTCACCTTGTCCTCCACCACGCCCATGCCCGTCTCCTCGACGGCCATCTTGGCCAGCTCGATGCGGTGGGCGCACGCCGAGAGCGCGCACTCGCGGAAAATCTTGTCCACCTGCTCCTGGGTGTACGTCGCGTAGATGGCCTGCGCCTTCTTCACGCGCTCCATCAGCGCGTCAAGCTCCTTCAGGCCTTCCTCGTCGGTGGGGGCGGCGGCGGGCGCGGCCGGCACGGGCGCGGGCGCCTTCTTGGCGGCGGGCTTGGCGGCTTTCGCGGCGGGTTTCTTCGTTGCCATAAAATGCTCCTTTTAGGGTGTGGTTCGGCAAATCGGTATAAAAGTATCGATTATTTCCCCAAAAAAGTCAAGCGCAAAACGCGCGCCCCCTAGACGTCGCGCTTGTGCGCCGCCCCGGGCACGTCCGCCACCACCCGCGGGCACGCCAGGCCGCCCAGGTGCGAAAGCAGATACCCGCGCAGGGCCGCCGCCGCCCCGGGCGCCGTGCGGAAGTGCCCGATGCCGGCCACCGGGTCGCACACGAAGACGTAATAGGGCCGCACGCGGGCGCGCTGCAGCTTGGCGCAGAGCGCGGCCATCACGGCCGGCTCGTCGTTCACCCCCCGGAGCAGGACGCTCTGGTTGGAGACGGGGATGCCGCGCTCCACCAGGCGCGCGCACGCCTCTACGGCCTCGGGCGTCAGCTCGCGCGGGTGGTTGAACTGCGTCTGCACCCACAGGCGCCTGCACCGCGCCAGGCGGCGCACAAGCGGGCGCGTCCAGCGCATCGGCAGCGTGGCCGGCGTGCGCGTGCAGAGGCGGATCGCGTCGAGCCGCGGCAGGGCGTCGAGGGCCTCGACCCACCGCAGGAGCGCCTCGTCGGGCAAAAGCAGCGGGTCGCCCCCGGAGAGGAGCACCTCGCGCACCCCCGGCCGCGCCTCCAGCGCCCCCAGCAGGTCCCCCAGCCGCGCCGCGCGCGCCCGCCCCAGCAGCCCGCGCCGCGTGCAGTGGCGGCAGTTGGCCGCGCACGCCAGCGAGACCTGCGCCAGCACGCGGTCGGGGAAGCGCTGCTTGACGCCCGGGGCGACCGCCGCCGGGCCGTCCTCACCGAAGGGGTCGGGCCCGAAGCCGTCGGGCTC
Organism: uncultured Kiritimatiellota bacterium; assembly: GCA_944389585.1. Classification (GTDB taxonomy): domain Bacteria; phylum Verrucomicrobiota; class Kiritimatiellia; order RFP12; family DVOR01; genus Spyradenecus. The sequence goes on from CALXMW010000002.1 coordinate 277,996, forward strand.
GAGCTCGCGCGGGTCGGGCAGGAACTGGCGGGCGATGGGGTCGGCCGGGTCGGAAAGGTCGGCGAGCGAGGCGTAATACGGCGTCACGCGGCAGGGCCAGGCCGGGTTCTCCGCCAGGCCAAAGTCCTGGGCGCGCAGGGCGTGGCGCAGCTGCCAGCGCCAATCGGCGCGGCGCGGGTTCGGCGGCAGGTCAATGGAGGGCATAGGTCAGGAAGGCCTCGAAGTCCGGCAGGGGGCAGGCCTTGGCCCCCAGGCGCTCGGCCTGGCCGCGGAAGGCGTTGTCGTTGGTGACGACGACCATCGGCACGCCGTCGTGGCGGTGGAAGGCCAGCTCCTGCAGGATGTAGTTGTCCGCGCGGTGCTCGCCCACGCCGCCGGAATAGCGCACGGAAAGGTTGTCGCTCTTGGTGCAGTCGCTGCGCGTCTCGCCGTCCCACACCAGCGTCCCCACCACCAAAGGCAGCCCCGCCAGCAGGCGGCACACGTCCTCCTCCACCCGCTTGCGCGCCGCCTCGTGCGCCAAAGGGACGCCGCGCGGGACGCGGTAGCGCCGCAGGCCGTTGAGGATGTTGTGCCCGTCCAGGAAAAGATAGAGCCGCGCCGCGCCGCGCAGCCCCTGCGCGAGCGCCGGGTTGCGCCGGGCCACCGTCGCCGAAGGATCCAACGGCCCGGCCTCCGCCGCCGCGTCCTTGTCCGGCGGCGCCTCGATGCCCCACAGCGCCTGGCGCCGCGCCAACGCGCGCCCCAACGCCTCGCGCTCGGCCCCGTCGATGAGATGGAAGCGCAGGGCCGCGCCGAGCAACCCCTCGAGCTCCGGCTGCTGGCGCTCGCGCGAGGCCTGGATGGCGGCGCGCAGCTGCGCGGCCACCACGCCGCACGCGGGCTCGGCCCCCTCCGCCCGCAGGCCCTGGCGCAACTCCTCGCGCCGCGCGGCCAGCTCCCCGCGCACGTCCACGAGCGCCGGCAGCCGGGCCTGGGCCCCGGCGAGCGCCCCGTCCACGCGCCGGAGCATGGCCTCCACCTCGGCCAAACGCTCGGCCAGCCGGGCGCGCGCGGCGGAGGCGCGGTCGTAGCGCGCCTGATCCTTGAGGGCCTGCTCGGCGCGCGCCAGCAGCGGCGCGGCGGGGTCGGCCTGGGCCAGCGCCTCGGCCGCGACGGCGGGGGCCAGCCAGCCGTGGAAGGCCTGGGGCAGGCGCGCGGCGACGGCGCGCGCCACGCGCGCCTCCCGCTCCGCCTCGGCCTTGGCGAGCCGGGCCTCGAGCTCCCCCACCCGCTTGGTGAGCTCGCCGACGTTGAAGTCGGCGGTGGCGAGGGCGGCCTGGGCCTCGCGCCCGGCCTTCCGGGCGGCCTCCTCGGCCTCGCGGCGGGTCTTCTTGTGGGCGGCCTTCTCGTCCTCCAGGCGCTGCTTGGCCTCGGCGAGGCGGCGACGGAGGTCGGCCTCGGCGGCGGGGGCCTGGGCGGCGCCGTCCCCGCGCACCGGCAAGAAGACGCGCGCGAGCGTCGCCTGGGCGTGCGCCGCGTCGGGCAAGGGCCCGGGGAGGCCCTCGTCGAGCCAGCGGCGGCCCAGGCGCTGGACGGCGGGGCGCGCGTCCTGCAGGCAGGCCAGGAGGAAGGCGGCGGGGGGGCAGGCGGCGGCCATGAGCGCGGGGCCGAGGGCCTCGAGGGCGGCGGTGGCGACGGCGGCGACGAGGGCGGCGGTGGGGTCGGTCTCGCGGAGGCAGTCGCCGAGGGCCTCGTCCCACGTGCGCAGGCGGGGGCCGAAGGTGGCCGCGAGGGCGGCGCGGAGGGCGGGGGCGGGGGCGTTGGGGCGGAGCCCGCGGAGCTTCTTGCGCGCGGCGAGCGCGGCGAGGCGGGCGGGGGCGGCGCGGCCGAGCCAGGCCTCGAAGGCGGCGCGGAGGTCGGCCTCGGCGGCGGGGCGGGTGGGGTTCATACGGGCCTCCGGAGGAGGAGCAGGTGGGCGGCGGCGGCGGCCAGGCAGAGGGCGCCGCCGGCGAGGAGCCAGCCGCGGGCGAGGCTTTCGTGGCGGACGTGGAGGCGGCGGGAGACGCGGGTGGTCTCGAGCGCGGCGACGTCGGCGAGGAAGGCCTCGAGGTCGCGGGGGGAGCGGACGTTGGCGTAGCGGCCGCCGGTCTTCTCGGCGAGGGCCTTGAGGGTGGCCTCGTCGAGGTCCATGCGGGCGGTGGCGAGGCGCTCGCGGCCGAGGGGGTCGCGGACGCGGACGGGGACGGGGCCTTCGGAGCCGACGCCGACGGCGTAGACGCGCACGCCGAGGGCGGCGGCGGCCTGGGCGGCCTCGGCGGGAGAGACGGCGCCGGCGGTGTTGGCGCCGTCGGAGAGGAGGATGACGATTTTGTTTTTGGGCTCGGCGTCCTTGAGGCGCTGGAGGGCCAGGGCCAGGCCGTCGCCGATGGCGGTGAGGAGCTCGTCCTGCGCGCCTTCGGGGGGGATGCGCAGGCCCGCGAGGGTGTGCAGGAGGGCGGCGTGGTCGGCGGTGAGGGGGGCGCGGCAGCTGGCGTAGCCGCCGAAGGCGACGAGGCCGACGAGGTCGTCGGGGCGGCTTTCGACGAAGCGGCGGAAGAGGCGCTTGACGACGTCGAGGCGGGTGTCTTGGAGGGCCTCGCCGCCGAGGTCGAGGCCGCGCATGGAGCCCGAGACGTCCACGGCCATCATGACGGCGAGGGCGTCGGCGCCGCGATCAACGCGGCCGAGGGCGCGGCGGGGGCCTGCGGCGCCGAGGATCAGGAGGAGCGCGCCCAGCAGGAAGAGGGGGGGCAGGAGGCGGCAGAGGCGTTGGCGCCAGGTGGGGCGCAGGGCGCCGAGGCGCGCGGTGGCGCCGGCGAGGGGGGCGCCGGGGGCGCGGGCGGGGCGGAGGGCGCGCCAGGCGGCGGCGCACCAGGGCAGGAGCAGGGACAGGGCCCAGGGGTTGGCGAGGTCCACCGCCGCCCCCTTCAGCGCGCCCGGGGGCCCTCGAGGGCGGCGTCGAGGCCGCGGCGCATGGCGGCGGCGGAGGTGACCTGGAAGCAGGAGAGGCCGAACTCGGGCATGATGGCCAGGAGGTGGTCGAAGAGGTCGCTTTGGATGGCCTCGTAGTTTTCCCAGGCGGTGTCGTTGGTGAAGCAGTAGATCTCGAGGGGCAGGCCGCGGTCGGTGGGATCCATCTGGCGCACGAGGAGGGTCATGCCTTGGTGGATCTTGGGGTTGGCGCGGAGGTAGGCGACGCAGTAGGCGCGGAAGGTGCCGATGTTGGTGAGCTTGCGGGCGTTGGCGACGGAGACCTTGGAGGAGGGGTGGGCGCCGTTGTACTCGCGCACCTCGCGGACGCGCGCGGCGAGGTAGTCGCGCAGGAGGTCGATTTCCTTCCAGCGTTCGATCATCCCCTCGTCGGCGAAGCGCACGGAATCGAGGTCGATGAGGATGGCGCGCTTGATGCGCCGCCCACCGCTGTCGCTCATGCCGCGCCAGTTGACGAAGGGCTTGGAGATGAGGTCGTAGGCGGGGATGGTGGTGATGGTGTTGTCCCAGTTGCGCACGCGCACGGTGGTCAGGGCGATGTCGGTGACCTCGCCGTCGGCGTTCGCGCCGGGGACGACGATCCAGTCGCCGATGCGGATCATGCCGTTGCCCGAGAGGGTGACGCCGGCGGTGAGGCCCAGGATGGAATCCTTGAACACCAGCATGAGCACCGCCGAGAGCGCCGTCATGCCCGAGAGGATGTACGTCGGGTCGCGCCCGGAGAGCGTGGCCACCACCGCCACCGCCGCGAAGAGGTAGCCCAACAGCGTCAGCACCTGGAAGATGCCCTTCTGCGGCGAGGCGCTCACCCCGCGCCGCCAGTTGCCCACCAAATACGTGACGTTGAGCGCCGAGGCGAAGACGTTCGCGCAGATGAAGTAGAAATAGGCCTTGTTCAGCAGCAACAGCCCCGTGCGCAGCGGCCGCCCCTCCGGGAAGAGCGTCCCCACCAGCAGCCCCATCACGATCAGCGGCACCACCTGCAACGCCCGCGGCGCCAGGCGCGAGTTCAGCACGATGGACCAGAAGCCCGCCAGGCGCCCCCCGCGCAGCAAAATCCCGCGCAGCCAGCGGTAGAGGAACTTCACCACCCAATACGAGGCCCACGTCCCCGCAAAAACCAGCGCCAGGCGCACCAGCACGCGCAGCAACGGGCTCGGGATCGAGTTCAGCGCGTGCTGAACCCCCAACAACGCATCGATCAAAGCTTGCCACATAATGCCCCCCATTGTACCACATCCGCCGAGACCCGCGGATTTGGTATACTGTGCCCCCATGGAACAGGAACAGATCATCGTCCTCGACTTCGGCTCGCAATACAGCCAGCTCATCGCCCGGCGCATCCGCGAATGCCAGGTCTACAGCCAAGTCCTCCCCTACTCCACCCCCCTCGAACGCATCCGCGCGCTCGCCCCCAAAGGCATCATCCTCTCCGGCGGCCCCTGCAGCGTCTACGAGCCCGGCGCCCCCCAGGTCGACCCGGGCCTCTTCGACCTCGGCCTCCCCGTCCTGGGCATCTGCTACGGCATGCAGCTCATGGTCCAGACCCTCGGCGGCCGCGTCGGCCCCGGCACGGCCCGCGAATACGGCCGCGCCGAGCTGCGCGTCACCGACCCGGCCTGCCCCCTCTTCGCCGGCGTCCCCAGCCCCACGCTCATGTGGATGAGCCACGGCGACAAAGTCCTCGCCACCCCCCCCGGCACCCGCACCGTCGCCGAGACCGACAACACCGAATACGCCGCCGTCCAGATCGGCGCGCGCCCCCTCTACGGCATCCAATTCCACCCCGAGGTCGTCCACTCCCCCCACGGCGCCGCGCTCATCGCCAACTTCTGCCGCGGCGTCTGCGCCTGCCGCGGCGACTGGTCCATGGCCTCCTTCATCGAGACGCAGACCGAGGCCATCCGCCGCGAGGTCGGCGACGCCAACGTCATCCTCGGCCTCTCCGGCGGCGTCGACAGCTCCGTCGCCGCCGCCCTCATCCACCGCGCCATCGGCCGCCAGCTCACCTGCATCTTCGTCGACAACGGCCTCCTGCGCAAAAACGAGGCCCAGCGCGTCCGCAAACTCTTCGCCGACAACTTCGACATGAAGCTCCGCTTCGTCGACGCCTCCCAGACCTTCCTGGCCAAGCTCGCCGGCCTCGACGAGCCCGAGGCCAAACGCAAAGCCATCGGCCACACCTTCGTCGACGTCTTCGCCGACGCCGCCCGCGCCATCCCCGACGTCACCTACCTCGCCCAAGGCACCACCTACCCCGACGTCATCGAATCCGTCCCCATCAACGGCAACCCCGCCGCCCTCATCAAAAGCCACCACAACGTCGGCGGCCTCCCCCCAGACCTCCAATTCAAGCTCCTCGAGCCCCTCTCGCGCCTCTTCAAGGACGAAGTCCGCCAAGTCGGCCGCCTCCTGGGCCTGCCCGAGGACGTCGTCATGCGCCAACCCTTCCCAGGCCCCGGCCTCGGCGTCCGCTGCCTCGGCCCCGTCGACAAGGAAAAACTCGACATCCTGCGCGAGGCCGACGACATCTTCGTCGAGGAAATCAAGGCCGCCGGGCTCTACTACGCGCTCTGGCAGGCCTTCTGCGTCTTCCTCCCCGTGCGCACCGTCGGCGTCATGGGCGACCAACGCACCTACGACCACGTCATCGCCCTGCGCGCCGTCACCTCCTCCGACGGCATGACCGCCGACTGGGCCGCCCTCCCCGACGGCCTCCTGCGCCGCGTCTCGGCCCGCATCGTCAACGAAGTCCGCGGCGTCAACCGCGTCGTCCTCGACGTCACCTCCAAGCCCCCGGGCACCATCGAATGGGAATGAGCCGCCGCCACGGCCCACGCGCCCCGGCCACGCCCGGGGCCTCTTTTTCCCCACGACCCAAAATATGCTATACTGCAAGAAACGTGTGAGCAACAAGGAGCGCCCCATGGCCAAGCACACCTACCTCGTCTCCGTCATCACGCCCGACCGCATCGGGCTCACCCGAGACATCGCCCAAACCGTCGTCGACCTCAAAGGCTACATCTCCGACATGCGCCAGACGATCGTCAGCGGCTTCTTCTCCCTCATCTTCGTCACCGAACACCAAGACGACGTCGGCCAACGCCTCCAAGACGCCCTCAACGCCCTCCTCCCCCCAGGCGCCGTCCTCGCCGTCATGCCCAACCCCGAGCGCGTCCGAAACGCCCTCCCCCGCGCCGGCCAACGCTACGTCGCCACCGCCACCGGCCAGGACAAACCCGGCATCATGCTCGCCATCGCCGACTTCATGGCCGGCCACGCCATCAACATCGAAGACTGGTCCACCCTCTTCGACGGCCCCCACGTCACCCACCTGGCCTACGTCACCTTCCGCGACCCCCCCGCCGACTTCAAGGCCGTCCAGGCCGCCTTCCGCGAGACCCTCGCCCAACGCGGCTTCTCCGCCCAACTCTGCCACGAGGCCATCTTCCGCGCCACCGGCGAGGTCGCCCCCATCAAAACCATCATCCAGGAATAACGCCATGATCAACAACCAGGCCGTCCTCGCCACCCTGCGCATGGTCAACGAGGAAAACCTCGACGTCCGCGCCTGCACCATGGGCATCAACCTCTGCCGATGCGCCAACCCAGACCCCAAAAAAATGGTCGCCGCCGTCTACGACCGCATCATGGCCACCGCCAAAGACCTCGTCAAAACCTGCGAGGAAGCCACCACCCTCTTCGGCGTCAACGTCGTCAACAAACGCATCTCCATCTCACCGGCCTCCATGCTCCTCGAAGGCCACGGCGAGGACACCGCCGTCGAACTCTGCAAAGCCCTCGACCGCGCCGCCGACAACCTCGGCGTCGACCTCCTCGGCGGCTTCTCCGCCCTCGTCCACAAAGGCATCACCCCCGGCGAACGCACCCTCATCCAATCCCTCCCCCGCGCCCTCGCCGAAACCACCCACGTCTGCTCCTCCATCAACGTCGGCACCACCCGCGCCGGCATC
>CALXMW010000003.1 GCA_944389585.1 uncultured Kiritimatiellota bacterium
CTCGAGGGGCAAGAACTGGGCAGTCCGGGGGCAACCACTGGGGGGGTGAAAAGAAACCACTGGGTTGACGGGGGCGGGAACCGGGGAACAGGCAAGCAATCATTGGGTGGTTGGTGGGCAACCATTGGGTAGGGGAGAAGCAACCACTGGGGGGTCAGGGGAAAAGGATTGGGTGGGGTGGGGGAGGGTGGGTGGTTTTCAGGGTGGGGTGGGGAGGATGGCGGAGGGGTTTTCGACAGGGTGGGCGGAGGGGTTTTCGACAGGTTGTGGATAAGTTGGGGGAAGGGGTGTTGGAGGGCGGTCAAATCAAGGGTTTGGCGTGGCGTAAGGTGTTGATAACCTTGTTTGTCGAATGTTGAGAAAGAGTTGTTGAAAAGTGCGGGGTTTGGTGCCATAATGGTGGGGTTTTCAAGGGTTTTTAGGTTAGTTTTCAGCAGGGTTTCGACCATGGCGAACGAGATGGCCCAGGCGGAGGCGCTTTGGGGGCAGATTTTGGATGAGTTGAAGGAGGTCCTTTCGGAGGTGACGGTGTTGCGTTACTTCGGGGGGACGGCGGGTGTCTCGCTTGCGGACGGGGTGCTGACGGTGTCGGTGCCGGAGGATAAGGACGAGGGGCAGTTGGCGCCGTTCGAGACGTTCGTGGGGAACGCGCTGGTGAAGGTGGGGGCGCCGGTTGGGACGCGCGTGGCGTATCGGCGGGCGGCGCCCGTGGCACGGGCGAAAGAGGCCCCGGCGGCGCGTCCGGGCGGGGTGGGGGAGGGGCGGGCGCCGGTTGGGGGGGGGTTGCTGCCTCACCTGACGTTCGCCAACTTCGTGGAAGGGCCGGGCAACCAGTTCCCCTTGGTGATGGCGCGTTACGTGGCGCAGCATCCGGGCGACGAGGCGAGCCGGACGAACCCGTTGTTCATGCATGGGCCCACGGGCGTGGGGAAGACGCATCTGCTGCACGCGATCGGCAACATGGCGCGCGAGCTGAACCCGGGGCTGCGCGTGCTGTACACCACCAGCGAGCAGCTGATGAACGAGTACATGCACCAGTGGTCGGTGGGGGGGCAGAGCGACAACGCCAAGGAGGCCTTCCGCGAGAAGTACCGCACGCCGGACATCCTGCTGGTGGACGACATCCAGTACATGGCCGGGAAGACGGGCCTGCAGACCGAGTTCTTCAACATCTTCAACGCCCTCAAGGACGCCCACCGCCAGATCGTGATGACGAGCGACCGCGCGCCCACGGAGATCCCCGACCTGGTCGACCGCCTGGTCAGCCGCTTCCAGAGCGGCATCACCGCCGACGTGGACATCCCGGCCTACGAGACGCGCATGAACATCCTCCTGCTCAAGCTCCGCGCCCATCCGGACGTGACGTTGGGGCAGGACATCCTGGAGTTCATCGCCCGGCGCGTCAGCAGCAGCGTCCGCGCCCTCGAGGGCGCCCTCTCCACCACCGTCAACTACGCGCGCCTCTTCCCCGGCAACCCCGGCGCCGTCACCGTCGAGGTCCTCGAAAAATCCGTCCTCCGCGGCTACATCCAGAACGAGGAGACCTTCGTGCGCCTCACCTGCGCCGACATCCAGAAAGCCGTCTGCGACTATTTCGGCGTCACCCTCGAGGAGCTTCTGGGCAAGAGCCGTGAGAAGAAGATCGCCACCCCCCGCCAAATCGGCGTCTTCCTCTGCCGCAAGCTCACCCCCAGCTCCACCACCGAGATCGGCCGCGCCTTCAACCGCAACCACGCCACCATCCTCTACTCCTCCTCCACCGTCCAAGACCTCTACAAGAAGGGCGACCACGAAACCGCCACCGCCCTCAAGACCCTCGCCGAACGCCTTGGCCGCACCACCGGCGACCTCAACTGAGGCGCCGAACCGCCGAAAAGGCGCGCGGGAAGCCCCCGCGCGCCCTTTTTTTGCCTTAAAAGCCCAACCGCAAACAACCTGTCGAAAAAACTGTCGAAAACTCGTCGCAAACCCCCCGATCCTCCCCGCCAAGCAACACGCCAACGCGGCAAAAATGAATGGGTTACGCGCCTTGCATTCGCTTTGGTATGTTTAGACAATACATTGAAACATAAGATGATAAACACCATTTTCACCCGCTTTCGACAACCTCCACACAGCCCCCGCGCCGCCGCCCCAACCCAAACCAAATAAACCGCTAACACACCGAACGCTGTTGATAATCATGTTGAAAACGCTTTATTTCCCGTCGAAAAACCCTCCCTTTTCCACACGCGCCGCCCCAAACGCCCCAGCCGCGCGCCAACCCCCCACACCACCCGACAATCCTTCCACACCCCCTCAACAGGAGAATCCCTTCTAACCCCTTCATCGCCAAAAGCCCTCCCCACTTCTCCACGCTTTCCACAATCCTACATCTACAACATCTCTCTTTATTCCCCTCTTGTTGAAGACAACCCACGCCCCCAGGCCAAACCCAAAAACAACAATCCCCGGCCCAGGCAGGCCAAGGATCGTTGGGGCGTGGGATCCGCGCTTAGTCCGCGCGGCGGCGGAGCGCCACGCCGGCCACGCCCAGCGCGAGCAACGCCAGGGCCGTCGGCTCTGGCAGGGTGGTCGTCCCATGCTCGCTCAGCCAGCCGATCTGCTCGGCGGAGAGGGCGCCGTCATAGGCCGTCATCGCGTCGATCTCGTAGAGGGCGGGGCTGGAGGGATACTGGGCCACGTTGGTGAGATTGAACGAGGCCGTGGCCGCCGTCGCGGCGGTGCCCGTCCAGACGGCCGTTCCGTCGATGTAACAGGTCAGGGTCAGGTTCGTGCCGTCGTGGCTGTAGACCATCGAGGGCAGGTGCTGGCTCCCGGCCGCCGCGGTGACGGAAGAGCCGTCGAGGAAGGCAGTTCCCGTGGTCTGGCTCGTGACGCCGATCGTGGGCGTGCCGCTGGAGCTGTCGAAACGGAAGGCCGTCCCGGCGTTTTCGCCCTCGGTGTTGATGCCGTCGTTCGCGATGGCGAAGACGTTGGACTTGTCGCTTCCGGGCGTGGCGGCGACCGTGATCAGCGTGCAGATGGTGGCGTTGCCGTCCTTCGCGGTGAGGGTCTGATCGATGCCTTTTGTTGCCGTTCACGGAGAAATCGTCCTTCGTCCACGTGGTGGTGAGCGCTTGGGCGGCGCCGAGGGCGAGTGCGGCGAAAGCCGCGCCGAGGAGTGTCTTGGTCATGGTGGAGGGGTCTCCCGTTCGTCCCGGTTGGAGGGCGGAAAGGGGCGCGGGGACGAAAAAACGTGCCGCTTTCCGATGTCTCCAAAGAGGCCGTAGGAAGCCTGCAACCAAACATCGGAAAGGGGCACGCGACGCCGCGTGCACGCCTCTTGGACTTGGCTGGGAAAGTTCCTACGTTTCTTTGGAAGCCCGTTGTGCGCCTGCACTTTGCTTCGGGGGCCCATCCCCCCGAGTGCCAATGCGACAGCACCTTCGCGCCCGCCGCGCAAGCCCGTTTTGGCCGCGGGCGAAAGCCTTCCTCTCCGGCCCCGGTTTTTGGTATACTGTTGGGCGAAACACTTTTTCAGGAGAAGCCATGAAGTTCACCGTCATCCGCAGCCGCTTTCTGGAGTTGCTCTCGAACGTGCAGAGCGTGGTGCCCGCGCGCCCCGCGCTGCAGATCATCTCGAACGCCCTCGTCGAGGCGGGCGAGGACGGCACGCTGACCCTCACCGCGACGGATCTGGACGTGACGGTGCGCGCGACCCTCGCGGCCGACGTGAAGGTGGACGAGCCCGGGCAGACCACCCTGCCCGTGCGCCGCGTGGTCGAGATCCTGCGCATGGCCCCCGAAGGCGAGATCCAGTTCGACATCGACGGCGAGGACGTGGCCCGCGTCATCACCCCCGCCGCCAAATACCGCATCATCGGCCTGGGCGCGCGCGAGTTCCCCGCCATCAAGGAACCCGCCGAGGACGCCAAGCGCTTCACCATGGACCGCGCCGTCTTCCGCGAGATGCTCCGCAAGACCGCCTACGCCGCCGGCACCGACGAGACGCGCCGCATCCTCACCGGCGTGCTCCTCCAATTCGCCGACGCCAAGCTCACCATGGTCGCCACCGACGGCAAGCGCCTGGCCCTCGTCGAGCAGGAAATCGACTTCCCCGAAGGCAGCGCCTGCGACATGATCCTCCCCCCCAAGGCCGTCGCCGAGCTCACGCGCCTCCTCTCCGGCGAAGGCCCCATGACCATCTACGGGCAAATCGGCCAAATCGTCTTCGACTGCGGCGCCTTCCGCTTCCACAGCAAGCTCATCGAAGGCGTCTACGCCAAATACCAGGCCGTCATCCCCACCGCCTGCGACGAGCGCGTCTCCGTCAACCGCGAGGAGCTCATCGCCTCCGTCCAGCGCGTCGCCATCATGTCCAACGAAAAAGCCCACGCCGTCCGCCTCGCCTTCGCCGACGGCACCCTCTCGCTCAGCGCCAGCAGCGCCGAGACCGGCGACGCCACCGACGTCCTCCCCATCAAATACGCCGGGCGCCCCATCGCCGCGGCCTACAACCCCAGCTTCATCATGGACTGCCTCCGCAACCTCGACACCGACGAAGTCACCTTCGAGCTCAGCGAAGGCCACGCCCCCGCCGTCCTCAAATGCCCCGGCGTCCCCTTCCTCTACGTCATCATGCCCCTGCGCCTCACCACCCCCTGACCCTGCGCAGAGCCCCCCGGCCAGGCCGCCCCACCCGGGCGGCCTTCCTTTTTGCCACGCCCCCGCCAAACTTATCAACCACTGTTGATAAATCTGTGAATAACGTTGAAACCTCTTTTATTATCAACATATTTAACTTACATCTTATCAACAGTCGTTGATAACCCTGTCGATGGAAAGACCCCGGGCAATCCCTGAAAAACAGCTGAAACAAATGGATGAAATGCGGCGACTTTTCACTTGGATGGGGTGTGAGGAATGGCGCACCAATGCCCAAGGGTGGGTGGCGGCGTTGGCGGAGTGGGGGCGGCTGGGACGACTGGGACATATGTGACAACTGGGACGACTGGGACGGGTAGGATTGCGGCTTGGCCGCCACTTTCCAAAGCGCGCCTTCTTGGCGGCGTTGGCGCGATTTGCGGTTTTGGCGGTGGTTTCCAATCGGCAAAAAAAAGGCCCCGGGGTGCCGGGGCGCTTTTTGGTTGGGGTGGGGCGGGCTTCAGGCCGCGCGGCGGCGGAGGGCCACGCCGGCCACGCCGAGGGCGAGGAGCGCCAGGGCGGTGGGCTCGGGGAGAGAGGCCACATCGGCCACGATGGTGCTCGGGTTGATGGGGTCGGAGAGGGTTTCGTTTCCGCCGTTGACGAAGACGTCGTAGGTGGCGTTGAAGCCGTTGGCGTCCGTGTTCACGTCGCGGCCCCAGGAGAGCGTGCCGACCGGTCCGGCAAAGCTGGGGTCCGTGACGGTGGCGACGGTGGTGCCGTTGATGCTGACGGTGATGGAGTCGCCGCCTTTGCGGTCGATGCCGAAGGCGACCACGTAGTCGGTGTTGGCCGTGACGGTGTTGGTGAAGCCGGAGTTGAGCGTGAGGGCGCTATCGTTGTTGTAGGTGACCTGCCATTTTTTGGTGCCGTTGTCGTCGACGACGCTGAGCTTGATGCTGTTCGCGGTGGCTTTGGAGCTGTTGTCGCCGGTCTGGAAGACGGTTCCGGTGCCGACGCTGTCGCCGATGTGGACGGTGGCCGCGTAGGTGGCGACGGAGTTGGCCCAGCAGGTTTGGCGGTTGTCTGTGAAGGTGGAGCCGTCGAGGTCGAGGAAACCTTTTTCGGTGCCGAGGCCGGCGATGTTCCAGCCTGCGGTGAGGGCTTGGGCGGAGCCCAAGGCCAGTGCGGCGAGGGCCGCGGTGAGAAACGCGCGTTTCATTGCGTCTTTTCCTTTTGTCCACCGGTTTCGTTGCCTTTGGGCGGCCGGCAGACAAGAACCTCCCTTTGGCGTTTCGGAAGAGGCTCTGGACTGCCCTAGGGAAAAGCGACAAAAGGAGGAGATGCGTACGCGCGCATTCCACGCTTTGCGACCTTTCCTAAGAAATTGTCCAGATTTCTTCCGAAGTCGTTTCGCGGGTGCGAAAACTTTGCATGGGCTTTTCCCATGCGTGCCATTAAGATAGCACAGACGGGGTGGGGTTTGCAAGGGGTTCTTTGCGGCGTCCCGGCAGCGGCGTCAGGGGCCGTGCCGGGAATGCCCCGGGGATGGCGCAAAAGGCCTGCCGATCCTAGGCGTGATGGGCGTCGCGGTGGGACGGCTGGGACGGCTGGGACGACTGGGACGACTGGGACGGCGGCTTCGCCGCCACTCTCCAAAACACACCGTCCGCCCTGCGTGCGCCGGCACGCCTTCAATCTGCCTCAAATCTGCGAAGTCTGCGGTTTCATCAGGCTGGCAGTCTTTGCGGGTGCCATCAGGGTGGCGCAACCAAGCTTCCAAGCTTCCAATCCTCCAAACTTCCACGAAAAAAGGCCGCCCTGGTGGGCGGCCTTTTTTGGATACCGGGTGGGCTTAGCCTTCGAAGCCGTGGAGGGCGAGGAAGTCGGTGCGGTAGCCGGCGATGTCGGTGGTGGCCTCGACGTTGTCTGGGGTGAGGGCGGCCATGAGGGCGTCGACTTCGGCCTGGATCTCGGGGCGCATTTCCCAGTCGTCGATGCGGATGCGGCCGGCGTCGTCGGTGGGGATGTTGCCGTCGGGGGCGTAGAGGCGCTCGCGGAGGAGGCGGTCGATTTGGTCGAGGCAGTCTTCGTGGAGGCCATGGGCTTTCATCACCTTGAAGAGGCAGGAGATGTAGGGGGGCATGGCGGGGATGACGGCGGAGGCGCGGGTGACGAGGGCTTTGTTGACGGAGACGACGCCGATGCCGCCGAGGGGCTTGAGGGTTTCGGTGATGGTTTTGGCGGCGGCCTCAAGGTTTTCCTTGGCTTTGCCGAGGGTGCCGGAGCGGTAGATGTCCTGGGTGCATTTTGGGCCGATGTAGGAGTAGGCGACGGTTTTGCAGCCGGGGGCGAGGAGGCCTTGGTCGCGGAGGAAGTCGATCCAGAGGATCCAGTCTTCGCCGCCCATGACTTTGACGGTGGCCTCGATTTCCTCGGGGGTGGCGGGCTCGACGGTGACCGCTTTCATCTCGCAGGTCATGATGTCGAGGGTGCGTGCGGTGTGGGGCGCGCCGATGGGCTTGATGGCGCTCTTGTAGAGGACGCCGGTCTTGGGGTCGGTGCGCATGGGCGAGGCGAGGGAGTAGACGACGAGGTCGAAGGGCTTGAAGCCGTTGTCTTTGGCGAGCTGGGCGACGGTCTGGCGGGTGGCGTCGGCGAAGGCGTCGGCGGAGAGGGTGAGGGTTTTGAGGCCGTCTTGTTTGGCGGCTTCGTCGAAGGCTTCGTTGTTGTACCAGCCGGGGGAGCCGGCCTTGCGGTCGGTGGGGGCGCGCTCGAAGGAGACGCCGAGGGTGTCGGCCTTGGGGCCGCCGAAGGCGACGGCGATGCGGCTGGCGAGGCCGTAGCCGCCGGAGCAGCCGAGGACGAGGACGCTTTTGGGGCCGTTCTGGATGGGGGCTTTGGCCTTTTCGCGGGCGATGTCGCGGGCGACGAAGCGCTTGCAGCCTTGGCCGTCGACGTTGAGGCAGAGGCCGCCGCGGACTTTGGGTTGTTCGGGCATGGGGGGCTCCTTTTATTGGGCGGTGACGGCGCTTTCGGGGACGACGAGGCAGAACCATTGGGCCTCGACGGCGACGAGGGGGTTGCCGCGTTTGTCGGTTTTGCCGAGGATGACGCCGCGGCCTTTTTGCTCGAGGCGGCGGCCGGTGGCCTTGACGGTCTCGATCTCGTAGCGGACGGTGTCGCCGGGGAGGACTTGGTTGACGAAGCGCACTTCCATCAGCTTGGCGAAGAGGAAGAGCTTCTTTTCGGCCTCGGGGGGCGTGCCGAGACGGTAGCCCGCGCCGCCGCATTGGGCCATGGATTCCACCAGGATGACGCCGGGGCACACGGGGTGGCCGGGGAAGTGGCCCTTGAAGAAGTGGCGCTCGGGGCCGTAGTCGACCTCCGCGACGGTGCGCTCGGGGGAGCACTCGAGGACGCGGTCGCAGAAGAGGAAGGGGTCGCGGTGCGGGAGGACGGTCTTGACGGTTTCCTGGTCGTACATCGCGTCTCCTTAGGCGTAGCGGCGGAGGATGAGGGAGGAGTTGTGGCCGCCGAAGCCCAGGGTGTTGGACATGGCGACGTCGAGGGGGGCCTCGATGCCGACGTTGGGGACGCAGTCGAGGTCGCACTCCGGGTCGGGGGTGTGGTAGTTGATGGTCGGCGGGTAGAAGTTGTCGCAGATGGCCAGGAGGCAGGTGAGGGCCTCGAGGGCGCCGGTGGCGCCGAGGAGGTGGCCGGTCATGGACTTGGTGGAGCTCATCTTGAGCTTGTAGGCGTGCTCGCCGAAGACGGCCTTGGCGGCGCGGGTCTCCATGGGGTCGTTGAGGCCGGTGGAGGTGCCGTGGGCGTTGATGTATTGGACGTCCTCGGGCTTGAGGCCGGCGTCGGCCAGGGCCATGCGCTCGGCGTGGATGATGCCGCTGGCCTCGGGGTCGGGGGCGACGATGTGGTGGGCGTCGCCGCCGGCGCCGTAGCCGGCCACCTCGCCGTAGATCTTGGCGCCGCGGGCCTTGGCGTGCTCCTCGCTCTCGAGGATGAGGATGGCGGCGCCCTCGGACATGATGAAGCCGTCGCGGTCCTTGTCGAAGGGGCGGCAGGCCTGGAGCGGGTCGGGGTTGGTGGAGAGCGCGTGCATGGCCTGGAAGCCGCCGATGCAGTATTCCTCGATGGTGCTCTCGGCGCCGCCGGTGATCATGACGTCGGCGCGGCCGTTGCGGATCATGTCCAGCGCCACGCCGATGGCGTCGGTGGAGGCCGAGCAGGCGGTGGAGACGGTGAGGACGGGGCCTTTGGCCTTGAGGGCGATGGAGACGTTGCCGGGGCCCTCGTTGGCGATGAGCATGGGGATGGTCATCGGCGAGAGGCGGCGCGGGCCCTTTTCGAAGAGCGTCTTATAGCTGGGGCCGTCGACCTCCTTGCCGCCGATGCCCACGCCCAGGATGCAGCCCACGCGCTCGGGGTCGACGCCCTTGGGCGCCTCGGTGCCGACGGCCTGCCAGGGGGCCTCGCCCTCGCCCAGCGCGGCGTAGCCCGCGTCCACCCACGCCTGCTTGGCGGCGGCCACGGCATACTGCGCGAAGCGCGCGATGCGCTTGGCTTCCTTTGGGTCGATGTACTGCCCCACGTCGAAATCGCGGACTTCGCCGGCGACCTTCACGTTCAGGCGCGAGGCGTCGAAGCGCTCGATGGTCTTGATGCCGCAGCGCCCGGCGCGGATGCCTTCCCAATAGGTCTTCACGTCATTGCCCAGGGGCGTGACGCAGCCCAAACCGGTGACGACGACTTTCTTCTTGTCCATGGCGTTGTCCTTTCTCAAATCACTTGGTCCATTCGACGGCGATGCCGCCGTACACGAGGCCCGCGCCGAAGGCGGCGAAGACCAGGCGGTCGCCGCGCTTGAGCAGGCCCTTCTGCTTCATCTCGTCCAGCGCGATGGGGATGGAGGCGCTGGAGGTGTTCGCGAAGCGGTCGATGTTCACGTAAAACTTCTCGTGCGGCACGGCGATGCGCTTGACGGCCGCGTCGATGATGCGCGTGTTGGCCTGGTGCGGCACGATCCACGCCACGTCCTTCTCCGTCCAGCCGTAATGCTCCAACGTCTGCGCGATGATGTCGCAGAAGCTGCGCACCGCGAAGTTGAAGACCGCCCGGCCGTCCATCTTCAGGTCCCCGGGCGCGTTGCGGGCCGTCTCCTCGGTGCGCACGCCGCCCTCGCGGTGGATGGCCAGCGCGCCCGTGCCGTCGGCGCCCAGCAGGTGGAAGCCCAGGCCGCCGGGCGCGTCCGCGTTCTTCAGCACCACCGCCCCCGCGCCGTCGCCGAACAGGCAGCACGTGTTGCGGTCGCCCCAATTGATCGTGCGGCTCATGATCTCCGTGGAGACCACCAGGATCGGCCGCGGGTCCACCTGCATCATCCCGCGCGCCACCACCAGGCCGTAGACGAAGCCCGGGCACGCCGCGCTCAGGTCGAACGCCGCCGCGTGCTTCGCGCCCAGCATCCCCTGGATCTCGCACGCCACCGAGGGGTAAATCGCGTAATCGGGCGTGGTGGTGGTGACGATGACCGTGCCCAACTCCTCGGGCGCCACCCCCGCGTCCTCGAGCGCGCGCCGGGCCGCCTGGCAGCCGAGCGTCGCGGCGTTCTCCTCCGGCCCCACCACGTGGCGCTGGCGGATGCCCGTGTGCGAGACGATCCACTCGTCGCTGGTGTCCACCAGCTTGGCCATGTCGTCGTTCGTCAGCACCTTCTGCGGCACCGCCGAACCCGTCCCTGCGATATGCGTAAACGCCACTGCAAGCTCCTCCATGAAACAAATCTTCTTCTAGTATCGCACAAATCCCCCGCCTCTGCAACCCGCCGCCCCGCACCGGGACGAAAGCGCCGCGCCGCCCCGGCGAACGGGGCCGCGGGGCGGCGCGTGGGCGGGGGCCTCAGAGGGCGAGGGCCTCGGCGAGCCAGGCGTCGGCCTGGGCGTGGGTTTTGGCGGCGGCCTGGTCGCCGTCGGCGCGGGCTTTGGCCAGGCGGATGCGCAGGAGCGTGGCGTCGGCGAGGGCAGCGCGTTGGGTGTCCCAGAGGCCGGCGTCGGCGCGGGCGTGGACTTGGCGGACGGCTTGCTCGGCCTCTTGGAGGAGGGCGTCGGGGAGGGGCGCGGCGGTGAGGAGGGGCGCGGCGAGGAGGGTGAGGGCGAGGGAGAAGGTGGGTTTCATGGCGAGTGTCTCCTTTCTGGCCAAGAGGATAGCAAAGGAACCACCCCCGGCAAGCGTGGGCGTGGCGGGAAGCCAGGGGTGCGTGCCAGGGGTGGCAGGGTGTTTTATGGCTCACGGCGCGGGGACGGGCAGCGTGGCTTGGGCTTGGGCGATGGCTTGTTCGAGGGTGGCAACTTCGTCGTCTGTCAGCTTGGGGAAGTCGCCTCGGCGTGCCTTTGCGAGCGTGCCGCCGTTTTGGAGAGCCAGACGCGCGAAGTGTTGGGCGCGGGCGTCGGGCATGTCGACGATGGCACGGAAGCGGGCCTGGATGTCGTCCCACAGCATCAGGTGGCTGAGCTCGGGGATCAGTTCCTTGCGCAGGGTTTCGCGCGCGACGTCGAAGAGCGCTTCGACGATGGGGGTGAGGTCGATGTGGCGATAGTAGTCCGCAGTCGGGTTGCGCACGGTCATGCGGCCTTGCGGGTCGAGCGCGTAGTCCACGCGCCCCATGAGGCGCTTGGAGAAGGTCTCCAGCATCGCGTCATAGCGCGTGGGGTCGCGTTGGAGGACGGCGGAGAGGGGAAAGGCCGTGCCACCGGGGATGAAGCCTTTGGCGACGAGGATGTGTTGCAGCAGGTAACGGTGAAGGCGGCCGTTCCCGTCATTGAAGGGGTGGATGAAGACAAAGAGAAAGGCCACGGCGGCGGCTGCGACCAATGGGTGCGTATCGCCCCGCGTGAGGCGGTCGGCCACCGTGAGAAGGCCCTCCATGAGCCCTGACACGTCCTCGGGGCGCGCGCCGACGAAATGGACAAGCTCGTTGCCAGGGCGCAGGGTTTCGCCGACGTAGACTTGGTCGTCGCGGTAGTCCTCCTCGCGGTAACGCGGGTCCACGATGGCGTTCTGCAGACGCAGGAGAAGGGACTTGGTCAGCGGCTCCGAACCGGCTTGCGCCAGGATTTCCAGGAAAGCCGCCTCGCGTCGTCGATCCGGGGAGGCATGCTCGATGGCGAAGGAAGCCTTGGTCTCTTTGAGGTGCAGCCAACGGTTCGCTCGCGCCAACAGCTCGGTGGGATAACGATTCAGGGCCTTGCGCACCTGCGCCGCCAAATCGTCGGCCTCCTCGTGGCGGATTTTGGCGGTCCGGCGCACCATGGGGCAGCAATCGGCCACCCCGGGCAGGTTGTTGAAGAGGCGCTGGCGCTTGGCGCGGGGGGAATCTTCCCGGGCGCGCGCCACATAGGCCTCCGGGTCCAAGACAAAGCCGTAGTTGCCCTGCCGCAGGGCGGGAAGGGGCAATTCGCGCCCCGTGAGGAACTCATAGAGGAACCAGACGCGCCGACGGTAGATGCCGACGGAACGCGCCGCGACATAATCGGCTAACGCCTGCTCGGGCACCTTGGCGAAGAAGGCCCGCAGCACCTCGAGGTTCACGCCCTCCTGTTTCAGCGCGAAGTCCAGCTGATGCTGCCAGGTTGCCGGGGGACAAGCCCTCGGCGGCAGGAAGCGCGTGGTGGTGGCGCCGGCGACCCGCTCCTGCCGCTGAGCCCCTTCCCCGCGGAAGGTCTGGCACAAGGGCGCAAGGACGTCCAGGTCGAACGCCTCAATCAAAAACAGATAGCCTAGCGGTTCCGCTTTCATCAAACGCTTACGGGTGAGGGATCGGAAATGGCCCCTCAAAACGCACAACAATTTACCACAGCGTGGGCAATTCGACAAGAGCGGGCGTTTGGGCGGGAAACGAAAACAGTTACAAACGGGCAAAAAAAGTTACAAATGGGGGTTTCGGCGAAAAAAGACTTACGGATTTGGGAGGGGGGTGTGGCGTGTTCCGGCAGGGTGCGGGTGGTGGGGGCAACCCGGCGCGACGACCTTGCAGAAGCGCGTTCGGGCCTCTCTGCCCTGCTTTCGTGGTGCGCTGTGCGCGTTTCTCGCCTGTTGCGAGAAAACGTTCCGTGGGCATGCTGGGGCGATTATGGGGCGATGAGCCAATCGTGGGCGGGGACGATGTGGATGGGGAAGTTGCCGAAGGTGAGGTCTTCGCGCTCGTGGTGGGTGACGACCCAGATGTCCGAGCAGCCGGTGGCTTTCGCGGCGGCGACGGCGCCGCGCAGTTCCCGAGCCTTGGTTTTGGGGGATTCGAGGGTGTAGGCGACTTGCACGATGGCGAGGGGGACACGGCCATGGCAGACGATGAAGTCGGCCTCATTGCGTGGGTCTTGGTAGTAGTAGACGTCGTCGCCTTTTGGGCGGGCGCGGCGCAGGAGCTCCAAGAGGACGGCGGTTTCAAGACGCCATCCGAGGTTTTCGCCGGCGAAGGCGTCCCGTCGGTTGCCCATGAGGCTGACGTCGACAGGGTAGACTTTCTCGCCGCGCAAGCGCAGGTGGCTTTTGGGTGACCACCGGCGGACGCCTTGCAGGAGATAGGCTTGTTTGAGGTAAAAGACGTAGGCGGCGAGGGTGTTGGGGGAGCAGCTCAGCGCAAGGCGATTGCGGATTGTGACGTAGTTGAGGATGGTGGGCGCGATGTCGAGCAGGTAGTGCGCCAGGGTGCGGAAGGGGGTGGCATGACGGAGGTTGTAGCGTTGGCGGATGTCACGCTCCAGGATGGCGTTTGTCAGGGTTTCCACATATTTGGCGGCGTCTGGCGCGTTGGGCCGGACAAGGGCGGGGAAGGCGCCCTCGCGCAGATAGTCGTCCAGCGCGGCGCGGCGGGCGCCGACGGCCCATGTGGTGGGACTCTGCGCGTCGACCTCATGCGCCAGGCAGTATTCGCCGAAGGAGAAGGGGAAGAGCTCGATGGGGTGATAGCGCCCGGTGAGGTGGGTGGCCAATTCGCCGCCCAACAGCTTGGCGTTGGAGCCGGTAACCAGAAGGCGGAGTCCGCGCCGGAGGAGGCGATTGACGAAGAGATACCACTCCGGGATGTTCTGGATTTCGTCCAGAAAAAGGCATTGAAAATCGCCATACAGTTTATAGAGAACCTCGAGCATGACATTGAGATCCTGCCCCGTGGCCGCAGACAGGCGCTCATCATCGAAGTCCACGTAGGCGAAGGTCAGCCCACTTTTGCGCAAGACGGAATGGCACAGGGTCGATTTACCGCTTCTGCGCACGCCGATGACCACTTGGGCGAGGTCGCTATCCAATCGCACCAACTGCTCTTCCACGCGGGGAACGATACTGGTCTCCGACCATCCGCGGGTTTCCTCGCGTTGCTCGGCAAGCACCTGCTCCAGCTCCGTCCGTGTCATCCTGCCACGTCCTCCTTTTGCCACTTATCTTACCATAAACAACGCGCCTGGGGGGAGCGTTCAGAGGCTGTGTTGCGCTAGTGTGACACTTTTCGGCAATTCCATTGCGTTATGGGGGGGGGCGGAGTGCTTGGCGTTGTTGGGCTCAAGGCTTGTTTTCTGGATATTGCGTTATTGTCACACTTTTGGCGGATTTCATTGCGCTATCGTTACACTTTGTTGGGGGGTGTCTGGGGAAAGGCGGGTTTTGGCGGAAAAAGGGTTGCGGCGGGGTGGGGGGCGTCAGGGTTCGCGTCAGGGATGTCAGGGTTTGGAAGGTGTTGGTTTGGAGTGGGTTGCGCGGTTTTTCGGCGGGGGTGCGTCAGGGGTGCGGGGGAGGGTGCGCACGTGGGTCGGCCCCGGCGTGCGGCGTTTCCGGGCGGGTTGCCCGGGGCGGTGTGGGGGCCGAATGAGAAGAAAGGACACTGACATGGACAATGACATCGTGATCAATTCCGAGGGCGACCTCAAGAGCGTGAATTACCGGCTGGTGCGCAACGAGTTGGCCACCGAGAAGGCCGGGGCGGAGACGTTCGTGGGGCGCGTGGAGGTGAAGGAGACCTATGGCCTGCAGGACGTGGCGCGCCAGATGGTCAAGGAGGGCTGCGCGGTGAAGGAGAGCACGATCCGCCTGGTGCTCAGCGAGTTTGCCGACCTGGTGGCGGAGCTGGTCTCCTCGGGCCGGGCGGTGAACATCAGCGGGCTGGTGAAGTTCGCCCCGGCGGTGCGCGGCACCTTCGCGACGGAGGACGCGGCGTGGGATCCGAGCAAGAACCGCCTCGTCGTCAACGCCACCGTCGGCTCGCGCCTGCGCACGGCGGCCTCCGGCAGCGGCGTGCGGCGCGTGGATCTGGTGACCTTGCCGACGCTGACGGACGTGACGGAGCTGGTGAACAGCGGCGAGCGCGGCGTCATCGTCGGCCCCGGGCCCTTCCTCGTGCAGGGCACCAAGCTGGAGTGGGACGAGGAGGCCGAGGACGAGGGCTTCTTCATGCTCTACGCCGGCAACGAGATCCGCTGCGAGTGCTACGGCGAGCCCCTCGGCGACCCCACCCGCGCGCTGCTCTACAACCGCCAGCCCTTCGACGACGACGGCGTCCCCCTCCAGCTCTTCTTCCGCACCCGCATGGGCGGCGAGCTGCTCTACATGGTCGAGTACAAGGACACCCTCGTCACCGCCATGCGCGACTGACGCCCGCCCGGCCCGGGGCTCCATCCCGGGCCGGGCCCACGCCCCAACGGCCCCCACGCATCGGCGAACGGCCGCCCCAAAACGGCCGCCCAGAAAGGAGGTGCGCATGGAAAACCCGTTGATCGGCGTCTTGCTCGAGGCTCTGCGGAGCCTCCTGCGCGGTCTGCTCAACCTTTTGGGCTGACCCCGCGCCCCGCGGGCGGGAACCCGCCCCGGGGCCTTCCTTGACCCCCAACCCTGAACCGAAAGGCACCCCGATGACCCAACTCCATTGCGCCTATTCCGTGCGCCAAGGCCGCTTTTGGCGCGGCGAGCCCGGCGAGCTGCTGCTGCTGCGCACCGACCCGCTGCCCCGCGCCGCGCCGCCGCCGCGCCTGAGCCTCCGCCCCCTGCCCCTAGGCCCCAAAGCGAAGGGCCCCGCCCCCCGCCGCTGGACGCTCCGCCCCGAGGAGGCCGACGAAGAGGGGCTCCTACTTCTGCGCCTGCCGCCCACGCTCCCGCGCGGGCTCTACCGCCTGCGCCTGCTCCTGGGCCCGCGCGCCTCGGCCCCCCGCCTCCTCCTCGTCGGTTAGCGGCGGGGGAGGGCGAGGGCGCGGATGGCGTTGAGGATGGCCAGGAAGGCGACGCCGACGTCGGCGAAGACGGCCATCCAGAGGTTGGCCAGGCCCAGGGCGCCGAGGAGGAGGATGGCGGCCTTGACGCCGATGGCGAAGACGATGTTCTGCCAGGCGATGGCAAGCGTGCCGCGGGCGATGGCGATGGCGTCGGCGAGCTTGGCGGGGCGGTCGTCCATGATCACGGCGTCGGCGGCCTCGATGGCGGCGTCGGAGCCGAGGGCGCCCATGGCGACGCCGAGGTCGGCGCGGGCGAGGACGGGGGCGTCGTTGATGCCGTCGCCGACGAAGGCGAGGCGGGCCTTGGGGTCGGCGGCGCGGGTCTCGGCGAGGAGGCGCTCCACGTGGGCGACCTTGTCGGCGGGGAGGAGCCCGGCGTGCCAGGCGTCGAGGCCGAGGGTTTGGGCGACGGCGCGGGCGGCGGGGGCGTTGTCGCCGGTGAGCATGACGGTTTGGCGGACGCCGGCGCGGCGGAGGGCGTCGATGGCGGCCTTGGCGTCGGGCTTGGGCCGGTCTTGGAGGAGGATGGCGCCGGCGTAGGCGCCGTCGACGGCCAGGAGGATGGCGGTGCCGGGGAGGTCGCCGAGCGTGGGCGCGGGGATGGCGTTGTCGTGGAGGAGGGCGGCGTTGCCGGCGAGGACGGCGCGGCCTTTGACGGTGGCCGAGACGCCGCGCCCGGCGTGTTCGCGCAGGTCCGTGACGGCGGCGGGGTCGACGGGCCCGGGGGCGGCGGCGGCGACGGCCTTGGCGAGGGGGTGGGTGGAGGCGCTTTCGGCGTGGGCGGCAAGGTCGAGGAGCGCGTCGCGCCCGAAGCCCGGGGCGGGGAGGGTTTGGGTGACGGCGAAGGCGCCTTGGGTGAGGGTGCCGGTTTTGTCGAAGACGACGGCGCGGACGTGGGCGAGGGTCTCGAGGGCGTTGCTGCCTTTGAGGAGGACGCCGCGGCGGCTGGCCGCGCCGATGCCCCCGAAGAAGCTCAGCGGCACGGAGATGACCAGCGCGCAGGGGCAGGAGATGACCAGGAAGGTGAGGGCGCGGTAGACCCAGTCGCCCCACGCGCCGCCGAGGAGGAGCGGGGGCAGGAGCGCCAGGAGGAGGGCGGCCCCGCAGACGAAGGGGGTGTAGACGCGGGCGAAACGGGTGATGAAGGCCTCGGTGCGGGCCTTGCGCTCGGCGGCTTCCTCGACGAGGCGGAGGATACGCGCGACGGTGGAGTCGCCGTAGTGTCTGTCCACGCGGATCTCGAGGAGGCCGGAGAGGTTGATGCAGCCGCTGGGGGCTTGGTCGCCGGGGCGGACGGGGCGGGGGAGGGATTCGCCGGTGAGGGCGGCGGTGTCGAGGGTCGATTCGCCTTTGAGGATGGTGCCGTCGAGGGGGACGCGCTCGCCGGGGCGCACGAGGAGGGTCTCGCCCACCCGCACGGCCTCGGGGTCGAGGCGGAGGGGTTGGCCGGCGCGCAGCACGGTGGCGAAGTCGGGGCGGATGTCCATGAGGGCGGCGATGGAGCCGCGGGTGCGGCCGACGGCGTAGGCCTGGAACCATTCGCCCACCTGGTAGAAGAGCATGACGGCGGCGCCCTCGGCGAAGTCGCCCAGGGCCATGGCGCCGAGGGAGGCGACGGCCATGAGGAAGTTCTCGTCGAAGACCTCGCCGCGCAGGATGTTGCGGCACGAGGCCCAGAGCACGTCCCACCCCGCCAGGGCGTAGGCGGCGGCGAAGACGGCGCGGGCGGCCCAGCCGCCGAGCCAGGCGCCGGGCACGCACCAGCCGGCGGCGAAGAGGGCCAGGCCCAGGGCGATGCGGAGGAGTTCCTTGCGTTGTTTGCGCGTCATGTCCTTGCTCCTTCCGGGCTCAGGCCACCGTCACGTCGGGCTCGAGCTTTTTGACGAGGGCCTTGGCGTCGCGGAGGACGCCCTCCCAGCGCGCGTCCTCGGCCTCGAGGCTCAGTCGCTGGGCCAGGAAGTTCACCGAGGCATGGGCCACGCCGTCGAGTTTGTTCAGGGCGCGCTCCAGCCTGGCGGCGCAGTTCGCGCAGTCAAGCCCTTGCAGGCGAAACGATTGTTTCATGTTTGCCATCCTTTCTCTGGCGGTGTTGCGTCAAACGTCTGTTTGACCGAAAACGCCCCTAGGATAGCGCAATCGCCCCTTCTGTGTCAAGCGTCAATTTGAATGAATGGGGCTTTGGAAGAAAACGCTTGCGTCGCGGAGGCGGGCGGTGGTATCTTAGTGGCACGCCACGGGTGAGCCGTGGCACGGATTTGTGCAGACGCACAAGGACATGCTTGGGAACTTAGGAACTTTCAGAGTCAGTGTCCAAACTGCGAGCACGCGGCGTCGCGTGCCCACTTTTGGTGTCATGACTCGGGTTTCCTAAGGCCTCCAAGCGGCATCGGAAGTGGGCACGTTTTCGTCCCCGGGCCTGCCTCCGCACGTTGTAGGGGCGAATGGGAGGTATTCCTTCACATGAAAAGAACAGTCCTGGCGGCGGCCTTCGCCGCACTGGCCCTCTCCGCCGCGCACGCGGTGACGCTGACCTGGCAGGCGAGCGGCGCCTACGATAACAAGGGCATCATCCCCGGCACGGGTTACACCAACCCCTTCGCCTACGTCGTGACCGTCGACGTGAAGCAGATGGTGTCGACGGACGACACGAATCTCGTCAAGTTCGGCTACTGGAACGGCGACGCCTTCCTGAAGCTGAACACGGATGGCTCGCTCCGTTATCAGGCCGGCAATTGGTCGCCCGATACCGATCGCCCGACGCTTGGCACCGGCATCCACACCATCGCCATCAACTATGAGTTCGTTTCAACGAGCGAGATCACCGTGAACATCTACGTCGACGGCGATCTCTACGCCTCGTTCAACGAAGGCGGCAAGAGCGGCCTGAGCGTGTGGCTGCACGACAACGACGCGTGGGACATCGTCGGTTCCGCCGCCTATTCCGGCAACCTCACCGCCGAGCAGATCGGCTGGCTGACGAAGAACGAGACGGCGGTCCTGCCCGAGCCGACGGCGCTGGCGCTCCTGGCGCTGGGCGTGGCCGGGGTGGCGCTCCGCCGCCGCGTGGCCTGAGCGGGCGCCCTGCGCCCCAAAAGGCCCCGGGTTCGCCCGGGGCTTTTTCGTGGATTGTGGTATACTGACGGGGATTGTCTTCTGAAAGGATCTTGGGATGAGCGGATTGTTTTTTGCGGCGGCGGGGATGACGTTGGCGGAGGCGTGGGCCTGCGGCGGGTGGCTGATGTGGGTGCTCCTGGCGATGAGCGTGGCGGGGGTGACGGCCTGCGTCTACTTCCTGGCGACGCTGCGCGAGGGGACGGTCGTGCCGCCGCGCCTGCGCCGCGACCTGCCGACGTACCTGCTGGGGGACGACCCCGAGGAGGCGCGGCGGCTGTGCGAGGACGCGCCCTCGCCTTTGGCGGCGGTGATGCTGGCGACGCTCGACGCGGTGCGCAACGCGCCGCGGGCCGACGCGGCGCTCCTGGCGCAGGTGGCCCAGAGCGAGGGGCGGCGCCAGGCCGAGGCCATCGAGGGGCGGACGCAGTGGCTGCTGGACATCGCGACGATCGCGCCGCTGGTGGGGCTGCTGGGCACGGTCATCGGCATGCTCGGGGCCTTCGGGGCGGTGGCCAGCGACGTGGCGGCGGCGAAGCCGACGCTGCTGGCCGAGGGGGTGGCGCAGGCGATCGTGACGACGATCTTCGGCCTGGCGGTGGCCATCCCGGCGATGGTCTTCTACGCCTATTTCCGGCGGCGGGCGGGGCGCCTGGTGAGCCTGCTCGAGAGCGTGTGCGCGGAGTTGGTGGCGGTGCTGGGCAGCAAGCACGCGCGGGAGTGAGCGGCGATGGAGTTCCGGACGAGGCGCGCGGCGCTGCCGCAGTTCCAGATGACGGCGATGATGGACGTGGTGTTCCTCTTGCTGTGCTTTTTCGTGACGAGCTCGGTCTTCTCGCAGTGGGAATATGAGGTGGGGCTGACGCTGCCGACGGCGCGCTCGGGCCAATCCTCCACGCGGGTGCCGGGCGAGATCATCCTCAACGTCACGCGCGAGGGCACGGTGACGGTGAACCAGCGCGTCCTCTCGGGCGCGTCGCTCGACGCGGCGCTGCGCCAGGTGGCGAAGTACAACCCCGGCCAGCCCATCACCCTGCGGGCGGACGCCGGGACGGCCTACGGCAAGGTGATGGCGGTGATGGACGCCTGCCGCCTGGCGGGCATCTCGAACGTGGCCCTGGCCACGGCCGCGCCGGGGGCCGGGCCGGGGGCGCCGCCCCCGCCGCCGGCCTTCGAGGAGGGGCTGGAATGAGCGCGTGGGTCTTCGAGGCGCTGATGCTGCTGGCCTTCGGGTGCAGTTGGCCGGCCTCCATCGCCAAGTCGCTGCGGACGCGCTTCGTGCGCGGGAAGTCGCCGGCGTTCATGGTCATCGTGCTGGGGGGCTACCTCTGCGGCATCGTCCACAAGCTGCTGAACCCGCCCGGGCCGGACGCGGGGGTGCTGGCCGCGTGCGTGCTGTGGCTGTACGTGCTGGACATGGCGCTGGTGGGCACGGATCTGACGCTTTACTTCCTCTTCCGCAAGAACGCCGAGCCCGCGGGGCGCTGAGGTGCTGCGCACGGTGCTGCTGGTGGCGTGTTTCGCGCTGGGGTGGCTGTGCCCCTGGCTTTCGGCGCTGCGCCCGCTGATGCCGTGGTGCCTCTTTTATATGCTAGTGGCCGTCTTCCTGCGGATGGAGTTCACGCCGCGGGCGATCCACTGGCGGCATTGGCTGGTCATCGCGGTGAACCTGGCCAGCGCCTTCGCGGTGTGGGGCGGGATGCTGCTGTGCGGCGTGCCGGAACGCTTCGCGCAGGCGGCCTTCTTCACCGCCGTGACGCCGACGGCCAGCGCCGCGCCGGTCATCATCAGCCTGCTGGGCGGGAGCGTCACCTTCGGCTCGATGGGCTTTCTGCTGGGGGCGCTGTGCGTGAGCGCGGTGTTGCCGGCGGCCATCCCGCTGGTGCTGCACCAGAGCGCGTGGGCGGCGCTGCCGGCGATCGCGGGGCGCGTCTGCTTCGTGACGCTCCTGCCCTTCGCGGCGGCGCTCCTGCTGCGGCGGCGCTTCGGCGAGCGGGCGCGGCGGTGGGGGCGGGCGCTGACGCCCTCGACGCTCTACGTGTGGATCGTGCTGGTGGCCATCATCGCCGCCAGCGCCTCGCGCACGCTCGAGGAGCACGCGGCGGAGTACCCGCGCGCCGACGTGCTGTGGGTGGTGGGCATCGACCTGGCGCTCTGCGTGGCGCTCTTCGCGCTGGGGGCGCTCCTGGGCGGGCGGCGGCGCTGGCACGAGTGCTCGCAGCTGCTGGGGCAGAAGAACACGTCCTACACCGTCTACCTGGCGCTGGCGTGCGGGGCGCCCTTCGCGGCGCTCGGGCCGGCCTTCTACGTCTTCTTCCACAACGCCTGGAACGGCATCCAGCTGATCTTCGCCAAGCCGCGGGGGCGGCGCTGAGCGCGCGGGCTTTGGTATAATCGCGCCTTCACGAAGGAAAGGGTCGCGCATGATTCGGTTTGTGAGCGGGATTGACACGGACGCGGGCAAGAGCGTCGCCACCGGCTGGCTGGCCCGGCGCGCCCTGGCCGCGGGGCGGCGCGTGGCCACCATGAAGCTGGCGCAGACGGGCAACGCCGGCGCCTCCGAGGACATCGCCCGCCACCGCGCCCTGATGGGCGCGGGGCCGCTCCCCGAGGACGCCGAGGGGCTCACCGCGCCCTATATCTTCCCGCACCCCTGCTCGCCCGACCTCGCCGCGCGCCTGGCCGGGGCCGAGATCGACCCCGCGCGCCTGGAGGCCTGCGCCCAAGCCCTCGCCGCGCGCTACAACGAGGTCTTCGTGGAGGGCGCGGGCGGGCTCATGGTGCCGCTCCGGCCCGACCTGCTGACGGTGGACTTCGCGGTCGGCCGGGGCTGGCCCTTCACCTTCGTGCTGCACGGCGCGCTCGGCTCCGTCAACCACGCCCTGCTCTCCCTCGAGGCCCTCGTCGCGCGCGGCGCGACGGTCGCCCAATTCGTCTGGAACGCCTGGCCCGGCCGCGGCGACGCGCTCATCGAGGCCGATTCGCGCGCCTTCCTGCGGCGTGTCGCCGAGGGGATGTTCCCCGGCGCCGAGTGGCTGGAGCTGCCCATCCTGGAGGGCCTTTGATGCGGCCCGTGCGCAAGACCTTCCCCGCGAACCTGCTCCTTGAGGGCGCGATGGCGCTCGTCGTGGGCGGCGGGCGCGTGGGGCTGCGCAAGGCCCGCGCCCTCCTCGAGGCCGGTGCCCAGGTGCGCCTCGTCTGCCCCGAGGCCGTGGCCGAGTTCGACGCCCTGCCCGTGGCGCGCGTGGCGCGATGCTTCGTGCCGGGGGACGTGGAGGGGTGCCGCCTGGCCTTCGCCTGCACCGACGACAAGCGCACGAACCGCGCCGTCCTCGCCGCCGCCCGCGCCCGCGCCGTCCCCTGCTGCTGCGCCGACGGCAACTGGGCCGAGGGCGACTTCATCGTGCCGGCGAGCCTCCGCGCCGACGGCCTCACCATCGCCGTCTCCACCGACGGCCGCAGCTGCCGCACCGCCAAGGAGGTGCGCGAGGCCCTGGCCAAAGGCTTCGCGCGCGTCTCCCCCGGCGGGCTCTACGTGCTGGGCGTGGAGGCGGCCGCGCCCCTGCCGCCGCTGGACGTGCTGGCCACGCGCCTCTCCTTCCTCAACGGGCTCTACGGCTGGGCCCTCCTGCGCACCTGCAACCGCACCGAGCTCATCGCCTGGGCCGCGCCCGAGCTCGTCGCCTGCGACCTGCTGGCGCACGCCCTGCGCCTGCCCGGCGCGCAGGCCGCCACCGGCCCCGCGGCCCTGCGCCACCTGACGATGGTGCTCGCGGGGATGCGCGCCAGGATGGTCGGCGAGTTCCACATCGTCGGGCAGGTGCGCGACGCCTTCGAGGAGGCCCGCGCGAAGGGCTGGGCCTGCGGCCACCTGCTGGAGGCCTACGCCGAGGCCCTCCGCCGCGCCCAGGCCGTCCGCGCCGCCGTCGCCCCCCTCATCCCCGACGTCGAGGTCGAGGACCTCGCGCTCGAGGGCGCCAAGGGCCGCGTCGTCATCGCCGGCACCGGGCGCCTGGGCCGCGCCGCCGCCGCCAAGGCCCACGCCCGCGGCCTGCCCGTCACCCTCCTCTACCACCGCCACCCCATCCCCGGCGAGGACTGCCGCCCCTTGGCCGATTGGCGCGAGGCCGTGCGCGGGGCCGACCGCTTCCTCGCCGCGCTCACCGTCGAGGCGCCCTGCTTCGAGGCCGAGGCGCTCGGCGGCGTGCCCGCCTTCGACCTTGGCGCCCCCCGCAACATCCGCGGCGACCGGGGCGTGCGCGACCTCGACGCCCTGCGCGGCGACTACCTCCGCCGCACCGGCGCCCTCGAGGCCATCCGCGCCGCCGCCGACCGCGCCTACGAGGCCCTGACATGACCCTTGCCTGCGGCACCCGCGATTCCGCCCTCTCCCGCCTCCAGACCGAGGACGCCCTGCGCCGCCTCTCCGCCGAGACGGGCCTCGCCTTCACGCTTGTGCCCTTCTCCTCGCCCGGCGACCGCGACCAGGCCACCGACCTGCGCGCCAGCCCCGGCGACTTCTTCACGCGCGACCTCGACGAGGCCCTCCTGGGCGGCCGCATCGACTGCGCCCTCCACTCCGCCAAGGATCTCCCCCCCGAGGGCCTCCCCGAAGGCCTCGACTGGTTCTGGCTGCCCTGGCGCGAGGACCCGCGCGACTGCCTCGTCCTCCGCGACGGCGTGTCGGAGCCCCGGCGCGTCGGCGTCAGCAGCGCCCGGCGCGACGCCTGGTGCGCCCGGCGCTTCCCCGGGGCCGGGCGCCTCACCCTCCGCGGCGCCATCCCCGAGCGCCTGGCCAAGCTCGACCGCGGCGACTTCGACGCCATCGTCGTGGCCGCCGCCGCCCTCCACCGCCTGGGCCTGCAGGGCCGCGTCGCCGAATACATCCCCTTGGCCGAACTCACGCCGCCCCCCGGCCAAGGCGTGCTGGCGATGACTTTCCGCCGCGGCGACGGGCGCCTCCGCGCCCTGCGCGACCTTTACATAAAGGCCGTGCGTTTCGTCGGCGCGGGCGTGGGCGACGCCGGGCTCTGCACGGTGGCCGGCCTGCGCGAGCTGCGCGGCGCCGACGTGGTCATCTACGACGCGCTCATGGACGCCTCGCTCCTCGACGGCCTCCGCGCCGAGCGCCTCTACGTGGGCAAGCGCAGCGGCGCGCACGCCCTGCCCCAGGCCGCCATCACCGCCCTCATCGGCGAGCGCGCCCGCCGCGGCGAGCGCGTCGTGCGCCTCAAGGGCGGGGATCCGGGCATCTTCGGGCGCCTGGCCGAGGAGACCGACGCGCTCGCCGCCGACGGCATTCCCTTCCGCGTTTTGCCGGGCGTCTCGGCCCTTGCCGCCGCCACCACCGCCACCGGGATGCTCCTGACGCGCCGCGAGGCCGGCAAGGGCTTTTGCGTGGGCACCCCCCGCGCCGTGGGCGAAGGCTCCACCGACGTCTGGTTCATGGCCCTGGGCCTGGCCGACGCCGTGGCCCGCCGTTACCCGCCCGAGACCCCCTGCGCCATCGTCTGCGACGCCGGCGCGCCCGGGCAGACGCTCTGGCGCGGGCGTGTCCGCGAGCTCCGCGCCCAGACGCCCGAGCGCCCCGGGTTGCTGATCGTGGGCGAGGCCGCGACGCACGGCTTCCCCGCGCTTGGGCCGTTGGCCGGGCGGCGCGTCTGGGTCACCTCCAGCCCCGGCGTGGCCGGGAAGGCCGCCGAGGCCGTCGTGGATCTGGGCGGCGTGCCCGTCCTGCGGCCCCTGGTGCGCTTCGAGGCGGTGGCGGACGTGAAGATCCGCCCGAGCAAGGGCTACAACCTCCTGGTCGTCACCAGCCCCACCGCCGCGCGCTTCCTGCTCGAGCGCCTGGTCAGCCCCATCCAATACCTGCCCAAGCGCCTGGCCGTCACCGGCCCCGGCACCGCCGCGGCGCTGGCGCACCTGAACATCGACACGCTGATGCCCGAGCGCGACTTCTCGGCGGCGGGGCTGTTGGCCGCGCTGCCCGCCGACCTCTCGGGCATGAAGATCCTGCGCGTGCGCAGCGAGGAGGCCGGCCCCGCGCTGGCCCAGGCGCTCAAGGCCCGCGGCGCGCGGGTCAAGGATTTCGTGCTCTACCGCACCGTCGGCCTGCCCGAGGCCGAGCCGCCGCCGCACGAGGCCGTCTTCCTGGCCTCGGCCAGCGCCGCGCGCGCCTGGGCGGCCTCCGCCGCGCCCAAGGAGCGCGACCTCATCGCCCTGGGCGGCCCCACCGCCGAGGCCCTCCGCGCGTTGGGGTTCGCGCCCGCGGCCGTGCCCGCCCGGCAGACCCCCGCCGAGGCCGTCCGCGCCTATGCCCTGGCCTGTTTCAAGGAGGCGCTCCGTGGGTGAGCCCGTCGCGGCGCTGGCCTCCGCGCCCGGGTTGGGCGGCGTGGCCCTCATCCGCCTGAGCGGCGAGGGGGCCTACGCCATCGTCGACCGCCTGGCGCCGGGGTTGCGGCCGCGGCCTTCCGAGCGGCCCGCGGGCACCTTCGCCTACGCGACGCTCCGCGACGCGGGGGGCGGGGCGCTCGACGATGCCGTTTTGCTCTTCTACCGCGCGCCCCGTTCGTACACCGGCGAGGACACCGTGGAGCTGTGCGTCCATGGCGGCGCGGTGGTGCCGCGGCGGGTGCTTGAGGCGCTTTTCGGGCTGGGCGCGCGCCCGGCGGGGCCGGGGGAGTTCACGCGCCGCGCCTTCCTCAACGGGCGGCTTGACCTGACGCAGGCCGAGGCCGTGGCCGACCTCATCGCCGCCAAGACCCCGCGCGCCGAGCGGGCCGCCCGCGCGAACCTGGAGGGGCGCCTGGCGGGGGCGCTCGGGCCGTTGTACGACGAGGCGCTGGCCCTTTCGGCCGAGGTGGAGCATCTGCTGGACTTCGACGAGGGGGAGTTGCCGCCCGACTTCGCGGCGGGGGCGCTCGCGCGGTTGAGGGCGTTGGCCGCCCGCGCGGGGGAGGTGCTGGGCACGTGGCGGCGGGGGCGGCTCCTGCGCGAGGGGGCGCTGGTGGTGCTCGCGGGGCCGCCGAACGCGGGGAAGTCCACCCTCATGAACCTGTTGCTGGGCGAGGCGCGGGCCATCGTCAGCCCCGAGCCCGGGACGACGCGCGACGCGATCGAGGAGGCGTTTTCCCTGGATGGGGTGCCGGTGCGCCTGACGGACACGGCGGGGTTGCGCGAGGCGCCGGGGGCGGTGGAGCGCGAGGGGGTGGCGCGGGCGCGGGGGCTGATCGCCCGGGCGGACGTGGTGCTGTATCTGCTGCCGGCGGGCGAGGCGTTGCCGGCGGACGTGCCGGGGGGGGCGTTGGTGCTCCGCACGAAGGCCGACCTGGCTCCCGGGCGGGGGGGGATTTCGGCGACGGCCGACCCGGAGGGGGCGCGGCGCGCGGCGGAGGCGCTCCTGCGGCGGGCGTTGGGGGCGCAGGCGGAGGCGCCGGACGCGGCGGCCTTGGCCACGGCGCGCCAGCATGCGGGGTTGGCGGAGGCGCGCGCGGCCTTCGAGGCGGCGGGGGAGGCCTTGGCGGGGGGGGAGGCGGGGCTGGTGCCGGCGGCGGGGCGGCTGCGGGCGGGGGCGGAAGCGTTGGGGCGGGTGTTGGGGCGGGTGTATTCGGAGGATTTGCTCGACCGGGTCTTTTCGTCCTTCTGCGTGGGCAAGTGAGTGTGGTAGAATAGGGTCATGTTTTACGTTCTGAGCGAGTTTTTGCAGGGATTTTGGGGCCCGTTCCGGCTGCTGCAGTCCCACGTTGTGATGATGGGCGGGGCGGCGTCTTTGGCGGCGCTCCTGGTGTGGTTTTTCCTGCCGCGCCTGAAGGGGCTGCTGCCGGTGGACCGCGGCAAGGCCGTGACGTTGCCCGACGGCTCGGTGAAGGCCGTGGGGGCGGAGGGGAAGGCCGGGGGGAAGCCGACGGGCGCGGGGGTGCTGATGGCGCTGCTGACGTTGCCGGCGATCGCGCTTTTCTTCCCGGTGTACGCCTGGGAGTCGCTGTGGGATCTGGGGGTGGTGGCGTGCATCTACCTGTGCATGCTCTCGGGGTGGCTGGACGACCGGGCGCGCCTGCCGTGGGGGGGGCTGAAGAAGGGGCTGTTCGACGCGGCGGTGGCGTTGCTCTGCGCGTGGCTGCTCTGCCAGGGGCACGCGGTGCCGGTGTGGTGGCCGTTCACGCGGGCCGAGACGCTGATCCCGGCGTGGCTGTATGTGCCGGTGGCCGGGGCGCTTCTTTTCGGGGCGATCAACACGACGAATTGCTCGGACGGCATCGACGGGCTGGCGGGGTTGCTGACGCTTCTTTCGCTGTTGGCGCTGGTGGTGATGCTGTACGTGGTGGTGGGGCACCGCACGGTGGCCGATTACCTGATCATCCCGCACAGCGACGCGGCGGCGAAGTGGGCGGTGCTGGTGTGCGCCTTCGTCGGCACGATGGGCGCGTATCTGTGGTACAACTGCTATCCCTCGAGCCTGCTGATGGGGGACGCGGGCTCGCGGATGTTCGGGATGGTGATCGGCGTGGCGGCGTTGGCCACGGGGAACCTGTGCGTGATTTTCGTGGTGGCGCCGATGATCGTCATCAACGGCGGGCTGGGGTTGGTCAAGCTCGCCTGCCTGCGCCTGCTCAAGGCCGCCGGCCACCCCGTGCCCAGGCCGCGCGAGGGTGCGCGGCGCACGCCGTTGCAGCGGCTCTTTTTCACCTTCACCTTCC
Source organism: uncultured Kiritimatiellota bacterium (assembly GCA_944389585.1). Classification (GTDB taxonomy): domain Bacteria; phylum Verrucomicrobiota; class Kiritimatiellia; order RFP12; family DVOR01; genus Spyradenecus. Next base: position 27,704 of record CALXMW010000003.1, read on the forward strand.
CGTTGCACGACCATTGCCGCACGGTGCTGCATTGGTCGGGGCAGCAGGTGGTGGTGCGCTTTTTGCTGTTGCAGGGGCTGCTCCAGCCGATTTTGTTCCTGCTCTTCGTGAAGGTGCGCTGAGCCATGCGCCGCATCCTCGCCGCGCTTGCCGTCGCCCTGGCCGTGGTCGCGCTCGACCAGGGGGCGAAGCTTTGGGTGGTGGGCGCCTTTGCGCACGGCGAGACGCTCCCGGTGTTGCCTTTCTTCTCGCTGACGTATGTGCGCAACCAAGGCGCCGCGTGGGGCCTTTTCCAGGGCGCGCAGTACTGGCTGGCCGGCTTCGGCGCGGTGGCCGTCGCGCTCTGCTGCCTTTTCTGGCGCAGGATTTTCGGCGACGGGGCCTGGGCCGTGCCGCTGGGCGGGCTCCTGCTCGGCGGCATCGTGGGCAACCTGATCGACCGCGTGCGCCTGGGCTACGTGGTGGACTTCCTCGACTTCCATTGGGGCGCCTGGCACTTCCCCTGCTTCAACGTCGCCGACAGCGCCATCTGCGTGGGCGTGGCCGCGCTCATCGCCCTGCAGTGGCTGGACGGCCGCAACCGCGGGAAGGGCGCCTGATGGCCGCCGCGCGTTGGTGCCTGGCGGGGGCCACGGCCACGGGCAAAAGCGCCGTCGCCCAGCTCTTGGCCGAGCGCCTCGGCGCGGCCGTCCTCTCGGCCGACGCCATGCTCGTCTACCAAGGGCTGGACATCGGCACCGCCAAGCCCACCCCCGCCGAACGCGGCGCCGTGCGCTATTACGGCCTCGACTGCGTCCCGCCCAGCGAGCCTTTCTCCGCCGCCCGGTGGCTGGACGAGGCCCGGCGCGCGCAAGCCGCCGAGCCGTGCCTGATCGCCGTCGGCGGCACGGGGCTTTACTTTTCCGCCCTGCTGCGCGGGCTTGACCCCGCGCCGCCGCCCGACCCGGCCCTCCGCGCCGCGCTCGAGGCGCTCCCCCCCGAGGCCCTCCGTGCCCGCCTGGCCGCCCATGGGCGCACGGTGCCCGACGCGGCGAACCCGCGGCGATTGGTGCGGGCGCTGGAGTTTTTGGAGCAGGGGCTTGACCTGCCTCGGGGTTGGGCGCGCGCCGAGCGGCCTGCCCTGGTGGCCCTGACCTGGCCGCGCGCGGCGTTGCACGCGCGCATCGCCGGGCGGGTGGGGGAGATGTACGCCGGGGGGTTGGTCGAGGAGGCGCGGGCGCTCCGGGCGCGTTGGCCCGGGTGGTCGCGCACCGCGGCGCAGGCCATCGGCTACGCGGAGGCCTTCGGCGTGCTTGACGGGCGCCTGTCGGAGGCCGAGGCGCGGGAGCGGACGATCGTGCGGACGCGGCAGTTGGCGCGGCGGCAGGAGACGTACCTGCGCCATCAGTTCAAGGTGGACTGGGTGGAGGCGCGGCCGGGCGAGGGCGTGGAGGGCCTGGCGCGGCGCGTGGCCGAGCGGTGGGGGGCGGCATGAGCGCGGGGGGAAGCGTGCGCATCGCGGATCTGCCCGAGGGCGAGCGCCCGCGCGAGAAGCTGTGGCGGTATGGCCCGGAGCGCCTGACGGACGCCGAGCTGCTGGCCATCGTCCTGCGCACGGGCGTCAAGGGGTGCAACGTGGGGCAGCTGGCGGCGAACTTCATCGCGGCGTTGGGCCCGCGCGGCCTGGCGCAGCTGCGGACGTACGACCGCGAGGAGTTCCGCGCCTTCGTGCGCCAGCACCGGGGGGCGCTCAGCGGCATCGGCGAGGACAAGATCGCGACGCTCCTGGCGACCATCGAGTTCGGCGCGCGCGTCTTTTCGCCGCGCCAGAAGGGCTCGCTCCCCAAGCCGCTGTTGCTGGCCTCGGAGATGGCGGGGCTCTTCTTCACCGCGAGCACCCGCTTTGCCCGCGAGGGCTTTTGGGCGATCTTTTTGGACAAGGCGCGCCGGCCCATCGGCGGGGCGCCGGATCTCGTCACCGCCGGCCTGCTGGATCAGACGCTCATCGACCCGGCGACCTTGTTCCGCCGGGCGATCCTCTTGGGCGCCGGGAGCGTGGTGGTGGCGCACAACCACCCTTCCGGCGACGTCACCCCCAGCGCGCAGGACCTCGAATCCACCGAGGCGCTCATCCGCGCGGGGCGCACGCTGGGCATCCCGTTGCGCGACCATCTTATCCTGGGGCGGCCGGATCTTTCGCCCGCCTATCTTTCCCTGCGCGCCTCCGGGCGCTGCGCGTTTTGAAAATCTTTGCCGGGGAGAACGATTGGGCGGGATTTCGGTTTCGTTGGAATAAAAGGTTTAGTTGTTTGAGGGTTTGCATTTTCCCATCATCTCATTATGCGGGGCATCGGAATGACGACGGAACAGAATGCCAAGTATAGAAATATACTTATCGATCCGGTCAATGAATGCGCAAAGTATTCGCCCAAGTTTGGCCATGGGCGGGCAGGAGGCTTTTCCCTTTCAGAGTTTCAAGCCTTGTATGGCGCGGATACGTTTTATAACTGGCTTGGATTGAATAATCCGCTTGTGTATTCCGCACATAAAGCGGCAGGTGGCATTACCAGCCTTTATCGACAAATTGGGATTGGGTGCGAACGTCTTGTCAGGGCTGTTTTCATGGATTACCTTGGGCTTGGGGCGGAGGATGTCTCTTGGTCTTATGAAATCGCAGCGGCTAATGGGAAACCGCGAAAACTCTCCCTTGATGGGCGAATCGTCCTTTCGAAGATAGCTGACGTGGAGACTAGAAAGCGGTGTGCGGAATGGGTCATGAGCGTGGCGGACGGCTTAAACTTGGCGCCTTCCATTCGGGGGGCGTTGACAGGTGTTGTTTTTGAGATAAGGCAGGGATACAAGAGCAAAGACTCAAAGCGTCAGAATGCAGATATCGCCAATGCGGCGAATGCTTATGCCAATGGATATATTCCTTGCTTGATGGTTTTGTCCGCACAAATCGACGACGATATCGTCAGTCGATACGACCTTGCCAAGTGGGCTATTCTTCAAGGCGTGGTTGAGGCGTCTTCCTGTTCTTCGACCTTTCATTTTTTCAATCAAGTGATTGGGTTTGATTTTGTTGGTTTCATGGACGAGAACCAAGACTATTTTAGAAGCAAAATCTCGTATGTCCTTGAGCAACTGATGAAGGCGGAATAGATGCGAAGGAACGGAATAAAACAAAACGCGCACTATACATTCAAATACAATGCCGCTCTGGGAAGGCACGGCTGGTTGCGCTTGACACCGGCATATTCTGTGCGTTTGGTTGAGGAAATCCTCGCCAAATTGGATTATTCCCCCCGCTGTGTCTTGGATCCTTTTTCTGGCACGGGAACAACGGGATTGGTATGCGCCAACAGAGGAGTCCCCTCTCTCGCGTTGGAAATAAATCCGTTTTTGGTCTGGTTGGGAAACACAAAGTTGGCCATCTATCCCAACGACAAGGTTGCGGCGTTTTTGTCCGTCGCAAAGCAATTGATGCAAAATATAGAAAGTTATGTCCCTGTGGCACAGCCCCCGATATACAAGATTTGTCGATGGTGGGGGGCTAGACAAGTTGACTTTTTGGCAAGGGTGAAGGCGGCGTTCAGAACCATTCAAGATGAAGCCATCGCACAGCTCCTTGCAATTGCCTTTTGCCGAGTCGTGATTGAGTTTTCAAACGCTTCCTTCAATCATGTGTCCACATCGTTTGGAGATCCCACCGATGCGCCTTTTTCTACGGATGTGGCAAAGGCGACATTTCTTTCCGTCTGTGAAATGGTTGCCGATGGGGCTTCATCATCGCCCCAGGCGCCATCAAAAGTGATAGCGCATGATTCAAGATCCATCCCTGCGGAATGCATTGGGAAATATGATACCGTGATCACGTCTCCGCCATACCCAAATCGGATTTCGTACATTCGGGAACTGCGTCCTTACATGTATTGGTTGGATTATCTTAAGACATCCGAGCAGGCCAGCGATCTTGATTGGCGGGCCATTGGTGGGACGTGGGGACGAGCCACAAGTCTGTTGGGGACATGGGAAAGCCGTCGCACGCTTCCTCACTATGTGTATGACATTGGTGAAACAATAGCGGGCGCAAACAATAAGTCCGCCGCATTGATGGCGAACTATGTCTTGAAATACTTTGAGGATATGCAGGAGCACCTGTCTTCCGCATATGCAGGGCTGTCTCACCAAGGAAGCGCCTTTTATATCATCGGCAATTCCAATTTTTATGGGATTACGGTCCCTGCCGAGAAAATCTATGCGGATATGATGAATGCCTGCGGGTTTGTCAATGTCAAGGTTCGAGTCGTCCGGAAACGAAATTGCAACAGACAGCTATATGAGTTTATCGTTTCTGGTAAAAAGCAATAGGGGCCAGCTCTTCTGAAACAACGAAAATCCTTATTGGGAGAGCTTATAAGAGAAAACGCCCCGGCCTTCGTGGCCGGGGCGCTTTTTTTGCCGCGCGGGGGCGGGCTCAGAGGGAGTCGCCGAAGTCCGCGCGGAACTTGGCCACGAGCTTCTCCTGCCAGTCGCCGACGGGGGCGAGGCGGCCGAAGAAGAAGCGCAGGACGCTGGGCTCCTCGACGAACGTGAGGCCGCCGACGAGGCGGCGGTTTTCGTAGAGCCATTGGACGCGGTCGATGGCGTATTCGACCTGGGAGAGGGTGTAGACGCGCCGGGGCATGGCCAGGCGCAGGAGCTCGAGCTCGGCGAAGCGCTCGGAGCCGTCTTCGTTGCGTTGCTCGGAGAGGGTGCCGCGCTCCATGCCGCGGACGCCGCCGGCGATGTAGAGGGCGGCGGCGAGGGCGCCGGCGGGGTACTGCTCCTGCGGGAGGTGGTCGAGGAACGCGGTGGCGTTGATGTGGCAGCCGAGGCCGCCGGCGGGGAGGACGACGGGGATGCCGCGGCGGTGGAGCTCGCCGGCCATGTACTCGATGAACTGGGGGCCTTGGCTGATGACGTCCTCGTCGAGCGTCTCGTCGAGGCCGACGACGATGGCCTCCATCTCGCGCACGGACATGCCGCCGTAGGTGAGGAAGCCTTCGTAGAGGGGGATGAGCTCCTTCATGCGCACCTCGTCGGCCTTGTCGCGGATGGCGATGCCGCCGCCGCGGGCGAAGCCGAGCTTGCGTGCGGAGAAGTAGATGATGTCGAAGAGCTTGGCCACCTCGTCGACGATCTGGCGGATGGTCCAGTCCTTGCACGCGGGCTCGCGTTGCTTGATGAACCAGAGGTTGTCCTGCAGCAGCGAGGCGTCGAGGACGAGCTTGATGCCGTGTTTCCTGCAGACGGCGGCCACCTCGCGCATGTTCTGGAGGGAGAGGGGCTGGCCGCCGACGAGGTTGGTGCCGGCCTCGACGCGGACGAAGGGGATTTTGGCGGGGCCGACCTGCGCGATGAGGGCTTCCAGGCGCGGGATGTCGAAGTTGCCTTTGAAGGGGCAGTCGTTGGCGGCCTCGAGGCCTTCTTTGACGATGAGCTCCTCGACGGTGGCGCCCAGGCGGGTGATGTGGGCCTTGGTGGTGGTGAAGTGGAAGTTCATGGGCACCACGTCGCCGGGCTTGAGGTAGGCGGTGGCCAGGACGTTCTCCGCGGCGCGGCCTTGGTGGGCGGGCAGGAAATAGTCCATGTGGAAGAGCTCGCGCACCTTCGCGGCCAGGCGGTTGTAGGTTTCCGAGCCGGCATAGGCGTCGTCGGCGCGGAGCATGGCCGATTGCTGCAGGTCGCTCATCGCGTTGACGCCCGAATCGGTGAGCATGTCCATGAAGACGTCTTTGTTCTGCAGCAGGAAGGTGTTGTTCCCCGCCTCGTTCATCAGGCGCCGGCGCTCCTCCACCGGGGGCAGGAAGAGTTTCTGGACGATGCGCACCTTGTGCATCTCGAGGGGGAGCTGTCTGCCGCCGTGGAACTTCACGTTTGCCATCTTTTTTCCTTCCGTTGGGTCAAAAACCTCCTTATCATACCGTATTCCCCCCGCCGCCGCAAGCCGCTTGCGCGGGGCGGGGAAATCGGCTATCCTATACGCCGAATGAAGACCTTGGGCACCCAAATCCGCGAGGCGCGCCTGCGCCGCCACCTGAGCCAGAGCGACCTGGCCCGGCAGGTGGGGTGCAGGCAGTCGGCCCTCTCGATGTACGAGCTCGGCCGCGCCACCGCGCTCTCCGCCGAGACGGTCGGGCGCCTGTGCGCCGCCCTGGGCCTGCTCCCCCCCGCCGAGGGCGAGTTCGCCGCCGAGCGGCCCCAGCCCGAGGGCGTCCGCGCCTATTGCCCGAACCCCGAGTGCCCCAGCAACCTGCCCGTGCGCGTGGGCCAGGCCGTGGCCTTGGTGCCGCGCGGCCACCTGGCGCGCGAGGGCGAGCGCCACTGCGCCTGGTGCGGCGAGGTGCTCGAGCGCGCGTGCCCTGACTGCGGCGCGCCGTTGAACCCGGGGGCCTTCTGCGCGCAATGCGGCGCGGCGTACCTGGCGGCCGCGCCCGAGCGTTTCGACGCCGAGCGCGCGGCGGCCTCCGAGCGCGCCTTCGCCTGGTCCCGCTGAGACCCCCAACCGAAAGAAGAAGCCGGCAAGGCCCCCGCCTTGCCGGCCTTTTTTGTGCCCAGACTTTTCCCGCGGCGCCGCGGAGGGGTCATTGGTCGTGGGTGTGGCCGTGCCAGGGTTCGGGGGGTGGGGGGGTGAGGGCGCCGGTTTGGATGCGTTGGCGGAGGGCCTCGGAGAGGAGGATGGTGGCGGCGGCGGAGACGTTGAGGCTGTCGGCGACGCCGAGCATGGGGATGCGGACGCGGAGGTCGGCGCCGTCCATGAAGGCCTCGGTGAGGCCGTATTGCTCGCTGCCGAGGCAGAGGGCGACGGGGCCGGTGAGGTCTTGCTGGAAGTGGAGCTTCTCGGCGTGGGGGGTGGCCGCGAGGATGGGGATGCGGCGTTCGCGGAGCCAAGGGAGGAGCTCGGGGGCGGTGGTTTGGGCGACGGGGAGGGTGAAGAGGGTGCCGGTGGAGGCGCGCACGACGTTGGGGTTGTGGATGTCGGTGCAGGGGTCGCAGACGATGACGGCGGCGGCGCCGGCGGCGTCGGCGGAGCGGAGGATGGTGCCGAGGTTGCCGGGTTTCTCGATGGCCTCGCAGATGAGGAGGAGGGGGTTGGGGGGGAGGGCGAGGTCGCCGAGGCGTTTGGCGATTTGGGGGCCGACGGCGAGGAGGCCGTCGGGGCGCTCGCGGTAGGCGAGCTTCTCGAAGACGGCGCGGGAGCAGGGGAAGAGGTGGGCGCCGAGGGCGCGGCAGCGCTCGACGAGGGCGGGCTCGTGCTCGTGTTTGAGCCAGAGCTCCTCGCAGTAGAAGAGCTGGGCGGGGCGGTAGGCGTGGTCGAGGGCGCGGCGGATCTCGCGGTAGCCTTCGACGAGCATGAGCCCGGCGTCGTCGCGGTGGGAGCGTTGGCGGAGCTTGACGGCGGCCTTGACGCGGGGGTTGGCCAGGGAGGTGAGCGGGGTGATCATGCGGGCATTATAGCATTTTGGTAGAATGGGGAGTATGGAAGCGATGGAAGGGCAGGGGCCCCGGGCGGCGATGGTGGCCGTGGTGGGGCGGACGAACTCGGGCAAGTCGACGCTCGTGAACCGGCTGGTCGGGGAGAAGGTCTCGATCGTCTCGGGGATGGAGCAGACGACGCGCAACCGGATCCGCGCCATCCTCACCGAGCCGCGCGGGCAGCTGGTCTTCCTGGACACGCCCGGCGCGCACAAGGCCGAGAACGAGCTGGGCGCGCTGATGAACAAGATGGCGCGCGGGGCGGGGCAGGGGGCCGACGCGCTGGCGGTGGTCTTCGACGGCGCCGCGCCCGTGCGCTTGGAGGACGAGGGGTGGATGGCGCGCGCGGCCTTTTCCGAGGCGCCGGCGCTCTTCGTGCTGAACAAGGCCGACGCGGCGGGCTTCGACCCGGCGCCCTTCCGGGCGGCCTGGGCGCGCCTTTGCGCGGAGAAGGGCGTGGCGCGCGAGATCCCCTGGCTGGAGGTGTCGGCGGAGACGGGCGCGGGGTGCGAGGCGCTCGTGGGGCGGCTCTTCGCGCTGGCGCCGGCGTGCGCGGCGTTGCCCTTCCCGGAGGACATCGTGAGCGATTTCCCGCGGAAGCTGGCCATCGCCGACATCATCCGCGAGAAGCTCATCCGCCGCCTCTTCCAAGAGGTGCCCCACCAGCTGGGCGTGCGCGTCGAGCGCATCGACGAGCGGCCCGACGGCTCGTGGGAGATCTTCGCGACGCTCCTGGTGAACCGCCCCTCGCAGAAGGGCATGGTCATCGGCAACAAGGGCCGCACCCTGCGCGCCATGCGCCGCGCCGCCGAGCCCGAGATCGCCGAGGCCTACGGCCTGCCCGGCTGCAAGATCCTCCCCTTCGTGCGCGTGGAGCCCAACTGGTTCAAGAACCATTTCATCCTCAAGGAACTCGGCTACAAGGAGTAAGCCATGGAAAACCAGACCGCCGCCAACCCGCCCAAGCCGCGCCGCCTCGCGGGGTGCCTGCCGGGCATCCTCTGCGGGTGCCTGGGCTCCGTCCTCCTGCTGGCGCTGCTGGCCGTGGGGGTGCCGCTGGGCGTCGCCGCGGGGCTCACGCGCCTCGCCCCCGCCGCCGAGGCCCAGGGCCACTATCGGGCGCTGAAGGGCGACGCGGCGCGCGAGGGGGCCAAAGGCGTCCTGCGCCTGGAGCTGCGCGGCGTCATCGACGACGGCGCGCCCAGCCGGTGGTACCGCCCCGCCGATTGCGCCGCGGCCGTGCTCGAGGACATCGAGGCGGCCGTCGGCGACGATTCCCTCGACGCCCTCCTCCTGGTCCTCGACAGCCCCGGCGGCGCCGTCGGCGCCAGCGACGCGCTCTACCACGCCCTCGAGCGCTTCAAGGCCGCCAAGCCCGGGCGCAAAATCGTCGTCCAGGCCGGCGACCTGCTGGCCAGCGGCGCCTACTACGCGGCCATGCAGGCCGATTGGGTCCGCCTCGCCCCCACCACCGTCGCCGGCTCCATCGGCGTCATCCTCCCCGGGCTCGACGCCTCGGCCCTGGCCCAACGCCTCGGCCTGGCGGATGCCTCGGTCGCCTCCGGCCCGATGAAGGATCTGGGCAACCCGCTCAAACCCGCCGACCCCGCGCGGACGGCCGTCCTGCGCGGCGTGGTGGAGGCGATGCACGCGCGCTTCGTGGCCGTCGTCGCCAAAGGCCGCGGCCTCACCGAGGCCGACGTCCGCGCCTTGGCCGACGGCCGCGTCTTCTCGGCCTCGGACGCGGTGAACCTGCGCCTGGCCGACGACGTGGGCTATGAGGACACCCTCGGCGCCGAGCTCGCCCGCCTGCTGGGTTGCGCCGAGGAAGACCTTGCCTTCCGCGAGCCGCGCCGCCGCGGCAACGCCGTGCAACTTTTCCTCGGCGAGCTCCCGGCCGCCCTCGGCCGCGGCCTGGCCGAGCCGCTCCTGCGCCCCGCCGCCCCCGCGCCGCAATACCGCTTCCGCTGATGCGCCCGCGCCTTGACCAAGCCCTTGTCCAGGCCGGCCTCGTGGAAAGCCGCGAGGCCGCCCAGCGCCTCATCCTCGCCGGCGAGGTGACGGTCGGCGGCCAGAAGGCCCGCAAGGCCAGCCAGCCCGTCCCCGAGGGCGCCGCCCTGGCCCTGCTGGCCAAGCCCCGCTTCGTCAGCCGCGGCGGCGAGAAGCTCCAGGGCGCCTTCGACGCCTTCGGGCTGGACGTCGCCGGGCTCTGCTGCCTGGACGTCGGCGCCAGCACCGGGGGCTTCACCGACTGCCTGCTCCAGCACGGCGCCCGCCGCGTTCTGGCCCTGGACGTGGGCACCAACCAGCTGCACTACCGCCTGCGCACCGACCCGCGCGTCTGGAGCAAGGAGCGCTTCAACTGCCGCTTCCTCACGCCCGCCGACCTGCCCGAGACGCCCCAATTCGGCTGCACCGACGTCTCCTTCATCTCCCTGCGCCTCATCCTCCCGCCGATGGCCGCGTGCCTGGCCCCCGGCAGCCTCCTGGTCTCGCTCATCAAGCCCCAGTTCGAGGCCGGGCGCAGGGAGGCCCCCAAAGGCGTCGTCCGCGACCCCGCCGTCCGCGAGCGCGTCGTCGCGGACATCCGCGCCTTCGGCACCGGCGAGCTGGGCTTGGACTGGGTGGACTGCGCGCCCTCGCCCCTCCTCGGCCCCGAGGGCAACGTCGAGTTCCTGGCCCTCTGGCGCACCCCCGCCCCCTGACCCGCCCAAAGGCGGCCGCGCCCCGCCCAAGACGGCGGGGCCACGTTCCCTTCCCGCGCCTAGGGGGTGGCGCGGAGGAAGCGGCGGAGGGTCTCGACGCTGACGTGGAGGCGCCGGGCGATGCGGGCGCGGGGGAGGCCTTGGGCCAGGAGGCGCCGGACGGTGTCGGCGTGGGGGGCCAGGCTGCTGCGGCGCGAGCCGAGGGGGCGGCCCAGGCGGAGGCCTTCGGCGCGGCGGCGGGCGAGGGCCTCGCGGGTGCGCTGGGAGATGAGGTTGCGCTCGATCTCGGCGGAGATGCCCAGGGCGAAGGCGAGGACCTTGCTGGGGATGTCGTCGCCCAGGCGGTAGTTGTCCTTCACCGTCCAGACGCGGATGTCGCGCTGGAGGCAGTGGTTGAGCACCTCCAGGATCATGAAGAGCGAGCGGCCCAGGCGCGAGAGCTCGGAGCAGAGCAGCAGGTCGCCGGCGCGGGCGTGGCGCAGGAGGCGCCCCAGGCGGCGGCGGGCCCAAGGCTTGGTGCCCGAGACGGTCTCCTCGATCCACCTGTCCACGCGCAGGCCCTGCCCGGCGCAGAAGCGCCGGATCTCGAAACGCTGGTTCTCGACGGTCTGCTTGTCGGTGGAGACGCGGATGTAGCCGTAGGTCATTTTGGGGGCTCCGTGTTTTTTGCTTGCGCGGGCGGGGGGGAGTGTGGCATAATAGCAGACGTTTTTCCGGAGAGGTGGCCGAGTGGTCGAAGGCGCAAGACTGGAAATCTTGTGTGCTCCTTGTGGGCACCGAGGGTTCGAATCCCTCCCTCTCCGCCAGTCTTTCCCACGCCGCGGCGTGGGCTTTTTTGTGTCGGGAGGGCGCGATGGAAGGCAAGAAGGCGGAGGTTTGGTTCTCGGATCTGCACACGGTGCCGATGGGCGACGGGCTGCAGGCGAAGCTGCGCAGGCTGATGTTGGCGGCGGGGTTCGCGCGGCTGGATCTGGCGGGGAAGTTCGTGGCCGTGAAGGTGCATTTCGGCGAGCCGGGGAACCTGGCCTTCCTGCGGGCGAATTGGGCGCGGACGGTGTGCGACCTGGTGAGGGAGCAGGGGGGGCGGCCTTTCGTGACGGATTGCAACACGCTTTACGTGGGCGGGCGCAAGAACGCGCTCGACCATTTGGACACGGCTTACGTGAACGGCTACAACCCGTTGTGCCTGGGGTGCCACACGATCATCGCCGACGGCCTCAAGGGCACGGACGACGTGGAGGTGCCGGTGCCGGGCGGGCGGTACGTCAAGGCCGCGAAGATCGGGCGCGCGGTGATGGACGCGGACGCGGTGGTCTCGCTGTCCCATTTCAAGGGCCACGAGTGCACGGGCTTCGGCGGGGCCATCAAGAACGTCGGCATGGGCTGCGGCAGCCGCGCCGGCAAGATGGAGATGCACGCGGCGGGCAAGCCGACGGTGGACCAGGGCCTTTGCATCGGCTGCGGGCGGTGCGCCAAGATCTGCGCGCATGACGCGCCACGCCTCGCCGGCGGCAAGGCGACGATCGACCATGCCCGGTGCGTGGGGTGCGGGCGGTGCATCGGGGTGTGCCCCAAGGACGCGGTGACGCCGGCCTTCGACGCGGCCAACGACGTGCTCAACCGCAAGATGGCCGAGTATGCGCTGGCGGTGCTGCACGGGCGGCCGCACTTCCACGTCTCCCTGGCCATCGACGTCTCGCCCTTCTGCGACTGCCACGGGGAGAACGACGTGCCCATCGTGAACGACGTGGGGATGTTCGCCTCCTTCGACCCGGTGGCGCTCGACCGCGCGTGCGCCGACGCGGTGAACGCCGCCGAGCCGCTCCCGGACACGCTTCTTTCGCGGGCCAAGGAGCGGCACGTCGACCACTTCGGCACCGTCTCGCCGGCCACCGATTGGCGCACCTGCCTGGAGCACGCCGAGGCCATCGGGCTGGGCACGCAGGCCTACGACCTGCGCCGCGTGTGAGGAATGTGGTATAGTCTGGGGACAGGAAGGAGTTGGACATGAATCGTGTCATCGTCACCGGCGGCGCCGGCTTCATCGGGTCCGCGGTCTGCCGGATGCTCGCCAAGCAGGGCGTCGAGATCCTCAACATCGACAAGCTCACCTACGCGGGCAACCTCTCCAGCCTCGAGCCCGTGGCGCACCTGCCCAACTACCACTTCCTGAAGGCCGACGTCTGCGACGCGCCGGCCATGGCCCGCGCCTTCGCCGAGTTCCGCCCGCAGGGGGTGATGCACCTGGCCGCCGAAAGCCACGTCGACCGCTCCATCGACGGCCCGGGCCTCTTCCTGCAGACCAACGTCGTGGGCACCTACACGATGCTCGAGGCCGCCCATGCCTACTGGAAGGCCCTCCCCGAGGCCGACCGCGCCGCCTTCCGCTTCCTCCACATCTCCACCGACGAGGTCTATGGCTCGCTCGGCCCCACCGGCTACTTCACCGAGGAGACCCCCTACGCCCCCCGCTCGCCCTACTCCGCCTCCAAGGCCAGCGCCGACCACCTGGTGAACGCCTGGTTCCACACCTACGCCCTGCCCACCCTCAAGACCAACTGCTCCAACAACTACGGCCCCTACCACTTCCCCGAGAAACTCATCCCCCTGGTCACCCTCAACGCCCTCGCCGGCCGCCCGCTGCCCATCTACGGCAAAGGCGACAACATCCGCGACTGGCTCTACGTGGAAGACCACGCCCGCGCCCTCTGGCTGGCCCTCACCCGCGGCAAGCCCGGCGAGACCTACAACGTCGGCGGGCACAACGAGCGCACCAACCTCCAGGTCGTCCAAGCCATCTGCGCCATCCTCGACGAACTCCGCCCCCGCCCCGACGGCAAGCCCTACGCCGGGCAGATCGCCTTCGTCAAAGACCGCCCCGGCCACGACGCGCGCTACGCCATCGACCCCTCCAAGACCATGCGCGAGCTCGGCTGGAAGCCCCAGGAGACCTTCGACACCGGGCTCCGCCGCACCATCCAATGGTACCTCGGCAACGAAGCCTGGTGGGCCCCCCTGCGCCGCGCCGCCGAGGAGCGCCTCGGCACCGCCCGCTGAGCGGCCCCTTGCAAAAGCGCCGCCGTTGTGCTATCTTAATGCGACTTTTCCGCGGAGGACGGCTTTCGGCCGATGGCCGCCGAAGCGGGCAACCCACAAAGGAACACGATCATGCCTAAGATGAAAACCAAAAAGGCAGCGACCAAGAAGTTCAAACTGTCGGCCACGGGCAAGGCTATGCGCACCCAGGCCGGGAAACGCCACCTCAACGGCTACAAGACCCGCGCCCGCAAGCGCAACCTCCGTGGTTCCGCCGCCGTCTACGAAGGCAACCAGAAAATGGTCGCCCGCATGCTTCAGGCCTAACCCAGGAGGACACACCCCATGAGAGCCACCAACGCACCCGCCTCCCGCGAACGCCGCCGCCGCCGCCTCAAACTCGCCCGCGGCTTCTACGGCGCCCGCTCCAAGCAATTCCGCCTCGCCACCGAGGCCGTCGACCGCGCCCAGCGCCTCGCCACCTGGCACCGCAAGCTCCGCAAACGCGACTTCCGCCAGCTCTGGATCGCGCGCATCAACGCCGCCGTGCGCAACCTCGCCGACGCCAAGGTGCCCAACTACTCGCGCTTCATCGAAGGCCTCACCAAGGCCGGCGTCACCGTCAACCGCAAGATGCTCTCCGAGATCGCGATCGCCGACGCCGAAGGCTTCAAGGCCCTCGTCGCCAAAGCCGCCGCCGCCCTCTGAGGCGCCCCGCGGCCCCGCGAAAACGCCGCCGGCCCCGCCGGCGGCGCTTTTTTGTCCCCGCCCCGGAAGCGGGGCGGGCGGGGGCTACTTGCGCGGCGGCGCGGGTTTATGCTAAACTAAAAAGACTTTTCTTTTTCAGGCACATTAGGAGTCCGCGACATGGCACGCAAAATCCCCCTGGACCACGTCCGCAACATCGGCATCATGGCCCACATCGACGCCGGCAAGACGACGACGTCCGAGCGCATCCTCTACTATTCCGGCAAGAACCACAAGATCGGCGAGGTGCACGACGGCGGCGCCACGATGGACTGGATGGTGCAGGAGCAGGAGCGCGGCATCACCATCACCTCCGCGGCCACGGCGGTCATGTGGGGCGACTACATGATTTCCTTGATCGATACCCCCGGCCACGTGGACTTCACGGCCGAGGTGGAGCGCTCGCTGCGCGTGCTCGACGGCGCGGTGGCCGTCTTCTGCGCGGTGGGCGGCGTCCAGCCCCAGTCCGAGCAGGTCTGGCGCCAGAGCGAGAAGTACAAGGTGCCCAAGCTCATCTTCGTGAACAAGATGGACCGCATCGGCGCGAACTTCTTCTCCGTCATGGACCAGGTGAAGAACCAGCTCTCCGCCCGCCCCGTGCCGATGGTCTGCCCCTACGGCGCCGGCGACACCTTCGAGGGCGTCGTCGACCTCCTCGAGGAGCGCCTGGTGACCTACGACAAGGCCACCCAGGGCATGAAGCAGATCTACTCCGAGATCCCCGACGAGCTCAAGGAAAAGTGCGAGGAGATGCGCCACGAGATGATCGAGGCCGCCGCCGAGCAGGACGAGGAGCTCATGAACAAGTACTTCGAGGAGGGCACCCTCTCGAAGGAAGAGATCATCCGCGGCATCCGCAAGGGCTGCATCAGCCGCGCCATCATGCCCGCCTTCTGCGGCACCGCCTTCAAGAACAAGGGCATCCAGATCCTCCTCGACGCCGTGGTGAGCTACCTCCCCAGCCCGCTGGACATCCCCCCCGTGACCGACGAGGCCGACCCCTCCATCGTCCGCAAGGCCGACGACAAGGAGCCCCTCTCCGCCCTCGCCTTCAAGATCATGGCCGACAAGAACATGGGCAAGATCATCTTCACCCGTGTCTACTCCGGCACCCTCAAGGCCGGCGAGGAGATCCTCGACAGCTCCATCAACAAGAAGGCCCGCATCTCGCGCCTCTTTCGCATGCACGCCAACCACCAGGAGAAGCTCGAGGAAGCCTACGCCGGCGACATCGTCGCGGTCATCGGCCTGCCCAACACCCGCACCGGCGACACCCTCTGCGACCCCGAGAACCCCATCCACCTGGAATCCATCGACTTCCCCGCGCCGGTCATCTCCATCGCCGTGAAGCCCGTCTCCCGCGGCGACAACGAGAAGCTCGGCAACGCCCTGCACACCCTCGCCCAGGAAGACCCCACCTTCACCGTGGCCTTCGACCAAGAGACCAGCGAGACCATCATCTCGGGCATGGGCGAGCTCCACCTCGAGATCATCGTCGACCGCCTCAAGCGCGAGTTCAACGTCGACTGCGAGGTCGGCCGCCCCGAGGTCGCCTACCGCGAATCCATCGCCGTCGAGGGCGAGGGCGAATACAAGCACAAAAAGCAGTCCGGCGGCCGCGGCCAATACGGCCACGTCTGCATGAAGTTCGCCCCCCAAGAGCCCGGCAAGGACTTCGAGTTCATCAACGACATCAAGGGCGGCGTCATCCCCGGCGAGTACATCCCCGCCGTCGAAAAGGGCATCCGCGCCGCGATGGAATCCGGCCCCCTCGCCGGCTACCCCGTCCTCCCGCTCAAGGCCACGCTCTTCTACGGCTCCTACCACGACGTCGACTCCTCCGAGTTCGCCTTCCAGACCGCCGCGCGCCAGTGCTTCAAGGAAGTCTTCCTCAAGAGCCAGCCCCAGCTCCTCGAGCCCATCATGAAGGTCGAGGTCGTCGTCCCCGAAGACTACATGGGCGCGGCCACCGGCTCCCTCTCCCAGCGCCGCGGCCGCGTCGAGGGCATGGAAGAGCGCGGCGGCGCCCGCCTCGTCCACGCCTTCGTCCCGCTCGGCGAGATGTTCGGCTACTCCAACACCATCCGCACCCTCACCCAAGGCCGCGGCTCCTTCACCATGGTGTTCGACCACTACGAACCCGTCCCCAAATCCCTCCAGGACGAGATCGTCGAGAAGCGCCGCAAAGCCGGCAAGGTCCACGGCTACTCCGAAGCCGACGACTAAGCCGCCCACACGGCACAAAAAAAGCCCCCGCCGGTTGGCGGGGGCTTTTTTTGTGGGAAGTTTGGAGGCTTGGTAGAAAGCTTGGAAGTTTGGAGGGTACCGTTTCTGGGACTGCTGGGACGACTGGGACCACTAGGACGGGACCCCGCTCGTCGCCCCGACAGGGGCGTTCCGTGGCCGGGAAAAGCTTGCGGCTTCGCCGCCGCGCGTTCTGTTCTCCATTTTCCCATCCCCCTTTGTGTCCTCTGTGTCCTTGCGTCCTTAGCCGTGGAAGGTGGCCGTGGAAGGGTCGCCGGTTCGGCTCCCGCGCCTTCAGCTCACGGTGTCCGTTGTGATTTCCGTTTTCCTTTTCTCTGTGCCCTCTGTGATCTCTCCCGCGTCGTGCGGGGTGGGGTGGGGATTATGGTATACTAATGGGTCAATGAAAGGACAGACGATGGCAGAGGATTTGGAAGCGGCGTTCGATTCGGTGGAGGATTGCCTGGCGGACATCCGCGCGGGGAAGTTCGTGGTCATCGTGGACGACGCGCAGCGCGAGAACGAGGGCGACCTTATCATGGCCGCGGAGAAAGTGACGCCCGAGGCCGTCAACTTCTGCATTCGCGAGGCGCGCGGCCTGCTCTGCGCCCCGTGCGACGGGGCGATCCTTGACCGCCTGGGCATCGCGTTGGCCCCGAGCGTGAATCGGGGGGATCGCTTTGCCACGGCCTTCACGTTGAGCGTGGATGGCGCGCCGCACACGGGGGTGACGACGGGGATCTCGGCGGCGGACCGCGCGAAGGCGGTGCGGCTGTTGGCCGACGACGCGGCGACGGGGGCGGATTTCGTCTCGCCGGGGCACACCTTCCCGCTGCGGCCCCAGCCCGGCGGCGTTTTGCGGCGCGCGGGGCACACGGAGGCGACGGTGGATTTGGCGCGCCTGGCGGGGTTGAAGCCCGCGGGCATCTGCTGCGAGATCGTGGGGGAGGATGGGGCGATGGCGCGTCTGCCGGATCTAATCCCCTTCGCGCGGCGGCACGGGCTGCGGCTGTGCTCGGTGGAGCGGCTCATCGCGTACCGCCGGGCGCATGAGACGCTGGTGGAGCGCGTCGAGAGCGTGGATCTGCCGACGGCCTACGGCCATTTCCGCCTGACGATGTTCCGGGGGAAGCTCGACGGGCTGGAGCATTTGGCGCTGACGATGGGTGACCTGTCGGGGGAGGAGCCGCCCTTGGTGCGCGTCCACAGCGAATGCCTGACGGGCGATGTCTTCGGGAGCGCGCGGTGCGACTGCGGCTGGCAGCTGCACCAGGCCATGGAGGCCATCGCCAAGGAGGGGCGCGGGTGCCTGCTTTACATGCGCCAGGAGGGCCGCGGCATCGGCCTGGCCAACAAGCTGCACGCCTATCGCCTGCAGGAAGAGGGGTGCGACACGGTGGAGGCC
This sequence comes from uncultured Kiritimatiellota bacterium, assembly GCA_944389585.1. Classification (GTDB taxonomy): domain Bacteria; phylum Verrucomicrobiota; class Kiritimatiellia; order RFP12; family DVOR01; genus Spyradenecus. Next base: position 45,338 of record CALXMW010000003.1, read on the forward strand.
AACGTGCGCCTGGGCTTCGCGCCGGATCTGCGCGACTACGGCATCGGCGCGCAGATCCTCTCGGCGCTCGGCGTCCGCCGCCTGCGCCTGATGACGAACAACCCGCAGAAGGTGGTGGGCCTGGCCGGCCACGGGCTCGAGATCGCCCAGCGCGTGCCCATCGTGGCCCACGCGGGCCCCTTCAACGCGCATTACCTGGAGACCAAGCGCGAGAAGATGGGCCACCTGCTGTGAGGGCGCGCCGCGCGGAAAACCGGCGGGGGATTTGGTAAAATGACAGACGAAAGGATCGTAGCATGACCGAGATCACCGGAGATTTGACGGGCAAGGGCCTGCGGCTGGCCTTCGTGGTGAGCCGCTTCAACGCCATCTTCACCGAGCAGCTGCTGCGGGGCGCGCGCGACGCGGCCCTCCGCCACGGCGTGGCCGACGAGGCCCTGAGCGTGGTGCGCGTGCCCGGCGCCAATGAGATCCCCCTGGCGGCGGCCAAGCTGGCCCGCGCCGGCGCGGCGGACGCGGTGGTGGCCCTGGGCGCGGTCATCGACGGCGCCACCGACCACGCCATGCTCATCAACACCTCCGTGGCCCGCGCCCTCTGCCAGATCGGTCTGGAGACGGGCGTGCCTGTGCTCAACGGCATCGTCTGCGCGCACAACCTGGACCAGGCCATCGAGCGCTCCGGCTCCAAGGCCGGCAACAAAGGCTTCGACACGGTCTGCGCCGCCATCGAGGCCGTCAACGTCCTGCGCCGGCTGTAAGGGGGCCACCATGGACGCACCCGCCAGAACGCGCCGCAAAGGCCGCGAATGGGCCCTGCAGATGATCGTGCAGGCAGACCTCAACCCCTTTGCCGACGTCAACCTCATCCTCGCGCACTTCTGGGAGCAGCAGTGGAGCTGCCGCCAGGAGGCCAAGGGCAAGGAAGACAACGACATGGACGCCATCGAGGCCCTCCTCCCCCCCGAGGAGCGCCTCGCCACCGCCGAGCTCAAGGCCTTCACCGAGGATCTCGTGCGCGGCACCCTCGGCCACCTGGGCGAGATCGACGCGGCCCTCTCGGCCCTCTGCGAAAACTGGGAGCTCGACCGCCTGGGCGTGATCGAGCGCTGCGTCCTGCGCCTGGCCTGCTTCGAGATGGACTGGTTCGGCACGCCCGCGCCGGTGGCCATCAACGAGGCCGTCGACCTGGCCAAGCGCTTCGCCAACGAGGAATCCGGCGCCTTCGTCAACGGCGTGCTCGACCGGCACGCCCGCGGCCGGCGTGCCTGAGGGAAGGGGGCGGCGATGGCACGCATGGCGGTCAACCTCGGCGGGGTGGCGATGAAAAACCCTGTCACCACGGCAAGCGGCACCTTCGGCTACGGCCGGGAATACGACGCCTTCTTCGACGTCTCGCGCCTGGGCGCGGTGACCGTCAAGGGCGTGCGCGCCCGCCCCTGGCCCGGCAACCCCCTGCCGCGCCACGCGGAGGTGCCCGGCGGCCTGCTCAACGCCATCGGCCTGCAGGGCCCCGGCGTCGAGGCCTTCATCGCCGACGACCTCCCCTTCCTCGCCGCGCGCGGCGTCCCGGCCATCGTCAACATCTGGGGCACCAGCGCCGAGGAATACGCCCAGGTGGCCGCCGCCCTCGAGGGCAAGCCCGGCGTGGCCATGCTCGAGCTCAACGTCTCCTGCCCCAACGTCAAGGAGGGCGGCGCCAGTTTCGGCACGCGGGTGGAGACCTTCGCCGAGGTCGTCCGCGCCGTCCGCGCCGCCACCACGCTCCCCATCATGCCCAAGCTCGCGCCCAACGTGCCCGACGTGCGCCCCTTCGTCCGCGCCGCGCAGGAGGCCGGGGCGGACGCCGTCAGCCTCATCAACACCCTCCCGGGCATGGCCGTGGATCTGGAGACGCGCCGGCCCGTCCTGGCCAACCGCACCGGCGGCCTCTCCGGCCCCGGCATCCACCCCATCGCCCTCAAGCACGTCTGGGAGGCCGCGCAGGTCGCCGAGGTGCCCCTCCTGGCCATGGGCGGGGTGATGGACGCCAAGGACGCGCTCGACTTCATCCTCGTGGGCGCCACCGCCGTGGCCGTGGGCACCGCCACCTTCCTCGACCCCCTCGCGCCCATCCGCGTCCTCGAGGGCATGGAACGCTGGCTTGACGACCACGGCGTGGCCGATGTCAACGACTTCCGCGGCGCGCTCCGCCTTTGATGGCACGCCTCACCCCCGAACAGCCGCCCGCTGGGCCCGCCAGCGAACGCCTCGTCTTCGAGGCGCTGCGCGACCGCCTCCCCGCGCCCTGGCGCGTCTGGCACGCCGTGGCCTACTCCGCCGCGCAGACCGGCGCCGAGGGCGAGGCCGACTTCGTGGCCGCGCACCCCGCGCGCGGCCTCCTGGTCATCGAGGTCAAGGGCGGGCGCGTCGCCTGCCGCGGCGGGCACTGGTTCCAGGACGGCCGGCGCCTGCGCGAGGCTCCCGCCCACCAGGCCACCCGCGCCGCCCATGCCCTCGTGCGCGCCCTTGCCGCGGCCCTCGGCGCGCCGCCCGCCTTCCCCGTGGCCCACGCCGTCTGGCTCACCGGCGCTGACCGCCCGCCGCGCGAGCCGCTCGACCTGGCCGGCCTGACGCTTTACGCCGACGACCTGGCCGCCCCCGAGCCCGCCCTGCTGCGCGCCCTCGCCGCCGCGGGCCGCGCGCCCGCGCCGGTGCCCTTGGGGGCGCTCGAGGCCCTCTTCTCGCCCACGCTCGAGTTCCGCCCCGCCTGGGCGCGGCGCCGGGCCCTGCAGGACGCGCACATCGCGCGCCTCACCGAGGAGCAGGGCCGTGCGCTCGACGCCTTCGCGGCCTTCCCGCGCCTTCGGGTGCGCGGCTGCGCCGGCAGCGGCAAGACGCTTTTGGCCCTGCGCCAGGCGGCGATCTGGGCCCGCGAGGGGCGGCGCGTGCTGCTGCTGTGCTTCAACCTGCTGCTGGCCGAGCGCCTGCGGGCGCTGGTGGCCGACCTGCCGCAGGTGCGGGCCGTGGCCGTGAACGAGCTGCTGTGCGAGCTGTTGGGGCGGCGCGACGACGGCGACCCCGAGTTCTGGCACAAACTTCAGCGCGACGCGCTCCCGGCGGCGCGCGGCCTCGGCGCGCGGCGGGCCTACGACGCGGTGATCGTGGACGAGGGGCAGGATTTCTCGCCGCCCCTGTGGGAGGCCGTGAAGGCCTTGGTGCCGGCGGACGCGCGCTTCCTGGTCTTCTACGACCCGGCGCAGAACATCTTCCGGCGCGACCTTTCGGCCCTGCCGGAGTTCCCGTGGCCCGACGCCTGCCTCACCGTGAACTGCCGCAACACCCGCGGCGTCTTCGCGACGCTCGCGCCCTACGCGCCCGGCGACGCGCGCCCCAACCCCCGCGCCCCCGAGGGCGAGGCCACCGAGGTCTACCGCGCCGAAAGCCGCGCGGCGACGCGCGCCCGGCTGGGGGCCTTGCTCGCGCGCCTGGCGGCCGAGGGGGTGCCGCCGGAGGACATCCTGGTCATCGGGGCGCACGCCGAGCCGAAGATGGGGCTGGGCGGCGTGCTCGCGGCGCACCCGGGCGTGCGGTATTACACGTACCGCAAGTTCAAGGGGCTTGAGGCGCCCGTGCTCATCGTGCTGGACGTGTGCGACGGCGACCCGTTGTGGGATCGCGCGGCGCGTTACACGGCCCTTTCGCGGGCCATCCACCGGCTTTTCGTCCTGGAGCTTGAGGGCTAGGCCCCGCGCTTTAACGTTTTTCTCATCTTTTTCTGACATCCTAACGAAGCGCTAACACTTTTCTGATAATTTTGGGGGCAATTCCAAAGGAAGGATGTATCCATGGACGACCGACAACTCTCCCTCGAAAGCCGGCTGTTGCAGTTGCGCGACGAGATCAAGGCCCTTGAGAAAGCCGAGCAGAAGCCGGAGGCGTTGCGCGCGACGCTGCAGAAGCTCTTCGACGAGCGCGCGAAGTTGGAGACGGAGCTGATCAACCTGGTGGTCTCGCCGGAGAACAACACGCGCCAGGAGGCGTGGGGCGGCCTGCGCGAGGGGTTGCTGGCGGCGGTGCAGTCGCTGGAGGAGACGCTCCGGGGCACGCAGAAGAAGGCCGCCCAGAAGCCTGAGCGCAAGCGCGAGGGGGCGCTGTCGCGGGCGTTCGCGTGGGTGACGGCGCGGCCGTGGGCGTCGTGGACGGCGTGCCTGGCGCTGGTGTACGTGCTGTTGGTGGCGATGGCGGCGTTGGGGACGGGGTTCAACGGGCTCTTCGGGGGCGAGGCGCACGCGCGGGCCTTTTTCGAGACTTACGCGGGGAACCCGTTCGTGGGGCTGGTGGCGGGGCTGCTGGTGACCGCCATCATCCAGAGCAGCTCGGTGACGACGTCGGTGATCGTGGGGCTGTGCGTGGGCGGGCTGCCGATCCACGTGGCGATCCCGATGGTGATGGGCGCGAACATCGGCACGTCGGTGACGAACACGCTGGTCTCGCTGGGGCACATCGGGCACCGGCGCGAGTTCCGGCGGGCCTTCGCGGCGGCGACGATCCACGACTTCTTCAACATCACGGCGGTGGCGCTCTTCCTGCCCACGGAGATGGCGTTCCATTGGCTGGAGCGGCTCTCCGGGGCGGTCTCGGGGGCGCTGTACGGCACGGGCGGGTTCAACATGGACGCGATCAACTTCGTGGCGGCGGCGACGGCGCCGGCGGAATCCGCCCTGCATGGGCTCTTCCTGCGCATCCCCGGGGCGATGTGGGCCAACGCGCTGTACGTGGTCTTCGGGCTGATCCTGATCTTCGGTTCGATCCTGCTGTTGGGGCAGCTGCTGCGGATGCTCTTCACGGGGCGGGCGGAGCGGGTGTTCCGCACGGCGGTGGGGAAGAACCCGGTGGCGGCCATCGGCAGCGGCTTCGCCATCACGGCGCTGGTGCAGAGCAGCAGCACGACCACGTCGCTGATCGTGCCGTTGGCGGGTGCGGGGCTGATGAAGCTGAAGCAGGCCTTTCCCTTCACGCTGGGGGCGAACATCGGCACGTGCGTGACGGCGCTGCTGGCGGCGCTGGCCTTCACCGGCGAGGGGGCCTCCTTTGGGCTGCAGATCGCGCTGGTGCACCTGCTCTTCAACACGTGCGGCGTCATCCTCATCTACGGCCTGCCGCCCCTGCGGCGCGTGCCGCTGGTGTGCGCCAGCTCGCTCGCCAAGCTGGCCGCGGACTGCCGCCCGATGGCCGTGGCGTACATCGTCTGCGTCTTCTTCCTGTTGCCCATCGCCTGCCTGTGCCTCTACTCGTGGTTGAGGTGAGCGCGCGGCGCGGCGGCGCTTCCCGGGGGCGGCCCTGCCGCCCCTTTGCTATAATGCGCGCATGATAGAGTTCCGGGACGTCAGCGTCAGGTATGGGCCCGAGGCCCTGTTCGAGCACGCCAGCTTCAAGATCAACGCGGGCGAGCGCGTGGGCATCGTGGGGCCCAACGGCTCGGGCAAGTCCACCCTCTTCAGGCTCATCCTGGGCGACCTCTCGCCCGACGCCGGCGAGGTGCTCCACGAGGGCAGCCCGCGCGTCGGCTTCGTCCGCCAGCACCTGGAGCCCACGTCGCCCGGGCAGACGCTCCTGCAGTATTGCCTCGAGGGCATCCCCGGCTTCGAGCGCACCGAGCGCGACATCGCGCGCCTGGAGGAGGCCCTCGCCACCGAGCGCGACCCCGCGGCCAAGGAGCGGCTCCTGCGCGCGCTGGGCGAGGCCAACACCCGCTTCGAGCAGCTGGGCGGCTACACCCTCGAGGCGCGCGTCAAGGAATCCCTCGGCGGCCTGGGCTACGCCACGGAAGACTTCGGCCGGCCCTTCGCCGCCTTCTCCGGCGGCTGGCGGATGCGCGCCGAGCTCTCGCGCGTCCTGGCCTCCAAGCCCGAGCTCCTCCTCCTCGACGAACCCTCCAACTACCTCGACCTGCCGGCCGTGGAATGGCTCCAGCGCTTCCTGCGCGGCTTCGAGGGCACCCTCGCGCTCATCTCGCACGACCGCTACCTGCTGCGCGCCATCACCAAGGTCACCGTCGAGGTCGACGGCGGCACGGTGACCCGCTACAACGGCCCGTTGGACCACTACCTCTCCGAACGCGAAACGCGCTACCGCCAGCTCCTCCAGGCCAAGGCCAACCAAGACCGCAAGCGCGAGCAGCTCGAGCGCTTCATCGAGCGCTTCCGCGCCCAGGCCACCAAGGCCGCCCAGGCCCAATCCCGCGAGAGACAGCTCGAGAAACTCGAGGAAATCCGCCTTCCCGCCCGCTCCCGCGCCGCCGGCGCCCTCCGCCTGCCCAAGGCCCCCCACGCCGGCGCCGAGATCGTCCGCCTCGAAGGCGCCGCCTACACCTATCCCGGCGGCGAGCGCCCCATCTTCAGCGGCCTGGACCTGCGCGTCATGAACGGCGACAAAATCGCCATCGTCGGCTACAACGGCATGGGCAAGACCACCCTCCTGCGCGTCCTCGCCGGCGTCCGCCAACCCACCGCCGGCAAGGCCGTCTTCGGCTACCACGTCGTCCCCGGCTACCAAAGCCAAGACCTCGCCGAGACCATGGACCCCGACGCCACCGTCTTCGCCACCGCCAAGGCCGCCGCCGGCGCCCTCCCCGAAAAGGAACTCCGCGCCCGCCTCGGCAGCTTCGGCTTCGACGCCGACGACTGCGCCAAACCCGTCAAAGTCCTTTCCGGCGGCGAGAAGATCCGCCTCGCCTTCCTGCGCCTCTTCCTCAACCCGCCCAACCTCCTGCTCCTCGACGAGCCCACCACCCACCTCGACCTCGACGGCCGCGAACGCCTCCAACAGGCCGTCCGCGACTACGACGGCACCGTCATCCTCGTCTCCCACGACGTCGAGTTCGTCCGCGGCACCGCCCAGAACATCCTCGAGATCTCCCGCCGCGGCATCCGCCGTTTCCACGGCGGCTACGACTACTACCAGGAAAAGATCGCCGGCGAGCCCCCGCCCGACGCCCCCGCCGCCAAGCCCCAGGAACCCAAGGTCACCTCCAAAGACCTCCGCCGCCAACGCGCCCAGGAACGCGCCGCCAAGGCCCCCGAGGTCAAACGCCTCCGCCGCCGCGTCGCCGAGGCCGAGGCCGCCATCGCCAAACTCGAGGCCGAGCAGGCCGAGCTCACCGCCTCCCTCGGCGACGGCACGCTCGACGCCCAAGGCCTCGCCGACGCCGGGCGCCGCCTCCGCGCCATCCAGTTCGACCTCGCCAAGCTGACCCTCGACTGGGAGGCCGCCGCCACCGCCCTCGAGGCCCTCGGCGGCTAAGGCCCGGGCCGCTCGGCAAGGGCCTTGAAGAGGCCGGTGGCGGTGTAGAAGCGCACGCGCCCGATTTGGCGGCGCCTGAGGAAGCCGCGCGCCTCAAGGCCGTCGAGGTCGGCGCGGGCGGTGTTCGCCGAGACGTCGTGCCAGCGTTGGTGCTCGGCGGCGGTGTATTGGTAATTCGGGTGGCGCAGGGTGTGGCCGAGCAAATCCAGTTGGCGGGCGTTGAATTGGCCTTGGAGGGCCTTGCGCCAGGCGTCGGTCTGCCGGGCCTGCCCCTCGACGTAGGCGTTGAGGTCGCGCAGGCCGCGGGCGAAGACGCGCAGGTTCGCCAGGACGCAGTAGGTGGCGTCGAGATGGCAGCATTCCATGTCCACGTAGGCCTCGTCGTAGGCCTTTCGCGCTTGGCGCAACATCCGCGAGATGGAGACGTAGGGGGCCACCCAGTAGCCGTCGCGCAGGAGGCTCCAGTAGAAGAGGGCGCGGGCGGTGCGGCCATTGCCGTCGCGGAAGGGGTGCTCGTAGGCCAGGAGGGTGTGCAGGAGAATGGCCTTGAGCACGGGGTGCAGGAAGGTCTCCCGCGCCGCCTCGCCTTGGTTGGCGAAGGCCATCAGCGCGGCCATACGCGCGGGCAGGGCCGCGGCCGGCGGGGGTTGGTGGACGACCTCGCCGTCCCGGTCGCGCACGAGGACGTCGTCCGTCGTCCGGTAACGGCCCTGGGCGTCCTCGGGCAGGAGGCCTTCGGTAAGCGTGCGGTGGATCCGGAAGAGGAGGCCTTCAGCGAGCGGTTCCTTGCTCCAACCCTCGAGCGCGCGGATGGTGGCGTAGTTATTGGCGATCATCCGCTCACCGTCGTTCTGGGGCGGGCGGTTCGCCAGGAGCATCTCCTGGGCCGCCTGGCGGGTCGTGGCGGCGCCCTCCATCTGGCTGGAGGAGATGGCCTCCAACATCTGTTCGCGCTGGAGGTAGGTGCGCCGCAGTTCCGAGGCATCGTCGCGCCCACGCACGCCGTCCATGCGGATGGCCGCCGGCGCGTTGCGGTCGATTTCGTGCAGCAACCGCCGGATTTCGTCCGTCGTCGAGAGCAGGAAGGGCTGCCCGCCCGCGCCGACCAACGCCGGATCCACCACGCGCAGGTCGCGCGCCAGGCAGAGGATGGGCCACCAGACCTCGGCGGGGAGGCCTTCGGGCGCGGAGTAACGCGCCTTCCGCCACGGCAGGTAGGCGCGTTGGGCCTTGGCCGTGAGCAAGAGCCCCGGGAGCGTCGCCGCCCCCGGCCCTGCCAGCCATGCCAGAAAGGCGGCGTTGTTGAGTTCCGGCGCAACCGCCGCGCGCATCGCTTTGCCCTCCTTTCGCCGCCTAGTATACAACACCTCGGGGCGGATTTCAACGCAATTTTTTGGAAATTGCGTTGAAGTGGGATAAAAGCGTGTTTTCTGATTGCGGTTCAGTGTGATGGAATTGCGCGGAAAAGTGCGCAGAAGGGTGGTTTTGGCCGCTCGGCGCAACTTTCGGCGCAAGCGTCCCGGCGCGTGCGGGGGCATGAAAAGGCCCTCCGGCGGTTGTCGAAGGGCCTTTGCGGGAAGCGCGGCGGGGCCGCTTAGGCCACGCGGCGGCGGAGCGCCACGCCGGCCACGCCCAACGCCAAGAGCGCCAGGGCGGTCGGCTCGGGGATGGGTTCGCCTTTGGCGGCGGCGTGGAGCTGCTCGTCCGTCCAGGCCACGCCTTCGTAGACGTCCACCTGCACGAGGTCGACCCCGGAGACGTGGGTGCCGATGGTCCAATTCGTCAGCTCATCGAACGTGATGGCCGCCGTGTTGGCGTAGATGGCGTCGTTGTCGTTGATGGCGACGCGGATGCCGTCTTCGGTCACGGAGAAGGCCACCCGCAGCGTCCCGTTGGTGGAGGTCAGGGTGGAGGAGAGATTGCCGTTGGTGCCGTTGGAGGCGTCCCGCTCGGTGTTGCCGTCTTTGTACTTCAGCAGCATCCTCTGGTTTTCGATGCGGAGGCGGAAGCCGTCGGAGCCATCGGCGTTGTTGGCCTCCAGGACGTTCCACCTGTTTCCCGTGTAGTTATTGACGTTGAGCGTCACCAACATCGAGAAGGTGGTGGAGGGGGAGACGGTGAGGGTGTCATTATAATCCGGGTTCGTCGTCGTGAGCGTACCCGCAGCGTCCGTCCAATTCATCGTCACGGCCGAGGCCGTCCCGATGCCAAAAACGCAGGCCATCAAGGCCGCAATCGCCAGTTTCTTTATGTTCACGTTCCTTTCCAGGGCGCCACTGGGCACCCTTGACGGCACATACAATAGCAATTTCCCCCGTCAATATTAAAGACTTATTTTGTTTGTCGAAGCCGCAAGGGTGGGGCGCGGCCGTGTGCGGGTCTGCCCGCGCCGCACGAGTCTGCGCCAAGGAGAGGAGGCTGCGGTGGCCTTGGTCTGCACGCCCGTTGGGCGTGCTTTCAAGGCGCGGCGCGGACGTGCCGGGGGTGCAGGGAGACCTTTTCCCTGCCGGGGCGTGGGGGGCGCCCCACGCCCGCCAATCAATCCTCCAACCCGCCAATTACCCAATCCGCCCGTGAGCCCGAAGGGCGTAAGGGGCGGCGCGCCGCCCCCGCCAATCCGCTAATCGGCCAGGGCCGTCTTGGCGGTGCCGAGGCGGATGACGGCGACGGCGGCGAAGAAGGTGAAGACGCCGGCGATGGCGTAGGCGGTGCGGATGGGGAGGTCGAGGCCGTAGGGGCAGCCGGCGTGGGAGGGGTCGGACCAGAGGATGAAGCTGGTGACGACGAAGGTCATGAAGAGCCCGGGGATGAGGGTGTACCAGGGGGCGACGCCGCGGCGCATGAGCCAGACGGTGCAGACCATGAGGGTGCTGGCCGCGAGGGTTTGGTTGCCCCAGGCGAAGTATTTCCAGAGCCATTCGAAGCTTTCGGCGCTGAGGTTGCTCCACCAGAGGAGGGCGCCGACGGCGGCGATGAGCGGCAGGCAGAGGCCCAGGCGCGCGGCGAAGCGGCGCTGGGGCACGTGCGTGAGCTCGGCCAGCGTCAGGCGCAGGCTGCGCAGGGCGGTGTCGCCGCTGGTGATGGCCAGGACGATGACCGAGAGGACGGTGACGGTGCCCATCCAGGAGCCGAGGAAGCGGCGGGTGCTTTCCATGAGCGCCTGGGTGGCGGGCTGGGCCATGAGCTCGGGCGAGAGGTTGTAGATGGCCATGCCGGCGCCGGCCCAGACCATGGCGATGACGCCTTCGGCGATCATCATGCCGTAGTAGGTGGCGCGGGCCTGGCGCTCGCTCTTCATCGTGCGCGCGACGATGGGCGACTGCGTGGCGTGGAAGCCAGAGAGGATGCCGCAGGCGATGGTGACGAAGAGGCAGGGGATGATGGGCTGGTCGTGGAACATCCCGGCCTTGAAGGCCTCGGTCTCGGTGAGGAGCCAGGGTTCGGAGAGGCCCCGCCAGACCAACGCGCCGAGCATCGCCAGCGAGCCGACGAGGAGCACCGCCCCGAAGAAGGGGTAGATGGCCCCGATGATCTTGTCCACCGGGAAGAGCGTCGCCACCACGTAGTAAAGGAAGATGAGGGCCACGAAGACCCAGAACCACGGCACGCCCGGCGCGGCGGGCGCGGCCAGCCCCGCGGCCAGGTTCGCCGGCACGTTGATGAAGACGGCCACCACCAGCAGCAGAAGGGCCATCAGGAAGACGGTGTAGGCCTGGGTATACCACTTGCCCAGCGCGCCCTCCGTCAGCACCGGCAGGTTCGCCCCCCGCGTCCGCACGCTCATGAAGCCCGAGACGCAATCGTGCACCGCCCCGCCGAAGACGCACCCCACCGGAATGATCCAGAAGCACTCCCAGCCGAACTTGATGCCGATGATCACGCCGATGACCGGCCCCACGCCGGCGATGTTCAGCAGCTGGATGAGCATGTTCTTCCACATCGGCAGCGGCACGTAGTCCACCCCGTCGGCCTGCGCGTAGCACGGCGTCGGCCGGTCGTCAGGCCGCAACAGCCGCTCGATGAAGCGCCCATACGTGAAGTAACCCACAATCAACGCGACGATGCCGCCGATAAACCAAGCCATGGCCGTTCCTCTTGATAAAACGACGCAATAGTTTACCCCTCCGCCGCCAAAATCGCAAGCGGAGGCTTGGAGGTTTGGAGGCTTGGAAGTTTGGAGGAGCGGGAACTGTGGGAGCCAGGGAGGAGGCTTGGAGGTTTGGAGGCTTGGGTGGCGCGCCCGAGGCGCGCCCTGCCCGTTCCAGTGGTCCCAGCCGTCCCAGTTTCCCGCGCGCCCTTGGCGCGCGGGTCTCGCCGGCGGCGGGGGTGTGGTGGTCCCAGCGTGCCGCGCGCCCCCGGCGCGCGGCCCAACTTCCTCCCGGGCTTCCACAGTCCCCGCTCCTCCAAGCCTCCAAACTTCCAAGCCTCCAAACTTCCGCTCTTGACCCGGGGGGCCGGGTTTGGGAAAATAAGGCAAGAAAGGAGAGGCGGCATGTATACGATTACCTTTCAGGGGGCGGCGCGCACGACCACCGGCTCGATGCACATCGTGGACGTCAACAGCCTGCGCATCCTGCTCGACTGCGGCCTGTACCAGGGCCACCGCAAGGAGGCCTTCGAGCGCAACCGGCGGCTGATGGTGGATCCCAAGACGGTCGACTGCGTCCTCCTTTCGCACGCGCACATCGACCACAGCGGCAACCTCCCCTCCCTCATCCGCGCCGGCTGGCGCGGCCCCATCCACACCACCGAGGCCACGCGCGACCTTTGCGACCCGATGCTCCGCGACTGCGCCTTCATCACCCGCCACGACGTCGAGATCGTCAACCGCCGCCGCGTCGCCGAGGGCCGCACCCCCTTCGAGCCGCTCTACGGCGACGACGACGTCGAGCGCACCCTCTCGCTCATGCAAGGCTGGCCCTACAAACGCGCCGTCGACCTCGGCAACGGGGTGGGGGCCGTCTTCCACAACGCCGGCCACATCCTCGGCTCCGCCCACGTCGAGCTCCTCGCCCGCCAGCCCAACGGCACCTACCGCCGGCTCCTCTTCTCCGGCGACGTCGGCCAGCCCGGCGCCCCCATCCTCCCCCCGCCAGACCCGCCCGTCGGCGCGGACGTGCTGGTGGTGGAATCCACCTACGCCGACCGCGAGCACCCCCCCCGCGCCAACGTCGCCGGGCGCCTGCGCGACTACGTCGACGACATCGTCCAGCAGCGCGCCAAGCTCATCATCCCGGCCTTCAGCGTCGGGCGCACCCAGCAGATCCTCTTCTTCCTCAACGAGCTCCTGCGCCAGAAGAAAATCCCCCAGATCCCCCTCTACGTCGACTCCCCCCTCTCGCTCAAGGCCACCCAGATCTACGCCCGCCACACCGACTGTTACGGCCAGGCCGCCAGCGACCTCCTGCGCCAAGGCATCGAGCTCTTCCGGATGCCCGGGCTCCAATTCCTCGCCACCGCCGAGCAATCCAAGGCCCTCAACAAGGCCGAAGGCCCCATGGTCATCATCGCCGCCAGCGGCATGTGCGAGGGCGGGCGCATCCTCCACCACCTCCAAAACGGCGTCGGCGACCCGCGCAACATCATCCTCATCGTCGGCTACCAGGCCGAAGGCACCCTCGGCCGCCGCATCGTCGCCTGCCAAAGCCCCCTCAAAATCCTCGGCGACACCTTCGAGCTCCGCGCCCGCGTCCACACCATCAACGCCCTCTCCGCCCACGCCGACCGCGTCGCCCTGCGCGACTGGGTCCGCGCCGTCAACGAAAAGAAGACCGTCAAGAAGGCCTTCGCCGTCCACGGCGAGGACGAAAAGGTCGCCGCCATGTGCCAAATCCTGCGCGAGGAAGGCTACAAAGACCCCGTCGCCCCCGCCCCCGGCGCCGTCTACAAAGGCCTCTGAGCGCACCCCCGCAAAAAAGGGCTTCCCAAGCGCCCCGCTTTCCTCTATACTAATAGCAACGTACGAGGTTTGCAGATGACACGATTTTCGCGCAAGCGAGGCTTCACGCTGATCGAACTCCTGGTGGTCATCGTGATAATCGGCGTCCTTGCCGGCACGCTCATGCCGGTGATCGGGCGCGCCCTCGGCTTCGGCGACAACGCCGTGGCCGTCAACAACCTGCGCCTCCTGGGGCAGGCCGCCCTCGCCTACCGCCAGGAACACGGCGGCTGCTGGCCCAGCGCCGGCGGCGTCTTCACCGAATACACCGTCACCCAAAACAACCGCCGCGAAGACCGCTACGGCCGCTCCCGCGGCTGGGTCTACTTCGAGCACGACTGCCCCCGCGCCAACGACCCGGCCAAAAACGTCGGCGACGGCAACCACGACAGCTACGGCGTCGGCGAAAAAGGCGCCGACGACAAGGTCTCCGGCGACTTCGCCAACGAGGCCGGCTGCTGCACCTGCTTCAACACCAAGCAGCGCGAGGGCGGCATCGGCGCCACCCCCGCCGCCTGGGCCGACAAAAAAACCGGCGGCGCCCTCTCCCAAGGCGAGGTCGCCATCATCAACGGCGCCCTCTACGACTACGTCAACCAAAACCTCGAGGTCTTCACCAACCCCGGCTTCGAGAAACGCGCCGCCGAGCTCGACCGCGCCGGGCGCGACGCCATCTGCCGCGCCTACGCCATGAACATCGTCGCCAGCGCCGACGCCGACCTCTACGACAACGACCACTACCGCGACGCCGGCTACGAAAAGGCCTACTGCTGCCCCAACAACGCCGCCGGCCACGGCGCCATCCGCCTCGGCCCCGCCTCCCTCAAGGCCCGCACCGGCGAAGGCAACAACGAGCGCAAGGCCGTCTCCCCCGCCCAAACCGTCCTCTTCGTCGAGCTCGACCTCGACGAGGAAAACGTCAAAAACCAGAACGACCTCGCCGGCGACCAGGTCTGGGACTGGGACGACGGCGACGAACGCATCGGCTTCAACCACTTCGACGGCGGCTGGATGGCCTACGTCTGCTTCGCCGACGGCCGCGTCGAGACCCTCTACGACCCCTCCGCCGACCCGGACAACCCGGACCTCGGCAAGCGGGAAAAACTCTCAAAATGGTACGGATCCGGTGGGATAAACCGAAATGGATCGAAAAATGGGGACTGACGCATGATCTCACGCCTCCGATACTGGGCGCTGGCGGCGCTCGCGGCGGGCCTGCTCGGCGGGCCCGCCGTTCGGGCGCAATCGGCCGCCACGCGGCTCGTCCAGCAAGACCCCGTCCGCTACGCCCTCGCCCTCGAGGAAGACACGGCCAACCCCGGCCAGTGGCGCTTCCGCGTCACCGTCTCCATCCCCCGCGAGGGCGCCGACTACGGCATCCCCGTCGCCGCCGTCCCCTCCCGCCTCATGTTCCGCGCCCACAAGGGCGACGTCACCGCCTTCGACGGCTCCATCCTCCTCTCCCGCCTGCTCCCCGCGGACGCCGGGCTCCTCTACCCCATGCCGCAGAGCGGCGACACGCCCGTTACCGACGGCGTCCAGAGCGGCGACGCCGACGCCCTTGCCGACCTCGACGACGGCACCGTGGAGGCCCCCTCCACCGACCCCATCCGCTGGGAGGCCGTCTACGTCAGCACCTGGTACAATTCTACCGACAACGCCCTGCTCGCCTCCCTCCTGGATGGCCAGGCCACGCACGAATGGTACGCCGCCAGCCGATACGGCATCGGCTCCTTCACCCGAATCTCAGACATCCAGGACGCCGGGCGCAAGCAAACCTTCCGCGACGCCCGCCTCTGGGCGGAGGCCTCCGGGACTTACGACTGGGCCGGCGCGGTCGACGACGCCACCAGGAGCCGCTGGGGCTCCGTCTACGACTGGCAGTCCGTCTCGATGACGGGCGCGCCCTGGGAAATCCACGGCGGCGTCGTCAACGACAACTCCCGCGGCGTGGGCGGCGTCCAGCTCCTCGGCATCGTCGACAAGGACGCCGGCGCCCTCCCCCGCCTCGTCTCCCCCGTCTATCCGGATGGCGTCTCCGCCGTCACCTTCAAGGCCTCCCTCGTCTCCCCCCCCCAGGAAGGCGAAGACCCGCAACGCCTCGAGGTCGAAGTCCTCGACACCTCCTCCGGCGCCGAGAAGTGGACGCCCGTCGACACGGACATCGACCTCTCGGCCACGCACAAGGCCTTCACCGTCAGCCTGGGCGACGCCCTCCCCGCCGGCGGCAACGGCCGCTTCCGCATCGTCCGCGCCACCCCCTCGGGCGCCGGTGGCGACCTCCACATGGGCGCCATCACCCTCAGCGACCTGCTCGTGCGCTCCGCCGCCCCCACCGCCGACTTCTCCAACCCCGGCTTCACGCCCAACCCCCTCTACCCCCGCGACGGCGCCTGGCAGATCGCCTTCAAGGCCACGAGCGCCGACGCCCGCGGCTACCGCGCCGAAATCGCCCTCCAGCGCCGCGCCAACGGCGACGACACCGCCCAATGGCACGCCGCCGCCGACGTCTCCGTGGCCAAACAGGCCGCCGGCAACGCCGCCGACATCGTCGCCACCCTCCGCCCCGGCACCCTCGAGACCTACGCCTCCGGCGCGGTCAACGCCGCCGAGGGCGCCTTCTTCACCGACGCCTCGGGCGCCGTCACCGGCCTCCTCCCCGGCGTCTACAACCTCCGCCTCACCGCGGACGTCCTCGGCTCCTTCGCCGCCGGCCGCGAGAACATCGACGAGCACGAGACCGTCCAGGCCCAGCTCTCCACCTACGACGTCATGGTGACCGACGGCGAGGGCAAGGAGACCGTCGAGACCCACCCCTTCGTCGTCGACCTGCGCGAGCGCGAGACCGGCCACGCCGGCGTCGTCCTCGAGGCCACCTACCGCGTCGACGGCGAGGGCCGCAACGACTACGCCTTCTTCACCCGCGAGGTGGAGCTGCTCCCCTCCGCCGCCGAGCCCAACGTTTGGCGCGCCGACGTCCAGCGCGTCCTGCGCCTGAAGGAAGACGAAAGCGCCGTCTGGGCCTGGGCCCCCGACAGCCTCGTCGACCAGGCGGGCACCACCACCCAGCAGGGCCAGGAGGAAATCCTCAGCTTCCGCATCCGCGCCACCAAGCCCGACGGCACCGTCACCTACTACGGCCAGCGCCGCCAGGTCGCCGACACCCTCCCGCCCACCTCTACCGCCTTCCCGGCCACCACCTCCGCCCTCGTCTCGGCGGACGCGGCGGACGCGCTCTCGCCCATCGCCGTCCCGCTGGGCATCGCCGCCTCCCACGTCGCCGTCGAGGCCACCCTCGGCGACGCGCCCATGCTCGTGCTGCGCGGCTCCTATTGGCAGGACTTCAACGCCTGGTTCGCCGTCTCCGAGGAGGCCGGCGCCGACTTCTCCAACACCGACTTCCGCGAGAACGTCTCCTCCGTCACCGCCGGCTTCAACGTCCGCGCCTGGGGCCGCGACACCACCCTCGACGAGCGCACCATCGCCGCCGGCTGGATGCCCGACGAAGGCCCCTTCGCCCGCGACACCTCCATCACCGACCCCTTCGAGGTCGCCCGCCTCGCCACCGGCGCGCAGACCGCCGACTACGCCTTCCTCTACCGCAACACCGACGACGCCATCTCCCGCATGTTCGCCCAGTGGGGCGCCTCCCACGAGCCCGCCGAGCCCAAGTACCTGCGCCCCACGGACTACGGCGAGGACGGCCGCTCGCAATACTTCGCCCTGGAGGGCGGCGCCGAGGTCGTCCTCCGCCGCGCCTATTCCACCCTGGGCGACGGCACCGTGATGCCCGACGCCGCCATTCGCCTGACGCCCAACGCCTTCATCACGCCCACCTCCGCCGTCAAGCTCAAAGGCGTGGGCACCGTCTCCTTCGACTACGCCCTTTCCATCCCCTACGACTTCTCTCACCGCGTCTGCCTCGTCCAAGACGCGAACAACCCCGGCACCTTCGGCGGCGCGGGCTTCGGCATCGCCGCCGGCATCCCCGCCAACGTCACTTCCACCTACTCCCCCTCCGGCGTCTCCGTCTCGTACTACCTCGAGGACGTCTGGAACAACCGCACCTACGAGCTCCGCCTCACCGAGATCTACCACTTCCCGTCGGGCAACGAGGAGACCCTCCCCTCCACCGCCGTCTACGCCGAGCTCTACCGCTGGCAAGGCTCCACTGCCGAACGCCTCCCCTTCGAGCCGCCCACCGGCAGCGTCGCGCCCTACGCCCTCACCATCGGTTCCGGCGGCCTCGCCGGCCACCGCTACGGTCTCTGGGTGAACGGCGACGGCAAACTCGTCGTCGGCTACAACGCCTCCGCCACCACCACCGGCTCGCTCACGGCATCGGCGACCTCGCGCGACGAGGTCACCGTGCCGCCCGGCGGCTTCCGCCTGGCGCTGAACAGCGCCGAGTGCCGCCCAACCTTCCGCTACGTCTCCTACGCCTCCGCCAGGGGCACCGCCCCCACCGCCCCTCTCCTCAGCGGCGTGGCCAAGCAGGAGTACAATGCCCCCGGCTGGGCGGGCGCGCAGGGCGCGTGGTCGCTCGGCACCGAGAGCGACCGCACCGCCATCACCCTCACCCGCAGGAACCCGCCCCGCGACACCGCCGGGCGCTTCGTCCTCCGCGTCCAGCCCGACGAGGGCGGCTACACGGACTATCCCTTCTACGCCCAGAGCGGCACGCTGCAGCGGGCCACCTTCACCGTCGGCCAGGCCAACGCCACCGTCAGTCTCCGCATCGAGGGCGGCGCCTCCGGCGTCTTCATCGACAACGTCACCGTCACCTCCTGGTGCGGCGACGACACCCAGCGCAACGGCGACAACGTCCCCGACTTTACCGACCTCGGCTTCGAGGAAATCGGCGTCGTCGGCGGCGCGGAGGCGAACGGCTTCGCGGCCGTCGGCGTCTGGGTCCGCCCCGAGGATGACGCCCAGCTCACCGTCTCCAAGGACGCCTACGAGGGCCAGCAGGTCCTCGTCATGCAGCGCTCGCGCAAAAACTCCAACAACGGCCAGTTCGCCGAGGGCCTGAGCGACGGCGGCATGGGCACGCGCTGGGTCACCGGCGCCTCCCTCGCCCTCTACACGCCCCACAGCCGCGGGCGCGGCTTCGGCTCCGTCTCCTTCCGCTACCGCATCCCGCAGACCGCCGCCGGCGCCGACGGCCCCGCCGTCCGCCTCCTCCTCCAATTCCGCGCGGACAACGGCTACAGCAACGACTACCTCGGCAGTTACGCCTACGACCAGCATTGGGTCGACGTCTCCGGGCCCATCCTCCTCTCCGACGTCTCCGGCGGCTGGGCCACCGCCAGCGTCGTCCCCCGCTACGTCTCGGGCGACCAGGCCGGGCAGGAGCTCGTCGGCGTCTCCGGCACCCTCCGCCTCGTCATGGTCATCCCCGACGAGTACCGCAACGACGCCTCCTACGACCCCTGCGTCTGGCTCGACGACGTCACCGTCACCGACAACCGGTCCGGCGTCCTCGCCTCCTGGGCCGCCGGCAACGCCAAGCTCACCTCGAGCCCCGTCGACCTCCTCTACTGGAAAGACCGCGCCGTCGCCGGCCTCAACGACCAGACCGAGCACACCTTCGCCGAGCGCGCCGGCCTCACCCAGGCCCTCCACCTCAACGACGCCGTCGTCAACGACCAGGTCGCCGACGCCTACCTCGAATCCCCCAAGCTGGAAAACGGCGCCGGCCGCCTCTCCTTCGCCGCCCGCCTCGCCTCCGCCAGCCCCACGCCCGTGCGCCTCTACCTCTCGGCCACAGCCTCCGAGGATGACGACCTGGGCGCCGAGGACTTCACCGTCCTGGCCGCCTTCGACGTCACCAACACCGTCTACCAGGTCTACGACGTCAACCTCACCTCCGCCACTTTCGCCGACCCCGACGACGACACGCAGACGCACAAGGCCGAGGACGCCCGGCGCCTCCGCCTCTGGACCGTCCCGCGCAACGCCGTCGGCGCCGCCCCCGGCGGCCACCCCGCCGTCTACGGCCAGGTGCTCATCGACCGCCTCGCCATCGACGAGCCCATCAGGCCCTCCCTCCGCATCACCGACGTCGCCTTCTCCAACACCGACGCCCTCGCCTTCGACTCCAAGTCGCCCCTCTCCCAGCCCGTCTCCGGCGCCACCGCCCTGCACGTCCAGGCCACCATCGGCAGCAAACAGCGCGTCAAGCCCGGCTCCGTCCGCGTCTTCTACTCCTTCGCCGTCTCCGACGCCGGGGTCGAAGACCTCCGCGCCACCTCCGGCTATTCCTACGTCGACGCCCTCGGCGCCGACAACACCGCCGGCGCCACCCGCCCCATCTACCGCTTCCCCGGCGAGGCCTCCGCCTGGGGCCTCGACAGCTGGCTCCTCCCCAGCCTCCCCGAGCCCGCGCTCATCGCCGACGACCCCGATGCCGCCCTCCCCGCCAACACCCTCGAGCTGACGGGCAACGACGACGAGACCCTCTTCACCGGCGACCTCTCGGCGGACTTCCGCGACCTCCTCGTCCTCCCCCCCAACTCCCTCGTCCGCTACGCCGTCTGGGCCGTCTACCAGGCCGAGAACGAAGACGGCCAGACCGACGCCGAGAACACCGAGTGGTACCGCTCCGTCATCGACGCGGGCGACTACACCGAGTTCCCCTGGTACTTCCCCCGCAACCTCAACGACGAGATGCAGGCCCGCAATAACGCCGCCGGCTTCTCCCCCTACTACTGGGTCTACTCCTGCCTCCCCGGCGAGGCCTTCATCAACGAGTTCAACCTCACCGACGCCTCCGCCCCCGCCGACGCCACGCTCCACGCCTTCATCGAGCTCTGCTTCCCCGCCACCCTCGACATCGACGACTGGGCCGTCGCCCACTCCGTCGGCACCGGCAGCATCACCCCCGGCAACGCGCCCGTCCTCATCGACCCCGGCGCCGACCAGGCCGACATGAACCCCGAGCCCGGCGTCGTCCCCGCCCGCCGCGGACAAGAGCAATCCTCCAACCGCGCCTTCTACACCGTCGCCAACAGCACCGTCGACTTCGACCTCACGTCCGCCAAGAACGCCGGCTGGGTCAAGACCGACCGCAACATCGGCTACACCGGCTCCAACGCCGCCGCCGTCGTCTACCTCTACCGCCCCACCGGCGGCGCCGAGCACATCGTCGTCTTCCCCACCGCCGCCGCCTCGAACATCTCCGGCGAGACCCAGCGCGGGTACGTGCAGAGCACCTACGAAGACCTCCTGGCCCGCACCGCGCCCTTCGGCGGCACCTGGAGCCAGACCTTCCTCGACACCACCTGGGAGGCGGAAATCAGCCAGCACGGCCTCGGCGACGCCGTCGTCGACACCCTCCCCGACTCCGACCCCACCGGCGTTATCAGCCCCGAGACGACCCCCGCCGCGATGCACGGCCGCCGCTTGGCCATCGCCGAGACCTTCCAGGCCGACGACGCCGGCGACTACGCCCCCGCCGGCGGCACCACCGCCTACGTCCAGGACAACGACGACCGCAACGCCGGCTACGCCAACTCCATCGCCACCGTCGACATGGGCGGCAAATGGGTCACCCGCCGCAACAAAATCAACGAAGCCTCCGTCGCCGACCTCACGCACCTCACCTCCGGCGACCCCCTCGGCTTCAACCCCACCCAGCAGGCCCGCTCCGACGACGCCGACAAGGACATCCAGGTCACCCCCCGCCAGGTCAACCTCGACCAGTGGCTCGTCCCCTACACCGGCCTCTCCCGCTGCGCCGTCGTCTCCCGCGTCGAAAGCGGCCTGGGCCGCCACACCCTCGAGATCCTTGACAGCTCCGACCCCAACTCCACGGACGTCACCGCCACCCGGCGCGGCGGCGTCGACCGCACCGCCGTCACCTGGACGGTCGGCAACGCCGGCTCGCCCCACGTCCGCCTCGTCTACGACGCCCTGCCCTACCACCACCTCGCCTCCGTCAAGCTCCGCTTCCGCGACTCCGTCTCCGGCAACTACCTCGGCGCCGCCGCGCAGGCCGGGCTCCCCGCCCTCGACGACCAGGTCGGCGTCACCCTCGGCACCCCCGACGCCGACGGCTGGGCCGAGGTCACCCTCTCCGGCACGCCCGCCTCGCTCGCCATCCCCCTCCAGCTCTACATCACGGGCCAGGCGGATCAGGAAGAGCGCTTCACCGTCGAGGCCATCGCCGCCTTCGCCCCCTCGCAGGACACTGACATGGGGCAGGTCATCACCTGCGTAAGGCCTTACGTCGGCGAGCCTTCCGGCGCCGGCAGGCCTGACACGGGCCCTGACGCCGCCGCCCGGCGCAACCAGCCCTGGCGCGGCAGCGGCTTCGGCTTCGAGGTCGGCTACGCCGCCCCCGCCGGCGCGACGCTCTCCTCCGTCTTCGTCCTCTACCCCGACCCCGACCACGCGGACGAGACCGGCCTTGACGCCGCCTGGGTCGGCGCGGCCGCCCTCAAGGACTTCAACGACGTGGACGACGGCGCCCTCACCGCCGAGGCCATCGCCGCCGCCCTCAACGCCACCGACCCCGACGACCCCGCCTCCGCCCCCGCCGGCGCGAAGGTCGTCCACCTCAACACCTCGGCCGACGGCTGGTTCTACAACGCCTCCGTCGTGCCCATCCTCGGCACCGCGTATGGCACGGGCGAGCCCGCCATCCCCTTCGTCGCCTGGGGCGTCTACACCGTCACCTTCCCCACCGACGCCGGCGCGCAATCCGTCTCCTTCCTCCTGCGCCAGGCCGTGAACGCCGAGACCGCCGCGCCGGCCGCCGACCCCTTCGTCTTCCCCGAGTGGTACAAGCCCCTGGCCCCGCTCGCCGTTGACCTCCCCTACTTCTACCTCTACGCCACCCCGCCCGAATCCGTCTGGCTCAACGAGGTGAACCTCGTCCAAGGCGCGGGCACCGCCCCCTACGCCGAGGTCGTCTTCCCCATCCTCCGCCAAGGCATCCTCGACGCCGGCATCCCGCAGGCCTCCCCCGAGGGCTGGAAACTCCGCACCTACACCGCCGCGGGCGCCCAGGGCACGGAGACCGACCTCGCCGGCACCTCCCTGACGGGATCCGGCTCGGCCTCCTACGCCTACGCCACCGCCGCCATCGACGCGGCCACGGACACCACGGCCTACGTGCTCATCCGCCCCTGCGGCGCGGCCGAGGGTGGCGTCTGGACGGGCGTCGACGCCACGGGCGGCACGGCCGTCACGCCTGGCACCCTCGATCTCATCAACGTCTTCCCCGGCGTCACCGATTCCAGCACCGAGGCCGGTTCCGTCCAGCTCGTCGGCCAGCTCGTCTACAACGACGGCGCCACCATCGGCACCATCTCCTCCGAGGCCTCCATGCGCACCCAGTGGGCCTTCGCCCCTGAGAGCCGCGCCACGGACAACGAGGGCATCCGCCCCGACTTGGATCCCGACTGGAACAAGGTCACCTTCCTCAACGTCATCCGCAACGCCACCTACGGCTCCGGCGCCTGCGGCACCTGGCGCGAAGGCTACTTCGAGAGCGAGACCGCCGTCGGGCAATCCGCCTCCGGCGCCGTCTCCAAGGCCGGCCCCAGCTGGGTCTACGACCCCCTCTCGAGCAGCCTCCAGAACGTCTTCTCCTACCGCCCCCGCACGGGCTACTGCTTCGAGTCCATCCAGCTGCCGCCCGAGCTCATTGGTCACGTCATGCTCGTGGGCCAGGCGGGCGGCGCCCTCACCCCCGCCGAAGTCCAGACGGCCTACACGCGCAACATCGAGGCCTACGACGCCGCCGTGACCGATGACGACAAGGCCGCCGTCGCCCGCTCCACCTGGCTCAACCTTGACGGCCGCGCCACCGTCGACGCCGCCACCGGCCTCATCACCTTCGACCGCGACTACGTCGCCAACGGCGACACCACCGGCGAGACCTTCGCCGACCAGGACGACTTCGTCATCACCCTCCTCTTCGTCGACGAGCCCGCCTCCGCCCAGGGCACCCTCACCGTCTCCTTCGCCCAGGGCGAGACCGGCGCCGGCGCCTGGCTCTCCACCCAGACCTTCTACGCCCTCGACGGCAACGGCGACCCCGTCGAAGACAAGGGCGGCGAGGCCGTCGCCAAACCCATCTGGGACGACGCGGAAGGCAACGCCGACGGCGAGCACAAAGACGTCCACGGCTGGCTCCATCAGCCCCTCGTGGGCGACCGCCTGGGCATGGTCGCCGTCCTCAACCCCTCCTTCGGCCTCCTCGGCGGCAACAGCCCCCTCGGCGACAGCGAGAGCGAGGCCTACGACGCCTTCGCGCGCGGCGACCTGCGCCCCTACCTCGTCTGGGCGCTCACCCCCAACGTGCCCGACGACCTCTTCACCGGCACCTCCACGGGCCGCCGCAACTTCCTCAACCAGTGGGCCCTCGGCGCGTGGGTCGGCGCCACCCCCGCCATCGCCGACGGCATCACCACCCCCCTCGCCAACCTCCGCACCCGCCTGCAGAATGGCAGCGCCTATATCTCCGCCGCCGGCATCCTCCCCATGACGCTCCTGGGCCACCGCGGCGAAAACGGCGAAATCGCCACCGACGGCGCCTTCGACGACGGCGAGCTGCGCGTCGCCTTCCGCACCATGACCCAAGAAGAGCTCACCGCCGCCGGCCTCGACACCCCCGCCGCCAACCCCGAGGGCCAGCTCCCCTACGCCGCCGCCATCGACATGAACGGCGCGGGCTGGGCCAACGGCGCCGTCCTCCGCTTCGCCATCCTCCTGGCCAGCCCCGACGGCACGGTCTATGACCTCCAAGGCATCGCCAACTTCACCTCCGACGGCTTCGAGGGCTACTGCCCCTGGTACGTCCCCGAAGACCAGGCCAACATCAACGCCGTCTCCGCCCGCGAGGCCGCCGGCGTCTCCCCCTACGCCTGGGTCTACGACATCGCCCACGACGGCGTCTGGCTCAACGAAATCCGCCCCTTCACCAACTCCTCCGTCTCCGGCGACCCCACCTCCTACGCCGTCGAGCTGGCCATGGAGGCCTCCCCCGTCGCCACCGTCAGCGGCGGCGACGTCTACGACCCCTGGGACAACGCCCTCAACAACGTCGGCACGTACATCGCCCAGCGCTCCCTCGACGGCTGGAAGCTCGTCACCAAGGTGGCCGAGCTCCCAGGGCAGGACGCCCCCGTCGACGTGCCCCTGGAATGGGATCAGGTCGCCTCCATCGACCTCCACGGCTGGGTGCCCTTCCGCCGCATCGACCCCGTCGCCCATGGCAACGCGACCCCCGAGGACTTCTACGCCCTCGACTTCTACGCCATCGGCGACAGCGCCGTCACCAACGCCGCCAGCCGGGTCAGCCTCGGCTTCCGCAACGACCAGGACGCCATCCGGAACAACGCCTACGACGGCACGAACCCGGACACCTTCCGCTGGCTCCCCGCCCCCGCCCCCCTCGACAAGTTCCCCGAAGCCGTCGCCGCGAAGGTCGCCGACTACGACGGCATCCTCTACGCCTTCGCCCTCGTCCGCGACAACGGCGTCGTGGCCGACGAGGTGCTCTTCCACAACCAGCCCCGCAACGACCTCATCGACGCCCGCTTCCAGCGCGCCCTGGACATCGAGAACGCCACCCACGTCGTCGCCAACACCGTCCGCGGCGCCTTCATCCCCATCAAGCAGCCCACCACCAACCCCATCGCCTCCTTCCAGTTCGTCGAGTCGTCCCGGACGGATGACCCCGACTTCGCCCCCACGCTGATGTGGAACTACGACAGTCGCGGCACCGCCGCCGCCAACACCCTCCCCGGCATCAACGGCTGGACCGACGGCACGTGGGTCTTCGTCCAACCCCGCTCCAACATCCCCCCCGCCTTGGGCGTCGCCGGCGCCTCCTACAACGTCTCGGCCCAAATCCTCGGCGGCGACG
This sequence comes from uncultured Kiritimatiellota bacterium, assembly GCA_944389585.1. GTDB lineage: Bacteria > Verrucomicrobiota > Kiritimatiellia > RFP12 > DVOR01 > Spyradenecus. The sequence continues at coordinate 70,435 of CALXMW010000003.1, forward strand.
GCCTCCTCTCCCTCGCCCGAAACGGCCTGGCGCCCGCCACCGGCCCCGCCGTCTCCCTCAGCGGCGTCGCCGGCGACACCTACGCCCTCAGCCTGGCCCAACCCTGGAACCCCGACTGGTTCACCCTCAAGGCCATCACCCGCAACGGCGCGCCCTACGACCCCGCCTTCCTCCGCACCACCACCACCTTCGCCCTCAACGCCAAGGCCACCGCCCTCACCGAGGCCAAAGGCGCCGAAATCGCCGCCGAAACCCTCGCCGAAGACGTCGACTACGTCCTCTCCCTCGGCTATACCCCCGACGCCGAACGCCTCCGCCAGAGCGGCGCGCTCGCCTCCGAGGACACCGCCTTCGAGGCCTGGCTCCGCCAAGCCAGCCCCGAGGACATCCTCGCGGCCACCGCCCAGGACGGCGTCGCCGCCAACGAAAAGTTCTGGCTCGGCTTCGAGGACGCCACCGTCTCCGCCGCCGAGGTCTCCCTCGCCATCACCCGCATCGGCACCCAGGCCGAAGGCACCGGCGAGGACGCGCGCACCCTCCCCGCCATCAGCGTCGCCCTCACCGACGGCGGCGTCCCCCTCGACGCCATCCGGGGCGACGGCGCGCTCCTCCTCCTGGGCACGGAATCCCTCGACGACCCCGACTGGCGCGTCGTCCGCCGCCTCACCGCCGACGACCTCAACGGCGAGCGCCTCCTCGTCCTCGACACCCCCTGCAACTTCTTCCGCGCCATCCTCCTCTCCGTCAAGCAGGCCAACGAACTCCCGACAGAGTAGGGGAGCCCCCGCGAGCACTCACCAAAGCGCCCCCCCCCGGGCGCTTTTTTTTGAGACCACAGAGGACACAGAGACCACACGGAGGGACACGGGGATTGAAATCACAACGGACACAAAGGGCACAAAGGGGTGCACGACGCAGGAGGAGACCACAGAGGGCACGGAGGACACACGGAGGAACACGGAGAGGGAAGGGAAATCACAACGGACACAAAGGACACAAAGGGGTGCACGACGCAGGAGGAGACCACAGAGGGCACGGAGGACACACGGAGAAACACGGAGAGGGAAGGGAAATCACAACGGACACAAAGGACACAAAGGGCACAAAGGGGACGGGAAAGGAAAAGGAAAGAGGAAGAGGGGCAAGGGGCGCCGCCCCTTGAACCCCGGCAGGGGGAAGCTCCCCCTGCACCCGCGGCACGCCTGCGACGTGCCAACGCCCGTCAAGCGGGCGACGTCTAGGGATGGGCAGAAAGGAGGACAGGCTGGGGGGCGTTGGACGTCCCAGTGGTCTCAGTCGTCCCAGTGGTCCCAAAGCGCGAGGGTTAGCGACGCAGTCTGGGACCACTGGGACTTCTGGGACGACTGGGACGGCGCCCTGCCCGTCGTCCAGCAGGGGCGCTCTGTTCTCTGTTCTCCCCTTTGTGATTTTCCTTTCCCCTCTGTGTCCCTCCGTGTGTCCTCTGTGTCCTCTGTGATCTCCCCTGCGTTGCCTGTCAGGCACGTCGCAGGCGTGCCGCGGGTGCAGGGGGAGCTTCCCCCTGCCGGGGTTCAAGGGGCGGCGCCCCTTGCCCCTCCTCTCCTCTCCTCTTTCCTTTTCCTTTCCCGTCCCCTTTGTGTCCTTTGTGTCCGTTGTGATTTCCCTTCCCTCTCCGTGTTCCTCCGTGTGTCCTCCGTGCCCTCTGTGGTCTCCTCCTGCGTCGTGCACCCCTTTGTGCCCTTTGTGTCCTTTGTGCCCTTTGTGATTTCAATCCCCGTGTCCCTCCGTGTGGTCTCTGTGTCCGCTGTGATCTTTTTTCCTTGCGGGATGGGCTTCATTGTGCTACTTTATCGCTGTATGATTGAGTTAGGAAAAAGGATTTGTATGCGGAGCGCGTGCTTTCCGGATGCGGCGCGAAGGGTCGCCGCGTGCGCGTTGTTGGCCGTCGGAGCCTTGATTTTGCAAGGGTGCGGGGAGGATCCCGCGCCGGCGGACCCGTATGCGGAGCTGGACGCGCGCTATCCCGCGGGGCGCCCCGGGTTGGTGGACGCGCAGACGCGCGCGAAGGACGCGGCCTATGTTTCGGAGATCCGGCGCCTGGGCCAGGCGCGCATCGCCGCCGACCAGGCCGCGCAGAAGGCCGAGGAGGCCGTGGCGCGCTTCCGCGCGGACTACGCCAAGAGCGTCTCCAAGCGTCTGGGCAAGGAGGCCCCGAAGGATTACCTCGAGGCCGCGCTGTCGCACCACGCCCACTTTCAGGCCCTGCTGAAGGCCGCCGAGGAGGCCCGCGCCGCCGCCGCGCAGGCGCAGGAGACCGTCGCCCAGGCCATCCGCGACAAGCAGAACGCCGAGCGCCGCGCCTATGACGAATTGCGCGCCGAGGCCGACCGCCGGGCGGTGGCCGCCGGGCTGAAGGTGCGCGCCGCCCTGCCCGAGAAGCCCGAGCCGCCCGCCGCGCCCGAAGAACCCGCCCAGGCGGCCGCGCAGCCGGCCCTGCCCGAGGGCGCCATCCCCTTCAAGCAGCCGGAGGCGAAGGCCGCGCCGGCGAACGCGCAGGAATTGTCAGAGGCCACGGGCATCCCCGTGGCGCCGAACGGGCGCTGAGCCCACTCCCTTTCACGAGAACCCTCCCCACGAGGCAAGACGTATGAAAAGCAAAAGCAACCTTCTGATCGCGATGGGCGCGGTGTTGGGCCTCTTCGCCGCGGCGCCGGCCTGGGCGCAGTCGCAGAACTATCGGATTGAATCCATCACCCGGAGCACCGAAAGTGGGGAGACCTCGATCAGCGAGCCGTTGACGGCGGGCGGGATTGTCTATTTCGACGTCTCCCTCACCGACACCACGACGGACTCCAACCGCTGGACCTTCACCGGCAACGGGGAAGTCTCGGGCATCGGCGACAACCGCCCCTACCTGCAGCTGGACATGCCCCTGCGCGGCGAGAGCGTCAAGCAGAGCACCGAAGGCACGGGGGACGACGCCGAGGAGGCCACCGCCGAGACGAACACCGCCGTGGCCTACTACGTGGGGCAGGCCCCCGGCGTCACCGACACCACAAAGACCGTCCTGCGCTTCGCCTACACGGTGCGCCCGGGCGACCTGGCCGAAGACCTCGTGTGGGCCAAGAACGCCGCGGGCAACCCGCTCTTCGGCGGCGACCTCACCAAAATCCAGCTGACGTACCAGTCGGGCTCCGGCACCACCCAGACCGCCAACCTCGATTCCTCCTGCCTCATCTGGGCCAACGGCACCTCGACCCCCACCGGCACCATCCCCGTCAACGGTTACACGCTGACCGTCGGCGACGAGGGCGACTTCAACAGCGGCTTCCTTTACCAGGGCCTCGTGCCCATGACGATCAGCGCCCCCGCGGGCACCGTCTCGGCCTTCACCAGCACCTCCTATGCCAACAACTGCTACCTCTGGCTGGAGGTCCAAGACCAAGATGATGACACCTGGAAGCAGGTGCCCGCGGGCATCGTCCTGCTCAACAACGACCGCTCCACCGTCAAGGCCGGCGACGCCTCCGCGGCGCTCTTGGACGACTTCACGCCCACCCACGCGGGCCGCTTCATCGGCAACACCGGCACCTTCGCTTCCCAGCGCTTCTTCGTCAACCTGCCCAAGAGCGACGCCTATCCCGCCGGCACCATCGTCCGCATCTGCTACGGCGTGAACCCCACCACCGCCGAGGGCCTCCACGGCTATTGGGAATATCCCATCGTCGAGGCCCCCTTCATCACCGCCAACAACACGGGCACCTCCTATGAGGTGACCAATCCCAACCTTGTCTCCGCGCAGAACGATCCCTTCCAGGTCAACGGCACGGCCGTCACCAACGGCGGCACCATCACCGCCGGCGCGGACGAGACCTTCACCATTTCCATCCGCAAGCAGAACATCGACCTCTATCAGGATTGCGGCACGCTCTACGCCATCGTCGAGCGCCTCACCGTCAAGAGCGACGAGAACAAGGACAATGCCGACATCTCCCTGGCCACGATGACGCTTGAGAAAACCTACGTGCCCTTGGATCCCTACGGCCTGGCCGACGGCACCATCGACTTCACCGTCCCCGCCAGCGCCGGCACCGGCGAGGCGATCTACCGCATCCGCGTGCCTGAGCTGGAGCACATGGCCACCGGCGAGGGCACGGTCGGCACCATCGACTGCCCCTATTACCTGCGTATCCAGACCACGGCCCGCCGCGAGGACATCACCATCCAGGCCGGCGAGGCCGGCTACACCGGCCAGGAATATTACAGCCCCCTGCCCACCGCCGAGGGCTCCCTGCCCAGCTTCCTGGAATACACCCTCAGCGTGGCCTCCACCGCGGACAATAACCGCACCTTCCTCGTCTATCCCGTCGCCGCCGACGGCACGACCCAGATCACCGGCGATTATTACTACACGGACACCCCGCCGACCGTCGAGAACGGCGTCCTCACGGGCGGGCGCAAGGTGCAGGACAACATCGCGCGCTACGCGGTGCTCCAGCGCAACGGCGGCTCCGTCACCAGCTCCGCCGGGCCGGAATACATCGTCTCCATCCCGCGCGGGCAGACCTCCGCCACCTTCTACGTGGCGCTGGTGAACGATTTCCCGCAGAACTACCTCGCCGGGAGCGCCGCCCGCTATGAAGTCCAGGGCGGGGTTGTGTCGCAGGTGGGCGCCGCAATCCAGGTGCCCGACCTGCCCATCTTCCGCGCCGCCACCTGCAACGCCTCGGGCGTCGTCACCGGCCTGAGCGACACCTCCGACACCGTCGAGGTCGTCATCTCCAACCGCGCGCCCACTCTCCAGAGCTACAACGCGCCCACCTCCGCCGCCGCCGGCAGCGGGATGCGCTTCAGCTTCCAGGTCAACGACACCGTGAGCGACTATCTCTTCGCCGAGTTCAGCTCCGGCTCGGGCGAGACGATTTACCGCCTCTACGTGGACGAGGAGGAGATGATCGCCCTCATGGGCGAGGCCGCGTGGGAGCAATACCTCCAGACTGAGTTCCTCGACCCCTACGGCATCACCGACCGCGACAACTTCATCCAGACGCGCGCCGCCCACGGCGCCCAGACCATCACCTTCACGAACGTCGTCGCCGGCACGGGCAGCGAGCAGACGTGGACCTTCACGGTGCGCGACTCCTCCGGCGAGCAGGCCACCCAGACCGGCACCATCACGCTGAGCACCGCCCAGCGCTTCACCGTCTACACCTACCTCGACACCCTGAACAGCAACGGCTCGGGCTACGTGCGCTTCGCCGACGAGCTCTCCGGCACGGGCTGGCTGTGGGGCAACGAGTGGACCTACACCTCCCTCTCGCGCGGCGCCTCGGGCTCCACCGTCACCCTCACGGCCACCCCCTTCCTCGCCGGCGAGACATATACGGGCGGCAACTTCGCCAACTACATGCCCGGCATCCCCCCGACCAAGGATTCCTTCTTCTACGCCTGGCAGCCCTATGAGGCCAACATGGGCGCCACCTGGCTGGAAAGCCCGGTCTACGGCAGCTCCGTCACCCTCAACCGTCAGGGCGTCGGCCAGGACGACCAGGCGTGGGTGGACGTCGTCCTCCGGGCCGTCTTCGTGACCGAATACCTGCCCGGCGACGCCTGGACGAACTTCACGCGCACGGACGGCCCCAGCCCCTACGACAACCAGCACGTCTACAACTACGCCAACGCCTTCCGCCTGGGCGACTACAACCAGGACGGCGTGCCCGACGGCTACCTCCTGGCCGCGCTGGGCGACAACGAGGACTCCCGCGCCCTCATCGAGGGCGGCAGCGTCGCCACCGTCGCCCCCGAGGGCGACACGCTCCCCGCCCTTGGCTGGCAGGACGGCGTCTACCGCTTCGGCAGCTCCGCGGGCAAGGTCGCCTCCGGCTCCTTCGCCGCCACCGGCACGCCCTTCGGCTACAGACTCCGCGTCCGCGGCCGCGACGAGGCGCTCAACGCCGCCCACTCCTACATCGACGAGGACGGCGACCGCCATGGCCGCTGGCTCTCCAACCCGAAATGGCAGGTCGTGGTGCTGGGCGAGGCCTCGACCGGCAACGACCAGGACGACCCCATGGGCCTGCTGGCCGGCACCCACGACTTCACCACCGGCAACACCGCGGGCACCTTCACCCTCAACACCCGCGTCATCACCCTGGCCGTCGACAAGCAGGGGCGCGACGACATCCTCTGGACGGGGACCAACCGCATCCCGTACATGGATGCGCCCATCGAGGACGTCGACCCGCTCTACGAACGCCTCTGCCCCGGTGACCAGGATCAGGGCTGGCGCTACGTGATCGATGCCTCGGGCCAGACCGTCAAGGCCACGAACAACACGGACAAGCAGGCCTCCGGCGAGAGCTACCGCTTCACGAACGTCCTCGTCAACGTCGACCCCGACAGCGACGACTACGAGCAGATCCGCGTGGAGTACACCGCGCCGTGGGGCTGGATCAACCGCGGCTACGTGTATGAGCAGCGCCAGGCCAGAGGCCCCGACGGCCAGCCGCTCGTCGACGGCGAGGGCAACCCCGTCATGGAGAATGTCCCCGAGACGGACGAGAACGGCCGTCCGCGCTACGACGCCAACGGCAACCCCATCTACAAGATCGCCAAGGACGCCAACGGCGTGTATCGCATCGAATGGCAGTATCGCTATTACTGGAACGGGACGCAGTACAACGGGCCCACCATGGGCGGCGGCTACGCCAACCGCGTCGGCGTGCACGCGGTGCCCTTCCCCTTCACCGAATGGGGCGACGCGAACGCCTTCACGGGCTACTACGCCGCGACGCATGACCGCACGCCCGCCGCGGACGAGGGCGACCCGCCGACCGACGAGCAGCTGCCGGTGAACGAATACCGCGGCGGCGTCTCGCCGGTCGACAGCCAGTACTACTTCGCCGCGACGCGCGCCCCCGCCGGCATGCTCCTGGACGAGCCCTTCTTCGAGGGCCGCCGCCAGGCCGTCACCAACTACATCCGCGCCGATTACACCGACTGGCTGGAGCGCTTCCCCTCCAACTCCGCGGACGTGGACAGCGACGGCGTGCCCAACGGCGTCGAATACTGGCTGTGGTACTACGCCAGCCGCATCGCCATGGGCTCCTACTTCACCTGCCAGGAGCCGCAGTTCGACGAGAACGGCCAGCCGGTGCGCGACGCGCAGGGCAACCAGCGCTTCGTCGCCCGCGCCCAGCTGAACCCCGCCCTCTGGCCGGCCATCGACCTGAACCAGCGCACCGCGCTCAACACCGGCGCCCAGTTCGCCATGGGCCGCCGCTACAACAACGGCTACCGCGGCAACGGCCAGTTCTGGACCGCCACGCAGGCCGCCGACGTGCTCTCGGCCTTCCACCCCCTGCAGGACGCCTTCGGCGGGGACTACGCCGGCGACTTCGACAACGACGGCCTGGGCGACGCCGAGGAAATCGCCCTGGGCACCAACCCCATCGACTGCGACACCGACGGCGACGGCATCCCCGATGGTTGGGAGAGCGCCTTCGGCCTGAACCCCGCCAACGCCAACGACGGCGGCGGCGCCAACCCCGACGGCGACTACTACGCCGTGGCCACGCTCTACCTCCACCCCACCTACAACCACCTCTTCCGCGTGGACGCCTTCAAGGCCGCCTCCGTGGCCGCGAAGCCCTCGCTGGACCTGGCCGCCAACCGCGTGGCCTTCTATGACTACGAGGCGGGCGTCTTCCGCACCGTCGACCAGTTCTACCTCGACTCCGACACCGTGGCGCAGGCCCACTTCTCGCTCCTGCCCGCCGCCACCCTCGAGGACGTGGAGGCCTGGTCCGCCGAGCCGGCCTGCTACATGGAAATCCGCCAGCAGGTGACGCTCAAGGACTTCGACGTCTACCAGGCGCTCGGCTTCGACCCGCGCACCGGCTGGTACGGCGCCCTGCCCTCCTCCGTGGTCAACCTGCCGAAGTTCCGGGGCCTCGCCGCGGTGAACACCGCCGCCTACACCAACGTCGAGGAGTTCAACAGCTCCGTGCGCCGCGCTTACCGCGCCCCGCCGAGGGACGGCGTGACGATGAACTACATCCTCGGCCACTCCGACAACCCGCAGAGCGCCGACACCAACAACAACGGCATCCCCGACGGCTGGGAAAACTACGTCGGCTTCGTCGCCGGCGACTACGCCGGCGCCGACCAGGACGGCGACGGCCTGACCGCCGCGCAGGAGTTCCACTGCCGCGTGGCCAACCTCCTCGTCGAAGACCCCAACAAGGCCGCCGGCACCTGGCCCACCTCCCTCGCCGACGCGATGCACGACGTCGGCGGCGCCACCTGGGCCAACAAGCTCCTGCCCACCGACCCGTGGGACCCCGACACCGACGGCGACGGCATCCTCGACGCCCAGGAAGGCTCCCTCTTTGTCTACGGCACCACCGCCGACCGCTACACCAACGGCGGCGGCTGCGACCCCAACAAGTTCGACACCGACGGCGACGGCATGGCCGACGGCTGGGAGTTCCGCTTCGGAGAGGCCGCCGTCCGCGTCATCCAAGACCTCGCCGCCGAGGACGACGCCGGCGAGACCGAGATCGGCGTCGGCACGGCCGAGACCGTCAAGTTGGCCATCGACTGGGAGCGGTTCCGCGACATCGGGCCCGACCCCACCTGCGGCATCGACGCGACGCGCGACCCCGACCGCGACGGCCTGCCCAACATCCAGGAATACCTCACCGGCCTGATGCGCCACTGGCGCTATGACCTCGGGCCCAAGGCCGCCCGCCTCTACAAGGACGACCTCGGCCTGGACGAGGACGGCCAGAGCGTCCGCATCCCCGACGTCTACAACGCCCTCGAGGACCTCGCCTACGAGCTCTCCGTCATCTCGCCCATCTACGGCTCCTACGACGCGGACGGCAACGAGCCGGTGCGCATCGACCCCATCAAGCAAGCCCAGGCCGCCCGCGTCGAGGTGGGCGCGGAAACCTGCTCGAGAACCGCCTTCAAGCCCGTCCTCACCCGGCTGAACGCCGGCATCGCCAACGCCGTCAGCCGCCGCTTCGGCGCCACCGTCGTCTATCCCACGCGCCGGCAGATCGCCGACCTCGGCCTAGTGCTCGACCGCACCCTAGCCGACAAGATCGCCCTCCTCGACGCGATGGTCTACTTCATGCCCCAGGGCCTGGACGCCCACGGCATGGGCAGCAACGGCCAGATCCTCTACCTCATCCACCAGATCGAGAAGGGGTTGGAGGCCATCAACGTCGACATCGACAACGGGCGCTACGCGACCTTCAAGGCCGACGCCCTCGCGCTCTGGGCCATCCGCAAGCAGCAGATCCTGGACTACCTCTTTGGGAGCGACTACGAGCCGGACTACGGCGAGTATGACCCCGCCTACGCCGGGATGGTCAAGCTGACCACCGACGGCGACGCCGCCGCCGGCGACGACGGCACGCCCGCCGTGAACCCCATCGCGGACTACGCGCCCCCCGCCGAGCCCGTCGTCGGCGCCGGCGCCGACGGCGGCGCGACGGCCTACGAGGAGCGCCTCTGCCTGGCCACGACGCCCTTCCTGCAGGCGCAGTACCGCGCGGGCCTGCGCGGCCTCAACGGCGGCGTCCTCATCCTCAAGAGCAAGGACCAGCAGCTCGCCGCGATCACCAACGGCGGCATCTACGTGGCCCCCGTGGGCTATCACCTGCCCCTCTTCGAGGACGGCCGCCCCGGCATGCCCTTCGGCTCGAACCCGTACTGGGCCGACAACTCGATCCTGGTCGCGAATCAGATCGGCGTCCGCTACCCGATCGTCAACCGGGACACCGACGGCGACACCGAGAACCTCTGGGATCCCTTCGTGACGACCAACCCGCTCGTCGCCGACTCCGACTCCGACGGCATGGACGACTACTGGGAAATCTTCCACGGCCTGAACCCCATCCTGGGTGATTACTCCAACCTCGCCTACGGCAACGGCGCCATCGGCCACGAGAACTACGCCGTCGACAAGGTCCACGCCGTCTACGCCGGCAAGCCCGACGGGCTGTTCGAGGACGGCGAGGATGCCGGCGGCGGCCGCGTCGCCACCGACATCGTCTGGTTCGCCGACACTCTCGCCCCCGCCGGCAAGGGCGCCAACGCCTTCGGGAACCCCGCGCTGGAAGAGGCGGCCGTCACCGGCTATGACTACTACAGCTACCCGTGGGTGGCCGGCGCGCCCTTCGCCGACCCCGACGGCGACGGCCTGCTCAACGCCGAGGAGGCGGTCAACCCCAACGGCGACGCCGCGCGCTACGGCACCGACCCCTCGCCCCTGTGGATGACCGACCCGGCCAACCCGAACAGCCTCGTCACCCGCTTCTATGGCCGCGTGAACGCCAACTTCGCCGCCGCCGGCGTCGTCCCCGCGCGGGTCTTCCCCTATCCCAAGGGCTCCATCTACAACAGACGCGGCGCCGTCGTCGGCCAGAGCGAGACGCCCGCGGCCACCGACTCCGTCTTCCCCTACGAGATCAACGAAGGCTTCGACACCGACGGCGACGGCACCCCCGACATGGTGGAGCTCACCTCCGACACCGTCAACCGCGGCGACCCGCAGACCCTCCGCTCGCCCTCCCGCCACCAGGCGGCCTACTTCGGCGGCCAGGGTGCCATGCAGTCCATGGCCGAGACCCACTTCGGCCCCTACGCCCTGCAGACCTTCACCCTCGAATGCTGGGTCAAGCCCGACGCGGAAGGGCAGGCCGAGGACGAGGTCATCCTCATCGACCGCCCCTGGCGCTTCTACACCGGCGTCGAGCCGGATCTCGGCCGCCCGCTCGGCGCGCTGCGCCACAACTTCCGTCTCGGCCTGCGCAAGGGCGACGACGGCCTGACGGCCTTCGCCTACTACACCAGCGCCGGCACCACCGACCAGGGCGGCGCCGCCACCCCGCAGAAGTCCTCCGAGGCCACCGCCAACACGGTGATCGAGGCCGGCAAGTGGACCCACCTGGCCGTGACCTATGACGGCTCGGCCCTGCGGCTCTACATCAACGGCCAGGCCAGCGGCTCGGCCTCCACCGGCCTCACCCCCGCCAACGGCCTCATCTCCGTGGCCAACAGCGACCCCAACGACGTCCAGCGCTACACCTACCGCGCCGCGCCCATCCTCATCGGCGCCGGCCCCGGCGAGGCCTGGACCGCCGAGCTCGACGCCGACGGCATCCAGCTCGACACGGCCTTCGCGAACCGCTACAAAGGCTTCATCGACGAGGTGCGCATCTGGAACGGCGTCCGCACCGCCGCCGAGATCGCCAACAACCGCACCGCCACCTTCTCGCAGGCCGACCTGCTGAACCAGCGCTACGCGGTCTTCGCCGCGCGCTACGCCGGCGCCGGCCTCTACCAGACCGGCGTGCCCGCCGCCCTCGTGGCCCAGTACACCTTCGACGACCTCCTCGCCGGCGCCCGCAAGACCCCCGTGAAGAACGAGGGCGAGGACAAGGACGAGTTCCCCTACCTCGACGAGAACGGCAACCCCGTCGCCTCCGAGGAGGAGGCCGCCAGGGAGGCCGACGCGACGCCCTGGGAGCAGTATCCCGGCCAGCAGACCATCGGCGACGCCAACGTCTCCGGCTCGCTCCTCTTCCGCCGCCGCAACCTCGAGGCCAACACCGGCGTCATCGTGGGCGGGAACGACGCCTACGTCCGCCGCCCCGAGACCGCCGCCGAGGTCTACACCACCTACTACCGCGAGCGCGTGCCCGAGGCGCTCCGGACCACGCTCTATGACGTGGCGACCGCCGACTTCGTGCCGATGGCGCACAACACCATCGACCACCTGCCGCTGGCCGACGTCGAACGCGCCACCGCGAACCTGCTCTACTCCGCGCCGATGAAGAACGGCACGCCCGACCTCCTCTTCCCCTCCGGCACGCCGCTGAACGTGAAGCCCGCCGACAGCGTCTACTGGACGCCCTACGGCGCCGGCGTCGTCACCAACGCCAGCAGCACGGCCATCTACTCCGTGAAGACCCAGGGCAACCCCTACGCCTACCTCTACCGCGCCACCGTCTTCTTCGACGTGCCCACCCACCGCGCCCTCCCGGCCTACTCCACGCAGACCCCCGCCGACCTCCTCCTCTTCGGCGACGTCTTCGCGAAGTACGACCCCTCCACCTGGGCCGACGGCTCGCCCACCACCGACCCCTCCGGCGGCTCCGACGGCTCCGACGGCGAGGGCGGCGCCAACCCCTCCGGCACGCCCCAGTGGTTCGAGCACGACGGCGACGTCTTCGCCGACAACCTCACCCAGAGCGAGAGCTCCAAGGGCGGCTCCTGGCTCGAGGAGAACGTCGGCCTCGGCCAGACCACCGACACCGACGGCGACCTCATGCCCAACTGGTGGGAGAACCACTACGGCCTCGACCCCGAGGACGCCACCGGCGACAACGGCCCCCACGGCGACCCCGACGGCGACTTCCTGACGAACTACGCCGAGTGGCTCGCCAAGTCCGCCCCCAACAACCCCTCCACCGCCGGCAACGGGATCACCGACTTCAACATCCCCATCTGGATGCGCCGCGGCCGCCCCACCTTCGGCCTGCTCTACACCGACAACGACTTCATGGAAGACCACTGGGAGGCCGCCAACCGCTCCCAGGACCTCAACGTCGACATGAACGACGCCTGGCATGACGCCGACAACGACGGCTGGAGCAACTGGGCCGAGGCCCGCGCCAACTTCCGCACCGGCCGCCACTCCACCGACCCGCAGGTCGAGGAGAGCGTCACCGCCGGCGGCGGCATCCGCCGCGAGTACCCGACCCCCGCCCTCCGCCTGACGGTCGACTACTTCGGTGACCAGAACGTCTACACCAACGCCACCGAGAGCGCCCGCATCGTCGTCCACAGCTACACCACCGTGGGCAACAACTCCCAGCCCGACGCGCAGTTCTACCTGCCCCTCTCCACCCTCACCGGCGGCACCGGCACCGGCTCCGGCACGGGCGGCACCCTCGGCACGCAGGTGACCGCCGAGCTCGGCAGCTGGATGCCCGGCACCGTCTCGGGCTTCGTCCACATGGGCAACGTCCGCCCCGGCTCCTTCGACCTGACCTACGAGTACGTCTGGGTCACCCCCGACTCCGTGGACTCCGGCCTCCCGCAGGTTCGCTTCCACGTCACCGACAACGAGAAGGGCGAGCTCTACCTGCAGGCCGCCGACGCCTCGAACACCAAAACGGGCGCCTTCCACCGTGAGGACTTCGACCTCAACATCCCCGTGGGCACGATCGACTACACCACCGGCGAATACACCATCGACTTCAGCGCCTCCTCCCCGGCCGGCGCCGAATCCTGGGCCGACGGTATCTTCGAGCTCTACCAGCAAGTTGACCAGGTTGGCGCGGGCGGCACCCCGATCCTCCCCGTCGGCGCGGAGCTGGTCTACGTCAACAACGTGGCCCATGAGTACTACGCCCTGCCGTACACCAACTTCACCGGCACGCTCACGGCCGAGTACGTGATCAACGCCGGCAGCAGCAACACCTTCACCCTCGTGACCCCCGACCAAGGCCACCTGCGCGAAGGCACCAACAACTTCTTCGTCTTTGTCGACTTCGACGGGAACGGGAACTGGAACATCGGCGAGCCCGCCGGCGTGCCCGACCAGCACGACGTGGAGATCGGCTTTGACCGCGTCGCCACCACGCTGCACGTCACCCTCACCGAGGTCGCGCCCCCCGGCGGCCTGCGCTTCGACGTCGCCACCGTCCTCGCGCGGCTGAAGGAAGACCTGGCGACCGGCACGACGGACGACGGCGGCAACATGACCTCCTCCGTCCTCAACGGCGCCTACCCCGAGACCGCCGAGGTCTACCTCAACCCGAAGAAGTTCGAATCCATCATCGGCGACAACTCCGGCGGCTCCGGGCGCCTCTACGTGGCCCTCGCCGAGACCAAGGGCGTGGGCGGCGACGACGCCACCACCACCTACCCGCGCACCATCTTCTTCGAGAAGGACTACGACGCCAAGAAGCCCTACCTCAACGAAGACGAGATCTACGCGGAATACCCCAACGGCATCCCGCCGCCCGAATCCGAGACCGTCACCGAGGCCGTCTACCTGGTCTTCCTCGTGCCGAACTCCCATGTCGGCATCACCGCCAACCAGATGACGGACTACTGCATCGGCGCGATCACCAACCGCTTCGTCGCCCTTGACGACAACCTCACCGGCCACATCCCCGCCGAGGAAGGCGCCCTCATCGGCGGCTCCAACCGCCGCAACTCCGAGCTAACCTTCGTCTGGACGAGCAACGTGCAGGTGCCCAACTTCGACCTCAAGATCGTCAAGACCCAAGAGGCCGACGGCTCCGCCTGCAACAAGACCGTCTTCAACAAGACCGTCCGCGGCGTCTCGGCCTACGCCACCGACAAGCAGGCCGGGCAGTACCGCTACCGCTACGTCCTCCCCCGCGGCATCGGCGAGCTCAACGCCTCCGGCGACACCCTCTTCGGCAACGGCTCCTACCACTACACCCTGAGCCTCAACGCCTACACCGGCGCCGACAAGATCCTCGAGGGCGACTTCACCATCGCCATGCGCGACTCCTCCGACGCCACCCTCCGCGAAGTCGAGGGCGCCGACCAATCCACGGCCTTCAACGCCCAGGATTCCTACTTCGTGCGCGCCAAGATCCGCTACACCGGCGTCCTCAAGGACACCGAGGACTTCAACCGCGGCCTCCTCGTCGTCGAGGCGCACCGCTCCGCCTCCTTCAACGGGGACCCCGCGGCCGCCAACTCCGACATCCTCATCTACGACGACGAGAACGAGACCGCCCGCAAGCTCAACCGCACCATCCGCATGGGCAAGAGCGAGCGCTACGCCATCGACGTCCTCAACAAGGACGGCCAGGCGCAGACGCAGGACGCCTTCTTCGCCACCTGCTTCGACGTCGAGCTCCGCGGCCTGGCCACCAACGAGCCGGTCTACCTCAAGGCCTACCTCGACCTCAACCGCAACAACAAGCACGACCGCTGGGAGCCCTGGGGCTACGCCACCCAAGGCCAATCCGCCGCCAGCGGCTTCTACTTCGACCCGCAGCCCATCACCCCCGCCCGCACCGGCGACGCCATCAACGCCGAGTTCTACATCCAGGACGTCGACACCGACAACGACAAGCTCGCCGACAGCTACGAATGGCTCAACGGCGGCCACCCAGGCGGCGACTTCAACGACTGGTGCGGCGCCCTCACCGGCACCTCCGCCCAGCAGAACGGCCAGGCCATCTGGTGCATCGACGGCGAAGGCAAGCTCGCCCTCACCGTCTACGGCGCCCAGCTCTACGGCCTGCGCATCACGGCCTTCGACAAGGCGACCGGCGCCGTCAAGGTCGAAGGCCTCCCCGACGACCTCCAGGTCTTCGTGGACTTCCTCTCCATCGTCGGCGAGGACTCCGCCAAGAACATCCTCCAAGAGATGGCCGAGCAAGGCTTCACCAGCTACGCCCTCCAGGTGAACACCCTCTCCTTCGACGGCACCTCCATCAGGATCTCCTGGGACATCGTCGGCGTCAGCACCACCGAGCTCACCGGCCTCGGCGAAGACATGACCCTCGGCGACGTCGAGACGCTCGTCAAGCGCACCGAGGCCATCACCGACGCCTTCTCCAAGGCCGACACCACCGCCACCTTCGCCATCTACGGCAAGGAAAGCCTCGACGACGCCAACTGGACGCTCATCGGCCAGGAAAAGGTCGCCGGCTCCGTCGTCGCCGGCGCCTCCCCCGAAATCTCCATCCCCACCGAAGACGTCACCGTCACGAGCGGCGACGGCACGCAGACCACCTACAAGTTCTTCAAGGTGCTCCTCTCCGTCGACGCCCCTTCCGTGAAGATGAACTGACCCCGGCCAGAGCGGCCAAAAAGGGCGGGCCCCACGGCCCGCCCCTTTTTTTCTTTAGATCACAGCGGACGCAGAGGACACACAGAGAGACGCGGAGGGGAAAGGGAAATCACAAAGGACACAACGGACACAAAGGCTCGCACGACGCAGGGGGAGATCACAGAGGGCACAGAGGACACACGGAGAGACACAGAGGGAAAGGGAAATCACAAAGGACACAACGGACACAAAGGCTCGCACGACGCAGGGGGAGACCACAGAGGGCACGGAGGACACGCAGGGGGACACAGAGGGGAAAGGGAAATCACAAAGGACACCGTGAGCCGAAGGCGAACCTTCCACGGCTACGGACACAAAGGGGACGGGAAAGGAAAGGAAAAGGGAAATTGGGGCAAGGGGCGCTGCCCCTTGAACCCCGGCAGGGGGAAGCTCCCCCTGCACCCGCGGCACGTCCGCCGGACGTGCCTGTCGCACGGCGTGGCGCCTGCCAAGCGGGAGACGGACTGGGTGGGCAGAAAGGAGGACGGGCTGTGGGCGTTGACCGTCCCAGGCGTTGTCCGTCTCAGTTGTCCCAGTGGTCTCAGTGGTCCCAATGCGGCGTGGGGTGCGGCGCGCCCTGGGACCACTGGGACTTCTGGGACCCCTGAGACGGCGCCCTGCCCGCCGCCCCGTTAGGGGCGTTCCCTTTTCCCTCTGTGTCCCCCTGTGTGGTCTCCGTGCCCTCTGTGGTCTCCCCCTGCGTCGCGTAAGCCGCTGTGTCCTCTGTGGTCTGCCCAAAAAGTTTTGCTTGCCGGGAGGGTATGGCGTTTGGTACAATGAGAGCATGGCTAGAGTTTTGTTTGTCGTTGCCCTGCTGTCGTTTGTCTCGGTGCTCTCCGGCGCGTCGAGCAAGGATGCCACTTACAAAGAAAGCACGGCGGTCGTCGTGCGCGCCCACCCGTGGCTCACCCGCGGCCTCGAGCGCGAAAGCCTCATCGGCATCCGCTTCTGGGGCGTTCAGGGCGCGTGGGGTGGGGGGCTGGACACCATAACTTTCCGTCTGCGTCTGGAGAACTGCACGCGCGACCAGCTGGGCGACATTCAGCTTTGGCGCATGGACTTCAACCACTACGGTTTCTACGAGCCCAACGCCATCCGCTTGGACGGCGTTCACGGCACGCTCACCGAGGCCGGGCAGGAAGGCACGTACACCTTCACCTTCACCGGAGACGGTTCGGATGCCGCCGGTCGCCCGGATTGGTTCTACCCCCACACGCCGGGGCGCGTGGAGAGCGACTACCTCTGGCTCACGGCGGAGATTGACCCGGCCATCTCCCGCGACGCCAAAATCTACGCCGACGTCACCGATTCCTCCATCTCCATCGGCGAGTGCGTCTATCAGGTGGACAACAACCTGCTCTCCGACGGCACGGTGGCCCCGCACCGGGTCTATCCCTTCCAGTATCGTATCAATGCTTACCTGCGGGCCGACCGGATGCGTGGCGTGTACGCCTCGGATATCTTGGACAACGCGACGGCGGCGCGGTTGGCGGGGTTGACCGACGTGATGCTTTCCTCCCTGAAGGTGACCTACAATAGGGGGCAAAAGTCTTTTTATCTCAATTTGAACGAGACCTATTGGCATCAAGGGCGCAGTGCCACCTATGGAGGTGGTCTGCGGCGCCTGACCGACCTGCGCGACGGCACGAACAAGGGTGGCGGCAATCCGAACCTTCACGCCGCCCCGCACCTGCGTGTCTTCGCTAGCCTTGACAAAGGTCCCTTTATCCAAGCGCTGAACGCGGATGGGACCGGGAAGACAGAGGTTGTGGGGTACGATGCGAACGGGAAAGAAATCACCAAGCCGGTCTGGGAGAAGTTGGACTCCAACGGCGACGGCGCGCACGAGGCCTATCCCTTGGGCCATGCGGCGGGAAGCCGTTACCGTGCCAAGCTCGTGGACGAGATTGTTGAGATGATGAAAGCGTGCGACCTGGACGGTCTGGACATCGACTGGGAGTATCCCAACCAAATCCGTGACGGTGTCGCCGGAGGCGGCAACGGGAACAAGGAATACGAGAAATACGGGCTCCTGCTCCGTGACCTCTCGGAGGCCTTCTTCAACCACGGGTGGGAGTTGGCCATGTGCACAAACCAAACTGGCTGGCAGATTCCGGATGGGCCGAAGCTCGCCGCGGCTGATTTCGTCAACTCGATGGCCTACGGACCTTGGCCGACCTTCTTGGGCAACTCCGTGATGACCCAAGGCATCAATGTCTGCACCGCACGCAGCATCCCCAAGCGGCGAATCATTGTGGGGCAAGCCATGTATTCCAACGCATACTGGCAGTATGGTTGGGGCGAAGTTGCCAACTTCATCCGCCAGGCACACTCCGACCGCTTCACCCGGCAGGACTGCGACACGGTCTGGAGAAGCTGGTCGCTCAGTGATAGAAATGGTGCCTACGTCAACTCGACCGGGCCAAGCACCTACCGCGCGAAGTGCAACCGCGCCCGCATGGAGGGCTACGGCGGCGTGATGAGCTGGGGCTACTACTCGGACTGCGTTTGGAACGATGCCGATTTGCTCTCCTTGGGCCGCAATCAATGGCAGGCCATTTGGCCGCATGATGTCTGGCAGCCCCCGCAGGCCGAGGACGGCTTCTACTTGCTCGACAGTGAGGAGGATTGGTTCTGGTTCCAGGACAACCCCAGCAACGACGTGCGCCTGGCCGCCGATATCACCTTCACCCACGACCCCCTCCCCATCGAAAGCTTCGCCGGCACCCTCGACGGCGCCGGCCACACCCTCACCCTGCCCCGGGACGTCTGGCTCTGTACCTTCGACAACACCGCCCTCTTCCAGTCTATCACCGGCACCGTAAAAGACCTCACAGTCGTCCTCGAAGGCCGCGTCGTCTGCCGCGCCGACCGCAAGAACGACTCCTCCGTGTACACCTCGTCGGTCGCCGGGGATGGGCGCGCCGCCGTGCTCGCCGCCTCGCTCAGCAATCCCGGCAAACTGGAAAACGTCACGGTCCGTGTCGCCGCTGGGGCGGAGGTACAGGGCGCCAAGCAGGCCGCCGCCGTCGTTGGCGATGTCTGGCACGGAAGCAACAGCGACTGGCTCGCCATGAAGGGTGTCCGCGTGGAGATCGACGGCATCGTGCGCAACCTGGCGGACAACTCCGGCGGGACGACCTTCAACCCCAACGGCGTTTGCGCCGGCGGCCTCCTCGCCAAATTGGGCGAAGGGGACGGCGTCACGGGCGTGCGCCTGGAGGATTGCAGCGTCCGCGTCGGCGCCCAAGGCCGCATCGCCAACGAGACCGGTACCGTCGCCGTCGCCGCCGCAGGTGCCATCGGCCACCTCGCCACGACCGGTCCGACCATCCAAAACCTCACCGTCTCCCTGGCCTCGGCCGATTCCGTCACCAGCGTCGCCGGCAACGCCCCCACCGGCAACTCCGCCCAGCCCTGGCTCAACGCTTACTACGCCATCACCGTCACCGGGGAGGACCTCTCCGGCGCCGTCACCGTGCCGCGCGGCCAAGAAGAGGCCTTCCGCGCGAAGTGGGATTCGTACTGGCTGGAAGACCGCGCGCCGTTGTGGTTCCCGGGGTACCGGCTGCGCCTGCGGTGAGGGCAAAGCCGCAAAAAAAATAAGTCTTTGTGCTTGACGGGGGGGGGGAAGATGTTATTGTACTCCCATCTCAGCGGCATGGTGCCGTTGCAAGAAAGGAGTATAGCATGAAGAAAGTTGGTTTCTTGATGGCCGCCCTGTGTGTGGCCGGTCTGGCCCAGGCGGTGAGTGTGGGGTGGAACACGTTGAAGGGGACGGATGGCGCGGTGAATCTCTCCGGCACGTCTTACACGTGCGGCGTTAACCAGACGAAGACCTATGCCGTCATCGTCACGGGCGTCAGCGGTTTGTCGACGACCGCCGATAAGACGCTTTTCGCCATCAGCGCGGGTTTCCCCTCGGATGGCAATGTCCCCAATCAGGATCCCAAGGTTTTCATCAAACAACGGGGCGATGGGGACGGTTCCTCTACCTTTAAGTACCAGAGTGACGCTTATGTTCGTGATTTCGAAAACATGCCGTCGGGTACGAAGCCCGGGATGACGAACTCCGGGAGCGCGGCGCTGGCGGTGACCATCGCCCGTGACTCGGATGGCGTGGGTTCGGTCACTTTCTACCTGGACGGCCAGCAGATTGGCACGGCTTCTTTCGGCGCCAGCACGAACGTGCTTTCCTACATCGTCTACGGGAAGGATTTCAACGGCGGGAACGGCTATAGCGGCAATTGGGAGCTGTTCGTGACGAATGGTGCGGTCAACGCCACTGACATCACGGTGGAAAACATCCGCGCGAATGTGGTTCCCGAGCCGACGGCGCTGGCGTTGCTGGCGCTGGGCGTGGCGGGCGTGGCGCTTCGCCGCCGCGTGGCGTAAGGGCGCGGACGCGCGTTTGTGTGGGGCGCGGGGCCGCGAGGTCTCCCGCGCCCTTGTTTTTTGTGAGACGGCAGGATTTCGGAAAGGCGGCCAGCGATGGTTTCGAGGCGCGGATTTTTGGGGATGTTGGGGCTTGGCGCGGGGGCGTTGGCGGCGCGGCCGCTGTTGGGGCAGGGGGCGGCGTCGGGCGCGTCGGGCGGCGGGAAGCAGCCGAACATCGTCCTTTTCATGGTGGACGACATGGGCTGGCAGGATACGTCGGTGCCCTTTTATTACCGCGATGGCCGGCCGGTGGTGACGCGCCTGAACAAGCGCTACGGCCACGGGAAGGATGAGACCTACCCCAATCAGAATGAGCGGCGGACGCCGAACATGGAGCGTCTGGCGGCGCAGGGGATGGTCTTTTCGAATGCCTATGCGTGCGCGGTGTGCTCGCCTTCGCGGTGCTCGCTGATGAGCGGGATGAACGCGGCGCGCCATCGGGTGACGGATTGGACGCTGGGGGTGAACCAGGCGAACCGCTTCACGTCGGCCGGCGAGGGGTTGTACCCGCCGCGCTGGGCGGCGAACGGCCTGCAGCCGCCGGGGACGACGGCGCAGGGTCACTGCCAGCCGCCGTGGTGCCAGGACGCGAGCGGGAAGTACTACCAGCCCACCTTCGGGAGCACGGAGGGGGCGGTGGCGTACACGATGACGATGCCCTTCATGAACGCGCTGACCTTCCCGCAAGTACTGAAGGACGCGGGCTACCACACCATCCACGTGGGCAAGGCGCACTGGGGCAGCGGGAACGGGCCCTACAACAGCACGGCGCGCAAGCGCACCACGCCGGGGGCCGACCCGCGCGCCTTCGGCTTCGACGTGAACATCGCCGGGTGCGAGATCGGCGGGCCGAACAACTACCGCGGCGACGCGGGCTATGGCAACCGCTCGGGCGGCAACCAATTCATGACCCCCGGCCTCGACGAGAACAACTACTACGCGGACAACGTCTTCCTGACCGACGCCCTCACCGACATGACGCTGCGCGAACTCGACCGCCACCGCGAGGACGCGCCAGGGCAGCCCTTCTACCTCTACATGGCGCACTATGCCATCCATTCCCCCCTCGACAACGCCCGCGCGTGGGACCATACCCGCTCGGCCAGTCAGACCCCCGCCGCCGACACGATGAACCCCATCCCCAACGACGGGCTCGACTGGAACGCGACCGAGCGCAACTACGGCACGCTCATCAAGGGCATGGACGATTCGCTCGGGCTGCTCCTGGACTGGTTGGAGAAGAACGGCGAGCTGGAGAACACCCTCTTCGTCTTCATGGCCGACAACGGCGGCCTCGCCGTCTCGGGCCGCCTGGGGAACGCGAACGCCCCCGCCCGCGCCGGCAAGGGTTCCTGCTACGAGGGCGGCACGCGCGAGCCGCTCATCGTCGCCTGGCCCGGGAAGATTGCGCCCGGGAGCGTCAGCCACGAGCCCGTCATCATCGAGGACTTCTATCCCACCCTCCTCGCGGCGGCGGGCGTGGCGGTGCCCGCGCAGTCGGCGCTGGCGACGACGGACTACGAGGGCGAGAGCGTCCGGCAGGTCATCGACGGCGAGAGTTTCCTGCCCGTGCTCCTGGGCGAGCGGGCGACCGTGCGCGCGGATGGCGCGGCGCGCCCCCTGCTCTGGCATTACCCCAACAAGTGGGGCGAGGGGCCCGAGGGCAAGGCCTACAACTTCTATTCCGCCCTGCGCCTGGGCCGCTGGAAGCTCATCTACCAGCATAGCGACAGGAGCTTCGAGCTCTACGACATCGAGCGCGACATCTCCGAGCAGGAGAACCTCGCCGCGCGCCTCCCCGCCAAGGTCGAGGAACTCCGCCGGACGATGGGCGCGTTGCTCCGCGAGCGCGGGGCGCAGATGCCGCGCGTCGGCAACGCCAACGGCGAAGCCGTGCCCCTGCCCAACGAGACGCCGCTCAACGTCGGCGGCCTGACCCTGCGCAACTGAAAGGAGCCGCCATGCGCACAGCCCTCTTGCTCGCCGTTCTCTGCCCCCTCGCCGCCCTCGCGCAGTCCGCGACCGAGGCCCTCACCCCCGTCCTCGTGACCTTTGGGGCCGAAACAGACCATGGCAGGGAGTTCGGGCCCCTGACCTCGACGTTCCCTTGGCGCGGCTCAGGGGCCTACACGTGGAACCGTGCGAACGCCAGCGGCACCGCGCTTAAGGATGGCGCCGGCAAGGACGCCTTCGTGACCTATGCGTCAAACGGCACCCTGTGCGGAAGCGGTGGCGTTTTGGCCGCAGGGGACTTCCCTGGGCGCAACGCGGACTTCCCGCAGGGTGTCGCGACGGGAGACTGGAATGGGGGCTGCCTGAATCTGCAAACGACGGAGGCGAACCCCTTGACCTTGACGTTGCGCGGGCTTGACCCGAAGGGACGCTACACCCTGACCGTCTTGGCCGCGCGCAAGAATGCTTGGGGAGGCGGCACGACGACCTACACGGTCAGCAACGCCACCGAGGTCTCCGCCGCAAGCAAGAACGACGCCCACGCCGTCAGCGGCACAAGCGTGAGCCAGGACACCAACAGCGGCAATTGGGTGGTGATGACCTTTGCCTTCACCGCACCGGATGGCACGGCCACGTTGACCTGCAGGGGCGGCGCCGGCAACCTCAACGCCTTTGCGTTGGAGGGGACGGTGCCCGCGCGGTGGCAGTGGGCGAACCCCAAGGGCGGGAGCTGGTCGGACGCGGCCAACTGGGCGAACACGGAGGCCGGCGGCGAACCGTGGCTCCGTGACCTGGAGGGCGCCGACGGCGCGGTGGAGATTGTCTATGACGCCGCGTCCGAGCCGGAGCGCGTCCGTTGCGACGCCACCGCCACGGCTTACGTGCTCAAGGCGGGGACCTTCGGGTGCGCCTTCGTGGACGGCGAGGTCGTCAAGGACGGCCCCGGCACGGTGACGTTGACCTCCGATGAGACCACGGCGGATTTCTTCGTGACGGAGGGGACGCTGCAGGTGGACGGTACGGCCGGGGACGTGACGGTTCTCGGTGGCACGGCCCTCGGCGGCGCGGGCAGGGTCGCCAAGATCGTCTTCAAGGACGGCGCGATTTTGGACGCCGCCGCGGGAGCCTTGACGGCGGGATCTATCGCCGCCGCAACACCGACGTTGCTGGACAAGTCTTTGCCGGATGGCGCAACGCTTCCTGCCACCGCCACGGTGACGGTGCGCGTGCCGGAGGGGCGGGGCGACGGCCCGGTGCTCGCGTGGGAAGGGGCCTTGCCCAAGGGGTTGGCCTTCGCGGTGGAGGACGCGGCGGGCAACGACCTTTCCGAGTATGTGGAGCGGGGGGAGGGCTCGCTGGGGCTGAAGGACACCGCCCAGGTCGAGGCCGGGCTGGCGGGGGCCGCGCGCTCGGCCGTCCTGGCGGCGGCCATCGGCGCGGGGCTGAAGGGGGAGGTGGGGCTGGCCGGCGTGGACGCGGCGGCGGCGAACGAGGTCTTCGGCTGCTTCGAGGGCGAGGGGCTGTGCGTGGCGGACACGGCGGCCAACGCGGTCGCGGTGGGCTATGCCTTCGGCATCGCGGATGTGCGGCTGGAAGGGGCGGAGGCCGTCGTCACCGTGCGCGTGGGCGACCGCGCGGGCGGGGCGGGGCCGACCTTCGTGGAGGGCGCCGCGGTGCGTCTGACCCGGGGCGGGGAGACGCTTGCCTCCGCCGAGGCGCCGGCGGGCGCGGCGGAGGTCACGCTGCGGGTCGAGGCCTCGGCGCTGGGCGGCGGAGGCGGGGTCGCGGCGGAGGCCTTCGCGCCGGGCGCGGCGGCCGGGGAGTGAAGAAAGGGCTTGACTTTTTCCCCGCGCTTGGCGTATCATTAGGGCCATCATGAACCGTTACTTTGGCTTTGGCTTTTACTTTGGACCGCGCGCCGCTCGGCCCTCCCGGTGATTGCCAAGGCAAAGCAAGGGATTTCCGAACGGCCGCGCTCCCCACAAGGGTGTGCGGCTTTTCGTCAAAAAAGAAAGAGACAACGATGATCATCATCATGAAACCCACGGCCACCCAGGCCGACGTGCAGACCATCTGCGATTGGATCACCTCGCTGCGATACCAGCCGCGCGTGACCACGGGCTCCGACCAGACCATCATCGCCTGCATCGGCAGCGAGATCAACCCGCAGACCGTGGAGCAGCTCGAGGCGCTCCCGACCGTCCAGGAAATCATCCACGTGAGCAAGAAATACAAGCTGGTGTCCCGCGACTTCAAGGCCGAGGACACGATCGTCGACGTCAAAGGCACCAAGATCGGCGGCGGGCACATCCCCGTGCTGGCCGGCCCCTGCGCGGTGGAAAGCTACGACCAGTTCCACGCCGTGGTGGCCGACCTCGTGGCGCTGGGCATCACCGTCATCCGCGCCATGGTCTACAAGCCGCGCACCTCCACCTACGACTTCCAAGGGCTGAAGGAGGAAGGCATCCGCGTCCTGCGCGAGGTCAAGCGCGACTTCCCCCAAATCGCCTACATCACCGAGGTCCCCGGCCCCAACCAGATCGAGGCCCTCATGGACGTGGTGGACGTCTTCCAGGTGGGCGCGCGCAACTCCCAGAACTACGACCTCCTCGAGCGCCTCGGCAAGGCCGGCAAACCCGTCATCCTCAAGCGCGGCCTCGCCGGCACCGTCGAGGAATGGCTCCAAAGCGCCGAATACCTCATGGCCAACGGCTGCCAGGACGTCATCCTCTGCGAGCGCGGCATCCGCACCTACGAGACCATCACCCGCAACTGCCTGGACCTCGGCGCCCTCGCCGCCACCAAACGCCTCACCCACCTGCCCATCGTGGCCGACCCCTCCCACGGCGGCGGCAAGCTCGAGCTCGTGGTGCCCCTCTCCCGCGCCGCCCTAGGCGCCGGCTGCGACGGCCTCCTCGTCGAGACCCACCCCGACCCGAAGCACGCCTTCTCCGACGCCGCCCAGCAGATCCCCTCCGCCCAGTTCGGCGACTACCTCCGGGCCATCAAACCCTGGCTCGACCTGGCCCAGGCCGCCCGCCGCGCCTAAGCGCGGCGCGGGCCCAGGCCCGCGCGGAGACAGGGGGCGGAAACGGCCCATCGCCCCGCAGGGGCGGCCCGTGGCCGTGGCAGGCCTGCGGCTTCGCCGCCGCGCGCCCCGTCCCCCGTCTTCCGCTCCCCGTTTTCCGCTCTCCGGGGCGCCGCAGGCCCCCCCTATCCCAAGGAGACGACCATGACGCTCTATTACCTCGGCCCCGAAGAGACCTTCTCCCACCGCGCCGCCACCCGCATGGCCCGCCCCGGCGAGACCCTCACCCCCTGCGCCGACTTCCGCGAGGTCTTCCGCAAGACTGCCGCAGACCCCCAGGCCGCCGCCGTCGTCCCCTTCGAGAACACCACCCAGGGCCCCGTCACCGAGGTCATGGATCTGCTCGCCGCCACCCCCGCCCTCCGCGCCGTCGCCTGCCGCGCCATCCCCGTCCACCAACACCTCCTCACCAAAGACCTCACCACCCCCGTCGCCCGCATCCTCTCCAAGGCCGAGGCCCTCGCCCAATGCCGCGCCACCCTCGCGCGCGTCTACCCCGGCATCCCCCTCGTCCCCGTCGCCTCCACCGCCGAGGCCGCCCGCCTCGCCGCCTGCGACCCCGCCACCGCCGCCGTCGCCGGCGAGACCACCGCCAAACGCTACGGCCTCATCCTCCGCCGCCCCGACGTCCAAGACGCCACCGGCAACACCACCCGCTTCTTCCGCCTGGAAACCCACCGCCCCGGCGACGCCCACGGCGCCCCGGACGGCCTCCCCCCCACCCACGCCCTCATCCGCGCCACCATCGACGACCGCCCCGGCTCCCTCCTCGAGCTCCTCACCCCCCTGCGCGGCGTCGACCTCACCCTCATCCAATCCCGCCCCATCCCCGGCGAGAAATGGAAATACGCCTTCTTCCTCGAGCTCCTCGCCGGCGCCAGCGGCCAACCCCTCGCCGCCCTCCTCGGCGCGATCAAGGCCGCCGCCCGCGAAGTTCGCCTCCTCGGCGCCTACACCATCACCACCCAAAGCACCCTCCCCGACGACGCCGGCACCACCGCCCTCTCCAGCCTCCGCGCCATGATCGCGGACATCGACTCCTCCCTCCTGCGCGCCTTCGCCGCCCGCAGCCGCTTCCGCCTCAACCCCGGCCTCTACGCCCACGCCGAGCCCATCGACATCGACACCCTCGCCAAAGCCTTCGCCCACGGCGACGCCACCGAGCAGACCCGCGCCCTCCGCCGCTTCTACCTCACCAACGCCGTCCCCTACCTCGCCCTCCCCGGCGACGACCCCGAGCCCCGCGCCGCCCTCCACGCCGACACCGACGCCATCGCCGCCCTCGCCCGCCGCTTCCGCTTCGCCTCCCGCGTCATCGCCCGCAAGCGCGTCGAGCAGGCCCCCGCCCTCCGCGCCGCCGCCCAGACCGGCGACCCCGCCAAGGTCGAGCAAGCCCTCCTCAACGCCGCCGTCGAGCAGCGCGTCCTCGAGCGCGCCCAGGCCTACGCCCAGCGCGAAGGCCTCTCCGAGCAGCTCGCCAAGCAAGTCTCCTGGCTCTACCGCGACTACCTCCTGCCCATCTCCCGCCTCATCCAGGTCCACCTCGTCCTCGACGACCGCTGAATGTGCCATACTGTTTCGGTTCGCAAGGGAGTGCCATGGAGAGGACATTCGTACAACGTCTGCAGAACGCCCTACGCCCGACGCCGCATCAGCGCGTTGCCGCGTTCGATGAGCGCCTGGGCGCGGATGACTCGCTCCGCCATTTGGAGGAGGGACGGGTGGTGACCGTCTTTGGGCGGAAGCTTTCCGCGAAGCGCCTGGCCGCTTTGCGCGCCAAGGCGCTTGCCAAATAATGCCGGAGCGCGAAATCATGGCGTTGCCGCCCGAGGAGCGCGTCAGGGCGCAGTTCCGTCGGGCGGAGGCCGCCATCAAACTCTTTGAGCGGCTTACGCTCTCCGCAAACGAGCCAGCCATCAATCAGTTGCGTTACGCCGGGCACCATTTGGCCTGCGCGATGGCCGAGAAGGCCGACGTGGCGGCGCGGGCGCGTCAGGTGGACATGGCCGGGCGCCATTGCGTGCGCGCCTATTATGATGCCTTGGACGGGTTGCTCGTCGTGTTGCTGACGCAATGCGACGACTTCATGGAAGCCTACCCAAGGGGCGAGGTGTCGCGCGTCTTGCCGGACTATGCCCGGCTGTGTGCGGAGGTGGAGGCCGTGCGCCAACGCTGGAAGGCGTTCGGCCGTGTCCAAGCGATGGGGTGCGAAACGCTAACCAAGCGCCTCCACCCATTGGCAAAGCGCCTTTCCGACGTGTTGCGTGATTTTCGTGTCGCGGCGGCCTCGCTTGACTTGCGCCGAGACGAGGCAATCAGGGCGCGTGAGCAAAAGGGGGACCGACAATTCGTCCTCTCACTGATGGTTTCCTTCTTTGGCCTGGTGCTTTCCTTGGCCGTCATCGCGCTTTACGATTCCCTGCTCCTGCCGACGCTCATCGTCTCGGCGCTTGGCGTCCTTTGTCATGTGCGGATGGGCGATTTGGCGATTGAGCGCATTTTGCGCTGGACGGTCTATGGTTTCGCCCTTCTGCTCGCCTTCCTTTGGGTGGGCTGCTTGCTGTTCGGGAAGGCGCGGCTGATGGATTGGCTGGGCTCCATCCCGTGAACGCGCAGGGGCGCCGGGCGGCGCCCCTGCGCGCGGGGTGGGGCGGCGCGGTCAGTCCGCCTTGGGGGAGATACCCTGGAGCTCGGTGAGGATGGCCTGGGCAAGCTTGCGCGAGACGCGCGGGAGGGAATCGGTGATGCCCGTCTGGTAATCGTTGCGCGTGAGGGTGCCGTCGATGGCGTGGATGGGCTTGCCGTTGATGTACGTCTCGCCCGTCAGCGCGTCGAAGGCGTAGAGCCGGGCGCTGAGGATGACGTGGTATTCGTTGGGCACGATGTTGTTGTTGCGGCTGTAGCTGACGGCGTGCGTGCCCACGCCGGTGATGGTGGCCTGGACGCGGAGGCGCGCCTCGTCGTAGCCCGTCGGGGTGAAGGTGCCGTCCTCGATGAGCGCGTCGAGCGTCTGCTGGGTGGCGATGGCGCCGGCCATCGGGTAGGCCGTCTGGTTCTCGAAGGCCGCCACGTGGACGCTGCGCAGCGCCTCGGGCACGGGCGAGCCCAGGCGGTAACCCGCGCAGCCGGCGAGCAGGGCAAGGAGGGGAAGGGCGAAAAGGGCGCGTGTCATGGGGTCGGCTCCTGGGGTTGCGGTTTGGCGCTGCGGCTCTCGACGGCGCCCTCGGCGGGGGCCAGGGCCGCGAGGCGCGCGCGGATCGCGTCGGCCTGCGGCGCGTCGGGGAAATCGCGCAGGAAGGCCTGGTAGGCCAGGGCGGCGGCCTCCGGCGAGTAGGCCGAGGGGTTGTCGTAGAACGCCGCGTTGCGGTAGGCGCGCTCCCGCCGCAGCAGGTACACCTCGCGCATCCACTGGCGGAACTGCGCCACCTCCGGGTGCGTCGGGCGGAAGACGCACGCGCCGCCCAGCAGCTTCTCCAAATGGGCCAGGCGCCCCACGTCGTTGCGCCACACGTCGGCCTGGCGGCGGCACGCGCGGCAATAGAGCGCCACCACCTCGTCCATCCCCGAATACGCCGGCCAATCCACGATCAGCCGGTCGCACACCGTGATGGCGCTGGCGAACTCGCCCTCCTCCTGGTACAGCTCCGCGATGCGCAGCAACAGGTCGGGCACCCGCCGCCACCGCGGCGCGAAATGGATGATCCGCTCGTAATTCTCGCGCAAGGCCTTGCCGGAGGCCAGGCGGAAGGTGCGCCCCAGCTCGCGCCCCGCCAGGAAATCGGCCTGCGCCGCCGCGTCCTGCAACACCGGCTCCAGCTCGAAGCGCCCCCCGAAATGGGCCAGCAGGTAAATATCCGCGTCATACGCTGCCTGCGCGTTCCCCGCCGCCGACTCCAGGCGCGCGATCGCCAGCTGCGCCGCCAACGCCTCCGGCGTCGCGTGCCACTCATGCACCAAATCGTCGTAGGCCTCGACGGCCTTCTCCCGCGCGCCCTCGCGCTCCAACCCCTGCGCGTAGGCCAGCTGCTCGGCCGGCGAGCCCTTCTTCGGGCTGTGCCAGAACCACGAAGGCTCCTTCAGCTCCACCTCCATCGGGTCCGTCAGGAAGAGCAGCTCCGCCGGCGTCCGCCCCATGCGCGAATAGTCCTGGTACTGCCCCCACGCCGCCGCGGCGCACAGAACCATCGCGCAACCAACAATCAAACTCCGCTTCATGCCCCCCAGTATACCAAAAGCCGCCCCGCTTATTCCTTGACCCTGCGCCAGCCCACGACGCGCGCCGGGTTCCCGACCACGACGGCCCACGCGGGCACGTCCTTGGCCACCACGGCCCTGGCCCCGACGACCGCCCCCTCCCCGACCGTCACGCCCATCCCCACGAAGGCCTCCGCGGCCACCCAGGCGTAGTCCCCGACGGCGATCGGGCGGTGGATGAGGGGCTTGAGCAGGCGCGTGATGTCGTGCGAGGCCGTGCAGAGGTAGGCGCGCTGGGAGATGGTGACCATGGAGCCGACGGTGATGCGGTCCACCGCGTAGAGCTCCGCCCCCGGGCCGATGGCCACGTAGTCGCCCAAGGTCAGGTTCCACGGCGCCCAGATGCGCACGTCGGCGTAGATGCTGCACCGCCTCCCGATCTTCGCGCCGAAACACCGCAGCAGGAAGACGCGCCAGTAGCGGAACAGCCGCCCCGCGAAGGGCCGGAAGAGCAGCGCCCACGCCACCCCCCACGCCAAGCGCCCCAGCCGATTGCGCAGCGGAATCGTGTCGACGTAAGCCTGCGGGCGCATGTCATTGCCTCCTTCTCAGCCAAAACCATCCCAAGCGGCGAACCCACCAGACGATGGCGCCGCGCACCCAGGCCTTTTTCCCCAACGCGCCCCACACGCGCGCCGAGACCGTCCCTGCTTCCCCCAGCACGGTCTCGCGGGCCGCAGGGCGCTTCGGCCGGGCGCACAAAGGCGTGTTGGTGGCGACGGCGCGGTCGGTGTCGTATTCCCACAAAATCGTCTGGCCCTCGCCTCGGATGTGCCCCATCAGCGTCTCGCCCAATGCCGTGTTGCAAAGCACCAGCGACGTCCCGCGATTGTCGTCGCACTGCGGATGCGTGGTCGCCACGCGCCAACAATCCGCGATCGTCAGGTCGCCGGTTCGCGCCGGGACGCAGAACGGGCACGCATAGCAGGCCTGCCGGATGCTCAGCTTTTTGGAATAGGCCGCAAAAAAAGCGTCGCAGGCGGGAATGCGCCGGATTGTCCTGCCGTTGGCAAAAGTCAAGCGGATGCGCGGGAAGTTCCAGCCGTCGCGCTTGTCGCGGAAGTCGTAGTCGGCGATGGGGGCGCGGGCGCGGGCCTCCTCCTCGCGGAGGTAACGTTGGAAGAGGGCGGGGGAAGGGACGCCGCCGCAGACCAAATCGCAGGCCGGCGCGAGGTCGCCGAAGGACCCGGCGAGGCGACGCCAGGCGGCGACCTGGCAGGGCGTGCCGACGAAGAGGACGCGCTGCCCGCGGCGGAGCCTGCCCAGGGCCTCGCGGAGGGCCGGGGCCGCCTCGCTCTGCGCGTACTTGGATTTCCGCAGGCGGGCCAGGCCGGCCTCGTCCTCCACGCAGACGTGGCGCACGGCGCCCTCGGGCAGGAAGAGCGCCGCGCCGCAGACGGCCCCGCCTTGGGCGAGGACCGCGCGGGCGATGGCGGTGAAGGCGCCGCCGGAGGTGCTTTGGGCGCGGGTCGCCCCCTCCGCCCACGCGGCGTAGGCGCGGCGCGGCGGGCGCGTCAGCCCCTCCGCGCCGATGGGGCAGGCCTTGTCGCAAAGCCCGCACCGGACGCACCGCGCGGGGTCGACCTTGGGGTAAAGGAAGCCGCCCTCGCCGGGGACCATCGCGACGGCGTCCCGGGGGCAGACGGCGGAGACGCCGAAGCTGGCCGCGTAGGCCAGGCGGCGGGCGCCCTCGGGCAGGAAGTCGAGGAAGCAGGGGCGGAGCGTCGCGCCCATGCGCGGGTTCCACACCTGGTCGCTGCCCGTGAGATAGGCGTCGAAGGCTGGCGGGGCGCGGAGCAGGTCGTCGAAGGAGAGGAAGGGCTCGGTGCGCGGGATGGACGCGCGGAAGGCGGCAAAGGCGGCGTCCCGGCGGCGCGCGGCCTTCCCGGCCAAGCGGCGCAGACAGGCGCGGCGGGCGGCCATCACGCGCTCTTTGAGGGTGTTGGCCGGGGCGAGCGGGAGAACGGGCGCGGCGAGGGGCGTGCGGCGGAAGCGCGGGCTTTTGTAGAAGGGGTAATCGATGAGCCGGGCGTCGAAGCCGCGCCCGCGGAGGGCCCTCGGCAGGGCGTAGGCCTGCAACTCCGCGCCGTAGTTGTCGCAGTCGAAAATCGTTACGATCCCGACACTTGGGTTCCGCTCAGACCCCCTATAAAAAGGTACCTTTTTTTGCGCGGGGGGATGAAGCGCTGATTTTGCTATACTTTGGCGTGTTGTTTCATCATTGCAAATAAAGGTACGTTTAGATGAGGGGGTTGCATCTGCAGGACTATCGGAACCGCCATTCCTTGCGGAGCAAGGTGGCGCGGGGGCTGTGGATGGCGGTGTGGGCGACGCTGTTCCGGCCGACGCCGCGTGGGCGGCTGTTCCGGCCGTGGCGGGCGTTCCTGTTGCGGTGCTTCGGGGCGCGGCTGGGACGCGGGGCGAACGTGTTGCCGTCGTGCCGGGTGTGGCAGCCGTGGCGCCTGACGATGGGCGCGCACAGCTGCCTGTCCGAGCGGGTGGATTGCTACAACGCGGCGGAGATCACGATCGGCGCGCAGGCGGTGGTCTCGCAGGACGCCTTCCTCTGCACGGCCTCGCACGACCTCGCCAGCCCGATCATGGAATTGGTCACCGCGCCGATCGTCGTCGGGCCGCAGGCGTGGGTCTGCGCCCGGGCGGTGGTCCTGCCCGGGGTGACGGTGGGCGAGGGCGCGGTCTTGGCCGCGGCGGCGGTCGCCCCGCGCGACGTCCCGCCTTGGGCAATCGCCGCGGGTAACCCGGCGCGCGTCATCGGCCGCCGGGAGTTAAAGTGACCGCCGGCGCTCGCGCTCGTAGAGGAGGGCGTCGACGAGGGTGCGGTACCAGAAGGCCTGGAGGAAGGCCCAGAGGAAGCCGGGCACGCCGTCGAGGAAGCCCAGGCGCAGAAAATAGCGGTAGCAGAAGTAGGCGAAGGCCCGCCAAAAGCGCGGGAGCCGGGCGTAACGGGCCTTCAGGCGGCGCTTGGCCGCGGCCTGTCCGGCCAGAGCGTCGGCGGCGAAGGCGCCCTCGGCCAAATCATCGGCCTCGCGCTTGGCGTAGCCGAGGTGCTTTTGGCTCCACCAGAGCAGGTCGTTGAGGTTGTGGTCCACGAAGTCATTGTCGAAGGCGGCCACGCGCCCCTCGCTCAGGCGGATGTGCTCATCCATCTTGCGCGCCTCGCAGTGCCCCTTGCCGCGCCGGAAAAGGCGCAGAAGCCAGACGGGATAGACTCCGTGGCGCACCCACTTGCCCAGGAAGATGTGCCTCCGTTTGAAGGTCACGCCCGTGACGTCCGGCGGTAGATTGCCCAGCTTGGCCCGGATTTCCGCTACAAGCGGCTCGGTCAGATACTCGTCGGCGTCGAGGCGGAGGACCCAGTCGCCGGAGAGGGGGAGATTGTCGAGCGCCCAGTTGAATTGGACGGCGTAGAGCCCCGGCCAGTCATGCTCGACGACGGTGGCGCCGAGTTCGCGGGCGATCGCCTGCGTGCCGTCGGCGGAATGGCAGTCCACCACGAAGACTTCGGTGGCGATGGGGCGGACGCGCGCGATGCACCGGCGGATGTGGAGGCGTTCGTTGTAGGTGAGGATGACGACGGAGATGCTTGGCTTCATGCGGCCCTCCTTGTTTCGCGGAGGGCCACGTGCGCGTTCAGAACGCCGCCGGGAGGGAAATCCCTTTGGTGGCGAGGTAATCGCGCAAGGCGGAGTGTGTCTCGTCTACCCACCCCCCGCAATGGAGGCGGCGCAGTTCAAGAAGTTTGGCATCGACGAGCGTGCGATACCACCAGCCTTGAAGGAAGTGCCAAAGAAAGCCCTCGCGCCCATCGAGAAACCCTAGGCGCAGGATATAACGGTAAGCGAAATAAACCGCGGCGCGCCAGAAGAGGGGGAGGCGGCGATAAAACTGTTTCTTCGTGGTGGCGTCGTTGGCCAAAAGCAAATCCACGGCCTCGCGCAGGGCATAGCCGTCGTGCTTGCGTGTCCACCACGACAAGTCGTTCAGATTGTGGTCGAAGAAAGTCCCTGCGAAGTCCACGATTCGCCCGGAGACGGCAAGATGCTCGTCCATCAACTTCCCTTCGCACCGCCCGCGTCCGTGCCGGAAGAGGCGGAGCAGACGGATCGTGCCAAGCCCATGGCGCATCTCCCGGCCAAGGAAAATCCGCCCCAGGCGCAACGTCACGCCGCCCACCTCGTCCGGCTGCTCGGCCAAAAAGCGGGGCAAGTCGCGCAAGGCGTTCTCGTCCAAGTATTCGTCGGCGTCGAGGCGGAGGACCCAGTCGCCGGAGAGGGGGAGATTGTCGAGCGCCCAGTTGAATTGGACGGCGTAGAGCCCCGGCCAGTCATGCTCGACGACGGTGGCGCCGAGTTCGCGGGCGATTGCCTGCGTGCCGTCGGTGGAATGGCAGTCCACCACGAAAATCCCCGTGGCGATGGGGCGGACGCGCGCGATGCACCGGCGGATGTGAAGGCGCTCATTGTAGGTGAGGATGACGACGGAGATCGTTGGGTTCATGGGTGGGTCTTTCGGAGGGTGGCGAGCCAGGTGAGGAAGGGGGGGAGGAGGGCGGGGAGGGGGAGGGGGAGGGCGATGCGTTGGGGGGGGCGCTCGCGGGCGAAGCGACGGATTTTGTCGGCGAGGTCGGCGGGGTCGTGGGGGCGGGCGAGCCAGCGGGCGCGGTCTTCGGGGGGGAGGAGCTCGGCGGCGCCTGTGCCTTCGCAGGCGACGAAGGGCGTGCCGCAGGCGGCGGCCTCGGCGCAGACGCACCCGAAGGCCTCGAAGCGGGAGGGGAGGACGAAGAGGTCGAGGGCCCGGTAGAAGCCGGGCAGGGCGTCGTGGCCGCGCTCGGGCTCGAAGGCGACGCGGTCTCCCAGGCCGTGTTCGCGGACGAAGGTTTGGCAGGCGCGGAGGAGGGGGCCGGTGCCGATGAGGCGGAGGCGCCAGTCGCCGAGGTCGCCGCGGGCGAGGTCGAGGGCGCGCAGGAGGGTGAGGGGGTCTTTCTGGGGGGTGAGGTTGGCGACGCAGCCGATGGCGAGGCCGGCGTGGGGGGGGCGGGCGCCGGGGGCGAAGCGGGCGGGGTCGACGCCGTTGCGCAGGACGTAGGCGGCGCGGATGCGGGGGGGCGGGCACCAGCCCAGGCCGCGCATCTGGCGGCGGTAGTCGGGGAAGTCCGTCCACGAGGCGTCGGGGACGGCGAGGAAGGCGCGGCGGGCGGCCTCGCTGGGGAAGACGTGGCCGTCGAGGCGCGCGTGCATCCGTCGGAAGAGGAAGTAGTGCAGCAGTTTGTGCAGGTAGCAACGGCGCAGGGCGCGGCCGAGGGCCAGGCCGTAGGAGTCGAGGAAGTGGTGGTGGAGGAGGGCCAGGGCGCGGGGGTTGGCGGCCTTGAGAGCGAGGGCGTAGGGGCCGTAGCAGGGGGTGTTGGCGTGGCAGACGGCGACGGCCGCGGGGTCGATGCCGCGGGCGCGGAGGGCGCGGAGGAAGGCGCGGCCGTTGTGCCGGGCGAAGAGAAGGGGGAACATCATCGAGGGCAGGCGCCATTCGCGGAAGCGGCAGACGCGCACGCCGCCGACGTCGTAGTCGGGCCCGCGCCCGGGGACGAAGATGCGCACGTCGTAGCGCCCTTCCGCGGCCAGCGCCCGCACGAAGTCCAGCGAGAAGGCCCCGCGCCAGGTGCCCGGCCCTGGGAAGAAGGGGGTGAGGTAAAGGTAAACCGGTCTCATCGCCCGCACACCTTGTAAAGAAGCCCGTCGAGGGCCTGCCCCAACGCCACGCGCAGGCGCCAGAGGGCGACGTACCACCGCCAGCGGGCGCGGCGTTTGGGGCGCCGCCCTCCCGTGATGTCCGAGACCACATCGCGTTGGCGGCAGGCCGGCGGGTAGGCCTTCCACACCGTGAGGCCGCGCCGGGCCCAGTGCCCCCAGGCGTCGTTCATCGCCCGAACGGGTTGGTTCAGCGCCAACAGGCGCCGCGCGGCGGCCGCCGTCGCCACGTAGCCCTCCGCGAAATGGGCGTCGCCGGCGGGCGCCAGGCCGCGCCCCGCGCCCCGCGCCGTGCCCTCGTGGTCGCAGAGCAGGAAAATCTCCGGCCGCGCGGGGTCGAGCCGCGCCTGGATTGCCGCCAGGGCCTCGCGCAAGGCCGCTGGGTCGAGCGCCACGTCGTCCTCAAAGACCATCGCCGCGCCCTCGCCGCTCTCGGCCAGGCGCCGCAGGGCCTCGTTGTGCGAGAGCGTGCACGCGGCCTCCCCCACCGAGGGGAAGTGCCCATGCACCAGGAAGAAACGCCCCCGCGCGGCCCGCCCGCGCAGGCCGGCCCAGCCCAGCGCCCGCCCGTCCACCGCCGCCACGCGCTCATAGGCCACGCCGGCGGCGCGGAGCTGCGCGTCGGCCTCGGCGAGGCGCCCGGGGGAGCGGTCGAGGTTGATGAGGTAGGCCTTCATGGCTCGCCCTCCCGCACGCGCCGCCGGAGCCCCAGCGCCCGCAGGCAATCCCCCGCCGCGATGCGCCCGCGCGCCAACGCCGCGGCCATGGGCAACCATGGGTCGGGCCCCGGCGGCAGACGTTCCATGCCCGCGAAGGAGAGCCCCGGCGCATCGGCGGGGAGCCCGCACCCCGGGCCGAACCAGCGCGTCGGCGCCAGGACGCGCCGCCCGGGCGTGGCGTTGAGCCAGGCGCCCCACCAGCTGAAGGAAGAGTTGGAGATGACGTTGTGCGCGCACAGGCTCTGCGCCCAGAGTTGGCGCAGGGGGGACATCCCTTCCACGAACCAGAAGCGCCGCCCGGGGAAGCGTCGCGGCGTGAAAAAGCGCCGGCACCAGGGGAGGTCGTCGGAGCAGACCAGGTAGCCCGTCCCC
The DNA here is from genome assembly GCA_944389585.1 of uncultured Kiritimatiellota bacterium. Classification (GTDB taxonomy): domain Bacteria; phylum Verrucomicrobiota; class Kiritimatiellia; order RFP12; family DVOR01; genus Spyradenecus. The sequence continues at coordinate 106,900 of CALXMW010000003.1, forward strand.
TCGGGGAAGGCCTCGAGCGCCCGCCGCAGGAAGCCCCGCCCCACGAAGGGGTGGCGGTGCGGCAGGCGCAGGTAATCGCCGCGCCGCACGCTCACGCCCACCGGCGCGCCCCCCGCGAAGGCCTCGGCGAGGGCGGCGCGGAGTTCCGCGGCGACGCCAGGCGGGCAGGCCAGGCGCCGCCGCGCGGCCTCGGTGAGCCAGCGCACGTCCTGGAACAGGCCGTCGGCGACGAGCGGGCCCGCCGTCTCCGGCCACGGCGTGGACGCGGGGTCGCGCCCCTCGAAGACCGGGATCCCCGCGGGCGGCGCGGGCAGGATCTCGGCGCCCGGCCACAGCTCGCCGAGTCCCGCCAGCGCCTCGCGGACGCTTGGGGTCGCGGCGCAGAAGGCGACCGCGTCCGCGTGCGGGAAGGCCGCGGCGTACTGGAAGAGCCAGTTGCCCAGGCGCGTGAAACGGCTGATCGGCAGGTAGACCTTCCGCACGGCTATCTCCCCGTCAGGCGCGTGGCCAGCCAATCGAGGGCGTGCAGGGCGCGGCGGCGGGCGCGCCAGAGGGCGGCGTACCAGCCCCAGCGGGCCCGTTTGGGCCGGGGGGCCACGGAAATCGTCGAGTCCGCGCCGCTTTGGCCGCAGGGTTCGGGGCGCACCGACCAGACGCGCACGCCAAGCCGCGAGAAGCGCGGCCAATCGTCCGCCAGGGTGACGATGGGCGGGCCGTTGAGCGCCGTCAGGCGCTTGGCCGCCGCCAGGTTCAGCGCGTAGGCATAGGCGCCCATCGAGGCGGCGGTCACCGGGTGGAGCCCCGGGGGCAGGTTTTCGGGTTCGCCGGGGCGGCGCTCCAGGCGCCAGACCGTCGGCACGGCGGGTTCATCCGTCGCCTCGATGTGCGCCAGGGCCTCACGGAAGCGCGCGGGATCGGGGATCTCCACGTCGTCCTCGAAGACCGCGGCCAGGGGGATGCCCCCCGCCGTCATTTGGCGGTAGACGGCCTGATGGGAGAGGGCGCAGCCGACCGTCCCCGCGTCCGGGGGCCCGGCGTGGATGAGGCAAAAGCGCAGGCGGCTCACCGCCCGGCGCCGCGCTTGGGGGGTGAGGGCGAGGCCGTCCACCGCCGGGACGCGGACGTAATCCACGCCGGCGGCGCGGAGCTGCGCGTCGGCCTCGGCGAGGCGCCCGGGGGAGCGGTCGAGGTTGATGAGGTAAGCCTGCATGACGGCATTATACCATATCGGGCTTTCGCGGGGCTTCCATCGGCGGCGGGGGTGTGCTATGCTGTCCGTGTCGAAAGGAGGACTTGAGATGAGACGGATAATGGTTGTCTTCGCGGCGCTGGCGGTTGCCGGCGCGGCGGTCGCGCAGGTGTGCGCGGATGGCGCGTGCGTGGCGCGCCCGGTGGCGCGTGGGTGCGGGGCGGGAGGCGCCTGCGGGCCGTGCGCGTGCGCGGCGCCTGGGCCTTGCGCGGCGGCGCGGCCGGCGCCGCCGCCCCCGGGGATGGGGCGGCATCACCCGCGGCGGGGGCCGGCGTTGACGGCGGAGGCGCGTGCGGCGCGGCTGCGGGCGCGCGCGGCGGAGTTGGAGCGTTTGGCGGACGAGATTGAGGCGGGGCGCGAGCCTGCGCCGCCGGAGCGGGTGCGCCGACCGCTCCCCTCGCGCCGCAGCGGGGCGTTGCCGCCGCCTCCCGAGGAGGCCCCCGCGCCCGCGCCGGAGCCTGCGCCGGAGGGCGGGGCGCCGGCGGCGGAGTGACGCAAGGCGTTGTCCTGGAATGGGTTGCCGCGCGCTTTTCGGGGCGCGCGAAAAAAGGGCTTGCGTTTTGGGGTGGGGTTTTGGTATTGTGAAAGGCACTTGACGCTTCGCTGGCGAGGTAGCTCAGTTGGTAGAGCAGCGGACTGAAAATTCGCGTGTCGTCGGTTCGATCCCGACCCTTGCCACCAGTCGCGCCGGGCGTTTTCGCCCCCATCGTCTATCGGTTAGGACACGGGCTTTTCATGCCTGTAAGAGGAGTTCGACTCTCCTTGGGGGTGCCATCTGGCGAGGTAGCTCAGTTGGTAGAGCAGCGGACTGAAAATTCGCGTGTCGTCGGTTCGATCCCGACCCTTGCCACCAGTTTTCGGGGTGTTTCGGCCGGTTGGGGCGGCGGGTTTGTCTTTGGGCGTGGGTTTTGCTAGACTAGGCTCCGTTGAAGGGCGTTGCGTGCCGGGATTTGCCCGGCGGGCGGCGTCGTTCCCACAGCGACCGGAAGGAGGACTTGTGGACGAGCAGTTTGAGAGGCCGTACCCGTCGATCGAGGCGGATGCCTGCAAGAGTTGCGGGCGGTGCGTGGCGGCGTGCCCGAAGGGGTGCCTGGCGATTTCCGAGACCTACAACCGTTACGGCGTGAAGGCGGTGGCGTACAAGGGCGCCGGGTGCGTGGGGTGCGGCATTTGCTTCTACAATTGCCCGGAGCCTTACGCGATCCGCATCGTCCGGAAAGGGGGCGCGCAATGACGAAGTTCGTGAAGGGCAACGAGGCCGTGGTGATCGGCGCGCTCTACGCGGGCGCGGAGGGTTATTTCGGCTATCCGATCACGCCTGCGAGCGAGGTGGCGCACAAGGCCGCGGAGTATTTCCCGGCCACGGGGCGCGTCTTCGTGCAGGGGGAGAGCGAGGACGCGGTGGCGTATATGCTTTACGGCGCGGCGGCGGCGGGGTGCCGGGCGCTGACGGCGACCTCCGGGCCGGGCTTCTCGTTGATGCAGGAGGCCATCTCCTATATGTCGGCGACGGACATCCCCACGGTGATCGTGGACGTGATGCGCGCGGGCCCGGGCCTGGGCAACGTCTACCCCGAGCAGGCCGACTACGGCCAGGTGGTGCACGGCGGCGGCCATGGCTCCTACCGTTGCATCGTGCTGGCGCCCGGGAGCGTGCAGGAGATGTGCGACCTGACGATGCTGGCCTTCGAGAAGGCCTTTGAGTACCGCACGCCGGCAATCGTGTTGGCGGACGGCCAGCTGGGCCAGATGATGGAGCCCCTGCGCCTGCCCAAGGAGGAGGCCAAGCCCGTGGACACCGCGGCCTGGGCCACCCAGGGCACCCAGGAGACGCGCCGCAACCTGCTCACCTCCATCTATCTCGACGCGCCGGCGCAGGAGGCGATGAACCTGCACCTGCAGGAAAAATACAGGAAGATGGACCGCGCGTTCCAGCGCGCCGAGCTGTACCGGTGCGACGACGCCGAGGCCGTGCTCCTGGCCTTCGGCTCCAGCGCGCGCACGGCCCGCAGCGCGGTCGACGCCCTGCGCGCGCAAGGGGTGAAGGCCGGGCTCTTCCGCCCCATCACCCTCTCGCCCTTCCCCATCGACGCGCTCCTGCCGCTGGCCGGCAAGAAGCTCTGGACGGTGGAGATGAGCGCGGGGCAATTCCGCGACGACGCCACGCTCCACCTAGCCAAGGCCGGGAAGCTGGCCGAGATCGGGCTCATCAACCGCATGGGCGGGATGCTCATCGCGGTGACGGACATCGTGCGCACGGTGAAGGAGGCCCTGTGATGGACAACGTGCTTGAGACAAAAGGGATGTTCCCCGTCTTCCGCCGCTCCGGCTCGGAGACGCGCACCACGCACTACTGCGCCGGCTGCGGCCACGGCATCGTCCACAAACTCCTCTCCGAGGCCTACACGGAGCTGGGCCTGCAAGACCGCACCGTCATCGTCAACCCCATCGGCTGCGCCGTCTTCGGCTACTACTACTGGGACGTCGGCGGCGTCAGCGCCGGCCACGGCCAGGCCCCCAGCATGGCCACCGCCATCAGCCGCCTGCGCGACAAGGCCATCGTCATCTCCTACCAAGGCGACGGCGACCTGGCGGCCATCGGCCTGGGCCACACCCTCCAGGCCGCCGCCCGCGGCGAGCACATGGCCGTCTTCTTCGTCAACAACTCCATTTACGGCATGACCGGCGGCCAGATGGCCCCCACCACCCTCATCGGCCAGAAGACCACCACCTCGCCCCTCGGGCGCAACCCCGCCACCGACGGCATGCCGCTCCACCTCTGCGAGCTCGTCAACAGCCTGCGCCTGCCCGTCTACGTCGAGCGCGTCTCCGTGGCCGACACCGCGCGCATCATGCAGGCGCGCAAGGCCATCCGCCACGCCCTCGAGATCCAGCGCGACCGCAAGGGCTACACCTTCGTCGAGATCCTCTCCCCCTGCCCCACCAGCGTCGGCCTCAAGCCGCTCGACGCCGCCAAGTTCGTCATCGAGCAGATGGAGAAGGAATATCCCCTCGGCTGCCTGCGCGACCGCTCCGCCGAGGCCCCCGCCCGCCCCGAGCCCAAACCCTGGGTCAGGCTCGCCGACTTCTTCGGCGACGACGGCCGCGAAGCCCCCCGGCACGAGGCCGCCGAGGTCAAGGAACGCCACTTCAAGTTCACCGGCTTCGGCGGGCAGGGCATCCTCTCCCTCGGCCTCGTGGTGGCCGACGCCGCCCGCGCCCTGGGCCTGGAGACCACCTGGCTGCCCAGCTACGGCCCCGAGCAGCGCGGCGGCGACGCCCAATGCACCGTCGTCACCTCCACCCACCTCATCGGCGCGCCCGCCGTCGAGCACCCCGAGCTCCTGGTGGTGATGAACCAGGCCGCCTGCGGCAAGCACCTGCACACCGTCCGCCCCGGCGGCCTGGCCCTCGTCGACGCCACCGTGCGCGTCGACCCCGCCGAGATCCCCGAAGGCGTCCGCGTCGTCCAAATCCCCGCCATCGACATCGCCGCCGCCGCCGGCGTCCCCAAGGCCGCCAACGTCGCCATGCTCGGCGGGCTCATCGCCCTCGAGGCCCTGGGCATCCCCCAGCACGCCCTCGTCGAGGCCCTCGAGCGCTCCTTCGCCAAGAAGCCCGCCCTCATCCCCCTCAACAAGCAAGTCCTCCAAGCCGCCATCGACCACTGCCGCCACCACGGCCTCGCCGGCGAACTCCCCTGACCGAGAAAGGAGCCCCCCATGCTCAACATCGTCCAAGACATCGACAACCGCATCCCCCTGCGCCGCGCCCTCATCTCCGTCTCCGACAAAACCGGCCTCGACGCCTTCATCCCCGCCCTCCTCGAGTCGTGCCCCGAGCTCGTCATCCTCTCCACCGGCGGCACCCACAAAGCCATCCAGGCCCTCCTCAAGCCCGGCCAGGAAGGCCGCCTCCAGGCCGTCTCCGACTACACCGGCCAGCCCGAGATGCAGGGCGGGCTCGTCAAGACCCTCGACTTCAAGATCTACATGGGCCTCCTCTCCGAGACCTACAACGACGCCCACCAGGCCGACATGCGCCGCCTCGACGCCGCCCCCATCGACCTCGTCGTCGTCAACCTCTACCCCTTCAAGCACACCGTCGCCATCCCCGGCGTCACCCCCGAGCAGGCCCGCACCAACATCGACATCGGCGGCCCCTGCATGGTCCGCGCCTCCGCCAAAAACTACCTCCGCGTCGCCTCCGTCACCGACCCGGCCGACTACCCCCGCCTCGCCAAGGAGCTCGCCGAGCACAACGGCACCCTCGGCCTCGACACCCGCTTCTACCTCATGAAGAAGGCCTTCGCCCACACCGCCGACTACGACACCGCCATCGCCTCCTTCTTCGCCAAGACCGCCCCCGAGGCCGTCACCGCCGCCTACAAACTCCACTGATGTTCGCCCGCCAAGAAAGTTTGCCCTTGTTTGAGTCAGAGGATTATCTGACCAAACAGCTAGTGACCTATCTTGGCAACAAGCGGGCCTTGCTCCCGTTCTTGGGCAAGGCCATCGCGCAAGTGCAACGGCGATTGGGGCGCGGCAAACTGCGCGTGGCCGACCTTTTCGCCGGGAGCGGCGTGGTCTCCCGTTATCTCAAACAGCACGCGTCCTATCTACTCTCCAACGACTTGGAGGCCTACGCGGAAGTCATTGCCCGTTGTTACCTCGCCAATGCCTCCGAGGTCGATTGGCCTGTCCTGCGCCGAGTCTATGCTACCGTGCTCGAGACCATCGAGCGAGATTGGGCTCCGGGCCCCATCACGGCCGCGTATGCGCCCAAGGACGAGGCCGCCATCACGCCCGAAGACCGCGTCTTCTACACCCGGCGCAACGCCATCTACCTTGATTCCGCCCGACGGGCCGTTGAGGCCGTCCCTCCGGCGTTCAGGGACTTGCTCTTGGCCCCGTTGCTCGCGGAGGCCTCCGTCCACAACAACACCTCCGGCGTTTTCAAGGGGTTTTACAAAAACCGCCAAGGTATCGGGTGTTATGGCGGCGAGGGGCGCAACGCGCTTCAGCGCATCCTCGGGGAAGTCCGCCTTCAATTGCCAGTCCTCTCCAACTTTGAGTGCGATGTCGATGTCTGCCGTGGGGACGCGAACGCCTTGGCCAAGGCGATGCCGGCCGTCGACCTCGCCTATCTCGACCCGCCCTACAACCAACATCCCTACGGCTCCAACTACTTCATGCTCAACCTGCTTGTCACCGGCAAACCGCCCGTTGCCGTGAGCCGTGTCAGCGGCATCCCCACCGACTGGAACCGCTCCCGCTACAACAAGCGCCCTGAGGCGCAGGACGCCCTCTTTACACTCATCCGCGATTGCCCTGCCACCCACCTTCTCATCTCCTACAACTCCGAGGGCTTCATCCCCCGCGAAACCTTCATGTCTGAGCTCTCCCAGCTAGGTTCCGTCACCCCTTTCGCCACGGAATACAATACCTTCCGCGGCTGCCGGAACCTTGCCTCCCGCCCGATCAAGCTCACGGAGTACCTCTTCCTGCTGGAGAAAAGCGATGTCCGATAAAACACGCCTCCGCAAAACCCGCGCGGGAACCGTCATCAACACAACCTCCAAACGCCAGGATGCGACGTTGCTGAATGCCGTCTTCAACGTTTGCGACAGACTTGAGGAGCGTTATCCGGCCCTCACCTTCCATTGGGCCAAACGCGAAATGCTCGCTCCCCTCCTCGACGATCTCCGCCAACGTTTCCCCGAGGTTTCCTTCTGCCAATGCCACGAGACCTCCTTTATGACCCCGGACGGCGGCATCCTCTCCCTCGTAGGGAAAGACAAAAAGCATTATCCCATTTTGATCGCGGAGAAAAAGAACCAAGGCACCAATGACCTCCGCGCCCGCGAAGGCAAGCCGCGCCAAGCCCAAGGCAACGCCATCGAGCGCCTCGGCAAAAACGTCATCGGGTTTCGTGTGCGGATGCTCCACGAGGCCATCTTCCCCTTTGTCTGTTTCGGCGACGGGTGTGACTTCGCCGACGACCTCTCCATTCTCGACCGCGTCCGTACCATCGCCATGTTCGGCGAGCTCAACCAAGAACACCTCTTTCTTGAAGGAACCCAATTCAACCGCGGGACCTTCTACTTTCGTGTGCCTGAGTGGACGCAGGCCGAGATGGAGGCGCGTTGCCTCCCCATCGCCGAGCGGAGCATTTACCACTACTTCTCCAAATACGGAAAACAGGCCTTTGTGCCATGATCGACCTGCACACGCATTCGACGGCCAGCGACGGGAGCCTCTCGCCGCGGGAGCTCGCGCGGGCCGGGAAGGCCGCGGGGCTGGACGTGATGGCGCTGACCGACCATGATTGCGCCAAGGGGGTGGATGACTTCCTGGATGAATGCGGGAGGGTCGGCCTCGTCGGCGTGCCGGGCATCGAGCTCTCGGCGGAGGTGCCGCAGGGGCAGCTCCATCTCGTCGGCCTCGCCTTCGACCCGCACGACGCGGCGCTTGCGGCGAGGTTCGGCGCGCTCCTCGGCGGCCGCGCGGCCCGCAACCAGGCCATCCTCAAGGCCTTTCAGGACAACGCCATCCCGCTTTCATGGGAGGAGGTCCGCGCCTTCGCGGGGGACGAACTCGTCAGCCGCGTCCACTTCGCCCAGGCGCTCGTGGCCAAGGGGTTCGCCGCAGACGTGAGGGATGCCTTCGCGCGTTATCTCGGCAAGGGTGCGCTGTGTTACCGCGACCGTTTCCGCTATTCGCCCGCCGATTGCATCGCGATGGTGCGGGCGGCGGGCGGGGTGGCGGTGATGGCCCATCCGCTCAGCCTGGAGCCCGACCTCGCGGCGCTCGAGCCCAAGATCGCCGCCTTGCGCGACCTGGGGCTTCAGGCGATGGAGTGCTTCTATTCCACCTATGGCGCGGAGACGACGGTGGGGTTGCTGCGCATCGCCAGGCGCCTGGGCCTTGTGCCTTCGGTGGGGAGCGACTTCCACGGCGCGCCGAAGCCCGGCATCTTCCTGGGGCGCCTGCCCGTCTCGCCGGAGACGGAGGGGCGGCTGCGCGCGTTGCTGCGCCTTTGACCGGGGCGCTTTTTGGTATAATGGGGGCGCCATGGAAGCGCGGGCGGAGAGCTTTGTCTGCCGGCGGTGCGGGGCTTGTTGCCGCGTGCCGGGGCTGGTGCGCGTGGACGAGGCGGACGTGTCGCGCCTGGCGGCGGCGTTGGGGATGGGCGAGCGCGACTTCGTGAACGCCTACACGACGCTCGCGCCGGGGCGCACGGGCCTGGCCTTGGCGGGCGACCCCGAGGGGCCGTGCGTCTTCCTGGGCGCGGACAATCTGTGCCGGGTCCACGCGGCGCGGCCGCGGCAATGCCGGGAGTACCCGGCGCGGTGGCGCAGCGCGGCGATCGAGGCGGTCTGCCAAGCGGAAAGGAAACGGGCATGAGCATGGTTTGGGAAGGCGGGATCTGCTTTTGGGCGACGGTGGCGCTGACGGTGGCGGCGGCAATCGTCTTCTTGGACAGGCTGTTGCGCCTGAGGAAGATCGCCATCGACCCGCAGGACTTCCTGCAGGGCGTCTTCAACGTGTTGGACAAGGGCCAGACCGACGAGGCGCAGGCCATTTGCGACGAGACGCCCGGCCCCCTGGCCGCCCTCGTGGCCGAGGCCATCGCCCACCGCGAGAGCGACGAGCGCCACCTGCGCGAGATCCTCGCGACGACGGCCCACGCCGAGCTCTCGCGCCTGGAGCGGCGCACGATGCTCCTCTCGCTCTTCGCGCAGATCCTGCCGCTCTTCGGGCTGATCGGCGCCTTCGTGGGCGGCTACGCGGCCCTCACGGCCATCGACGCGGCCGCGCCCCTGGTGCAGCCCGGCGCGGCGGTGCGCGCGGCCGCCGGGGCGCTCTCCTGCGCCATCGCCGGGCTCATCGGCGCGTGCCTGTGCTACGCGGGGCACTACGTCCTGGTCTCCAAGACCGACGCGCTGAGCCTGCACATGGATTCCTGCGTGGCCCTGACGCTTGACTACCTGGCGCGCAACCCCGAGCCCGAGGAGGCCGAACATGGCGCCGAAGCCTGAGCGCGGCCTCCCCAGCCCCTACATCTGGGAGCGGCACACCTTCGCCGGCAAGCGCTGGCCGAACAACCGCGTGGCGCGCTCTTTCCTCATGCTCGCGCCGTGGCTGACGCTGATGGCCCTGGGCGTGTTGCTCTGGGCGCTCGGCCAGGCCACGCTGGTGCAGCCCGGGCGCGTCGTTGACCTCACCCAGGCCTCGCTCTCCGACGGCCTGCCCGCGCGCCTGCCCACCGCGGTGGTGCGCCGCGTGGCCTCGCCCACCCGCGGCGAGGTGACGGTGCTGCTGTTGGACGAGGGGAGCTACTCCTCCGACAACGCCTCCGAGCTCGAGGCCCTGGGGCGGGTGCGCCCCGGCGAGGCCGTGAACCTCATCGTCGACGCGGCGGTGACCTACCGCGAGACGCTCGACTGGGTGGGGCGCCTGCAGGCCTGTGGCGTGCGGCGCGTGAACTTGGTGGCGACGCCCGAGGAGCGCGATGGCACGGCGGCTGAACATTGAGCGGCGGCGCAAGCGCATCCGCCACTACCGCGCGCAACGCCGCCGGCGCTCGCCCGCGTGGCGCGCCCTGCTCTTCTGGTGGGCGCCGGCGCTCATCGTGGCGGTGGCGGCGCTGGCCCTGGCGCAGGCCGTCGCGGCCTTCGTGGGGCGGCCCGGCGCGGGCCCCGCGGCGCGCTACGCCCTGCCGCGCCCGAGCCTGGGGCTGGTGGCGGCGACGGCGGCGCAGGCCGAGGAGCTCCGGCGCCTGGGCAACGTGCGCCGCCTGGCCGGGGCGTTGGGCGACGCGGACATCGGCATCTCGCTGGCGCCGCGCCTGCCCGAGCCCGATCCCCTGCCGTTGGGGCCGCTGGGGGCGCTGCCGCGGCCGCGCGCGGCGGGGCGCGGGGTGGGGGCGGCGGCGCTCCCGCCGGCGGCCGAGGCCCTGGCGGCGGCGCCGGCGCCAAGGGAGGCGCGGGTGCGGCCCTCCGCGGCGTTGGCGGAGGCCGGCTTCCGGGCTTCCGCGCCGCGGCCGGAGGGGCGGGGGCGGTGCGTCTTTTGGGTGGAGCTGGACGCGGCGGGGCGGGTGGCGACGGCGGCGCGGTTCGAGCCCGCGGGGGCGGAGACGCCCGCCTTGCGGCAGGTGCGCGACGCATTGTTGGCCGGGCGCGGCCGCGGGGCGGCGCAGGGTTTCGTGACGGTGGCCTGGGATGAGGCCGGGAAGGAGGACGGGCGATGAGAGGGTTGTTGTTGGCGGCCGCGTGCGCGGCGGCGTGCCCGGCGTGGGCGCAGCTGACGTTCCGCGACGCGGGGCCGGTGGAGACCGATTCGCATGGGCACGTCATCGAGAAGCTCGATTACGACCGGAAGGTGTCGGTGCAGGAGGGCGGGCGCCTGCCGACTGCCGCGGAGTACCGCGCGGAGCTGAAGGAGCGCGAGCGGATGAAGGAGGTGGCGCGGAAGGTGGGGCCGTGGTTCGACGCCATCCAGCGCCTGGAGATCGACCAGAAGGCGGCGGAGGAGAGGTACGCGGACGACGGCGGCGGCCTGGCCGGGGACGGCGTGGGGGGCAAGGCGACGGGCCAGACGGGCCAGGGGATGGTGGCGTACATCGAGGCCATGCGCGTCTTCAACTCCTCCACCGCCGAGGGCGGCGGCGTGGCGAAGGACGCCCGCCAGCTGAAGGCCGCGCTCGAGGAGTTGCTCTACCGCCGCGGCGGCGAGGTGCTCTGCGGGCCCAGCCACGGCGTCAGCATCAAGTGGCCGCTGGAGCTGCTGCTGGTGCGTTACCAGAGCTGGAAGGCGCAGAGCCTGCCGATGGACGAGCTGTACCCCGCGAAGTCCGCCGACCTGTGGCCCGGCAAGGTGCCCGAGGACGCCGAGCGCGTGCGCAAGAAGGTGCGCCTTTACCCCGGCGAGGGCGGCTGGGTCAGCACGGGGCTGTACGTGCCGCCGGGCGAGGTCATCACCCTCGACTGCGGGAGCCTCACCGGCACGCTCACCGCGCAGATCGGCTGCCACAGCGACAAGCTGGACCCGAAGATCTGCCCGCTCGACGAGGAGGGCAACCCGCTCGACGACCCTTACGACCCGCAGCCGATCAACCTGATGAAGGTGAAGATGGGCTGGCAGCAGATCACCGACAACCGGCCCCTGTGGCGCTGGCCGGACATGGTGCGCACCTTCCGCATCGAGAAGAAGCGCGAGGAGATCGGTCACGTCCTGGGCGGCGTGCTCTGGCTGAAGTGGAGCGGCGGCAAGCGCCCGATGGACGTGGAGGTCTCCGGCTGCGTGCAGATGCCGTGGTTCCGCCTGGGCATCGACACCGACGAGGATTGGGTGGAGACCCTCTCCAAGCACCCCGCGCCGTGGGCCGAGATCCAGACCAAGACCGTCATCCTCACCGTCGAATCCAAGCACGTGCGCCACATCAAGGAGATGACCGCACTGGCGCAGTGGTGGGGCAAGGCCGCCGCCCTCATGCTCCGCCTCTCCGGCCACGGCCTCCCCACCGACTCCGAGGCCGACAACTACCGCGGCGCCAGGCGCGAGTGGGGCGTCCTCGACAAAAAACTCGTCCAGATGAACCCCTCCGCCCCGCCTGACACCGAGGAGCTCGTCCGCGCCGCCCGCGCCGAGAGGGACGCCGAGACCAACCGCTACGGCGTCGCCGAGATCGCCCAGGAGGAGGTGCCGCAGGACCCGCGCGCCCCCCGCGCCATCAAGACCCCCACCCGCGAGAACGAGCCCAAGGCCACCCCCATGCGCATCGTCGACGACACGCAGATCTCCATCGGCGCGGGCCATTCCGGCTATCCCATCATGTGCCAGGGCTGGGGCGCGGGCATGGTCAACCTCGAGAGCCTCCAGAAGAATGGCTCCTGGGGCGCCCTCCACGAGATCGGCCACAACATGGACGACGGCGGGCGCGCCACCATCTTCTCCCTCCCCGGGGACACCGAGGTCGTCAACAACTTCTACTCCACCTGCACCATGAACCTCCTCAACGGCACCCCCTTCCGGGCCTTCCGCAGCTGGGCCTGGCCCACCGCCCTCGACAAGCTCGCCAAGGGCACCCCGGATCTCTGGACGAAGGCCTCCGTCCCCGAGCGCCTCGTCTTCTACATGATCCTGGCCGAGCAGTTCGGCGTCGAGAGCGTCTACCACACCGTCTACGGCAAGAACGACAAGCTCCCCGCCGAGGCCGTCGGCGACAAGCTCTGCTGTGCCTGGAGCCGCGCCGTCCAGCGCGACCTCACCCCCTACTTCGAGATGTGGGGCCTGGGCCTCTCCAAGGCCGCCTACACCTTCACCCAAGACTGGCCCCCGTGGCCCGGCAACGACGCCGAGCGCGCCGCCGTCACCACCCCCCCGCCCGCCGACGAGACCAGCCGCTACGCCAAGGACTACGCCGAGATGTCCGAGAACCCCGAGGACATCAAGACCCGCCGCCAGCTGCGCCAGCGCCCCCTCCTCAAGAAGGGCGCCGGCGGCAAGTGAGCGCGCCCTCCGCCGATTTCCGACCCCCGCACCGCCATGTATCTCTTCGGACCCGTCCCCTCCCGCCGCTACGGCCGCAGCCTTGGCATCGACCTCGTGCCGATGAAGACCTGCTGCTACGACTGCGTCTTCTGCCAGCTCGGCCCCACCCCCGCCACCACCCTCGAGCGTCGCGACTACGTCCCCCTCCGCGACGTCCTCGCCGAGCTCGACGCCTGGCTCGCGACGGGCGAGCAGGCCGACGTCCTCACCCTCTGCGGCGGCGGCGAGCCCACCCTCCACGCCCATTTCGGCGACGTCCTGGCGCGCATCCGCGCCCTTGGCCGCCCCTCCCTGCTCATGAGCAACGGCGCCCTCCTCTGGGATCCGGCCGTGCGCGACGCCGCCTGCCTGGCCGACCGCGTCAAAGTCTCCCTCCACTTCTGGGACGAGGCCTCCTTCCGCGCCACCGTCCGCCCCCACCCGGGCCTCACCTTCGCGCGCGTCTACCAGGGCCTCCTCGACTTCCGCGCCCAATTCCCCGGCAAGCTCGACCTCGAGTTCTTCGCCCTCCCCGGCCTCAACGACGCCCCCGGGCAGCTCAACGCCGTCCTCCCCCTCGCCGCCGCCCTCCGCCCCGACACCGCCACCGTCAACTCCGCCGTCCGCCCCCCCGCCGACGCCGCCGTCCGCGACGAGCCGCCCGAGGCCCTCGCCCACCTCCGGCGCCTCTTCGCCGCCGTCGCCCGCGAGCAGCACGCCGCCCATGCCGCCCCCCCTGAGCCCTATTCCGAGGCCGCCCTCCTGGCCCTCGCCCGCCGCCACCCCCTCACCCCCGCCCAGTTCGCGCGCTACTTCGGCGTGCCCGAGGCCACCGTCCGCGACGCCCTCCTGCGCCACCCCGACGACCCTTACGCCTCGCGCGCCCTCGCCCCCCGCTGATGCTCCAGGACGCCATCCTCCGCCACCGCCCCCTCAATGGCTGGTGCGCCGCCCTCGTCGCCGGCGCCGCGCTGGGCTACTTCCTCGGCGGGGCGTGGGTCTGGCTGGGCGCGGCCACCGCGTGCGTCTTTCTGACCTGGGCGCGCCTGCGCTGGGCCTCGCTCCTGCTCTGCCTGGCCTGCGCGTGCCTCCTCGGCTGGCGTGCCGCGCTGGCGCACGGGCGCCACGCCCACGTCCGCGCCGAGGTCGGGCGCTGCATGGAGGCCGGGGAGCCGCTGGATCTGACGCTGACGGTGGGCGAGGATCGCGCGGTGGTCGAGCGCCGTCGCGGCGGGCCCTACTGCCGCTTCACCGCGCGCGACGCCCGCCTGGCCGACGGCACGCCCGCCGCGGGGCTCGACTTCGCCGTCCGCTGGTACGACAAGGCCCGCGCCTTTCCCGCCGCCGGCGAGCGGTGGGCCGTCGCGGGCAAGCTCCACCGCGTGTCCACGCGCGGCGGCCGCTTCACCCTCTCCGTCCGCCCCGAGGGCGCGCGCCTCCTGGCCCCGGCGCCGGCGCGCCCCGGCCTGCGGGCGTGGCTGGCGGGCCTGCGCGAGCGGTTGGGGCGGAACCTGATGCTGGGCGTGACCGCGCGCGAGGCGCTTTACGTGCGCACCATGACGTTGGGCTCGGATCTGCGCCTGCCGCACGAGGCCCGGCAGCTTTACGCCGACGCCGGGATCATCCACGTCCTCTCCATCTCGGGCCTGCACGTGGGCATCGTGGCGGCGCTCCTGGTGGGGTTGCTCTCCTGGACGGGGCTGGGGTTGCGCGTGCGGGCGTTGCTCTTGGCGCCCGCGCTGATTTTCTACGTGCTGTTGGTGGGGGCGCCGCCGCCGGCGGTGCGCGCGGCGGTGATGGCGCTGGCGTGGTGCCTGGCCCCCTGCTTTTGGCGCCGGCCCGACGCCGCGTGCGCGCTGGCCTTCACCGCCGCGGCCGTCTTGGTGTGGGAGCCCGCGCTCATCGCGGACGTGGGAGCCTTGCTTTCCTTCGCCGTCATGGGCGGGATTTTGCTGTGGATGATGCCGTTGGCGGGGCTCTTCGGGCGGTTGTTGCGCGTGCCGCCGCGCGAGGCGCTCCCGCCCGGGCCCGCGCCGCTGGGGGTGTGGCTCCGGCGCGGGCTGGCGTTGGCGCTGGGGCTGAGCCTGTCGGCGTGGCTGGCCTCCATCCCGCTTTGCCTGGCGTTTTTCATGCGCCTTTCCGTCATCGGGCTGTTGCTCAACCTCTTTTTGCCGGCGCTCACGGTGCTGGTGGTCTGGGGCGGGTGCGTCAGCGCGTGCGTGGGCTTTTTGGCGCCGTGGGCCTCCATCCCCATCAACCGGCTGAACGCGGCGCTGCTGCACTTCGTCGACCTCGCCTCCGAGGCGGGGCTCTCCCTGCCCTGGGCCGTCCTCGAGCTGCAGGCCCGCCCGGGGCTGGCGGCCCTTCTGACGATGGAGTTCCTCTTCCTGTTCGGCGGGCTGGCCCTCCGCGCCCACGAGGCCCGCCGGGAGGCCCTCCCCGGCCCCGCCCTGCGTTGAGGCCGGGGGCCCGCGGCGCGGTGCCGCCCGCGCGGCGGTTTGGTACAATGTGGGGCCATGAAGGGCGAACGGCTGACGAACGAGGAACGGGTGGCGCTGGCGAACCGCGTCACGTGGCTCTCGGTTTGGGTCAACGTGGCGCTGACGGCGGCGAAGCTGGCGGCGGGCGTGGTGGGGCGCTCGGCGGCGATGGTGGCGGACGCGGCGCATTCGGCGAGCGACTTCGCGACGGATTTCGCGGTGTTGGTGGGGATGCGTCTGGCTGGGCGCCCGCAGGACGGGGACCATCCTTACGGCCATGGGAAGTATGAGACGCTGGCGGCGGCGGTGGTGGGGATCGCGCTGTGCGCGGTGGGCCTGGCGATCGCCTTCCATGGGGCGCACGCGCTGTGGCGGGCGTTGGCGTGGGGGGAGCCGCCGGCGCGGCCGGGGATGGTGGCGTTGTGGGCCGGCGCGGTCTCGATCGCGGTGAAAGAGTGGCTGTATCAGGCGACGGTGCGGGTGGCGCGGCGGACGGGGAACGACGCGCTGTTGGCGAACGCCTGGCACCACCGCAGCGACGCACTCTCCTCCATCGCGACGACGGCGGGCGCGGGCGCGGGCGCGCTCTTCGGGGGCAAGTGGTCGGCGCTGGACCCGCTGGCGGCGACGGCGGTGGGGCTGGTGCTGCTGAAGATTGCCTGGGACATCGTGCGCGACGCGCTCGACAAGCTGGCCGAGCAGGGGATGACGCCGGCCGAGAACGCGCGCATCCTGGAGCTGGTGCACGCGGTGCCGGGGCTTTCCGAGCCCCATCACCTGCGGAGCCGCCGGGTGGGGAGCGTGGCGGTGATCGAGATGCATTTCCGGGTGGACCCGGCGATGACCGTGCGCGAGGGCCACGCCATCGCCAGCGGGGTGGAGCGGGCGCTGCGCGCGGAGTTCGGCCCGGACGCGATCGTGACAATCCACGTGGAGCCTTGGAAAGAGAGGAGCGAAGCATGAGCAGGATTTGGGCGGCCGCGGCGCTCGCGGCCCTGTTGGCGGGGCCGGCGGCGGCGATCTGGCCCTTCGGCGAAAGCGAGGAGGAGCGGGCCGCGGCCCTGGCCACGCGCGTGGCCGAGAGCCTGCGCGAGCCCAACCGCGTCATCGCCCAGGCCCAGGAGGCGGCGGAGCGCGACGACACCGAGGAGGCCATCCGCCTCTTCCGCCGGGCGCAGACGCTCATCGAGGAGATCGAGGCGCGCGAGGACACCTCCGGCAGCGCGTGGGCGCCGATGCGCATCAAGAAGTTCCACTGCCTCTCCATGCTCGACGCGCTGGCGCTGGAGCGCGCCGAGGTGCTGGACGTCCGCCAGGCCGTCACCGACACCACCGAGCTGGAACGCCGCCTGGCCGAGGAACGCGCCCAGCTGGCCCAGGCCGAGGAGGAAAAGGCCGCCAAGGAGCGCCTCTACGAGCCGCCCAAGCCGCCGACCCTGGCCGAGCAGCTGCCCCCCGCCCGGCGCGACCTGGCCGCCGCCGAGGCCGCGCTCGACGCCGCCGAGAAGCGCCAGCGGGCCTCCCGCCTGCGCGTGGTGGAGGCCGAGCGGGCGCTGGCCGCCGCCGCCCAGGCCGACGAGGCCGCGCGCAAGGCCTTCCAGGAGGCCGCGCAGGCCCTCTCCTCGGCCAAGGCCCACGCGCAGGGGGGCGGCCTCTTCGCCGCCGCCGCCGTGCCGGGCGCCGAGCGCGACGAGGACGCCGCCGAGGCCCGCGCCAAGGCCGCCGCCGAGGCCCGCCGCCGCGCCGACGAGGCGCTCGACGCCGCCCAGGCGCACGTCCGGGCCGACGAGGCCGCCGTGGCCCAGGCCCGCGCCCAGGCCGATCGCGCCCGGCTGGCCGTCGAGACCCTCGAGAAGGCCGTCGCCCAGGAGCGGGCCGAGGCCGCCGCCAAAGAACGCGCCCGCCGCGAGGCCCAGGAGGCCGAGCGCCAGCGCCAGGAGGCCGAGGCCCTCCTGCTCCGCCAGCGCCAGGCCGAGGCCGAGGCGCGCGCCCGCGAGGCCGCCCGCCGCAAAGCCCAGGCCGACGCCGCCGCGAAGGCCGAGGCCGAGCGCGACGCCCGCGCCGCCGAGGAGGCCTACGCCGCATGCCGCGGGATGTGGGAGGCCAAGCGCATCGACCTGTTGGAGCCGGCGCTGGCGAAGAACGCCGTCAAGTGGCCCGAGCACCACGGTTTCATGCTGTTGCTGGCGCGGCTGCGCCTGTTGCAAGGGCGGCCCGACGACGCGCTGGAGATCGTCGGCTCCATCCCGCAGGGCGCGGAGGCCGGCTTCGAGGCGCAGCTGGTGGGCGCGGGGGCCTTCCTGACCAAGAACCGGCCGGAGGAGGCCACGCGCCTGCTCGAGGCCGCGATGAAGCGCCGCCCGAAGGATCCGCGGCCCTATTTCAACATGGCCGTGGCCTTCCTGCGGATGCCGGTGGCCGACCCCAAGCGGGAGATCGCCGCGGAGTTTTACGTCAAGAGCGTGGCGTTGGGCGGCAAGCGTTCCGCCGCCGTCGAGCGCCGCCTGAACATGGAGTGAGCCATGGCCGAAGACCCCATGCGGGAGAAGACCCTCGGCACGCGCCGCATCTTCGAGGGGCGCGCGCTGACCGTGGACATCCTGGACATCGAGATGCCCGACGGGCGCAAGACCACGCGCGAGGTGCTCCGCCACCGCGGCGCCGTCTGCGTGCTGGGGCGTTTGCCCGACGGCCGCTTCGTCCTCGTGCGGCAGTACCGCAAGGCCGTGGAGCGCACGCTCCTGGAGTGCGTGGCCGGCTGCATCGAGCCCGGCGAGGCGCCCGAGGCCGCCGCCCGCCGCGAGACGCGCGAGGAGAGCGGCCACGAGGTGCTCGCCCTGACGCCCCTGGGCAAGTCCCTCCCCGCCCCCGGCTATTGCGACGAGGTGCATTGGCACTTCTACGCCGAGCTCAAGGCCGAGCCCGACGGCCAGCGCCTGGACACCGACGAGAACCTCCGCCCCGTGGCCCTCACGGCCGGGGAGATCGACGCGGCCATCGACGCGGGCGCGCTCGACGACGGCAAATCCATCATCCTCTGGCACCTCTACCGCCGCGCCCAGGCCGCCGGCAGGCTCCCATGAACCCGCAACGGCAGTATTGGGACGCCATCGCCGGGGACTACCGCGCCATCACGCGCATCGCGGCGGACGACTTCCACTACGGCCCGCTCCTGGCCGGCGAGCGCGAACTGCGCCTCCTGCCGCCGCTGAGGCCCGGGATGGACGCGCTCGAGCTGGGCTGCGGCGAGGGGCAGAACTCCCTCTGGCTGGCCCGGCAAGGGCTCCGCTGCACGGCCATCGACATCTCCGATGCCCAGCTGGCCTATGCCCGGCAGGACGCCGCGCGCGCGGGGCTGGAGGTGGATTTCCGCCGGTGCGCCATCGAGGACTTCGAGGCGCCGGGGGCGAGCTTCGACCTTGTCACCAGCTCGCACGCCTTCGAGTTCCTGGCCGACCCCTTCGCGCAGGTGCGGCGCGCGGCGCGGTGGCTGCGGCCCGGCGGCCGCCTGGTGCTCTCCACCGTCCACCCCGTCTACAACGGCGAGTGGGTGAGCGTGGAGGAGGAGGATGGCTCGGAGACCTGGGGGCGCTTCCTGCCCAGCTACTTCCGGCCCGTCGACGACGTGCGCGCGCAGCCCTCCGGCGAGGGCGCGCCCATCGCCAGCCGCGCCTGGCCCGTGAGCGCGTGGTTCAACGCCTTCCGCGCCGCCGGGCTGGCCGTCGAGCGCCTGGAGGAGCCGCCCGCCAGCCGCGCGCCGGCCTATGCCTCGGACGATTGGCTGGCGGCCTTCGACGAGTGCGCCGCCATCCCCACCACCCTCATCCTCGTGGGCCGCAGATGACCCCGGGCTTCGAGGTCTGGCTCCGGGGCGCCGACCCCGCGCTCAAGATCGGCCTGCTTTCGCACCAGGCCGCGCTCCTTTCCACGGGCGAGACCTCGGCGCAGGCGGCGCGGCGCGTCTTCGGCGGCAACCTGCGCGCCCTCTTCGCGCCCGAGCACGGCTACTTCGGCCTGGCCGCGGCGGGCGAGCGCACGCACACCGCGCCGCACCCGCTCTGGGGCATCCCCATCCATTCGCTCTACGGCGAGCGCCGCAGGCCCGCGCCGGGGGATCTGGCGGGGCTGGACGCGCTCGTGGTGGATTTGCAGGACATCGGCGTGCGCTGCTACACCTACCTGGCCACGCTCAAGCTGGCCCTCGAGGCCTGCGCCGAGGCCGGCCTGCCCTGCGTGGTCTGCGACCGGCCCCTGCCCTGCCACGGCCTGCCCGACGGCCCCGCGGCCGAGCCGGGGCTCCTCTCCTTCGTCGCGCCCTGCGCGCTGCCCTTCGTCCACGGCCGCACGCACACCGAGGTGGCCGCCTGGCTGGGCCTGCCGCACGTGCCCGCGCCGATGGCGCCCGGGCCGGGGGCCGAGTTCCTGCCGCCGAGCCCCGCCATCCGCGATTGGACGGCCGCGCGGCTCTACCCGGCCACCGTCTTCGCCGAGGCCCTGCCCCAGCTCGACGTGGGCCGCGCCACGGCCTGGGCGTGGCGGACGCTCCGCGCGCCGTGGTTCGAGGGCCCGGCCCTGGCCGACGACCTCAACGCGCTGGGCCTGCCGGGCGTGGCCTTCCACGACTTCACCCAGCCCGACGCCGGCGGCATCCGCCTGAGCCTGACGGACAACGCGGCCTTCAGGCCGTGGGAGACGGGGCTGGCCATCCTGCGCGCGCTCCGCCGCCGCCACGGCGACGCAAGGCTCTTCGGCCACCCGCAGGCGCGCCCGGACTGGATGGGCAAACTCACCGCCCTCTCCCACTGGCGCGACCTGATTTGATAAACTGAAGCCATGAAGCAGATTGTCTTGACCGTGATCCTCGGCCCGGAGATGGGCCGCCGCCTGGAGGTGCCCCCCGCCGGGGCCACCCTCGGCCGTTCCTCCAGGATGGCGGATCTCTGCCTGCCCGACGGGATGCTCTCGCGCATCCACTGCCGCTTTTTCCTCGAGGGCGGGCGCCCGATGGCGCAGGACTTGGGCTCCTCCAACGGCACCGCGCTCAACGGCCGCCCCCTCGGCGCCGACCCCGCCGCCTTGGCCGAGGGCGACGTGGTGACCGTGGGCGAGACGGCCCTGCGCGTGACCCTCGAGGGCGAGGCCCCGCCCGCCGCCCCGCCCCCGCCCGGGCCTTCGCCCGAGCCCCCCGCCGCGGAGACCCCCGCGCCGGACGCGCCCGTCGACCTGGGCCTTTCCGAGGCGCCCGCCGAGGCCGCCCCCACCCGGCGCGGCCCCCTGCTGGGCCTGCTGGCCGGCCTGGCGGCGATCGCCCTGTTGGCCGTGGGTGCGTGGCTCTTCCTGCGCCAGGGCGCGGCCCCCGCGCCGGAGGCCGCGCGCGCCCTGCCCGCGGCCGAGGCCGTCCCCTTCGAGTTCCGCTACGAGCGCCTGGCCATCGACGCGCGCACCCTCTTCCGCTACACGCTCACCTTCGACAACTCCGGGCGCCTGGCGCTCTCCATCGACGACCTCGGCGCGGAGGATCGCTCCTTCTCCAAGGAGAAGACCCTCGGGCCCCAGGCCCGCGCCGCACTCCGCCGCGAGATCGTCTCCTCGCGTTACGCCGCCATCCCCCTGCTGTATCCCGAGCGCAGCGAGAGTGGCGCGCTGGAGCGGCGCACGCTCACCCTCGTCTTCGGCCCGGAGATCTGGGCCCGCACCGCCGAGAACGTCGCCAACCAGGCCTTCGACCGCCTGTGCGAGCGCCTGGAGACCTTCGCGCGGACGGAGCTGGGCGCGTGGGGCACGCAGTATTCCGTCGCCGAGCTGCGCGCGCGCGGCGAGGAGCAGCTGCGCGTGGCCCGGCGCTATTGGGAGCAGCGCGAGCTGGCCGACGACTACCTCTTCAAGAGCGTGTCGGCCTACCGCGCCGGCCTCTCCTACCTCGAGACCCTCAACCCCAAGCCCGCCTTCGCCGCCGACCTCGAGGCCGGCCTGCGCGAGGCCGAGGCCCTCCTCGACGAGCGCCACCGCGCCGCCCTCTTCGCCGTCGACCAGGCCCTCAACACCCAGCGCTACGACGAGGCCATCGCCGCCCTGCGCGGCATCCTGCGCCTCATCCCCGACCGCGACGACCCCCGCAACGCCGAGGCCTCCGAGCGCCTCCTCTCCCTCGAGAACCGCTACAAGAAGGGAGGCCGCTGATGCGCCGCGCGCTCCTCGCCCTTGCCGCCCTCGCCGCCCTCGCCGCGGGCGCCCAGCAGGCGCCCCTGCCGGCCACCCTGCGCGTGACGGCCGACCCGCCCGCGACGCTCTGGGTGAACCATGAGGAAGTCGGCGCCGACCGCGCCTTCACGCTCGAGCTCACGCCCGGCGAGCCTACCGTCCTGCGCGTCTCGGCCCCCGGCTACGAGCCGCAGTGGCGCGCCGTCACCCTCGGCCCCGGCGAGCGCGGGCTGGAGCAGTTCACCCTCGCGCGCAGCCCCATCCCCGTGCTTTTCCGCGCCGAGGGCGAGGTGACCGTCCTCTGCGAGGGCGCGGAGCTGGGCGTGACGCCCTGCCACGCCTTCTTCGACGAGCCGCGGGCCTACCGCGTGCTCCTGCGCGCGCCGGGCTTCCAGGAGCGCGTCCTGCGCCTGGATCTCTCCAACGGCAAGCCGCGCGTGGTGGATGCCTCGCTCGTCTCCTCCACCGGCGCCATCGCCGTCTCCAGCCAACCTCCCGGCGCGCGCCTGCTGCTCAACGGCGTGCCGCAGGGGCAGACGCCGCTGACCCTCGAGGGCCTGCGCACCGGCGAGCACACCCTCACCCTCCGCCTCGAGGGGCACAAGCCCTTCACCCACACCCTCACCCTCGGCCCCGGCGAGACCGCGCGGCTCGACCTGCCCCTGGAGCGCCTGCCCGCGGGCCTGACCGTCTCCACCCTCCCCCAGGGCGCGCGCGTCTACGTCGACGGCGTCTTCCGCGGCGAGAGCGACCTCACCATCCCCGGCCTGCCCGCCGGCGCGCACACCCTGCGCGTGGAGCGCCCCGGCTACGCCCGCGCCGAGCGCGCCCTCACCCTCGAGGCCGGCGCCACGCGGGTGGAGGAGTTCCGCCTCGAGGTCGTGCGCGGCACGCTCTCGGTGCAGACCCAGCCCGGCGAGGTGGAGGTCTGGGCCGGCAACAAGCGCCTGCTCACCACCGAGCCGGGGCCCGACGGCTTCACCTCGAAGCCCGCCGCCCTCTCCCTCCCCCCCGGGCGCCACGCCCTCACCCTCAAGGCGCGCGGCTACGCCGACCTGGCGCGGGTCGTCGCCGTCGAGGCCGGCAAGACCGCGACGCTCCGCGCCCAGCTCGTCTTCAAGCCCGACTTCGAGGTGCGCACCGCCACGCGCACGTACACCGGCGTCTTCACCAAGCGCACGCCCGAGGGCGGCTTCACCCTCGAGCTCAAGCCCGGCACCTTCCGCACCTTCCTCCCCTCGGAGATCCGCTCCTCGCGCTTCCTCGAGGGCGCGCTCGAATGACCTTCCGCCTCATCGACACGCACTGCCACTTTGAGCCGGGCGACGACGCGCCCGCGCTCTTGGCCGATGCCGCCGCCGCGGGCGTGGGCGTCCTGGCCGTCGGCGGGAGCCCCGCGCTCAACGCGACCGCCGCGGCCAGCGGCACGTGGTTCGCCCACGGCCTCGACTGGTCGGCCGAGGGCGCGCCCGGGCCCCTGCCCGGGGATCCGCGCCTGGTGGCCGTGGGCGAGCTGGGGTTTGACTTCCATCGGAAGGGCCCCGAGACCGCCGACGCCCAGCGCGCCCTGTTCGAGGCCCAGGCCGCCCAGGCACGCGCCCGCGGCCTGCCCGTCATCGTCCACACCCGCGAGGCCGACGACCTCACCCTTTCGGCGCTCCGCGCCGCGGCCCTGCCGCGCGCCGGGGTCATCCACTCCTTCACGGGGGGGCTGGCGCTGGCGCGCGCGTGCCTGGACCTGGGCTACTTCATTTCCTTCTCGGGCATCCTCACCTTCCGCAACGCCGGCGCCCTGCGCGAGGTGGCGCGGCACGTCCCGGCCGACCGCCTGTTGGTGGAGACCGATTCGCCCTACCTCGCGCCCGTGCCGCATCGGGGCGCGCGCAACCGGCCCGCGCTCGTCGCCGCCACCGCCGCCTGTTTGGCCGGTCTGCGCGGCCTGCGGCCCGAGGCCCTCGCCGAGCTGACGACGGCCAACGCGGCGCGGCTCTTCGGTTTGTCGTAGTTCAGTGGCCGTAATGCGCGCCGCCGGCGTCCCCGCCCCCGCCTGTCTTGGGACGGCGGCAGGTGTGGCCGAAGCGCGCCAGCCAGGCCAGGCCGCGGGCGCGCCAGGCGGGGTTGGAGAAGGTGCGCAGGGCCGCGCAGTAGCGGCAGCCCGGGAAGGTCAGGCCGGTGGCCGCGTAGCCGGGCAGGTGGCGGCGGATGTGGCGCAGCCAGGCGGGGTTGAAGGCCACAAGCCCCACGTCGCCCGCGTCCACGGGGATGAGGCGCACGTCGCCGAAGCCGCCGAGGACGAGGCCGTGGGCGGTGGGGTTCGCGCCGCCCACCTCGCCGAAGGGCTTGGCCACCGCCAGCCAGACGAAGGCGCCGTCGGCGACGGAGAGGGGGGCGGAGGCGCCGAAGTAGTCGTACTTGTCGCGGAGCGTGCCGTCGATGGGCAGGTTGCCCGGGCGCATGGCCCGCCAGGGGCCCCAGGCGTTTTCGTCGTAGGCGCTCCAGGGGACGGTGAGGCGGCGCTCGGCGTTGTCCGCGGCGGGGCCGTGGGCGGGCGGGGGCAGGGTGGGGTGGCCGAGGGCGCCGAGCTGCGCGTCGAGGGGCGCGCCGCGGGCGAGGAGGTCCTCGAGGCTCGTGAGGCGCTCGCCCAGGCGCAGGCCGAGGAAGGGCTCGGTGGCGTAGTCCGGGAGGGGGCCGAAGTCGGCGCGGCCGGAGAAGCGTTGGAGGAAGGGGTGGGCGTGGAACCAGAACCAGCACCAGTCGTCGGCCAGGACGGCCTCGTAGAAGTCCTGCGCCAGCAGGAGGTGGCCGGAGGGATCGGCGCCGGGGCTGGCGGGGGCGGCGTGGAGGGGGCGCGCGGCGAGGGTGCGGGCCATGTCGCGGAAGGCCTCCTCGGCGCCGGGGAAGAGGCCGTTGAAGGCGGCCTCGTCGCCGATCTCGCGGAGGAAGTCGGCGCATTCGGGG
This sequence comes from uncultured Kiritimatiellota bacterium, assembly GCA_944389585.1. Taxonomy (GTDB): domain Bacteria; phylum Verrucomicrobiota; class Kiritimatiellia; order RFP12; family DVOR01; genus Spyradenecus. The sequence goes on from CALXMW010000003.1 coordinate 131,322, forward strand.
ATCTCGGGCAGGCCGTTGGCGCGGGCGGTCTCGCTGGCCGAGAGGAGGGCCAGGAAGGGGACGGCGAGGGCGACGCGGCGGCGGAGCCCGTGGAGGGCCTGGGCGGCGTCGGCGTTGGGGGCGGCGTCGGCGAGCATGTAGGCCTGGATGAGGTTCAGCTCGCCCACGAGGTTGAGCCCGGCGGCCTGCCAGCGGGCGGCGGCGAGGGCGGCGGCGTCCCCGCCGTCGCGCAGGGCCAGGCGCGCGTCGGCGTGGCGGTAGGCCGTGCCGATCCAGAGGACGAGGGCCGCGAGCGCCGCGAGGAACCCGAGCAGGAGCACGACGGCCTGGCCGCGTTCAGCGCGCGAGGTAAAGCGAGGCATGGTCTTCCACCGCCCATTCCGCGGAGATCGTGCGCGTGGGGCCGGCCGCGCCCAGGCCGAAGAGGGCGCCGAGGCGCCAGGGGAGGGCGGCCTCCGTCTCGAAGTCGGCGCGGACGCGGCATTCGCCGCCGCCGCGGCGCGCCTCGTGGCGGAGGCCCTGCCAGCCTTCGTAGTCGAGGATGCCGTCGGCCTCGGCCCAATCCTTGGCCTGGAGGTAGGTGCGCACGAGGGCCAGCTCGCCGGCGCCCGGGGAGACGGCGCGGTCGCGCTCCGGCACCAGGCGGCGCCCGGCGACGGGGATCATGCCCACGCGCAGGGACTTCTCGCGCTGGAAGGCGTTGAAGCCCACCGCGTCGGCCCGGGCGGTGGAGGCGGCGGCGTTCTCCAGCAGCAGGCGCGAGACCGCGCCGAGGGCGAAGTCGTAGAGGAAAAGGAAGGCCGCGACGAGGAAGAACAGGACGATGAGGCTTTCCACCATCGCCTGCCCGCGCCTGGGGCGGGAGCTCGCGCGGCACGGGGGCATCAGTTCAGGTCGCCCGTCTCGTCCAGGCGGCGGAGCGTGCCGCCGTCCTCGGCGCCATCACTGACGTCCTGGTAGGCGTCCTGGGCCTCCTGGCCGATCTCGTCGTCGAGGGCGGAGGTGGCGCCGGAGACCTTTTTGGCGATGGCCGATCCGAAGAGCGACCACAGCGCGATGCCCGCGATGGCGATCAACACCACGATGATGATGTATTCCACCATCGCCTGCCCCTGCTTGCTGTTTCTCATGCGCATGGCGCGTCCTTTCCTTAAGGGTAGCCGGAGCCGAGCAGCGTCTCGGTGCGCGCCTCCTGCGCCCGGATGGCCTGGGTGAGCAGGCCCGCGGCGGCGGCGGCGCCCAGCAGCGCCACCAGCACCAGGAGATACTCGACCATCGCCTGCCCGTTCCTCATGCGGGCATTGTACCACATCCATTTGCTACAATGTTGCGCATGGACGCACCTACGCTTTTCTTCGACTTGGACGGCACGCTCATCGATTCGCGCGGCGACATCGCCAACAGCGTCAACCTCACGCGCGCCGATTACGGCCTGCCCCCGCTCCCCCTCGAGGCCGTCACCGGGATGGTCGGCAACGGCGCGCGCCAGCTCATGCTCCGCGCCATGCCCGGCTTCGAGGATCGCCTGGACGAGATCGTGGAGAACAACCGCCGCCAGTACGCCGCCCACCTGGTGGAGCGCACCTTCGTCTTCCCCGGCGTGCCCGAGGGGCTCGAGGCCCTGCGCGCGCTCGGCTGCCGGATGGCGGTGACCTCGAACAAGACCTCCGCGCACATCCCGCGCATCCTCGAGAAGCTCGGCATCCTCAAGTATTTCGACGTGACGGTCGGCGGCGGCGACGTCCCGGCCCTCAAGCCCGCGCCCGACCTGCTTTACCTCGCCGCCGAGCGCCTGGGCGTGCCCGTCCGCCCCGACGATTGGGTCATCGGCGACCATTACACCGACCTGGAGGTGGGCCGCCGCGCCGGCGTCAAGGTCTGCCACTGCGCCTACGGCTTCGGCCAGCCCCGCGGCGAGCGTTTCGACGTGGAGGTGCAAGACCTGCGCGAATTCGCCGCGCACCTGCGGGGCTTGCTGGGATGACGGCGGCCGCGCGGCGGCTGGCGGGGTGGGGCGCGGGCGCGCTGCTGCTGGCCGCGCTCTGCCTGAGCCTCCCGCTCTGCACCCGCCGCGCCCTGCCCCCCGGGGTGGGCCTCTCCCCGGCGCCGGGCGCCCTGCTGGCCGCGCTCGGCGGCAGCCGCGGGATCTTGGCCGAGGCCGCCTGGTTCCGCCTCAACGGCCTCCAGCGCGAGGGGCGCCTCGCCGAATTGAGCCTGCTCACCGACTTCATCGTGGCGCTCGACCCCTCAAACGTCGAGGCCTGGACCTTCATGGCCTGGAACCTGGCCTACAACGTCAGCGCCGACGCCGCCACCCCCGAGGCCCGCTGGCGCTGGGTGCGCGCGGGGATTGAGCTCCTGGGGCGCGGCCTGCGCGCGAACCCCGGCGACCCCACGCTCCTGCGCCAGCTCGGCTGGGTGTGGGAGCACAAGGTCGGCGGCGGCGTGCCCGACCCCGCCTTGCCCGGCGGGTACCCCCCGGAGACGCTCGAGCTCCGCGCCCGCGCCGCGGCCCTCCCCCCGCCGCCGGACGCCGCGGCCTTCGCGGCCTTCCTCGGCGCGCCGCCGGATTGGGCCTCGCCGGCCTGCCGCGCCCTCCACTGCTACGCCCGCGCCGGGCACGCCCGCGACACGCTCCGCGCCCTTACCCTGTGGCTGGGCGCCCTGCCGCCGGCGCGCCGCGCCGCGCTCCTGCCCTGCTTCCGGCGCGCCGTGCTCGCCGCCTGGCCCGAGCTCCCGCCCGACCAGGCCGAGCGGTGCCGCGCCGTGGCGCGGGAGCTGCTGCGCGCCCATCCCGGCGACCCCGCGCTCCAAACCCTGCTCAAGGAGACCGCCCCATGATCCGCACCATCGGCGAGACCGTCGTCGCCTTCGACTGCGAGTGGATCCCAGACCCGAACGCCGCCCGCGCCCTTTTCCCCGACGCCGCCGCGCTCCCCGAGCCCGAGCTGCTGGCGCGCCTGTGGGCGCACAACGGCGCCACGCCCGAGGAGCCGCGCCCCTTCGTCCGCCTCATGCAGAGCCGCGTCGTCTCCGTGGCGATGGTTATGCGCAGCGCCCCGAAGGTCAACGGCGGCGACCCCGAGCTCCGCCTTGTCTGGCTGCCCAAAGACCCGGACGACCCCGCCGCGCGCGCCGAGCGCAAGGTCGTCGGCTCCTTCCTCGCGGCCATCGGGCGCAGCCAGCCCCAGCTGGTGGGCTTCAACTCCCGCTCGGCCGACCTGCGCATCCTCGCCCAGCGCGCCCTGGCCCTGGGCATCCCCGCCAAGGGCTTCCTCAGCCACCCCCAGAAGCCCTGGGAGGGCGTGGACTACTTCGCGCGCGACAACGATTGCTCCATCGACCTCATGGAGCTCATCGCCGGCCCCTTCTCCGGCCGCGCCGCCGCCCTCTCCCTCCACGAGGCCGCCACCCTCTGCGGCATCCCCGGCAAGTTCGACGCCCACGGCGACCAGGTGCTCGACCTGTGGCAACAGGGCCGCTACCGCGAGATCGTCCAATACAACTGCTACGACGCCCTCACCACCTACCTCCTCTGGCTCCGCCTCGCCTGGGTCTCCGGCCGCCTCCAGGCCGACCAGTACGAGAACGAGCAGGCCCTCCTGCGCGACCTGCTCATGGGCCTCTGCGACGCGCCCGAGACCGCCTTCCTCGAGCCCTACCTCCACGAATGGGACCGCCTCGCCGACCTCCGCGAGCGCTTCCCCGGCTGAACGAAAGGAACGCCATGCCCATCCTCGATTCCGTCCTCGGCGCCATCGGGCGCACCCCCCTCGTCCGCCTCTCGCGCCTCTGTCCCGGCCCCGCCGCGCTCCTGGCCAAACTCGAGGCGCGCAACCCCGGCGGCAGCGTCAAGGACCGCGTCGGCCTGGCCCTCATCGAGCGCGCCGAGCGCGAAGGCCGCCTCGCCCCCGGCGCCCTCCTCATCGAGCCGACCAGCGGCAACACTGGCATCGGCCTGGCCCTCGCCGCCGCCGTCAAAGGCTACCGCCTCATCCTCACCATGCCCGAGACCATGAGCCTCGAGCGCCGCAAGCTCCTCGCCGCCTACGGCGCCCAGCTCGTCCTCACCCCCGGCGACAAAGGCATGCAAGGCGCCATCGACGAGGCCCAGCGCCTCCACGCCGCCAACCCCGGCAGCCTCATCCCCCAACAGTTCGAGAACCCCGCCAACCCAGCCGCCCACGAGGCCGCCACCGGCCCCGAGATCCTCCAAGACCTCGGCCGCGCGCCGGACGTCTTCGTCGCCGGCGTCGGCACCGGCGGCACCCTCACCGGCGTCGGCCGCGCCCTCCGCCGCGCCGACCCCGCCGTCGAGCTCGTCGCCGTCGAGCCCGACACCAGCGCCGTCCTCAGCGGCCGCCCCGCCGGCCCCCACAAACTCCAAGGCATCGGCGCCGGCTTCATCCCCAAAACCCTCGACCGCGCCCTCATCAGCCGCGTCCTCCCCGTCTCCGCCGAGGACGCCGGCGCCGCCGCCCGCCAAGCCGCCCGCCGCGAAGGCCTCCTCGTCGGCATCTCCGGCGGCGCCGCCCTCCACGCCGCCCTCACCCTGGCCCGGGATCCCGCCTACGCCGGCAAGACCATCGTCGTCCTCCTCCCCGACGCCGGCGACCGCTACCTCTCCACCTGGCTCTGGGAAGAAGCCTGACCCCACGCCCCACTAAGACCACTAGGACAACTAAGACCACTGGGACGGCTGGGCGGCGCTTCGCCCGTCGCCCTGCAGGGCAGTCTCCGTTTTCCCTTTGTGCCCGTTGCGTCCTTTGTGCCCTTTGTGATTTCCAGAACCCTAGCCCGTCCTGCGTGCGCCAGCACGCCCTCAATCTGCTCCAAATCCGAGCAATCTGCGGTTCCTTTCGCCGCAAGCCTCCGTTGTGCCCGTTGAGCTTCCCAGGCTCCGTGTCTCTCTGCGTGTCCTCTGTGCCCGCTGTGGTCTTCCCTGCGCCGTGCAATGTCCTTTGTGATTTCCAAGCGCGCCCCGCCCGCAGTGCTCCCGACTCCATAAAAAAGGCCCCGGCGTGCGCCGGGGCCCTTTTTGTTTGCCGGTCGCTTAGGCCACGCGGCGGCGGAGGGCCACGCCGGCCACGCCGAGGGCGAGCAGCGCCAGCGCCGTCGGCTCGGGCACGCTGTAGGCCTCGCGCAGGTCGTCGATGGAGGCCGCGACGAAAGCGACCTGGGCGTCCGAGATGGAGAGCCCCTGGGTCGCCTCTTCCATGTTCACCTTGTTGCCAAGGACGAACTGGTCGAGCGTCCAGCCCGCACTGACCGCGAGGTTCGCGGCGGAGCAGATCTCCACGCCGTCGACGAAGAACGAGACGTTCATCGAGGCCCCGGAGCGTTCGACGGCCAGCACAAGCTCGTGCTTATCGCCATTCGTCAGCTGCGAGATGGTGCGGTCGGTTCCTTCAATATGGGTTCCTTCGGTATTCTCGCCGACGCCGAGACGGAGGTTGTTGCCGCTCAGCCAGACGGTCGGGGAGGAACTGTCCGTGTCCTGGTTGCCGATGCTGAAGAGCGAGTTGCCCTTGGCGCCGGAATCCGCGAAGGAGGCGACGACGCGGATGGCGCCGGCGGCCACCGTGCCTTCCCCGGAGGCCGCGATGGCGGTGGGGAGGGTGCCGAGCGTGCCGGCGGTGTAGTTGTCGACGGCGGCCCAGTCGATGCTCACGGCGTGGGCGGCGGAGAGGGCGAGCGCGGCGAAGGCCGCGGTAAGGAGGGTTTTCTTCATGGGTTTGCATTTCTCCTTCCCCGCCCGACAACGTGGCCGAGGGAATCAGGGACGGGGAAGCAGGGGATCCCCTCGGCTGGTGCGCCACAGACACACGTCCATGCGCGCATGTCCGCGCTTCCGCCGCAGGCCCACGAAAAGACGCACCGCCCTTTCGCACCTCGCGGAGGCCCTGAGAAGCCTGATAAGGATGCGAGAGGGAAGTGCACCCAACGGTGCGCACTTCGCCGATTCCGCCGCCTTATCAGAAAGTTCTCAGGTTTCCACGAGCGACTTGTCGCGCAAAGCGCAAACGATGCCACAGCTCTCCCATGGCGTGCCAATAGAACAACACAATACCCCCGCCCCTTGGCAAGCCCTCTGCCCTACTGGGACCACTGGGACAACTGGGACGGGTGGGAGAGGGCTTCGCCCGTCGCCCCGCAGGGCGGTCTCCGTTTCCCCGTTGTGTCCTTTGTGATTTCCAACCACCGTGTCCCTCTGCGTGTCCTCTGTGCCCGCTGTGGTCTCCCCTGCGCCGTGCAATGTCCTTTGTGATTTCCACTTCGCCCCGCCGGTGGGGTGGGGCGGGGGCAGGAAAAGTCCTTGCATTTGCCCGGGGGCTTGTGGTATTTTAATGGGACTTGCGCATGGGATTGGCGGGACACGACCCCGACTCCCTGTTGTCCCGCCCCGGCAGAGCCCATGCGCGTGGGGCGCCCCGGGCCGCCTGACCGTCGATGGCCGGCCGCGCGGCGCCCGAACCGAGAAAGACAGGGTACAGACATGACCAAGACGACTCTCCCCGAGTTGCCCGACAACGACAGCCGCAAGTGGTACATCATCGACGCGGCGGACAAGCCCCTCGGCCGCCTGGCCGTGCGCGTGGCGAACGCCCTGCGCGGCAAGGACCGCGCCGATTACGCGCCCTCCGTGGACACGGGGGCCTTCGTGATCGTGGTGAACGCGGCCAAGGTGGCCCTCACCGGCAAGAAGAACGAGCAGAAGCAGTACGTGGATTTCACGGGCTGGCGCGGCGGCCTGAGCAAGACCCCCGCCTCCGTCATCCGCGAGCGCAACCCCACGCGCCTGATCACCGACGCGGTCTGGGGGATGCTGCCGAAGAACAACACCGCCGACATCCGCATGACGCGCCTGAAAGTGTACGCCGGCGCCGAACACCCCCACGCGGCCCAGAAGCCTGAGCCGCTGAGCATCTGACACTGGCGAAAGGATCGCACACCATGGCCATCACCGAACTTTCCAAGGCCACCGGCCGCCGCAAAACCGCCGTCGCCCACGTCCGCCTCGTCTCCGGCACGGGCAAGTGGGTCGTCAACGGCGTGGAGGTCGAGCGCTACATCCCCAGCGAATCGCTGCGCGACTACATCAACCAGCCCTTCGTGATGACGGAGACCGCCGGCAAGTATGACGTGCTCGTCTCGGCCAAGGGCGGCGGCATCGCCGGCCAGGCCGGCGCGATGCGCCACGCCCTCTCCCGCGCCCTCTGCGGCCTCGACGCGAACCTGCGCGAGGTGCTCAAGAAGGCCGGCTGCCTGACGCGCGATTCGCGCATGAAAGAGCGCAAGAAACCCGGCCAGCGCGGCGCCCGCGCCCGCTTCCAGTTCTCCAAGCGCTGATTGGACGTGCGCGGGCGGACCCGCGCGTTTCCGAAGGGGGCGGGCGTCTTCGCGCGAGGACGCCGCCCCTCTTTCGCTTTCTTCCCGGGAGTCCCGGGCGGCCTGGCCGCCTAAGCCTGGGCCCAACCCTTTATCGAAGGAGGAAGCCTCATGGGCCTTCTTTCCAAGCTCAAAAACGCCTTCGGCCTCGGCGCCCAGGCGCCGAAAGGCGCCCCCGCCCCGCGCCAAGGCGCCCCCGCGCCCGACGGGCCCGGCGGCGACCGCCCCCGCCGCAAGCGCCGCCGCGGCGGCCGCAACCGCAACAATCAGCCCCGCCCCGAGGGCGCCCAGGGCGCCCAGCCCGCCGCCGAGCGCGGCCCCGCCCCCAAGGCCCGCGCCGCCAAACCCCAGGGCGAGCGCCGCGACGAGCGCCGCCCGCCCCGTGACCGCGGGCCCCGCCGCGACCGCGGCCCGCGCGACCGCGCCGGGCGCGGCGAGCGCGACACGCCCAAAGGCCAGATGCGCCCCGGCGGCGCCTTCACCCAGGAGCAGTTGGCGGCCTTCGCCGCCGAGCACGCGGCCTGGGACCCGGCCAGCTACGACGTGCCGGAGGCCGAGGGCAAGAAGCGTTTCGTGGACTTCGGCCTGCCCAACGAGATCTTGCACGCGGTGGCCGACCTGGGCTTCCAGTACTGCACGCCCATCCAGGCGCAGTCGCTGGCCTTCTCCCTCGCGGGCAAGAACGTGGCCGGCAAGGCGCAGACCGGCACGGGCAAGACGGCGGCCTTCCTCATCGCCGTGCTCACGCGCTACCTGCGCACCCCCGAGAGGCGCAACCTCAAGCCCGGCTGCCCGCGCGCCCTCATCCTGGCGCCGACGCGCGAGCTGGTCATCCAAATCTGCAAGGACGCCGAGGCCCTGGGCAAATACTGCGGCGACGTCCGCTCCCTGGCCGTCTACGGCGGCATGGACCACGAGCGCCAGCGCCGCGAGCTGGAGGAGGCGCCCGTCGACCTCCTCGTGGCCACGCCCGGGCGCCTGAAGGACTACATGCGCGGCCGCGTCGTCGACCTGCGCCAGGTGGACACGCTCGTCATCGACGAGGCTGACCGGATGCTCGACATGGGCTTCATCCCCGACGTGCGCTTCATCGTCAACCACCTGCCCGACCGCGACCACCGCTGCACGATGCTCTACTCGGCCACCCTCAACGACACGGTGATGAACCTGGCGGCCATGTGGATGCGCGACCCGGTGCGCGTGGAGATCGAGAGCGACAAGCCCGCCACCGACACCGTCAAGCAGATCGTCTACATCGCCCGCTCCGAGGAGAAGTTCACCCTCCTCTACAACCACCTAGCCAAGCACCCCGAGGCCCGCACCCTCATCTTCTGCAACCGCAAGTTCACCACCGAGCGCCTCGCCGAGAACCTCCGCCGCCGCGGCATCGACTGCGAGGTGCTCTCCGGCGACGTCAACCAGGCCAAGCGCCTGCGCATCCTCGAGGCCTTCCGCGCCGGCAAGATCCGCAACGTCGTGGCCACCGACGTCGCCGGGCGCGGCATCCACGTCGACGACATCGCCTTCGTGGTGAACTACGACTTCCCCTACGAGCCCGAGGACTACGTCCACCGCATCGGCCGCACCGGCCGCGCCGGCCACACCGGCACCGCCATCTCCTTCGCCGACGAGGACGAAAGCTTCATCATCCCCGACATCGAGCGCTACATCAACGAGCCGCTCAAATGCTCCATGCCCGAGGACTGGATGTTCGCCGAGCCCCCCGCCCCCGCCCCCCGCGGCCGCCGCCGCGACCGCGGCCCCGCCAGGGAGGAGGCCCCCGCCGCGGGGGCCACTCCCGAGGCCAAGGGGGAGAGCGCCCAGCCCGCCGAGGCACCCGAGGCCCCCGCCCAGGACGCCCCCGCCGCGCCCGAGGCCGAGGCCCCCAAGCCCCCCAGCCCGCCCAAGGCCCCCGCCAAGGACGGCCCCCGCCGCCCCCGCCGCAACAACGGCGGCAAAGGCCGCCCCGGCTGGGCCCGCACCCAGGCCGACGGCCCCCGCGACGGCTCCGAGAGCCACCACGCGGCGCGCCCCGCCGCCCGGCCCATCTACGCGCCGGGCCGCCAGGGCCCCGTCACTGCGGAATGGTCGCCCGGCGAGTGAACCCACGGGCACAGCGAAAGGCCCCCGGCAACGCGCCGGGGGCCTTTTCTTTTTCTCGGGGCGGGGCCTTAGAGCAGGCCGATGGCCCGGAGGTGGCGCAGGACGCCGTCCTGCGTGTTGGGCGGGGCGACGGCGGCGGCGCGGGCCTTGACCTCGGGGAGGGCGTTGGCCATGGCCACGCCGTGGGGGGTGAGGGCGATCATGCCCGCGTCGTTGAGATAGTCGCCGAAGACGATGGCCTGGTCGGGGCGCAGGCCGCGGCGCCGGAGGAGGGCGGCCAGGGCGCGGGCCTTGTCGACGCGGGCGTGTTGGACGTCGACCCACTCGGGGCCGGAGAGGATGACGCGGCGCCCGGGGGTGGCCAGCGGGGCGAGGCGCGGGTGGAGGGCCTCGGCGGCGCGGGGGTGGTAGACGGCCACCTTGCAGACGTCGCGGCCGAGGACGTCGCCCAGGGCGTGCCAGGGCTCGGTGCGGGCGAAGTAGCAGCCCACGGCGGGGAGGCTCTCGGGGTGGGCGTCGTGGACCCAGGCGCGGTCGGGGCCGCAGAGGACGGGGGTGGCGCCGGGCGTCTCGAGCGCGGCTTGGAGCACGGGCGCGAAGGCGGCCGCGGGGGTGAGATCCTCGAAGAAGGGCGCCTCCTCGCCGTCGGCCCAGGCCAGGGCGCCGTTCTCGGCGATGATGTCCAGCGGCAGGCCCAAGGGGTCGAGGCGGGCGCGGAGGTTGGCCAGCTGGCGGCCGCTGGCGATGGCCCAGCGCACGCCGCGCCCGGCGAGGGCGCGGACGGCGTCCGGGAAGCCGGGGGGCAGGCGGCGCTCGGCGTCGAGGAGCGTGCCGTCCATGTCGGTGACGACGAGGCGGAGGTCTGGTTGCATGGGGGTGGATTGTAGCACACCGGCGGCGTTTGCGCGGGTGCGCCGGATATGGTACGTTATACGTCATTGTTGAGAGCGGAGAAGCGCATGAAAGAAGTTGGCGTAGCGATTGTTGGGTTCGGCACGGTGGGCGCGGGCGTGGCCGAGGGCCTCCTGAAGGGCGAGGCGTTGCTCTCGCGGCGGTGCGGCCTGCGCGTGGCCCTGCGCGGCGTGGCGGACCTGGACATCGAGCGCGACCGCGGGGTGGCGGTGCCGCGCTCCCTGCTCACCACCGACGCGATGGCCTTGGCGACGCGCGCCGACGTGGACGTGGTGGTGGAGCTGATCGGCGGCACGGGGGTGGCGCAGGAGATCATCCGCGCGGCCCTCCAGGCCGGCAAATCCGTCGTCACCGCCAACAAGAAGCTGCTGGCCGAGCGTGGCGCCGAGCTCTTCGCCCTGGCCCGCGAGAAGGGGGTGGATCTGTACTTCGGCGCGAGCGTCGGCGGCGGCATCCCCATCGTCCGCGCCCTGCGCGACGGCCTGGTGGCCAACGACATCCGTGCCATGCACGGCATCCTCAACGGCACGTGCAACTACATCCTCACGCGCATGGCCGCCGAGGGCTCTGGCTTCGACGACGTGCTGGCCGACGCCCAGCGCCTGGGCTACGCCGAGGCCGACCCCACGCTCGACGTCGACGGGCACGACACCGCGCACAAGATCTGCATCCTCGCCTCCCTGGCCTACGGCCTCTCCGTGCCGCTCCGCGACATCCCCGTCAAAGGCATCCGCGGGCTGAACCCGGTGGACGTGCGCTACGCCGGCGAGCTGGGCTACGTCATCAAGCTCCTGGCCGTCTGCAAGGCCCACGGCGGCAAGCTGGAGGTGCGCGTCAGCCCCACGCTGGTGCCCAAAAGCCACACCCTCGCGGCGGTGAACGACGTCTTCAACGCCGTCCTCGTCGACGGCTCGATGACCGGCGACACGCTCTACTACGGGCGCGGCGCCGGGCGCGAGGCCACCGCCAGCGCCGTCATCAGCGACGTCGTCTCCGTGGCGCGCCACGTGGCCGTGGGCACGCCCCGCGCCGCCGAGCCCCTCCCCCCCCTGGGCGAGACGCCCTACAGCCTGCTGCCGCCCGAGGACTGCGTCAGCCGCTTCTACATCCGGCTCATGGTGCGCGAGGCCTGCGGCATGGTGGGGCGCTTCGCCACCATCCTGGGCGACCACGGCGTGAGCATCTTCGCCGCCAGCCAGCACGAGGCCACCGAGGCCCAACGCGCCGAGGGCTACGTCCCCGTCGTCATCCTCACCCAGCCGGCCCGCGCCGGCGACATCGCCGCGGCCCTCACCGAGATCACCGCCCAGGGCATCGTCCGCTCCATGCCCTTCCACCTCTGCATCCTCTGACAGCTGTCCCAACCCAATGGAGTCTTCGCGCCCATGAAAGTCTGCAAGTTCGGCGGTTCCTCCGTCGCCGACGCCGCCCAAGTCGCCAAAATCCGCGACATCATCGCCTCCGACCCCACCCGCCGCATCGTCGTCGTCTCCGCCCCCGGTAAGCGCGACAAGGGCGACACCAAGGTCACCGACCTGCTCATCGAGTGCGCCGGGCGTTGCCTCACCCAGCGCGACCCCGCCGAGGCCCTCGAGGCCGTCGTCGCGCGCTACGCCGAGATCCAGCGCGGCCTGGGCCTGGACGAGGCCGTCCTCGCCGAGATCCGCGCCGACCTGGAGCGCCGCGTGGCCGCCTGCGGCGAGATGGAGGCCGCCCGCTTCATGGATCTGATGAAGGCCGCCGGCGAGGACAACGCCGCCAAGGTCGTCGCCGCCGCCTTCCGCGCCGGCGGCCTCCGCGCCGAATACGCCAACCCGCGCGAGGCCGGGCTGCTGATGTCCGACGACTTCGGCAACGCCCAGGTCCTCCCCGACTCCTACAAGCGCCTGGCCGAGTACCTCGGCGAGCGCGCCGAGAGCGAGATCGTCGTCTTCCCCGGCTTCTTCGGCTACACCCAGGCCGGCGACGTGGCCACCTTCCCGCGCGGCGGCTCGGACATCACCGGCTCCATCCTCGCGGCCGCCGTCAAGGCCAAGGTCTACGAGAACTTCACCGACGTCGACGCCGTCTACCCCGTCGACCCCCGCCTCGTCCCCGAGGTCACCCAAGGCATCCCCGAGATGACCTACCGCGAGATGCGCGAGCTCTCCTACGCCGGCTTCGGCGTCTTCCAAGACGAGGCCATCATCCCCGCCGTCAAGGCCGCCATCCCCATCAACATCCGCAACACCAACCACCCCGACGCCCCTGGCACGATGATCGTCCACCACCGCCGCGCGCGCCAGGGCTCCGTCGTCGGCATCGCCTCCAGCGCCGGCTTCTGCACGCTTTACATCGACAAATACATGATGAACCGCGAGATCGGCTTCGGCCGGCGCCTCCTCCAGATCCTCGAGGAGGAGGGCATCTCCTACGAGCACATGCCCTCGGGCATCGACAACGTCTCGGTCGTCTTCCGCGAGGAAGGCTTCACCCCCGAGGTCGAAGGCCGCGTCCGCGACCACATCATGCGCGAGCTCAAGCCCGACAACCTCCAGATCGAGCGCGGCACCGCCCTCATCATGATCGTCGGCGAAGGCCTCTACTACACCCCCGGCATGGCCGCCCACGCCACGCTCGCCCTCTTCCGCGAAGGCATCTCCCTGGACATGATGAACCAAGGCTCCTCCGAGATCTCCATGATGTTCGGCATCCAAAGCTCCCAACGCGAGAACGCCGTCCGCGCCCTCTACCACGCCTTCTTCAAAGACTGACGCGCCCCCGCCGCGCGCCGCGCGGGAGGCCGCCCCCACGGGCGGCCTCCGTTTTCCCCGCCCGCCCGGGCGTGGTATACTATACGCCATGCTGAGACCCATGATGCTGATGCTGGCGCTGGCCGGCGCGGGCGGAGCGGCCGCGCAGGGCCTGGACGTGCGCCTGAGCCCCGAGGAAATCTACGCCGGCGACGCCTTCACCCTGGAAGTCTCGGCAGGCGACGCCGACCTCGAGTCCCTCGACTTCGCCTTCTCCCTGCCCACCCAAGCCACCGGCCAGACCCGCCGCACCACCATCGTCAACGGCCGCCGCGCCACCGCCCTCGGCCGCGGCCTCCTCCCCCAAGGCACCGGCCCCTGCCGCCTCGAGCGCCTCTCCGCCCGCACCGCCGACGGCCGCACCCTCACCTACGACGGCCACCCCCACGTCACCGTCCGCGCCCTCGCCGCCGACCCCGAGGTCACCCTCACCCTCGCCGCCGACCCCGCCGAAGCCATGCCCGGCGACGCCGTCACCCTCACCGTCACCTGCCGCGCCCCCGCCCTCCGCGCCGGCGGGCGCCTCCTCTCCCCCTTCCTCGGCGCCGACCTCTTCGGCCGCCCCACCCCCCGCGCCCCCGCCATCCGCTTCCAGCCCGGCGCCTTCGACGCCTCGCCCCTGCGCCCCGCCGCCGACGCCACCCTCGAAGGCCCCGAGCCCGACGGCGACGACCTCGTCTGGCGCGTCACGATCCCCCTCCGCGCCGAACGCGCCGGCGAGCAGACCTTCCCCGCGCCCTTCCTCAACGACACCCGCGTCCGCGCCCTCGACGCCGACGGCCGCCCCCAGACCGTCCGCTGCGCGGCCGTCGGCCAGCCGCTCACCCTCCGCGTCGCCGACCCGCCCCTCGAAGGCCGCCCCGAAGGCTACGTCGGCGCCATCTGCCGCGCCTTCTCCGCCGACGCCGCGCTCGACGCCCAAAACCTCCGCCTCGGCGACCCCGTGCGCCTGCGCCTTACCCTCCGCGCCGACTGCGACCCCGCCCTCCTCCGCGCCCCCCGCCTCCCGGAACTCCCCGGCTTCCGCGCCGTCGGCGAGCCCGCCCGCGAGAGCGCCGAGGGCGGCGCCGCCTTCGTCTTCACCCTCCGCCCCACCCGCGTGGGCCTCCTGGAAGTGCCGCCGCTGCAGGTCGCCTGGTTCGACCGCGCCGCCCGCGCCTACCGCACGGCCGCCACCGTGGCCCTGCCGGTGCGCGTGCGCGCCTTGGCCCAAGGCGCCCTGTTGGGCCCAGACGGCGTGGCCCTGGCCGAGCCGCCGCCCGCCCTGGCGCGGGAGGACGAGCCCGCGCCGCGCCCGCCGTGGCCCTGGCTTGCCCTGGCCGCCGGAGCGGGGGCGCTGGCGTGCCGCTGGCTCGCGGCGCTGGGGAAAAGGCTCGCGCGGGCCGTCCTCGCGCCCTTCCGCGCCCGGCGCCCGCTGGCCCGCGCGCTGGCCGCCCTCGACCGGCCCGGGGACCCCGCGGCGGCCGCCGCGGCCGTGCGCCTGTGGGCCGGGAGCGCGTCGCTCACCCCCGCCGAGCTGGCCGCGCGCCTGGCCCCCTCGCCCGAGGCGGCGGAGGCCGTCGCCGCGTATGCCAGGCTCGAGGGGGCGGCCTATTCCGGCGGGGGGGACGAACCCGAGGCCCGCGCGGCGCTCCGGCGGCTCCTGCCCCGCCTCCGGCTGCTCGCGGCGCTCGCCCTGTTGCTCGCGCCGTCTGCGGGGCAGGCGGCGGACGGCTTCGTCCGGGAGCAGGCCTGGGCGCTCTCCGTCCGGGCCGAGCGTGAGGCCGACTACGCCGAGGCCGCGAACCTGTGGCTGCGCCTGGCGCGGGAGGGGGAGCCCTCGCCCGCGACGCTCCTCAACGCCGCCACGTGCGCCTTCCTGGCGCGCCGGCCGGATGTTTCCCTGGCGGTGCTGGCGCGGCGCGAACGCCTGTATGGGCGCACCGAGGACGGCGACCAGGCGCTCCGCGCCGCGTGCGCCCGGCTGGGCCGCGAGCCGCCCGGGCCCTGGGCGCGCGTGGCCTGGTGGCGCGCGGCGGGGTGGGCCGCGGCGGCGTTGGGCGCGTGCCTGGCGCTTTGCGCCATGCCGTGGCGGCGGCTGAGGCCGTGGCGCTGGGCGGCGTTGGCGGCGGCGTTGGGGCTGGGCGCGTGGGCGTTGGTGCTGTGGCAGGGGGCGCGCGGGCCGTGGCCCGAGGTCGTCGTGCCGAGCGCGGGGGAGGCCGCGCCATGAGAGGGCTTGCGTGCTGTCTGCTGGCGGCGTTGGGCGCGTGGGCCGCGCGCGCCGACCTCGTCTCGGCCGCCTGGGGCACCGAGCCGGCCGCCCCGCTCTACGTGGGGCAGGCGTATTTCCTGACCCTCACGCTCACGACGGGGGCGGACGAGGAAATCGCCTCCTTTGTCATCGACCAGGGCCCCTCGCGCAACCCCGACGCCCAGCGGCGCGAGGAGCGCGACGGCAAGCGCCTGACCACCTTCCTCTGGCGCCAGTCCGAGCCCACGCCGCGCCTGGCCGCCATCCCGCTGACGCGCGTGGTGGCGGAGGTGACGCGCGTGCAGGCCTTTGGCTTCGCGCGCTTCGCCGACAGCTCGCGGCAGGGCGTGGGCGCGGCGGCCTTTTCGTATGACGTCGTCGAGCTGCCCGGCGAGGCCGCGGGCGCGCCCATCGGGGACTTCACGCTGACCTTGGGCGTCGATTCGGAGACCTTCGAGCCCGGCGACGTGCGGCGGCTGACCGCGACGTTGGAGGCGCGCGAGGGCACCGTGCCGCAGACCCTCGACCTGGCGCTCGAGCCGTGCGAGGGGGTGCGCGTCTGGCCCTTCCGCGTGGTCGGGCGCACGGACGGGCGGCTGGTGGCGGAGGCGAGCGTGGCGATCGAGGCCGAGGGGCCGGTCACGCTGCGCCTGCGGCCCATGCGGGCGTTCGACCTGGGGACGCGCGCGCTGGCCGAGGTCGCCGCCGCGCCGCTCACCCTGCGCCCCCTGACGGCGGCGGAGAAGGCCTCCGCGCCCGACGCCGCGGGGCCGGTACCGCTGCGTTTCGCGCCGAGCGCCGCCGCGCCCGTGCTTGGGACGGTGGGGGAGGAGGCGCCCGTGCCGGCGGGCGGGCGCGTGGAGGGCTGGGTGCGCGTCCGCGCCGGCGGGCGCACGGGCTGGGTGCGCGAGGACGCGCTGAAGGGGGGCGGGCGATGACGTTTTCGCATCCGTTTGCGTTGTTGGGGCTGCTGTTGGCGCCGGCGCTGTGGGCGCTGGCGTCGTGGCGGCTTCGGGTGATGGCGGCGCGGATGGCGCGGCTGTCGCGCAAGGCCGCCGGCACGCCGCCGCGGGCGCGGCTGCAGGTGGGGCTGTTGGCGGGGGCGGTGGCGGCGCTGGCCCTGGCGTTGGCGGGGCCCCGGTGGGGGCGCGGGAGCGAGGAGGCGGTGGTCTCGGGGCGTAACCTCATGCTGGCGGTGGACGTCTCCAACTCGATGCTGGCGCAGGACGTCCGCCCCGACCGCCTGGGCCGCGCCAAGGCCGACCTGATTGATTTGGTGGACGCCCTGCGGGGCGACCGCGCCGGGTTGCTGGCCTTCCGCGGCAGGGGGGCGCTCCTCTGCCCGCTGACGACCGACGCGGCCTTCCTGCGCCAGGGCATCGACGGCCTCTCGCCCGAGAGCGCGCCGCCCGGCGAGACCGACCTGGCCGACGCCCTTGCCAAGTGCCTGGAGGCTTTCGACCTGGCCGAGACCGACCATAACGCCATCGTCCTCATCAGCGACGGCGAGGACCTCGCGGGGCGCGCGCGGGCCTTGGCCCAGGAGGCCGGGCGGCGCGGCATCCCCATCTTCGCCGTCGGCGTCGGCTCGCCGCAGGGCGCGACGGTGCCGGGCGTGACGCACGGGGGCAGACCCGTGACGAGTCGCCTGGACGGGCGGACGCTCCGGGCCTTGGCCGAGGCCAGCGGCGGCGCCTATGTGCCCCTGGCCGGGGCCGGCGGGGCCGAGACGACCCTCGGCGCGGTCTACGCCCGCCATCTGGCGCGCCTGGCGGCGGAGGAGGAGCGCGAGCGGCTGGAGACGGCGCTGGCCGACCGCTCGCCGCGTTTCGCCGCGTTGGCGGCGGCCTTGGCGGTGGCGGCGGGATGCCTTTCCCTGGGGCGCGCGGCGGCGGCGCTGGCGTTGGCGGCGCTCCCTTTGGCGGCTGGGGCGCAGGAGGATGCCGCGCGGGTCTTCAACGACGCGCTCGCGCGTTATCAGGCCGGGGATGTGACGAACGCGCTCGGGCGCGTCCGCCAGGTGTTGGATCCCGGCCTGGAGGCCCGCGCGGCGACGCTCGAGGGCGCGCTTCTCCTGCGGTTGTCCGAGGCCGCCGAGGCTCCCGCCGAGCGGCTGGAGCTGCGCGGCCAGGCGGCGGGGGCCTTTGCCCGGGCCCTGCGCGCGGAACCTTCCGAGGCCGCGCGGCGCAACCTTTCCCGCGCCCTTGAGGGGATGGCGGGGCTGCGGCGCGAGGCGCGCAAGGTCGCCGCGTTGAGGCGCTATGAAGGGAAAGGCCTGGGGTTGGCGCCGGAGCTGCTGGCCGCGCAACGCGCCCTCATGCGCCGCCCGGCCGAGGTGGCCGCCCTGCCGCCGGGCGCGCGCATCGCGGCGGCGGAGGCGTTGGCGGCGGAGACGCGCGCGCAGGCGGATCGATGGTTTCCCGTGCTCGAGGCGCTCCCGCAGGCCGTGACGAACGAGACGCTCCGCGCCGAGATCGCGGCGCGCGCGGAGGCCGAGCAGGCGGCGCTCGACGCGGCGGCCGAGGGGTTCGAGGCGCTGTCGTTGGGGGCCGGGCCGCTGGCGGCTGGCGAGCCTTTCGTCTATGACCTGTGGAAGGGCGTGGCCGACCCGCCGATGCTCAACGCCGAGGCCATCGCCGTCCACTCCAACGCGCTCAACCGCCTGCCGCCCTATCAGCCCGCCCGCGAGGATCTGCCCGAGGTGCTCGCCCTCACGCGCCAGTTCCGCCTGGCCTTCCCCGAGTGGGCCGAGGAACAGCTCCGCCAGGCGGCGGCCTCGACCAACGAGACGGCCTTCACCGAGGCCGACCGCGACCTCATCGAGCGGACCGCCGCGGCCACCGAGCCGCTCCTGGCCCCGCCCGTCTCCGAGGACGCCCTAAGCCGGGTGATGGCGAACCTGCTGCTCATCCGCGACCATCTGCCCAAGCAGGGCGGCCAGGGCCAGGGGCAACCCCCGCCCCAGCAGCAGCCTCCGCAGGGCCAGCCCCCGCCTTCCGGCGGCCAGGGCCAAAACCGGCAGTCCCCGCCCCCGACCCCCGCTGAGCGCGAGGAGCAGGCGCGCCGGGAGGATCTCGAGGCCCTGCTCCAGAAGGCCGCCGACCGTACCCGCGCGCATGAGGAGGAGAAGCGCCGCGCCCGGCGCGCCCTTCTCCCGCCGAACGTCCGCGATTGGTGAGGATGTGGTATGATGGGCGCGAACAGGAAGGAATGGATATGACGATCGCGATCTTGGGCGCCGGCAACATGGGCGGCGCCATTGCCAAGGGCCTCGTGCGCTCGGGCCTGGCCCCCGCCGACATCACGCTGACGCGCACCCAGCCCGGCGCGCCGGAGGATCTGGCCGCGCTGGGCCTGGCCGTGACGACGGACAACGCGGCGGCGGCGGCCGGGGCGGACGCGCTGTTCGTGGCGGTGAAGCCGTGGCTGGTGAGCGCGGTGCTCCAGCCGTTGGCCGGGGCCCTGCGGCCGGGGACGCTCGTGGTCTCCGTGGCCGCGGGGGTGACGCTGGCCGAGCTGCGCGAGGATCTGGGCCGCGCCAAGGGCGTGCGCCTGGCGCGCGTCATGCCCAACACGGCGGTCGGGCTGTGCTGCGGCGTCTCGGCCGTGGCCGGGGAGACGCCCGAGGCCACCGAGGCGGCCACCGCGCTGATGGGGCGCCTGGGGCTGACCTTCGTCTGCGGGGAGGAGCGTTTCGGGGCGGTGACGGCGCTTTCCGGGTGCGGCATCGCCCATGCGTTGCGCTTCCTGCGCGCGGGGCAGGAGGCGGGGTTGGAGATGGGGGTGCCGGCGAAGGCCGCCGGGGAGATCTTCGCGCAGGTGATGAAGGGCGCCGCCGAGCTCGTCCTGCGTTCCGGCAACCACCCCGAGGCGGAGGTCGACCGCGTGTGCACGCCGGGGGGGCTGACCATCAAGGGCATCAACGCGATGGAGCGCGCGGGCTTCACCGGCGCGGTGGTGCAGGGCCTGCTGGCCTCCTTGCCGGAGAAGTGAGATGCGCGTGGTCCTCAAAGTCGGCTCGAACGTGGTGGCGCGCGCGAACGGGCGCCTGAGCATCGCGCGCCTGGCGGCCTTGGCCGACGAGGTGGCCGCGCTTTGCGAGGCCGGGCACCAGGTGCTCATCGTCAGCTCCGGCGCGGTGGCCGCCGGGCGCGGCCGCGTGGCCCTGCCCAAGACGGTCGACCGCGTGGCGCGCCGGCAGGTGCTCAGCGCCGTGGGCCAGGCCATCCTCATCGACACCTACCGCACGCTCTTCGACGCCGACGGCATGGACGTGGGGCAGATTTTGGTGACGAAGCACGACCTGTCCAGCCCCGAGCACGCCGCGACCCTGCGCCAGTGCGTCGAGGCCTTCTTCGCCTACGGCATCGTGCCGGTGGTGAACGAGAACGACACGGTGAGCGTCGAGGGCCTGATGTTCACGGACAACGACGAGCTCGCCGGCCTGCTGGCCCGGCTCATCGGCGCGGATCTGCTGATCCTCCTCTCCTCGGTGGACGGGCTGTGCGCGGGCGACCCGGAGGCCCCCGGGGCCGAGGTGGTGCGCGAGGTGCGCCCCGGCGACGACCTGTCGGCGCTCGTGCGGCGGACGACCTCCTCGCAGGGGCGCGGGGGCATGGGCACGAAGCTGCGCGTGGCGCAGGCGGCGGCCGAGGGGGGCATCGCCGCGGCCATCGCCAACGGCGCGCGGCCCGGTATCGTCGGCGCGCTCGTCTCGGGGGCGGACGTGCCGTGCACGCGCTTCCTCCCGGCGGCGCGGTAGCGCGCGCGGGCGGGGCGGGTTTGGCCCGGCGGCGTGCGGCCGCCGGGCTTTTCGTTTGGCGGGGGCGTCAGTAGAGGCCGTAGCGCCTGGAGACGAGCTCCGGGGGGAGCTGCTTGACGAAGCGCGAGGGGAAGAGGGCGACGGTGCCGCCGCCGGGGGGCTTGCGGTGGGAGGGGACGCAGAGCAGGAGCTCGTCTTTGGCGCGGGTGAGGGCCACGTAGAAGAGGCGGCGCTCCTCGGGGGCCTGGTCTTCCATGATGGCCTTGGCGGAGGGGAAGAGGTCTTCGTTGCACCAGATGAGGATGACGACGGGCCATTCGAGGCCTTTGGCCTGGTGGACGGTGGAGAGGCGGATGGCGGGGCGGTCGGGGGCGGCGCCCTCGGCGTCGACGTTGCTCATGAGGGCGGCCTCGGAGAGGAAGTCGGCGACGGTCTGGCCTTCGGCGATCTGGGCGGCGAGGGCGGCGACGTCCTGGGCGCGGTCCTCGGCGTTGTCGTAGGTGCGGCGGAGGTAGGCGGCGTACCAGGCCTCGAGGAAGCGTTTGACGGCGAGGCCGCCGCGGTTTTCGAGGCCTTCGGCGTGGTAGTCGGCGATGAGGGCGTCGAGGGCGCGCCAATCGTCCTGCGCCTTTTTGGGCAGGAGGGTGAGGAGCTTGAGGCGGGCGGTCTCGTCGGCGGGGTCGAAGAAGCCGCCGAGGCGCTGCCAGATGCGCTCGACGGTCTTGGGGCCGACGCCGGGGAGGAGGGCCATGCAGCGGGCGAAGGCGATGGCGTCGACGCCGCCGGAGCAGAGCCTGAGGAAGGCGACGACGTCTTTGGCGTGCTGGCTTTCGAAGATGCCTTGGCCGGAGGTGAGGACGTAGTCGACGCGGCGGCGGCGGAGCTCGAGCTCCAGCTCCATGACGTGGTAGTGGGCGCGGTAGAGGACGGCGATGTCTTGGGGGCGGTAGCCGCTTTGGAGGGCGCGCTGGATGTGGCGGAGCACCATCTGGTTTTGCTCGGCGGCGTCGTAGAGGAAGGCGACGAGGGGCTTGCGGCCGGCGGGGGGGCGCGTGGGCAGGAGGGTTTTCTGGAATTGCTCGGGGTTGCCGGCGATGGTGGCGTTGGCGACGGCGAGGATCTCGGGGGCGGAGCGGTAGTTGCGCTCGAGCTTGACGACGCGGCAGCCGGGCCAGCGCTTGGGGAAGTCCATGATGTTGCGGAAGTCCGCGCCGCGCCAGGAGTAGATGCACTGGAAGTCGTCGCCCACGGCCATGAGGTTGCGGTGGCGCGCGGCGAGGCGGTCGACGAGCTGGGCCTGGATGGTGTTGGTGTCCTGGTATTCGTCGACGAGGACGTGGCGGAAGCGCGCGGCGTAGAAGTCGGCCACCTGGGGGTGTTCCTCGAAGAGGCGCAGGGTGAGGGTGAGCAGGTCGTCGAAATCCATCGCGTTGTTCTCGCGCTTGGCCTCGGCGTAGCGCCGGGCCACGGCGAGGAGCTGCGCGGGGTCGACGGGGTCCTCGAAGAGGGTGCCCTCGAGCAGGGCCTGGAGGTCGGCCTGGGTGTTGGCGGCCTTGCCGATGAGGGCGGCGATGACCTCCTTTTTGGGGAAGCGCTTGGTGTCGGCGACGAGTTCCTTGAGGCCGCGGTTGAGGAGCGAGAGGGCGTCGGCGCGGTCGAGGATGGCGAAGTCGCGCCGGTATCCCAGGAGGGGCGCCTCGCGGCGGAGGATGCGGTGGCAGACGTGGTGGAAGGTGCCCGACCAGAGGGTGGCGATGGCGGGCCCGGCGAGGGCCTGGGCGCGTTCCATCATCTCGCGCGCGGCGCGGTTGGTGAAGGTGAGCAGGAGGATGCCCTCGGGGGCCTCGCCCTGCTCGAGGAGCCAGGCGACGCGGTGGGTGAGGGTGCGCGTCTTGCCGGTGCCGGCGGCGGCGAGGACGAGCGTGGGCCCTTCGCCGGCGGTCACCGCCGCCAGCTGCTCCGGGTTCAGCAAGCTTTCCCAATCCGTCGCCATATTCACCACAAGGAGCACAAGGGGCCACAAAGGGCGCAAGGATTTTTAAGGGGGGAAGGAGAGGTGGCAATCATCTCTGTTGGGTTCGCCACAAGGGTCGCAAGGGGCCACAAAGGGCGCAAAGGGTTCTAGAGCACGAAGTGTTTGTAGCCATCGATGAGGCGCGGGTAGCCGAAGTTGAGCAGGACGCCATAGCGTTTGTTGGCAAGTTTGAGGTAGGTGAGCAGCTGTTGTTCGTAGACGGGCTTGTTGGCTTCCGTGGATTTGAGTTCCACCACGAGCGTGTCGTTGACCAACAAGTCCATCCGAAAGGCGACGTCAATCACGTGTCCTTCGTCGACCACGGTGACGGGGACTTCCGTCTTGACATCCAGCCCGTGTTTGTCGCGCAATCGATGCAGCAGTGCGACGCGGTAGAAGTTTTCCAATAACATCGGGCCATAGTTTTGGTGGAGCGAGATGGCCTCGTGGAGCACGATCCCATTGAGCTCGTAGTCTTCGTTGCGTTGGGCAGGCGTGATTGTCGGCGGCATGGCGGCATTGGTTCCGTTGCGCCCGTTGTGGTCCTTTGCGTTCTTTGTGGTGGCCTTACGCGAGGGCGCGGAAGTAGGCGATGGTTTTGGCGAGGCCGTCGCGCAGGGGGATGCGGGGGGCCCAGCCGAGGCAGGCGGTGGCCCAGGCGATGTCGGGCTTGCGGCGCTTGGGGTCGTCGCCGGGGAGGGGGCGGGTGACGAGGGCGCTTTTGCTTTCGGGGAGCTGGCGGAGGACTTCCTCGGCCAGTTGGCGGACGGTGAATTCGCCGGGGTTGCCCATGTTGAGGACGGGGATGGCGCAGCCTTTGGGCTTGAAGAAGGCCTCGAGGGCGGCGGGCTCGGCCTGCATGTAGGCCAGGAAGCCGGCGATGAGGTCGTCGACGAACTGGAAGCTGCGGGTCTGCGCGCCGTCGCCGTAGAGGGTGATGGGCTCGCCGCGGAGGGCCTGGAGGATGAAGTTGGAGACCACGCGGCCGTCCTTGGGATCCATGTAGGGCCCGTAGGTGTTGAAGATGCGCACGAGGCGGACGTCGGTGCCGCGGGCGCGGCGGTGCTCGAGGGCGAAGACCTCGGCGGCGCGTTTGCCTTCGTCGTAGCAGCTGCGGATGCCCAGGGTGTTGACGTGGCCCCAGTAGGTCTCGGGCTGGGGGTGGACGAGGGGGTCGCCGTAGACCTCGCTGGTGGAGGCGTGGAGGACGCGCGCGCCGCAGCGCTCGGCCAGCTCGAGGACGCGGCGGATGCCGTCGATGGAGGTGGTGAGGGTGAAGAGCGGGTCGCGCTGGTAGTGCGGGGGCGAGGCGGGGCAGGCCAGGCTGAAGACCCAGTCGTAGTCGCCGGGGATGGGCTCGCGCACGTCGCGCTCCAGGAGCGTGGCGCCGAGGCCCTCGAGGTTGGCGCGTCGGCCGGTGTAGAAGTCGTCGAGGAGGGTGACGTGGTGCCCTTCGGCCAGGAGCCTGCGGGCCAGGTTGGCGCCGATGAACCCCGCGCCGCCGGTGATGAGAACCTTTTTCATAACCTCACCAGTATACCATAGCTGATGGGTGGGGTGGGGCGCTTGCGCCGGCGCGGGGTTTTGTGGTATCTTACGCCCACTTTCCTGCGACGTGTCTTAGGATACGTTCCCCGTTGCGGGCAAGCCCCGAAGTCCGGGGCGGCTGTGAAAGGTGTTGAAACCCCAATCAGGACAGACACCATGATCGACAAAAACGCCATCCGCGAGCAGTTCCGCCGCCACGAGCGCGACACCGGCTCCAGCGAAGTGCAGATCGCCACCCTCACCAAGCGCATCGAGCAGCTCACCGAGCACCTCAAGGCCAACAAGAAGGACAACTCCTCCCGCTACGGCCTCATCCGCATGGTGAACAACCGCCGCAAGCTCCTCGACTACCTCAAGCGCACCAACGAGGAGGCCTACCGCAAGGTCGTCGCCGACCTCGGCCTGCGCCGCTGAGCGGCCGCGGCAGCCAGCCGAACGGGGCGCCCCGGGCGCCCCTCTTTTTTGCCCCGCGGCCGCGGCGGGATTGACCGCGCCCCGCGCCTGTACTAAGGTGGGCGCCATGATGAAACGCGCCCTCGCCCTCCTTGTCCTGGCCTTTGCGGCCGCCCTCCCCGCCGCCGAATGGACGCTCGCGGGTTTCCCGACCCACTGGGATCAATCCGGCACCTACAACGCCTACACGCCGGGCAAGCGTAAGTGCGGCTGCATCGCCGTCGCCGGCGCGGCCGTGCTCCAGTTCTACAACGCGACAAAAGACCCTGGGACGCAGACGGTGGAGTGCTCAATCGACAGCGAGCCGATCTGGCTCACCACCCGCCCCGGCGCGTATGACTGGGACAACGCGGATGACGCCCTCTACGGCCGCGTGGCCTACAACCTGGGCGTGCAGGTGGGGATGAACTACGGCGGCCAGGAAAGCTCCGCCGCCACCGAACGCCTGGCCGGCGTGCTCGAAAGCTATGGCCTCACCTGCACCTACGCGCGGCGGATGGCCACGGGCGGCTTCACCCAGGCCGAGCTCGAGGCGCACCTCTACGTGCCGCTCCGCCTGGGCTGGCCCGTGATCCTGGGTATCCGCGGCGGCACCTCGCACGCCGTCGTGGCCACCGGCGTGCGGCCCGCGGCGGGCTCGGAAGCCGTGGAGACGCGCCTCTTCGCGGGCTTCGGCGGCAAGGGCGACGGCTGGTATGCCCTGCCGGAGGCCACCATCAACGACATCCCGTTCGACACCGTCACCGACATCCTCATCGTGCGCACCCAGGCCGAGGGCGACCGCTGCTGGCAGGCCGTCTACGGCGCCGTCTCCGCCCCCGACGGCACGCCCGCCCCCGACGGCACGCCCGCCCCCGACGGCACGCCCGTCACGCTCACCTGCGGCGGCGAGACCCACACCGCGACGACGGCCGGCGGCGCCTACGCCCTCGCCTTCCAAGCCCCAATCAACACCCCCGTGCAAGTCTCCTGCGGCGGGCAATTGCGCGTGGTTGCTTTCATGAGCGCGGAGGAATTGCCGCGGAGGCTGGATTTCGTCGAGGGGAACGCGACGCCGGACGGGGCGTATTTGATAGGCCCGGATGTCACGGCGTTGGATTTGGAGCGGTATCCGGACTTCCGCTTCCATCTTTATCAAGTGCAGGGGGAAACGCTGGTCGAGCTTTCCCCGGTGACGTGGTCGGCCTCGCTTGAGAATGTCCAAGGCGCCAGCGAGTTTGCCTACGGCATCTCGGCCTCCATCGATTCCTCCGGGCGCGTCTTCTGTTCGGACAGCCGGTTCCGCTCCGCCACGCTCACCGTCAAAGGCCAATACGGCAGAAACCCCGCGGTCAGCAAGACGATGACGCTGTATCCGCGCATGACGCTCGTGGTGAACAGTTGGGTGCCCTCCGTGCGTCAGGTCTGGCCTGGCGAGGTCGTCGAAGCCCGGGACATCCGCCTCAACGTCACCACGGGCGGGGAGACGACCCAGACGGACGACCTTTCCGAAGCGGTGTTTCGCCTCAATGGCAACAGATGGAGCGCCCAAGGGACGGCGCTTGCCATCCCTGCCGGGACGGAGGTCTCGCGCCAACAGCAATTGCAACTGTCGCTCAGCGCCTGGAGAGCGGGCGATTCGGAAGACCCCTTTGCCGCCAAGGCCGCCACGATAGACCTTATGCCTTCCGCCTCGACCCTCGGCGACGACTTCGACAATATCCCCGATGGCTGGCTCAAGGCGCGGGTCGGGGCGACGGATGAGACTCTCGAGAAGGTGGCCCGCGCCGACAGCGACGGGGATGGGTACGCGAATTGGGAGGAGTGGGTGGCGGGGACGGACCCGAAGGACGCGGGGAGCACGTTGCGGGTGACGGGGCTGGAGGTGGGCGCGGACGGCGCGGCGCGGGTGGAGTGGGCGCCGCGGGCGCCGGGGCGGAAGGCCGTCGTCGTGGGGGCGGAGGCGCTTGGGGGGCCGTGGCGGGAAGACCCCGGCGCGGGGGCGCGCTTCTTCCGCGTCAGGGTTTCGCTGGAGTGAGGGGCGCGCCTCAGAGGGCCCGCCCCAGGGCGCGGGCCTGGGCGAGGTAGGGCGAGGCCTTGGCCTCGCCGGGGTGGGTCAGGCCGGCGGCGCGCAGGGCGAAGGCTTCGGTGGGGGCGTCGAGGCAGGCGAGGTAGCCGCGGAAGTCCTCGAGCGTGCGATCCATGCACGCGGGGTCGTCGTCGGCCGAGGTCATGATGAAGCCGAAGGTCTTGCCGCCCATGCGTTCATAGTAGGGGCTGGAGCGGTCGATGAGCGTCTTCATCTGGGCGCAGACGGCGTAGAAGTAGACGGGGGTGGCCAGGACGATGACGTCGGCGCCGAGCATCCGCTCCTGGATGGCGCGCGCGTCGTCGTCGATGGGGCAGGGCTTGCCGTGGAAGGAGCAGAGGCCGCAGCCCGTGCAGTAGCCGATGCGCTTGTCGGCCAGGCGGATGAGGGTGACGGCGTGGCCGGCCTCGCGGGCGCCCTCGGCGAGGGCCTGGCAGAGGGTGTCGGAGTTGCCGTTCTTGCGCGGCGAGGCGGAGAGGATCAGGACGGTCTTCATGGGCGTTCTCCCGTTGCGTGGTTGTGCCCATTATACACCTTTGCGGCGGCGCGGGCGCCCCGCCGATCGGCCGAAAGGCGGGGCGCGCTAACGGAAAACTAACGAAAAAGACGCGATTGCGGCGCGCTCGGCCTTGCGTGGGTCGGGGGCGTTTGGTACACTGTTGCTTTCCATTTAACGGAGAAACGCGATGAGCAACGAGAAGTATGTCTATTTCTTCGGGGGCGACGCCTCCGAGGGCAACGGTTCGATGAAGGCGCTCCTTGGCGGCAAGGGCGCGAACCTGGCCGAGATGGCCTCCATGGGCCTGCCCGTGCCCCCCGGCTTCACCATCACCACCGAGGCCTGCGGCAAGTATTACGAGATCGGCGAGCAGAAGCTCTTCGACCTGATCATGCCCGAGGTGGACGCCGCCCTGGCGCGCCTGCAGGAGGTCACCGGCAAGACCTTCGGCAAGGGCCCGAACCCGCTCCTCGTCTCCGTGCGCTCCGGCGCGGCCGTCTCCATGCCCGGCATGATGGACACCGTACTCAACCTGGGCCTGAACCCCGAGACCGTCGCCGCGATGATCGCCAAGACCGGCAACAAGCGCTTCGTGATGGACAGCTACCGCCGCTTCATCCAGATGTTCGGCAACGTGGTCATGGGCATGGAGCACCACGACTTCGAGCACGAGCTCGAGGCCGTCAAGGCCACCAAGGGCGTCAAGCTTGACACCGAGCTCTCCGCCGAGGATCTCGAGGAGGTCATCGCCCGCTACAAGAAGATCGTCGTCGCCCAGCTCGGCCAGGAGTTCCCCACCGACGCGCACGAGCAGCTGCGCATGGGCATCCGCGCCGTCTTCGGCAGCTGGAACAACCCCCGCGCCATCAAGTACCGCGAGCTGAACGACATCCGCGGCCTGGCCGGCACCGCCGTCAACGTCCAGACGATGGTCTTCGGCAACAGCGGCAACAACTCCGCCACCGGCGTCGCCTTCTCCCGCGACCCCTCCACCGGCGACAACAGCTACTTCTACGGCGAATACCTCATCAACGCCCAGGGCGAGGACGTCGTCGCCGGCATCCGCACCCCGCAGGAAATCACCATCCAAGGCTCCCGCGAATGGGCCAAGCGCGCCGGCATCTCCGAGGAGGAGCGCCTGGCCAAGTACCCCTCGCTCGAGGAATCCATGCCCGAGGTCTTCAAGCAGTTCGACGCCATCCGCGTGAAGCTCGAGCAGCACAACCGCGACATGCAGGACATGGAGTTCACCATCGAGGACGGCAAGCTCTACATGCTCCAGACCCGCAACGGCAAGCGCACCGCCGCCGCCGCCGTGCGCATCGCCACCGACCTGGTCAAGGAAGGCCTCATCGACGAGCAGACCGCCGTCCTGCGCGTCGAGCCCCAGCAGCTCGACCAGCTCCTCCACCCCGTCTTCAACGCCCTGGCCGAGAAGAAGGCCAAGGTCATCGCCACCGGCCTGCCCGCCAGCCCCGGCGTCGCCACCGGCACCGTCGTCTTCACCGCCGAGGAGGCCGAGACCCAGGGCAAGCTGGGCAAGAAGGTCATCCTCTGCCGCGCCGAGACCAGCCCCGAGGACATCGCCGGCATGGTCAGCGCCCAGGGCATCCTCACCGCCCGCGGCGGCATGACCAGCCACGCGGCCGTCGTCGCCCGCGGCATGGGCAAATGCTGCGTCGCCGGCTGCGGCGACGCCCTCATCGACGCCAAGGCCAAGACCCTCAAGTTCGGCGACGTCACCCTCCGCGAGGGCGACTGGATCAGCCTCAACGGCTCCACCGGCAAGGTCTACGAAGGCCGCATCGAGACCCGCGACCCCGAGCTCTCCGGCCCCTTCGCCGAGATCATGGCCCTGGCCGACAAGTACCGCACCATGGGCGTGCGCACCAACGCCGACACCCCCCGCGACACCCAGGTCGCCGTCCGCTTCGGCGCCGAGGGCGTCGGCCTCTGCCGCACCGAGCACATGTTCTTCTCCGACGACCGCATCGTGGCCTTCCGCCGCATGATCCTCGTCGCCGAGAAGGTCAAGAAACTCAAGGAAGCCCTCGCCGCCGCCGGCTCCGACGCCGAGAAGGCCGCCATCCAGGCCCAGCTCGACGCCCCCCTGGCGCAGTACAACGCCGCCCTCGCCACCCTCCTCCCGCTCCAGCGCGGCGACTTCGAGGGCATGTTCCAGGCCCTCGACGGCCGCGAGTGCACCGTCCGCCTCCTCGACCCGCCCCTGCACGAGTTCGTCCCCCACGACGAAGCCGGCCAGGCCGAGATGGCCAAGGTCATGGGCATCAGCGTCGAGGACGTCAAGAAGCTCGTCGACGAGCTCCACGAGTTCAACCCCATGCTCGGCCACCGCGGCTGCCGCCTCGGCATCTCCTACCCCGAGGTCACCGAGATGCAGGTGCGCGCCATCTGCGAGGCCGCCGCCAACGTCCCCGGCTCCAAGCCCGAGATCATGGTCCCGCTCGTGGGCAACGTCAAGGAACTCCTCAGCCAGAAGGCCATCATCCAGAAGGTCATCGCCGAGGTCGAAAAGGAGCGCGGCGTCAAGCTCGACATCCTCATCGGCACCATGATCGAGGTCCCCCGCGCCGCCCTCACCAGCGACGAAATCGCCAAGGAAGTCGACTTCTTCTCCTTCGGCACCAACGACCTCACGCAGACCACCTGCGCCTTCTCCCGCGACGACGCCGGCAAGTTCCTGCGCGACTACGTCAGCAAGGGCTTCTACGACTACGACCCCTTCATCGTCCTCGACCAGCAGGGCGTCGGCAAGCTCATGAAGTTCGCCGTCGACCAGGCCAAGGCCGTCAACCCCACCATCCGCATGGGCATCTGCGGCGAACACGGCGGCGAACCCCACTCCGTCGAATTCGCCAACCAGATCGGCCTCACCTACGTCTCCTGCTCCCCCTACCGCGTGCCGATCGCCCGCCTCGCCGCCGCCCAGGCCGCCATCAAGGCCGCCCGCAAAGCGAAGTAAGCGCCCACACGCGCACCCCAAAAAGCCCCGCACCCGCGGGGCTTTTTTTTTGGAGAACGGAGAGCGCCCCTGCGGGGCGACCGGCGCACGCATCCGCTGCGCGGGCACCCGCAAAGGCGCAACGTGAAGCAAAGGACGCAAAGGGGAAAGACGGAAAGCGAATGCCCCGCGGTGCGGAGAAAGGGCAGATGGTGGGCGGGCAGGCAAGAGCGGGGATGGCGGGCAGGAGCAGGGTGGTGGGCGGCGTCTCAGTGGTCTTAGTGGTCCCAGTGGTCCCAGAGCGTGGCATCCTTGGCGGCGGCGTGCTAGGACAACTGGGACTGCTGGGACTGCTGGGACAACTGGGTCGGGCTCCGCCCGTCGCCCCGCAGGGGCGTTCTCCGTTCTCTGTCCGCCGATTTCCGATTGCGGCGGGGCGTGGGGTTTGGTAATCTATCAGTGTTCTTAAAAGGAGTCCCCCATGAAGCAGCAGATGCTTGCCACCCTTTCCATCACGGCCGCCGCGTTGATCTGCGGGTGCGCCACGAAGCAGGAGGCCGCCGCCCTGCGCGCGCAGCAGGAGGCCGCGGACGTGACGGCCGCCGAGGAGCGCCAGGTGCAGGCCGAGGTCAGCGGCGAACCGGCGATCGAGCCGGCCGAGGCCGAGCCGCTCCCGGTCATCGAGCCGGCGCCCGCGCCCGCGCCCGCGCCCGAGCAACCCGCGGCGCAGAAGCCCATCGAACATCCCAAGCCGGTGCCCTACAAGGTGACGGAAGGCGACTCCGTCAGCGCCCTGGCCACGCGCTTCAACGTGCGCCAGCCCGACATCCTGGCGCTGAACCCCGCCCTCCGCGCGAACCCCGACCGCCTGAGCGTGGGGCAGACGGTGCTGATGCCCCCCGGCACCGACGTCACCGTCGCGCCGAAGCCGCGCAAGGCCAAGCCCGCGGCCCCCAAAGGCGCCACCGTCTACACCGTGCAGAGCGGCGACGTCCTCGGCGGCATCGCCCTCACCCACGGCGTCACCGTCGCCTCCATCGTCGAGGCCAACAACCTGAAGGGCGACACCATCTTCGTGGGCCAGAAGCTCACCATCCCCGGCGCGAAACAGCGCGGCCGCGTCGTCGCCAAGAAGGATCCCGCCGCCAAGCCCGCCCCCAAGCCGCAGGAAGCCCCCAAGGCCGAGCCCCCCAAGGCCGAGCCCGCGCCTGAGCCCGCGCCCGAGGCCGCCGGCGAGGAGCCCCTGCCGCCGCCGCCCGCGGCCGAGGAGGGGCTGGGCGCCGACGCCCTGCCGCCGCCGCCCGCGCCTGAGGCCGCCGCCGCCACGCAGACCTACACGGTGCAGCCGGGCGAGGATCTGGTGGCCGTGTCGCTGAAGTGGGGGGTGACGCTGCCGGTGCTCCGCGCGGCGAACGGGCTGGACGACGCCGCCGGCAACGAGGTGGCGCCGGGCACGACGCTGAAGATCCCCGTGGGCGGGGCGCAATAAAGGGCCCTGCGGCGAAAGAGGGGCGCGGGTTCCGCGCCCCTTTTTCGCCCCGGGGCGCGGGGGCGCGGCGATGTTGCGGTTTTGCGTGCGGATGGAGATGGCGCTGGCCTTCGCGCTGGCGATCTTCGGCATCCTGATCCTGTCCTACGCGGGGAAGGCGCAGGCGGGGGCCGAGCCGTTGCGCTATTGCGTGATGCAGGCGGCCTTCCTGGCGGTGAGCCTGGTGGCGATGGGGGTGCTCTTCCGGGTGGACTACCGCTTCTTCGCGCGGAAGGAGGTGCTGTGGGCGCTGGCGGTGGGGATGGTGGTGGCGCTGGCGCTGGTGCTGACGCCGGGGGTGGGCAAGACGGTGAAGGGGGCGCACCGATGGATCGGGTTGGGGCCGATCAACGTGCAGCCGGTGGAGTTCGTGAAGCTGGGCATCGTGCTCTTCCTCTCGGGCTACCTGGGGCGCCTGGGGGGGATGGCGCGGCGCCTCAAGTGGGGGGTGGCGGTGCCGGGGGCGCTGGTGGGGCCGGTGCTGGTGCTCCTGGCGCTGCAGCCGGACTTCGGGGGGGCGATGATCGTGTGCGCGCTGGTGGCGCTGGTGCTGCTGGCCGGGGGCGTGCGCCTGCGCCACCTGCTCCTGCCGGGGGCGGCGGGGGTCGCCTTCGTGGCGGCGATGCTGCTGACCAACGAGAACCGCGTGGCGCGCCTGCTGAACGAGCAGCAAGGGGAAAACTACCAGGCCTGGCAATCCGAGATCGCCTTCCACAACGGCGGCCTCACGGGCGTGGGGCTGGGCCACGGCATGCAGACGGCCGGCTACCTGCCCGAGTGCCACACCGACTTCATCTTCGCCATCATCGGCGAAGACCTCGGGCTCGTGGCCACGGGGCTGATCTGGCTGGCCTTCCTGCTGATGCTCTGCGGCGGCACGGTCATCGCCCTGCGCGCGAAAGACCGCCAGGGGATGCTCCTGGCCGCCGGCGCCACGGCCATCCTCTGCGCGCAGGGGGCCGCGAACATGGCCGTGGTGACGCACCTGCTGCCCACCAAAGGCCTGGCGCTGCCCTTCCTCTCCTACGGCGGCTCGTGCCTGCTCTCCTCCTTCTGCGCGGTGGGCGTGCTCACGGGCGTGGGGCGCGCCACGCTCGAGGCCGAGGACGCGCCCGCGGCGCCCGGCGGGCGGCCGGTCTCGCTGGGGTGAGCGATGGACACGCGCCCCACCGTCGTCTGGGACTTCAACGGCACGTTGCTCGACGACGTGCGCGCCTGCCTCGACGCGCTCAACGCCATCCTCCGCGCCCACCGCCTGCCCCCGCTCGACGCCGAGCAATACCGCGCCCGCTTCCGCTTCCCCGTGGCCGACTTCTACCGCGAGCTCGGCATGGCCCCGGGCACGGCCTACGACTGGGAGGCGCTGGGCGAAAGCTTCCACATGCGCTACCTCTTCTCCCCCCACCTCGCCCTCCAGCCCGGCGCCCGCGAGGCCGTGCTGGCCCTGCGCGCCGCGGGCTTCCGCCAAGGCGTGCTCTCCGCCCTTGAGCAGGGTATCCTCGAGATGCAGCTGGCCCAGTTCGGCCTGGCCGGGCACCTGGACTTCGTGTGCGGCTCGCGCAACTACGACGGCGCCTCGAAGGAGGCCGCCGCCCGCGCCCTGGCCCTGCGCGGCCCCGTCCTGCTCGTGGGCGACACCCTGCACGACGCCGAAGTGGCCCGCTCGCAGGGCTGGGACTGCCTGCTCTGCGCCGCCGGCCACCAGAACGCCGCGCGCCTGGCCGCCGCCGGCTACCCCCTCATCCCCAGCCTCCGCGCCCTGCCGCCGCGCCTCATCAAAGGCTGATGGCCGCGGAAGGCAGCCGCGGAAGGCAGCCGTGGAAGGTAGCCGTGGAAGGTAGCCGTGGAAGGTAGCCGTGGAAGGTAGCCGTGGAAGGTAGCCGTGGAAGGTAGCCGTGGAAGGTTCGCCCTTCGGGCTCACACGCCCTTCGGGCTCACACGCCCTTCGGGCTCACGGGCAGAGTGGCGGGTTGGCTGGCGGGGCGGGGAAGGGCGGGTGTGCGATTTTGGAAAAAAGGGCTTGCGTTCCACGCGGCGGGTGTGGTATAGTGTGGGGACTTTCTGGTGGGAAGAGCCGCAAGGCGACGCCCCCGGGAAGGCACGGGCACCCCGTGTGAGGGTGCGTTTGTGCCTACGTAGCTCAGTAGGTAGAGCACTTCCTTGGTAAGGAAGAGGTCGCCGGTTCGATCCCGTTCGTAGGCTCCATATCAACCACCCCACTTCTGTTCACAGGAGCAAGAAAATGGCCAAAGAGAACTTTGAGCGCGGCGACAAGGTCCACGTGAACGTGGGCACCATCGGCCACGTCGACCACGGCAAGACCACGCTGACCGCCGCCATCACCCACGTGCAGGCCCTCAAGGGCCTCTCCGGCGAAGTCAAGTACGACGAGGTCGCCAAGGCCTCCGAATCCGCCGGCCGCCGCGACGCCAAGAAGATCGTCACGATCGCCACCGCGCACGTCGAGTACTGCACCGCCCATCGCCACTACGCGCACGTCGACTGCCCCGGCCACGCCGACTACGTCAAGAACATGATCACCGGCGCCGCCCAGATGGACGCGGCCATCCTGCTCGTCGCGGCCGACACCGGCGTCATGCCCCAGACCCGCGAGCACGTCCTGCTCGCCCGCCAGGTGGGCGTGCCCAAAATCGTCGTCTTCCTCAACAAGATCGACCTCGTCGACGACCCCGAGCTGCTCGACCTCGTCGAGATGGAAGTGACCGAGCTCCTCGAGAAGTACGGCTACGAAGGCTCGCCCATCATCCGCGGCTGCGCCTATCCCGCCACCCAGGCCCAGAGCGCCGACGACCCCGCCTGCGAGTGCATCAACCAGCTGATGGACACGCTCGACACCTACATCCCCGACCCCGTGCGCCTCACCGACCAGGCCTTCCTGATGCCGATTGAGGACGTCTTCTCCATCGAAGGCCGCGGCACCGTCGTCACCGGCCGCGTCGAGCGCGGCACCATCAAGGTGGGCGAGGAAGTCGAGATCGTCGGCCTCAAGCCCACCCAGAAGACCACCGTCACCGGCGTGGAGATGTTCCGCAAGCTCCTCGACCAGGGCCAGGCCGGCGACAACATCGGCTGCCTGCTCCGCGGCACCAAGAAGGAAGAGGTCGAGCGCGGCATGGTGCTGGCCAAGCCCGGCTCCATCACCCCCCACACCGAGTTCGTGGGCCAGGTCTACGTCCTCACCAAGGAAGAGGGCGGCCGCCACACCCCGTTCTTCAAGGGCTACCGTCCCCAGTTCTACATCCGCACCACGGACGTCACCGGCGACATCACCCTCCCCGACGGCGTCGAGATGGTCATGCCCGGCGACAACGTCGAGATCACCGTCCAGCTGATCGCCCCCGTGGCCCTCGAGGAGAAGATGCGCTTCGCCATCCGCGAAGGCGGCCGCACCGTCGGCGCCGGCACCGTCTCCAAGATCATCAAGTAAACGGCTTTCTCTTGTGAACAGCGCCCCGGGGCGGCGGCCCCGCCCCGGGGATCTTTTCGTGAGAAAGGCCCGGAAGGGAGCCGACCATGCCCCGCGAACTCGCGATTTTGGCCTGCACCGAGTGCAAGCGCCGCAACTACACGACGACCCGCAACAAGAAGACGCAGACCGAGCGCGTCGAGCTCATGAAGTTCTGCCCCTTCGAGCGGAAGCGGACGCTTCACCGCGAGACCAAGTAACCCCCCACAAGGAAGCCGCACGCACAGGGTGTTAGTTCAATGGCAGAGCAGCAGTCTCCAAAACTGCCTATGGGGGTTCGAATCCCTCACACCCTGCCATCCCGCGGCAAACGCCATGATTGAGAAACTCCGACAGTTCTTCGCAGACGTCGCCCTCGAAGGCAAGCGCATCAGCTGGCCCGCGCGCCGCGAGCTGGTCGATTCCACGGTCGTGGTGATCGTTTTCATCGTCATTCTGGCCGTGGTCATCATGGCGTGCGACGAGGTCATCCGCGCCGCACTCCGCCTCATCCTCGGCTCGGCCGCCTAAACAACCCCGACGGACGCGCGCAAATGGCAGACATCCCCAAGCAGTGGTTCGTGCTCCAGACCCTCACCGGCCAGGAGCAGAAGGCGCAGCGTCAGATCGTCGCCCAGGCCCGCAGCGCGGGCCTCTGCGAGCTCTTCGACATCCCCCCGGAGCCCGCCCCCAAGGAAGTCCTCAACGACTACGACGTCGTCGTCCCCACCGAGAAGGTCGCCGAGATCAAGGACGGCAAAAAGCGCGTCGTCACCCGCCGCGTCTGCCCCGGCTACGTCATCGTGCGCATGGCCCTCTACGCCGACGAGGCCCACAAGCGCATCAACCAAGAGCTCTGGGAGTTCATCCTCAACATCCCCGGCGTCACCGGCTTCGCGGGCTGCAAGAAAGGCACCGGCCAAAAGCCCCGCCCCATCACCGACGCCGAGGCCGACAACCTCCTGCGCCGCGTCTCCCCCGAGGAACGCGCCGCCAAGCCCAAGCTCAAAGTCAATTTCCAGGTCGGCGAGACCGTGCGTGTCACTGAAGGCCCCTTCATGAACTTCAACGGCACCATCGAAAACATCGATCCTGACAGCGGGCGCCTGCAAATCTCCGTCTCCATCTTCGGACGCAGCGCCCCCGTCACGCTCGAATACTGGCAGGTGGAACGGATCACCGAACACCCCGAGGGCCTCTGAGCCCGCCCGTAGCCGAGCGTCGTCAACGGCCGTGCGTTCGCACCGGAAAGGATCCCGGGAGCGCGGCATAAGACAAAGGACCACACCATGGCCAAGAAAGTCACCGGGATGATCAAGCTCCAGATTCCCGCCGGAGCCGCCAATCCCGCCCCGCCCGTGGGCCCCGCGCTGGGCTCCCAGGGCGTCAACATCATGGCGTTCTGCAAAGAGTTCAACGCCAAAACCCAGGATAAAGGCGGGATGGTCATCCCCGTCGTCATCACCGTCTACGCGGACCGCTCCTTCTCCTTCATCCTCAAGAGCCCGCCCGCCGCGGCCCTCATCAAGAAATACGCCAACCTCCCCAAAGGCTCCGGCAAGCCCAACACCGAGAAGGTCGGCAAAATCACCCGCGCCCAGATCGCCGAAATCGTCAAGATCAAGGCCGAAGACCTGAACGCCTCCGACCCCGAGGCCGCCGCGCGCATGATCGAGGGCACCGCCCGCCAGATGGGCGTGGACGTCGTTGACTGAGGAGCACCCCCATGGCCAAGCACAGCAAGAAATACCAGGACGCCCTCAAGGCCGCCCCCAAGGCCCCCGTCACCCTCGAAGAGGCCGTCGCCTTCATCAAGGCCCACCCCGGCGCCAAGTTCGACGAAACCGTCGACGTCGGCCTCCGCCTCGGCGCCGACCCCACCAAAGGCGACCAGGCCGTCCGCGGCGTCGTCCACCTCCCCCACGGCACCGGCAAGCACGTCCGCGTCGTCGTCTTCGCCGCCGGCGAGCAAGCCGACGCCGCCAAGCAGGCCGGCGCCGACGCCGCCGGGCTCGACGACCTCCTCGAGCGCGTCAAAGGCGGCTGGACCGACTTCGACGTCGCCATCGCCACCCCCGACGCCATGAAGCAGGTCCGCACCGTCGCCCGCGTCCTCGGCCCCCGCGGCCTCATGCCCAACCCGAAGACCGGCACCGTCACCGACGACGTCGTCCCCGCCATCAAGGCCGCCCAGGCCGGCAAGGTCGACTTCCGCATGGACCGCACCGGCAACCTCTGCGTCCCCGCCGGCAAGCTCAGCTTCGAGGCCTCCAAGCTCGTCGACAACATCCGCGCCATCATCGACGCCGTCGAGCACGAGCGCCCCGCCGCCGCCAAGGGCCTCTTCATCCGCAGCTGCACGATCAGCCCCTCCATGGGCGTGGGCGTGCGCGTTCTCGTGAAGGAGTGATTTCGCCATGTCCAACCAGAAGAAACGCCCCGAAGTCGTCGCCATCTACAACGAAGTCGCCGACTTCCTCAACGGCAACGAGTTCGCCTTCCTCCTGAACTTCGGCGGCCTCACCGTCGCCCAGATCGGCGACCTCCGCCGCCAGCTCGCGGCCAAGGGCGCGCGCATGATGGTCATCAAAAACACCTTCATCGCCAAGATCCTCGCCGAGCGCGGCGTCACCTTCCCCGAAGGCGTCCTCAGCGGCCCCACCGCCGTCATCGCCGGCCAGGGCGACGTCGCCGACGCGGCCAAGACCGTCGTCGACTTCGTCAAGAAGAACGACAAAGCCTCCGTCAAAGCCGGCCTCATGGCCGACTCCGTCATCACCGAGGCCCAAGTCACCACCCTCTCCGAGCTCATCTCCCTCGCCGCCCAGCAGGCCCGCCTCCTCGGCACCCTGCAGGCCCCCGCCTCCAAGATGGCCCGCGTCCTCCAGGCAAAGGTCGACAAGGAAGGCGAAGGCAACGGCGACACCACCCCTGCGGCCTAAGCGCCGTGTCGTAAAACCGCCCCGCGCCCACCCGCGCAGGGCAAACCCCTCCCGGGGCCAGACCCCGGGCGGTTACACAAAAGGAACAAAACCATGACCCAGGAAGAAATCATCGACGCCCTCTCCGGCATGACCGTGCTGCAGATCGCCGACCTCATCAAGGCCCTCGAAGAGAAGTGGGGCGTCTCCGCCGCCGCTCCCGTCGCCGTGGCCGCCGCCGGCGCCGCCGGTGCCGCCCCCGCCGAAGAAAAGACCGAGTTCGACGTCATCCTCGCCGAAGTCGGCGGCAACAAAATCGGCGTCATCAAGGAAGTCCGCACCATCACCGGCCTCGGCCTCAAGGACGCCAAGGACCTCGTCGAAGGCGCCCCCAAACCCGTCAAGCAGGGCGTCGACAAAGACGAAGCCGCCAAAATCAAGGAAGCCCTCGAGAAGGCCGGCGCCAAGGTCGAAATCAAGTAACGATTTCCACCCCACACACCCAAAAAGCCCCGCACCCGCGGGGCTTTTTTTTTGTATAGACCACAGAGAACACGGAGGACACACAGAGACGCACAGAGAATTGGAAATCACAAAGGACACAAAGGGCACAAAGGGGAGAACGGAAAACGGAGAACGGGAAACGGAGCATGCGGCGGCGAAGCCGCAAGCCTTCCCCGGCTACAAAGAGCGCCCCTGACGGGGCGCCGGGTCAGGCACGTCGCAGACGTGCCGCGGGTACAGGGGGAGCTTCCCCCTGCCGGGGTTCAAGGGGCGGCGCCCCTTGAACCTTCCATCACCTTCCCTTTTCTCGTTTTCCCTTCCCCTCCGTGTCCCTTTGTGTGTCCTCTGTGCTCTCTGTGGTCTCCCCTGCGCCGTGTCTTTTTTGCCAAAAGTGGGGACAGGGGCGGTGGGTTATGCTATACTGCTTCGTACATAGAGAGAAGGAGTTGCGTTTATGCTGACGATGTTGCTGGATTTCTTTTGTTCGCGGCCGTTCCCCGAGCAGCCGAGCCGGCTGACGCGGGTGGTGTCGTGGGTGACGGCGCTGTTCTGGGGGGTGGCGGCGTTCGCGGTGGGGGCGTGGCTGGCGGGCGATTTCGCGGTGCCGGGGGAGAACACGGTGGCGCTGTCGGCCTTCTCGGGGTCTCCGGAGGTGATGAAGTGCTTTGGGGTGACGTTGGTGAACGCGGAGAGTTACCCGATCTTGTGGTGGCTGACGGGGCTGTTGGGGGAGACGCCTTCGATGGCGGCGCTGAACCTGTTGGGGGCGGGGATCCTGGGGGCGCTGGTGGCGCTGACGTGGGTGGTGGTGCGCTTCTGGGGGTTGGACGCGATGGGCGAGGAGACGCTGCCGCGCCAGGCGGAGCGGCGCTCGTGGGTGCTCTCGGGCGTGGCGTGCGTGCTGGCGGTGGCGTCGTTGCCGGGGCTGTACGCGGCCTCGGGGCTGACGGTGAACGCGTGGGGGTTCATGCTGTTGCTTTTGTGCGTGGCGCTGCAGAACGCCTACGTGATGGGCGGGGGGCACCGGCGGATGATGTTCGTCTTCGCGTTCGTGCTGGGGGTGTGCGCGGTGGAGTCGCCGTGGGTGCTCTTCTTCCTGCCGCTCTTCTTCCTGCGGGCGCTGCTGATGGAGTGGCGGCTGTGGGATCAGAGCGTGCGGAACCTGCCGTATTGGTTCGTGGGGGTGGTGGCCGGCGCGGGGGTGCTGCTGGCGCTGAACACGTGGCGGGTGGCGGATGGGTTTTCGTTGCTGGCGCTGTGGGGGGTGGAGCGCGCGGCGTTGCAGGGGGTGGTGCTGCCGACGATCGGCTCGTGGTTCACGGGGCCGTGGATCCTGAACGTGGCGGCGGCGGGGCTTTTGCCGCTTCTGGCGTGGATCACGGCGCGGCGGATGCTGGACAACGGGCGCTCGTGGGGCCTGCTCTTCGTGGGGCTGGCGCTGACGGCCGCGAGCTTCGCGATGCTCTGGGGCGTGGGGCCGACGCCGTGGCGCGATTGGCTGCTGCGCGGCGCCGCGCCGGTGGCGACGCACTGGGTCTTCGCCGTGACGTGCGCGATGCTGATCGTGGGGTGGGGGGTGCAGCTCTTCGCCAAGAACCCGAACCTTTACGAGGAGCTTGACCGGCGGCGGATGCCCGCGTGCGTCCTGGCCTGCCGGGTGGCGGCCATCTTCCTCTTCCCGCTGTGCGTGGTGGCCGCCGGGGTGACGATCGGCGTGCACGGCGTGCGCTTCGCGGGGGTGGACCGCGCGATGGCCACGCGCTTCGCCGCCGAGACGGTGGACGCGCTGGCGAAGGAAGGCCGCACCTACCTGCTGGGCGCGCGCTCGGGGTGGATCGACCCGCACCTGGCGCTGGTGGCCCAACAGAAAGGCGTGCCCCTGACCGTCTTCACCCCCGCGCTGGCCGAGCGCACCGACGCGGAGACCTCCAAGCGCCGCAGCGAGGCCCAGCGGGCCATGGACGCCATCGCCAAGAAAGACAGCTACATCGAGCGCCTCCGCCGGCATATCGAGAGCGACCCCCACCTGGGCGACGTCGACCGCCTGCGCCTGACGCACCTGCTGGACTACCACTTCCTGGTCTTCGTGCAGGACTTCTTCGTGGCCCAGCCCAACGCCGCCAAGCTCGCGGGCATCTACGACCTGGCCGACGTGTGGTACTCCGCCGGCTACCGCCCCTTCCCCGTCGGCACCTTCTACGTCCCCATCCCCGCCGATTCGGCCCAAGCCAGTGACGAGGCCGTCCGCCAGGCCGAGGAAAACCAGCGCGCCCTCGAGGCCCGCTGGGCGCCCACCCTCGACAAACCCTTCCTCATGTGGTGGGACCTCACGCGCGGCGCGCAGGCGTCCATCCGCAAACACCTGGCCTTCATGTCCAACAACCTTGGCGCCTGGCTCGACGACGAAGGCCGCCAGCCCGCCGCCGCCCTCTGCTACCTCTACGCCGCCGAGACCGACGCGGAAAACGTCTCGGCCAAGCTCAACCTCTACGACATCTGCCTCCGCCGCGGCCAAATCCAAGACAAACTCCCGCAGGTGAACCGCATCTTCGAGGAGTTCATCAAGGCCCAGACCGCCCGCCGCGCCAACACCCCGCGCTACGACCTCAACGCCGTCGGCCGCGTCCACGGCTACATCCGCAACTACGACCTCTTCGTCCAAATGGGCTGGGAATGGGCCGCCACCGCCGCCCCCGGCGCCATCCTCGCGGGCCTGCGCAACGCCCGCGACTCCCTCCAATCCGGCGACCCGCGCCTCGGCGCCATCAACGCCGTCGCCGGCGCCGTCTACGAACTTCAAGGCAAGACCGACCTCTCCTACGCCGCCTACCAGGAAGTCCTCGTCACTGACCCCGACAACGTCGACGCCCTCCGCGGCCTCGCGCGCATCTCCCTCCAACGCGGCAACGTCGACGACGCCGGCAAATGGTTCGCCCAGGCCGAGGCCGCCGCCGCCCAGGCCGGCCTCCCCGCCGGCACCCTCGCCCTCGACCGCGCCGCCTACCTCATGGCCCGCACCGACCTCGCCGGCGCCGCCGACGTCGTCGCCGCCTACACCGCCGAAAACCAAGACTCCATCGACGGCTGGGCCATGCTCGGCATGATCGAGGTCGAACGCGCCGACCGCGCCCGCGCCGACGGCAACGAAACCCAGGCCCTCCGCCACTACAACGACGCCCGCGGCTTCATCCTCGAAAACATCAAACGCCTCGCCAAAGGCGACCAACTCTACTTCCTGCACATCCTCCAAGGCCGCCTCGCCCAGGCCGACGCCCTCAAGGCCGGCGAAGGCGCCGCCGCCGCCCAAGACCTCCCCAAGGCCGCCCGCGAGCTCTGGCTCTCGGCACGCGAGCAATACCAGCGCGCCTACACCCTCCGCCCCCGCGTCCACGGCCTCCTCGAGCTCATCCTCGGCATCGACCGCCGCCTCGGCGACAAGGCCGCCGCCGAGGCCGACGCCTTCGCCATCCTCCGCGACGACCCCGACAACCCCTACGGCAACTTCGTCGTCGGCACCCAACGCCTCGAAGACGCCCACCTCCGCGAAGCCTGCCTCTACTTCAAGAAAGCCTACGACCTCCAAGGCGACCGCGCCGGCATCGAGCTCATCAACAACTACGCCGACGCCCTCGCCCGCGTCGAGCCCGACCGCGCCGAGACCGTCGGCCTGCGCGCCATCACCCTCGCCCCCAACAGCTACGAGACCTGGGCCACCTACGCCCTCACCCTCGCGCGCAACGGCAAACCCGCCGAGGCCCAGACCGCCCTCGCCCGCTCCCTCGACTTCGCCAAGCAATACGGCATCACCCCAGACCCCCGCGTCGGCAACGTCACCGCCTGGATCGCCCTCGCCAACCGCGACAAAGCCGCCGCCCAGGCCGCCCTCGAAGACGTCAAGGCCGCCCTCGGCGACGACCTCACCCCCCTCGACCGCCACGACCTCGCCGCCCTCCAAGCCGCC
Source organism: uncultured Kiritimatiellota bacterium (assembly GCA_944389585.1). Classification (GTDB taxonomy): domain Bacteria; phylum Verrucomicrobiota; class Kiritimatiellia; order RFP12; family DVOR01; genus Spyradenecus. The sequence goes on from CALXMW010000003.1 coordinate 173,434, forward strand.
ATCGACGCCCTCTGAGACAGGAGCACGCCATGCCGCCCACGCTTCCGCCACGCCTCGGGATCTTGACCTTCAACGCGAGTGTGAACTGGGGGAGTTTGGCGCAGGCCTTCGCTTTGCGGACGACCGTCCGTGGCATGGGCTATGACGTCCGCGTCATCGACCACTGGTGGGAGCCGGACAACTATCTGCTGCTCGGGTGCTGGGCCAGATGGACGCCGAAGCGGGCCCTCAAGCACGCGCTCCAGCTGGCCCTGGGGTGCGGCTTCTTCGCGGAGGCCCTCCGGCGGCGGAGGTGCGCCGCCTTCCTGCGCGACGACGTGCGCCTGACGGATTTCCACCTCATCCGGTGGGGCGACGTGCCGGAGCGGGAAATGGGGCTTGACGGCGTGATCGTCGGGAGCGACCAGGTGTGGAATTGCCACTCCGACGACGGCTTCCTGGGCCTCTTTCTCCTGAAGGGCGCGCCGCCCGCGTGGCGCGCGGTGGCCTATGGCGCCAGCTTGGGGGCGGACGCGATGCCGGAGCGCCTCAAGCCGATTTTCCGCGAGGCCTTGCCGCGCTTCTCGGCCATCAGCGTCCGCGAGCCGGAGAGCGTGGCGATCCTGCGCGAGGTGGGCGCGGAGGCCGAGCACGTGCTCGACCCCGTCCTGCTCCTTTCCGCGGAAGACTGGGAGCGCCTCCTGTCTCTGCCTCCGGCGGCGCCCCGCCGCCGCCCCACGCTGCTGTGCTATGCGCTGACGCGCAAGGCCGCGGTCGGATTCCGCGCGTTGGCGAAGGCCGCCCGGCGTGGCAAGCGGGGGGGGTGTATGGACGTGGAACTCTTCCAGGGGCTTTGGGCGACCGAGCTGCCTAGCACGCCCGGGGCGCTGTGGCACCACGCCAGGCAGCTCTTCCTGCGCCTTTTCTCGCCGATACGCTTTCGCCTGAGCGCGGGCCCCAAGGCGTTCGTCGCCGCGTTCAGGGATGCCACCTACGTCGTCGCGACCTCCTACCACGCGCTCGTCTTCGCCACCGTCTTCAGGAAGAACGTGCGTATCCTACTGCCTTACTGCGACGGCGCCGTCCGCTTCCGTTGGTTCGCGGAGCACTACGTCCGCGGGCCGCTCTTCGCGGAGAGCCTGGAGGAGGCGTTGGCCTCGTTCAGGCGCGGCGAGACGGTCACCTTCGACGAAGCGGCCCTGGCGCGCGACCAAGCGCGCTCCAAGGCGTGGCTGCGCGCGGCCCTGAAGCCGTTTGCGGCGGGTCAGCGCTCGCTGTAACGCCTTAGGGAACGCACGGCCGCGGCCAGGCGGCGTGCCTTGGAAAGGGTTCGGCGCGCGAGGCGGATGGGCCAGGGGCCGTTGATGGCGTGGCGGACGGCGCGACGGAAGGGGAGGCTCCGAAAGTGGGCCATGAACCAGTCGCGGCGGCGGGGGCGATGGGTGGGGGTGAAGTAGCGCGGGTTGCCGGAGAGGGCCTCCTCGGGGGTGAGGGGGACGCAGTCGGCGCGTTGGCGGAGGGCCTCGGCGGCGTCCCGCCCTTTCTGGGTGTGGGCCGCGAGGACGGAGAGCCCGCGGCCGTCGTCGAGCGCGGGGCGGACGTTCTCGACGCCCCAGAAGTCGCCGATGGTGAGATCCGCGCCGCTGGCGCCGGCCTTGGCGGCGCACCGGAAGCAGGCGGGGCGGTTGGCGATGACGGAGGCGAAGAGGCGCCCGTAGTCGGTGGCGTAGAAGGTGGCCTTGCCTTGGCGGCCGTCGGCGAGCGTCCAGGCGAGGGCGGGCTCGCGCCAGGTGCCTTTGGTCTTGTCGCGGAAGGTGAGGCAGGTGAGGGGGGCGCCTTCGGCCCGGGCGAGGTCTTCGACGGCGCGGCCGAGGACGGCTGGGCTGGGGACGCCGTGGCAGATGATCTCGACGGCGAGGAGGTTGGGGTGGTGGCCGAGGAGGCCGCGGAGGCCGGCGATTTGGCAGGGCGTGCCGCTGTAGAGGACGGGGCGGCCTGCGCGGAGGGCGGCGCGGGCCTCGCGGAGGGTGTCGCGCGGGTCGCTCTGGACGTATTTGGAGCCGCGCAGGGGGGCGAGGGCGGCCTCGTCCTCGGCGGCGGCGTGGATGGCGGTGAGGGTGCCTTCCTCCCAGCGGCACCCGAAGACGACGCCGCCTTGGGCGAGGATGGGGCGGGCAAGCTCGGTGAAGAGCGCGCCGGAGGCGCTGTCGCGCAGGAGCGCGGCGTCGTGGCTTTGCACGGCCAGGCAGAAGGGCGCGGGGTCGGGCGCGCCGGGGTGGAGGATGGGGCAGGCGCGCTCGCAGGCGCCGCAGCCGACGCACCGCCCGGCGTCGAGGCGGGGGCGGAGGAAGCCCTCGGCGTCGGGGGCCATGGCGAGGGCGTCCTGGGCGCAGGCGGCGCGGCAGGCGGTGCAGCCGGTGCAGGCTTCGGCGGGGGCGAGGGCGGGGAGGCGTTTCATGGCAGGAACTTGGCGCGGAGGGTGTTGAGCTTGGTGCGGATGAAGGCGCGCTCGGCGTCCGTCAGCAGCAGGAACCAGGAGAGGGGGACGAAGGCGGCCTCGGTGAGCGCGGTGGTGACGCAGAGCCGCCAGAAGGAGGGCCCCATCCAAAGGCGCGGGAGCAGCCCCACGGCCCCGGCGCAGAGCGTCAGCAGGCCTAGGGGCAGGAGGATGTGGAAGAGCCAGTGGCGCGCGCTCATCCCCACCAGCCTACGGGCGAACCAGACGCGCCCCCACGCGCAGGCCATCATGCACAGAATCATGGCCACGCCGATGGTGTAGACCCCCCCGCCCAGCGCCGCGAAGAGCCAGGCCAGCGGCAGGGTCAGGATGAGCGCGGTGCCCAGGAAGGCCTGGTAGCGCGCGATGCGGCCGTTGGCGTTGACGGCGAGCATGTGGCCGACGGCGGTGTGGTCGATGAGCGTGATCGCGCAGACGCAGTAGGCCAGGCCCTCGGCATAGGCGGGCGGCTCCTTCAGCCAAAGGGTGAGCACCTCGCGCAACTCCAGCGCCATCGGCAGGATGAAGAGCAGCGAGAGGAGCGTCCCCACCTTGCACGTGCGATAGGCCATCGCCCGCATTTGGGCGTAATCGCGCGCGCCGCAGGCGTTGGTGATGGCCGGCGAGAAGGCCCCGATCATGCTGCCCGAGAGCGTGTTGCAATGGCTGATGATGGAATTGGCGATGGCCATCGAGGCGTTGGCCGCCGGGCCGTAATACTTGTTGATGAGGATGGCGATGCCCTGGCTGCGCAGGATGCTCCCGAACCCGCCGAAAAACTGCCACCCCGCGAAGTTGCAGATCGCCTTCGTCCGCCCCCAATCCCACAGATACGCCCGCCGGAACCGGCACTCCGGGAAGACGAACAGGGCGCGGACGGCGACGAGCGCCTGCGGCGCCACGCTCAGCGCCATCGCCCACGCCGCGTACTTCGCCAGCCACAGCCCCGGGTGCGTCACCATGTAATAAACGAAGCAGAAGTTGCACACCGTCGTGACGAAAGAATAAACCGTCAGCTCCGCGATGTACTGCTTGGCCACGTACATCGCCTGGAACGGCACGTTCACCATCCCCACGAGGCACGACACGCACACGCACCGGAACACCCACACGCACGCCTCCACCCGCTCCGGCGGGATCGTCAGCCACTCCCGCACCGCCCACTCCCCCACCGGATACCCCGCCACCATCAGCGCCAACGGCACCGCCGAATGGATCAACAACGCGCTGTTGAACCACTTCTGGCACGCCTCCAGCCCCTCCGCCCGCGACGCCGCCGTCCGCGCCTGCCCCACCGAGAACGCATAGAACCGCGACACCGCCGCCGCCAGCAACCCGTTGAAGAACCCGATGAACGTCGTCAGCCCCGCCACCACCCCATACAGCCCGAAATCCACCTCGCCCAACGCCATCAGCACCCAGCGGCTGGTGAACAGCCCGCACGCCAACGCGAAGAGCGAGCGCCCATACGTCGCCACGATGTTCAGGAATATGCGCCGGTTCTCAGTCATGGTCGGGGAAGGCCGCGGACCAGGCGCTCAGGCGCAGGGCGGCGGGGGGGTAGTCTTGGCGCGGGGCGCCGGGGGGCGGGCAGACGTAGACGCGGCCGATGCCGGCGGCCAGGGCGGCCTGCGCGCCGACGCGGCTGTCCTCGAAGGCGACGGCGCGCGCGGGGTCGACGCCGAAGCGTTCGGCGGCCAGGCGGTAGCCTTCGGGGTCTGGCTTGCCGCGCGTGACGTCGTCGGAGGGGACGGAGCGCGCTTCGTCGAGCAGGCCGACGAGGCCGGCGGCGGCGAGGTCGCGCGCGATGGTGGCGCGGGGGCTGCCGGAGACGTAGGCGCAGGGGACGCCCCGGGCGCGGAGGCGCCGCAGGAGCGCGGCGGCGCCTGGGATGACGGGGGGGCGGGCGGCGAAGAGGGCCTCGAAGCGGCGCACCATCAGCTGCCCGAGGGCGAAGGCGGAGAGGCCTTCGAGGGCGGCGGGGTAGGCGGCGCGGAGGGCGCGCCAGGCGTCGGGCCAGGCCATGCCGTAGATGCGGGCCATGAGGGCCTCGGGGGTCTGGCGTTCGCCGAGGTCTTCCAGGGCCAGGGCGAGGGCCTCGGCCCAGAGGCGCTCGGAGTCGAAGAGCGTCCCGTCGATGTCGAAGAGGGCGAGCGCGGGCAGGGCGGTCACGGCTTTTTCCCTTTGCCGAGGCAGAAGCGGGCCACGGGGCAGCCGTCGCAGTGGGGGCCGACGGGCTTGCAGCGGGTCTGCCCGAAGGTGACGAAGAGGCTGTTCCAGGGGATCCAGAGGTGGCGGGGGAGGCGCCGGCGCAGGGCCATCTCCGTCTCGAGCGGCGTCTTGGTGCGGACGATGCCCAGGCGGTTGTTGATGCGGTGGACGTGGGTGTCCACGCAGATGGCGGGCTTGCCGAAGCCGATGGCCACCACGAGGTTGGCCGTCTTGCGCCCCACGCCGGGCAGCTGGCAGAGCGCCTCGACGGTGTCCGGGAGCGTGCCGCCGAAGCGTTCCTCGAGCGCGGCGGGGAGGGCGGCCAGGTGGCGGGCCTTGGCGTGGTAGAAGCCGACGGGGAAGATGAGCCGCTCGATGTCCTCGAGGCTCAGCCGGGCCAGGGCCTGCGGGGTGGGCGCGGCGGGCAACAGGCGGCGCACGGCCTGCGCGGTCACCTGATCCTTCGTCCGCGCCGAGAGGATCGTGCCCAGCAGGACGCACCAGGGGTCGCGGGTCTGCGCGGCCACCAAGTCCATGATCGGCGCCTCCGCGCCGGCGAGGTCCGCCGCGAGCGCGTCGTGGATGGCGTCGAGCTCCTGGGGCGTGCGCAGCCTCACAGCAGGGCCTCCCCGTCGGCCGTCAGCGTCACGAAGGGGGCGGTGAGGCAGGCGCGCCAGGGGTGGCGGCCCTTGCCCAGGCGGATGGCGTAGCGGCGGCCCGCGGCGCAGTCCCCGGCCTCGAACTCCAGAATGTGCGCGCCTTGCAGCCAGAATTGGCAGCCGCCGGCGCCTTTGGCCTCGAAGACGACCTCGCGTTCGGCCTCGACCTCGATTTCGCCGTGGGCGAGGACGCCGCAGCCGCGGGGCGGGAGCTTGCGCATCACGGCGCCGATGCGCGCGCTGGGCACCTCGTGCACGGGCATGAGGGTGCGGAAGTCGGGCACCCACGGCCAGTCGCCCTGGTAGATCCAGAGCGCGGGGCGGGTGGGGGCGCCGCCGCTCGGGGCGGGCACGGCGGCCCGGTCGAGGGCGGCGCGGGCGGGGGCGTCGGTCTGGGCGTGGGTGGGGGCGCCGCAGGCGTCCGGGACGCGGGGGGTGGGGATGCGGCTGGCCAGGAGGAGGGCGCCCAGTCGCGCGGCCACGTCGGGGAAGTCCGCGGCCACGTCGCGCGTCTGGCCGGGGTCGGCGTCGAGGTCGTAGAGCTCGGTCTTGGCGCCTTTGGCGTGGTTTCGGACGGCGGCCCAGCGGCCTTCGCGGAGGGTTTGCTCGAGGCCGAAGCCCTGGCCGCTGCCGCCGTCGACGTATTCGGCGTAGAGGCGTTGGGGCAGCTGGCGCCCGGCGCCGGTGAGGGTGGGCAGGAGCGAGACGCCGTCGGCATGGGCGGGGGCGGGGAGGCCGGCGGCCTCGGCGAAGGTGGGCATCCAGCAGGTTTGGTCGCAGGGCAGGGCGCTGACGGCGCCAGGGGCGACGACGCCGGGCCAGCGCACGAGGGTGGGCTCGCGCAGGCCGCCTTGGTAGGCCCAGCGTTTCATGCCGCAGAAGGGGCCGTTGGAATCCATGGTTTCGACCCACTTGAGGCCGGCGGGCCGGAGGTATTCGCCGGCGGGGCCGTTGTCGGAGGTGAAGACGACGAGGGTGTCCCGATCTAGCCCGCGCACCTTGAGGAAGTGGAGTAGGTCGCCCATCGCGTCGTCCAGTCGACGGACGGTGGTGGCGTAGCGGCGCTCGGAGTCGGTGGGGTAGGCGCGGAAGTCGGGGTGGATCCAGGTGTTGGCCGTCTGGGGCGTGGCCTTGACGGCGCCTTCGAGGTCGGCGCCGCCGCCCCACGTGGGGTCGTCGTCGCGGAGGGCGGGGTAGGGGCCGCCGGGCACTTGGAAGACGTCTTTGCAGGCGATGGCGGGGTCGGCCACCTGGCGGTTCCCGCTGCCGTGGACGGCGGTCTGGCAGAGGAGGAGGAAGAAGGGGGCGTCTTTGGCGGGGCCTTCCTGGTGGGCGCGGATGAGGGCCTTGGCCTTGGCGGTGAAGAGGTCGGCGTCGTAGACGAAGCGGGTCTCTTCGTTGGGGGCGGGGCGGCGCCATTGGGCGGTTTTGGCGCCGGGCTCTTGGTCGCGGGCGAAGCCTTCGGGGCGGCCGGCGGCCTGGTAGGCGGCCTCGGCGTAGCTTTCGAGGACGGGGGAGTGCGAGGTGGCGCTGTCGATGTCCGTCTGCCCCTCGAGGAAGCAGTGGTAGTAGCTGTGGCCGTGGAGGTGGGCGGGGTAGCCGTAGGAATAGTCGAAGCCCGCCTGGCAGGCCATGGCGGTGCGGCGGGTGCCGCTTTGGTAGCCGCCGCCGACGCCCCATTTGCCGATGTGCCAGGTGGCGTAGCCGGCCTGCTTGAGCACGGTGGCCAGGGTCATGTGCGGGTCGATGGCCGCGTCGAAGGCGTTGTCGCGCAGGTTGCAGTGGCCCTGGTTTTTGCCGGTGACGAGCGAGGCGCGGGCGGGGGCGCAGACGGGCGCGGCGGAGCAATGGTCGGTCAGCATCAGGCCTTCGGCGGCCATGCGGTCGAGGTTCGGCGTCAGCAGGCGGTTCTTGGCCTGGCGGCGGTTTTGCCAGAAGCAGCCCAGGTCGCCCCAGCCCAGGTCGTCGCAGAGCACCAGGATGATGTTCGGGCGCCGCCCCACCCCCGGCAGACCGAAGGGGTTCGCCGCCGAGGTCGGCGCCGGGGCCGTGCCGGCGGGAGCCTCGGCCCATGCCGCGGACGGCGCCATCGCCGCCAAGCCCAACGCCCGCAGGAAGTCGCGTCTTCTCATTTCCAGATCCCTTTCGTCAGGCGCCGCGCGGTGGCCTGACGCGCGCGCCAGGCCGCCGTGTTGGCGATCAGCTCCTCGAGCGTCGCGGGGCGCATCCCGTTCACGTCGACGCCCGCGTTGTAGGCCTGCGGCACCGTCTGCAGAAAGGCGTAGTACGGGTCTTTGCGCGAGTCGTGGATGTGGCCGTAGACCAGGTGCCCGCCGTGCCGCCGGCGGAACCAATCCATCATCGGGTAGTGCCCCACCGTCACGAAGCGCCCCGGCCGCGCCACCTCGATCAGCAGCGCCACCTCCACGAACCACTCCCCCAGCGCTACCTCGCGCATCCACGCGCGGTCGTGGTTTCCCACCGCCAGGTGCTTGCGCCCCTTCAGCCGCCGCAGGTAGTCCGCCGCCGGCCGCTCGCTGTGGCAGATCAGGTCCCCCGCGATGAAGACGTCGTCGCCCTCGCCCACCCGCTCGTTCCACGCCGCGATCAACGCCTCGTCCATCTCCGAGACCGAGGCGAACCCACGCCTCGACCGCATCTTCTCGTGCCCGAAATGCGTATCCGCGACAAACCAATCCATCGTCCCTTATCATACCAAAACCAACCCCCTGCCGCATACCCCCGCCGCATGCCCCGGGGGACGGGAAAGGCCGCCTTTTGGGGGCGGCCTTTTGGGGCGTTGGGCGGCGGCTCAGCGGCGGGCGCGGGCGAGGGCCTCGGCCTCGTCGAGCGCGGCCTTGGCGTTGCCCACGTGCTCGGCGGCGGCGCGGTGGCTGGCCAGCTGGCCTTCGGCGCCGGGGAGGACGCTGAGCATGGAGACGGTGCAGAGCTCGCGCTCCTTGTCGGAAAGCACGCCGCGGGCGAAGAGATCGCAGAAGAGGTGCTCCTTCAGGAACTGCTCGGCGCCGGGGGCGAAGCGCTGCCACTCGGCCTCGGGGGCGTCGGGGTCGGAGCCGAAGAGCGCGGCGCGTTTCTCGCGGCCGATACGCTCGCGGTCGGCGCCCGCGGGGAGGGCCTTGGGCGCGGGGCCCTCGGGGTCGGCCTTCCCGGCGGCCTGGCGCTCGGCGAGGACTTGGGCGAAGGCGGCGTTGGCGTTGAGGCAGCGGGGGAAGCCGAGGTAGGCGTAGAGCTGGAGGAGGGCCTCTTTGATTTCGTTCACCGTGAGCCCGGCGTCGAGGCCTTCGGCGCAGGCGCGCTTGAGGCCGGGGAGGTCGCCGGCGGCGGCGCGGCCGGAGATGCGGGCGAGGGCGGCCTCGCGCGGGGTGAGGTGTTTGGGCGCGGCGGCGCGGGGCTGTGCGGCGGCGTAATCGGCGTCGCTGACGGGCTCCAGCCAGGTGTTCGTGTTGGTCTCTGGGTGGCACTCGACGGAGAGGTGGGCGAACCAGCGGTCGGCGGTCGCGCCGTGCCAGTGGTCGGTGTCCGGCGGGATCTCGACGACGTCGCCGGGCTTGAGGTGGCGGGCGGGCTTGCCGCGCTCCTGGTAGAGGCCCTCGCCGGCGACGCAGAGGAGGATTTGGCCGCCGGTGTGGCGGTGCCAGTTGTTGCGGCAGCCGGGCTCGAAGGTGACGTTGGCGATGGGCACGCCGGTCCGGTCGGCGTGCTCGGTGAGGCGCGCGAGGTAACTCTGGCCCGTGAAGTATTGGGCGTAGGCGTCGTTCGGCGCGCCGGTGGGAAAGGCGGGGGTGTAGTCTGGCATGGGCGTGGCTCCTTGGAGCGCGGGGACGAGGAGGGCGGCGGCGAGGGCGAACGCGGCGGTCTTCATGGCGTGGGCTCCTGTGGTTGGGGTTTGATGGGCATGGCAGGGTTGAGCGGCGTGGTGTCGACCAGCCTCAGGCTGGTGACCCACGGCAACGTGCCCTGCTTGTACCTCTGGAAATGCGGGGTTTGCAGGTGGCTGCGGTAGGCGGTCTCGGAGGCGTAGATCTCAAGGATGGTGAAGCGCGTGGGGCGTTCCTTCTCCTGCACGGCGTAGAGCGAGAGCACCCCCGGCTCGACGCGCACGGAGGTGGCGGTGCCCTCGTGCAGCAACGCCTTGTATTCCTCCAGATGCGCGGGGTCCACCTCGATGAGCGAGAGGCGCACGAGCGGCGCGGGCGCCTCCGCGGCCGCCTCCTTCGGCGCGGGTGCGAGGTCCCCGCCCAACAGCCGCCGGGCGTTCCCCCCCAACACGTCCCCCATCCACAGCCGGGTGGCGGGGTCGGCGGCGAGGAGCCCGCGCAGGCGCGCCAGGTGCGCCGCCGGGTCCTGATAGGGGTAGTCCGAGCCGAAGAGCCACCGCGCGGGCGGGATCACCTCCGCCAACGCGCGGAGCTGGCCGGCCTCCGTGACGCCCGCGAGGTCGGCCCACAGGCAGGCGAGGTTCCCCTCCCAATCGATGGCCTCCGCGCGGCCCTGCGCGGCCTGGGCGGCGTTGAGCGCCCGGAGCCTCGGCACGGCCAACGGCAGGAAGGCGCCCGCGTGCGGCACCACCACGCGCAGGCCGGGCCGTTTGGCCAGGACGTTGCGGGAAAGGAGCGTGACGAGCGCGCGGGTGGTCTCCGCCTGATATTCGTAGAACGGCAGGGGCGTCACGGCCGCGGTGGCGGCGCTGACGGGGGTGGGCCGCTGCGGGTGGAGCACGACGAGCGCCTTGCGCGCCGCCAGGAAATCCATCAGCGGATCCAACGCCGGGTCGCCCAGATACTGCCCCGCGACGTTCGTGGAGAGGCGGACGCCGTCCGCGCCCAAGGCGTCCAAGGCGTAGGCGGCCTCCTCCAACGCGGCCGCGACGTCCGGGAGCGGCAACGTGGCGCAGAAGCGGAAGCGCCCCGGGAAACGCGCCTTGAGCGCGGCGGCGGCCTCGTTGGCGGCGCGGCAGGCGGCCTTGGCCTCCACGGCGTCGCCGAACCACGGCTGCGGCACGGCCAGGGTGAGGAGCGCGCAGGAGACGCCCGCCCCGTCCATCGCCGCCACGTGGGCCGCCGCGTCCCACCGCGGCAGGGGGAAGCCCTCGGCGCGCTCGGCGCCGTGACGGGCCAGCAGGGCGCGGAAAGCCTCGGGGATGAGGTGCGCGTGCACGTCCACCGCGCCGGCGGCGAGGCCAAGCGCGGAGACGGCGGCGGCGAGGGTGAGCGTGCGGCGCATGGGGCATCAGCGGTAGGACTTTTTGTAGATGTCCACGACGTCGCCGTCGGAAAGCGGCGCGGGGTCGCAGGCGAAGAGGGCGCCGAGGGTGTCGCGGGCGTTCTTGGCCATGGCGGGGAACTCGTCTGGCACGATGCCGTAGTCGCTCATCTTGAGGGCGTCCACGCCGCAGGCGCGCTGGAGTGCGGCGAGGGCGTCGAGGAAGTCCTCGGGCCGGGTGGCGGTGGGGCGGCCGAGGGCCTGCGCCAGGCGGACGAAGCGGCCGGGGCAGGCGCCTTTGGCGATGAGCGCGCCGTAATAGGCCAGGGAGACCATGATGAGGCCCGCGCCGTGGGGGAGGGCGTGGTGGAAGGCGCTGAGGGCGTGCTCGATGGCGTGCTCGCTGGTGAGCGGGCCGGTGGCCATGACGAAGCCGCCGAGGGTGTTGCCCAGGGCTATCTGCGTGCGGGCCCCGAGGTCGCCGGGGTGGGTGACGCAGCGGGCGAGGTTCGCGCCGATGCGCTCGACGCCGGCCAGCGCGTAGAGCTCGCTCATCAGCGTGCGGGGGCCGGCAAGGTAGCCTTCGACGCAGTGGAAGAGCGCGTCGAAGCCTTGGTAGGCGGTGAGGTGGGCGGGCACGGAGGCCATCAGCGTGGGGTCGACCACGGAGAGGGCGGGGAATTGGCGGTGATCCATGAAGCCGGGCTTCTCACGGCGGTCGTCGTCGGAGATGACCGCGCCGTCGTCGATCTCGCTGCCGGTGCCGGCGGTGGTGGTGACGCAGACGAGCGGGAGCGGGTCGTTGGGATAGCGCTTGTTGCCGCCGGTGGCGGTGAAGGCATAGTCCCACAGGTCGCCGGGGTTGCGGGCCATCACGCCAATCATCTTCGCGGCGTCCATCACCGAGCCTCCGCCGAGGGCGACGATGAAGTCGCACCCCTCGGCCTTGGCCAGCGCGGCGCCTTCCATGACGGTGGGGCGCAACGGGTTGGCCTCCACCTTGGGGAACGCGACGACGGCGGCGCCGGCCTTGGCGAGCTGGGCCAGGAGGCGGTCATAGGCGCCGGTGGCCTTGGCGGATTTGCCGCCGGTCATGACGAGGAGGGCCTTCTTGCCGGGGAGCGTCTCCTCGCCGAGCTTGTCGAGCGCGCCGGGGCCGAAGAGCAGGCGCGTGGGAATGTCGTAGACGAAACTGTCGTTCATGGCGTCAACCTTTGTTGGGAATTAGGAGAACGGAAAACGGGGAACGGAGAACGGAGCGCGCGGCAAGCGCGCGACGGGCTGGCCAAAAGGAAGCTATGAAACACCTTTCGAGTTTCTTTGTGGTTCTTCGGGCCCTGCAAACATTCCACAGGTGCCCATCTGCCACTCCGTCGCCCCGCAGGGGCGCCCCGTTTTCCGTTCTCCTCTCATCAGAAGTTCTTGCCCAGCGCGTAGGCCTGGTCGGCAAAGAGGGAGTCCTTGGCGTCGCCGGCGGCCCAGAGGCCGGTGGCGACGAGGGTGCCGCCTTCGGCCCAGCCTTCGTAGTCGGCGATTTTGCGGAACTGCAGGACTGCGGCCGCGGCGGTGTCGGGGTCGGTGTCGGCGAGGGTGACGATGAGGGCGGCCTTCTTGGGGAACTTGAGGTCGTCGCCGCAGGCGTAGAAGCGGTCGATGGCGGCGGTGAGCTGGGCGGGGAGGCCGAAGTAGTAGATGGGCGCGGCGAAGACGAGTGCGTCGGCCTTGGCGATGGCGCGGCGGACGTCGGCGAAGCCGTCGTGGAAGGTGCAGGTGCCGCTGCCGTTGTGGCAATGCTCGCAGGCGACGCAGGGGTGGATGTCCAGGTGTGCCGCGTCGAGGCGCGTCACCGTGTGGCCGGCGGCCTGCGCGCCCTCGGCGAAGCGTTCGGCGAGGAAGTTGGAATTGCCGTTGGGGCGGGGGCTGCCCGTCAGGATCAGGATGTTCATGGTCTCTCCTTTCTCAAGGTGGTCGCTCCGATTATACCCCTTTCCGGGGCGCCCGTCGCGCACCTTCCCTTGAAAGAAAACGCCGCCATGATAAATCTTGGAGCGGGCTCGAGGTCAAGCCCTTTCCCCGCGGGAACAAAAAAGGCCCCGCCTTCCGGCGGGGCCTTTGCGTGGGGGCCGCTTAGTCGCGGCCGACGGCGAGGACGCGGAAGCCGAGCTTGCGGAGCGCGGCGTGGTCGAGGAGGTTGCGGGTGTCGAAGAGGAGGGCGGGTTTGCGCATGGCGGCGTAGACGCGGGCCCAGTCGAGCGCGCGGTAGCAGTCCCACTCGGTCATGAGGAGGATGGCGTCGGCGCCTTCGGCGGCCTTGTAGGGGTCGGGCTCGAGGGTGACGGCGCCGAGGTGGGCGAGGTCGCGCTTGGCGTTGGGGAGGGCCTTGGGGTCGGTGACGACGATTTGGGCGTGCTCCTCGGCCAGGAGGTTGGCGACGGTGAGGGCGGGGGTCTCGCGGGTGTCGCCGGTGTTGGCCTTGAAGGCGAAGCCGAAGAGGGCGATGCGCTTGCCGGCGAGGGTGTTGAAGAGGGCCTTGACGGTGCGCGCGACGATGCGGCGCTGCTGGGCCTCGTTCATGGTGACGACGCTTTCCCAGTAGGCGGCGCAGTCGTCGAGGCCGTAGGTGCGGCAGAGGTAGACGAGGTTGAGGACGTCTTTCTTGAAGCAGGAGCCGCCGAAGCCGGGGCCGGCCTGGAGGAACTTGGGGCCGATGCGCTTGTCCATGCCCAGGACGCCGGCGACCTCCTGGATGTCGGCGCCGGTGGCCTCGCAGAGGGCCGAGAAGGCGTTGACCGAGGAGATGCGCTGGGCGAGCATGGCGTTGGCCGCGAGCTTGGACATCTCGCTGGACCAGACGTTGGTGGTGAGGATGCGGCGGCGCGGGACCCAGGCGGCGTAGACGTCCACCAGGGCCTTGATGGCGGCCTTGCCGCGGCGGTCCTGCGGGCCGCCGATGAGGACGCGGTCGGGCTCGAGCAGGTCGCGGATGGCCGAGCCCTCGGCGAGGAACTCGGGGTTGGAGAGGACGGTGAAGGTGTGCTCGGGGTGGGTGTGGAGCACGGCGGCCATCGCGTCGGCGGTGCGCACGGGGAGGGTGGATTTCTCGACGACGATCTTGTCGCGGTTGGCCTCCTGCGAGATGGTGCGCGCGGCGGCCTCCCAGAATTGGAGGTCGGAGGCATAGCCGGCGCCCTCGCCGAAGGTCTTGGTGGGGGTGTTCACGCCCACGAAGATGATGTCGCAGGCCTTGATTGCGCCGGCGACGTCGGTGGAGAAAAAGAGGTTCTTGCCGCGGCAGGACTTGACCACCTCCTCGAGGCCCGGCTCGTAGATGGGCAGGTCGTCCGAGTTCCAGGCATCGATGCGCGCCTGGTTGACGTCCACCACCATGACCTTGCGGTCGGGGTTCTTCTGCGCGATGACGGCCATGGTGGGCCCGCCGATGTACCCGGCGCCGATGCACGCGATGTCACGATTCATGTCTGGACTCCTTTAGGATTGGATTGGCCCGTAGCTTGGCCCGGCGGGCATCGGGCGGGGATAGGCCCCCGGCATGGCGGCGCGCCCCCACAGCCGCGCCTGGCGCGCCGCGCGCAGGCGTTGCGCGTCGAGCGCCAACCCGGTGAAGACGAGCGCCCATGCGACGCCGCCGTTGGCGGACATGGAAAAGAAGGTGAACTCACCAAGGTTGGAAATCAGAAAGACGAAGAGCGAGCACGTACAGATGTAGGCGTGGCGTGTCAGCAACCCATAAAAGGAGACGAGGATGAAGAGGATGAAGAAGAACATCCCCAAGGCGCCGCCTTCTTCCAGGATCGCCGTAATCCAGACGCCCTTCTCGATGGGCGCGGAGAGCAACTGCGTCCACGACTGGATGTCCATCGCTTCCATTCGTTTGGCGACCTGGAAGCCGTTTCCGATGAAGGGGCTTTCGGCGAAGTTTTCCATCGCGGTGTCCATCAGGCCCTGACGGGAAGAGGTGAGCGCGGTGAACGAAGTGTCCGTCACCACGGCGTTTTCGCCGCGGGCCTTGAACGCAAAGGCGAGGACTTTGTCGCGCATCTCCGGGGTGGCGAAGAGAGCCACGCCGCAGAGCATCCCCGCGAGGAAGAGCGCTCCGAGCGCGCGCCCCTTCCAACGGGAGCTCACGCCGTTCGCACACACGAAGACAAAGGTGGTGAAGCATATCCCGGCCAACCACGTGCCCATCGCCGTGCGGCTGGAAGTATAATACAGAAGCACCGGCGCCCCAAGCAAAAGCGCCAAATAGAGCATGTTCCAACGCCGGATGAAAAAGAGCATGTCCGCCAGGAGTGTCGTCGCTATAAGGCTGACAGCCGGCCCCAAGGTCTGCGGTTGGAAGGTGACCCCCATGAAGAGCCCGACGGAGTCTACGTTTAACCCCTGTTCTACCGCCTCTGCCGCTCCCATCTTGCCGATCCCCGGGAACGGGATGAGCGCAAGCGACCCGAAAATCAGGAAGCAGGCGAAGACCAACACCACGCTCCGGAGCGTCTGCGGACGGATCCGCCTATCCGTGCAAGCCGCGCCGGCCACGCCCCAGAACGCCAGGAAGACGATGACGAAGAGCGCCAGCTTCAGGTAACTGATGATGGGTTGCCACCCCTGAGAGGAGGCCAACGCCTGGAATGCCACATACAAAAAGATGGAGAGCAGAGGGGTGAGGATCTTCGGCATCTTGCGTGCCGTGGCCTGAAGAACCAGCACACCGGCGGCGAGGCCGTACACCAAACGCGCGGCGATGGAGAAGGCGAACCCCTTCGGCGCGAGGGCGCCGTTCGTCACCGTCAGCATCGCCGTCGCCAAGATGGCGTAGAGCAACAACTCCGCGCGGTTCTTGGCGAACGCGACCAATAGGAACGGGAAGATAATCAGGAAGCCTGCGCCGCCCGTGGCCTTCATCAGCGCGCACAGGGTGCCGAGGCCGATCAGCCCCCACACCAGCCATTTGACGGAGTAAGCGTTTTCAGCCCTCTTCATGACGCTATGGTATCACATTTCGGCGTCTGGGATGTCAGGCATTGTGTCTCGCGTCGTCGATGGGGGCATGGGTTCTGACCGCCGCCGCGATTTGGGCGTTGATGACGCCCCAGTCCACGGCTTGGGCGGCTTGGCGGCAGCGGTCGCTTCGCTCGGGGAGGGCCGCGTCTCCCAAGGTGGCTGCGACCTTTGCCGCGGCCTCCGCCTCGTCCCCCGGCGTGAAGCAGACGCCGAGGGACGCCTCGGAGAGATAGGCCTGCGCGCCGGGCGTCGCGCTTGAGACGACGGGCAGGCCCAACGACAGGAACTCCGGGATCTTGAGCACGTAGTTCCACCGCCAGCTGGGGCGGTCGTCATAGGCGTTGAGGGCGACCTCGCAGGAGGCGAGCAGCCGCATGGCCTCGGCGTTCGGGACCACGCCCGGGGCGATGAGGGCCTCTTGCGGGATGCCTGCCCGGCGAAGCATCCCCAGCACCGCCTCGCGTTCCGCGCCGCCGCCGATCCAGACCAGCGAACGGCCCCTGTCTTCCTGCCACAGGCGAAGGAAAATCCGCGCGATCGCCCAACAGCCCTTGCTCGAGGCGAACGCGCCGTTCACGCCAATCCTCCCGCGCACCCGCCGGACGCCCTCGGCCGCGGATTGGTTGGCCTCGCATCGCGTGCCGTTGCGGAAAACGAAGACTTTGCCCCGCAGCCGTTCCGGGAACCAGCCTTCCAAAAAGCCCGGGTGCAGGTTGAGGACCAGCATTTCCGCCCGCGCCACCGTGCATGCGAACAACCCCTTCAACAGCTTTGCCCGCAAGCGGCTGAAGCAATCCCTTCGATTGTGGACCGTGATCCCCGGCGGATCCCAACAGCAAAACACGAACCGCCGCCGGAAGAGCAACGCCCCTAGCAGACACGCGAGGAACGAGGGCTCATTGGAAGGCGCGCAAACCAACACCTCGGCACGCCGTCCCGCGGCTCGCATCATCCGAAAAAGGGTCAGCCCGAACCGCCCATCGCCCCGAACGGGGAGCTCCTCGACTCCCACATGCCCGCGGAAATCCTCCGGCACCCACTCCCGTTTGCCCTTCGGCACAAAGAGTCGCCCGCCGAGAAACTCCAGCGTCAGTCGGATTTTCTGATAAGCGTTCGCGTTCCTGGAATAACACGCGGCATTCCCCGCCAGCACAAACCCATATGGAGTCTTTTGCTCAGTCATTGCTGTTTCCCTGTGGCATGGATCGTTTTTTCGTAGGCCGCGGCGAGGGCGCGGGCGACGGCGGGCCAGGTGTAGCGTTCGCGCACGAGGGCGCGGCCGCGTTCGCCCATGGCCTGCCGCTCTGCATCGGTGAGGGAGAGGGCGGCACGCAGGGCCTCCACGAGGGGCTCCACGCCGATTTCGATCCACCAGCCGCAGACGTGGGTGCGCAGTTCTTCCCAAGGGGTACCGACGGTGGTGATGACGGGTGTGGCGGCGGCGAGGGCTTCGATGACCACAGAGCCGAAGTTTTCGGAGTGGGTGGGCAACAGGAAGAGCTTGGCATTGGCGTAGAGCGCGTCTTTCTCCTCTCCGTAGACGGGACCGAGGTAGGCGACGGAGGTCTCGTCCAATCCTGCGGCGCGAGCCCGCGCGATGACGTCGGCGGCGTGCGTGCCATCGGAGGGACCCGCGATGAGGAGACGCCATCCTTTCGGCCGCAGACGGGCCCAGGCATCGACGAGGTTGAAGAGCCCTTTCTTGGGGTGGACGCGTGAGACGAAGAGCGCGACATTGGGGCGCACTGCGTGCGGGGGCGCCTCAACGGTCGGGAGGTCGACTCCCAACGGAATGATTGTGGTGGCCCCGCGCAGACCCACGCGGCGGCAATCCTCCACTTCGCTGAGCGCGGTTGCGTGCAACAGCGTGGCCCCGCGCAGCCCCCACCATTGATAGAGTGCCAGGGCAAGACGTTTCTTGAGCGCACGTTGCGAGAGGGCCCACGGCGTGAGCATGCCGTGGGGGGACCAGACGATGGGGATATGGCGGCGTTTGGCCCAGAGGAAGGCGCGGAAAAGCCAAGGCGTCCAGAGGGCGTGGATGTGCACCACGTCGGGGAGCCAATCGGTGGGCGGGGCGGCGAGAATGGGCGCGGGCGTGGGATAGTCGTCCGGGGCCGCATGGCGCACCCACAGGCGACAGTCGTGTCCGCGTTCGGCCAGCGCCCGCAGGGCCTCGCCGCAGAAGACGGAGGTGCCGGCGGCGCGGGCCATGCCCGTGATGACGTGCAGGAGCCTCATGTCAGTCGAGGAAGGAGAGGGCGCGCTCGGCCCAGTCTTCGGTGGTGTAGGCCATGCCCAGGCGGTGGCTTTCGCGGCCCATGGCGCGGAGGGCGTCGTCGGGGAGGGCCATGACGCGGCACATGGCCTGGGCGATGGCGTCCTCGTCCTGCGGGTCGAAGGTGAAGCCGTTCTTGCCGGGCTCGAGGAAGGCGGTGGTGGCCTGGACGACGTTGGAGCAGAGCAGGGGCAGGCCCATCTGCGCGGCTTCCTGCACCACCACGCCCCAGGGCTCGAAGACGCTGGGCAGGACGAAGCACCCGGCCTGGGGGATGAAACGTTGGATCTCCTGGGGGCTCTTGTAGCCCAGGTGCTCGATGCGCGGGTGCTGCGTGCGTTCGTCCCACAACGGGCCGCCGCCGATGCAGCAGAGCCGCCAGTCGCTGCCCGGCGCCCGCTCGAGGGCCTTCAGGAAGGCGCGCTCCATGCGGCGCATGTTTTTGACGGGGACGTAGCGGCCGATGTAGAGGAAGGTGTGCGGCCACGGGTCGCGGTCCGGCGCGTAGAGCGCGGCGAACTTCGCCGAGTCGGCGGCGTACATTCCGTCCTTCAGGCGCCCTTCGGGGAAGCCGACGCGGCGCATGTAATCCGTCTGCGGTTTGCCGGCGCCCCAAGCGAAGTCGAACAGCGGCCGTAGCATGAACCGGCCCAACACACAGTTCAGCCATTGCTTCGGCTTTCCTTGCCACGGCGTGTCGAGCATGAGCACCGTCCGCGTGTCCTTCTCCCGGAGGCGCCTGGACAATTCCAGGAAGCGGCGGTCGGCCCAGCCGCCGCAGAGGAGCAGATCCGGGCGCCAATCGCCCAGCGCCGCGAGCAAGGCGTTCACGGTGGGGCATGCGTCAAAACCATAGTAGCGCGCGCGCCCGTGCAACGGGTGGTCTTCCCCCCACGTCTCGGGCTTCGCCCAACAAACGACCTCCGCGCCTTTGTCTGCAAGCGCGCGCAGGGACGACACCATATACCCGGCGATCTCGCTGTTCGCCATCATCACCTTTTTCATGCGGTCTCCTTCAACGTGCCGCATTATACCACATCGGGTTGCGCAGGGGGCGGGGGAATGTGCTATCCTAGAAGGGAAACAAGCGAGGGATTTTCTTATGGCAGAAGCGAACGCGATCTATCTGAGCGCCTTCTTCTCGGAGGCGGACATCGTCATCGAGCAGACGGTGCCTTCCTTTTACAACATGATCCACGCGCTGGTGGGGCTGGTCGTGGCCAACCACCTGCCCGGCGTGAAGGCCGAGCCGATCGTCGACGCGGTGCTCCGGCGCGAGCGCGTCTCCCCCACCGTCGTGGGCGAGGGCGTCTCCCTGCCGCACGCGCGCATCGAGGGCATCGAGCGGCCCTACCTGGCGCTGGGCGTTTACCCCGCGGGCATCCCCTCGGCCGAGACGGAAAAGCCGGTGCGCCTGGTCTTCCTCCTGCTCGTGCCCGAGCATCAGCCCGCGCGCTACCTCCAAATCCTCCGCGCCCTGGCCAACCTCCTGCGCGAGCCCGGCGCCGTCGACCGTATCGCCGCGATGGGCGACGCGGAGGAGATCATGCGCTTCCTGCGGCGCAGCGAGCTGAAGCTGCCCGAGTACATCTGCGCGGGCGACCTCATGACGGCGAGCCCCGAGAGCCTCTCGGCCAACGCCCCCCTCGCCGGCGCCCTGGAAAGCTTCATGGCCGGCGACAAGGTGGAGCTGCCCATCGTGGACGACGACGGGCGCCTCGTCGGCGCCGTGGACACCCACGCCATGCTCGGCTGCTTCATCCCCAAAGGCCTGCGCAAGCTCTTCCCCGGCGCGAAAGGCGACCTGGATTCCAACATGGCCGCCCTGGCCCAACGCCTGCGCGACGCCCACCGCACCCGCGTCCGCGACGCCATGAACACCGACGTCTGCACCTGCCAGGTGGACACCCCGGCGCGCGAGATCGCCGCCGAGCTCGCCGAGCGCAACGCCGTCAAATGCTACGTCCTCGACAAGGGCGGGCGCCTCATCGGCGTCATCCCCCTGGCCCAATTCTTCAGCCGCATCCTCCGCGACTGACCCCGCCATGGCCAAGCGCCTGCGCCCCCCCCCGGCGGCCGACCTCCTGCGCGGGGGGCGGCAATCCTGGCGCTGGCTCCGCTTCTGGTTCCCCGCCGAGGGCGAGACCCTGCGGATGGGGCGCATCGTGGGCATCGCCGCGGCCGTCGGCGTCCTCGCCGGGCTCATGGCCATCTGGTTCTTCTCCACGATCGAATGGGTGCGCGTCTACGCCCTGGAGACGCTCGGGGCCATCCACCTGCCCATGGCCGAGGGCGAGGCCGCCCTCGCCCACCCCCACGCCCTGCCCTACGCCCTCCTCGACCGCCTGCGCCCCGGCCTCGGCGCCTGCGCCGCCGGCCTGGCGCGCCTGCTGCTGCCCGCGTGCGGCGCCCTCCTGGCCTGCCTCCTGGCCCGCCGCTTCGCCCCCAGCGCCGGCGGCCACGGCACCGACACGGTCATCGCCGCCTACCACCGCTCCGACGCCGACATCCCCGTGGCCGTCGCCCCCGTCAAGGTCCTGGCCTCCTCGCTCGTCATCGGCACCGGCGGCAGCGCCGGCGCCGAGGGCCCCATCACCCAGATCGGCGCCACCTGCGGCGCGCTCGTCGGGCGCCTCCTGCGCCTCTCGGCCTACGAACGGCGCGTCCTGCTGGCCGCCGGCATGGCCGCGGGCATCGGCGCCATCTTCCGCGCGCCCATGGCCGGGGCCCTCTTCGCCGCCGAGGTCCTCTACCGCGGCTTCGACCTGGAGGGCGACGTGCTCATCCCCTCGATGGTCGCCTCCACCATCGCGTACATGACGTATGCCTGCGCCTTCGGGTGGGAGCCGGTCTTCGCGACGCCCGGGGAATCCTTCGCCTCGCCCGTCAAGTTCCTGCTTTACGCGCTCCTGGCCTTCCTCGTCGCCGCGGCCGTCCGCTTCAACATCCTCTTCTTCCGGCAGACGGAGATCGCCTTCCGGCGCCTCCGCCTCCCCCCCTGGGCCAAACCCGCCCTCGGCGGCCTCCTTGTCGGCGCCCTGGGGCTCTGCTTCCCGCAGATCCTCTCCACCGGCTACGGCTTCATCCAACGCACGCTCCTGACCAACGACGCCGTCCTCGGCGCCTTCGGCCCCCACGCCATCGCCCTGCTCCTGGCCCTCGGCGCGCTCAAGGCCGTCGCCACCAGCTTCACCGTCGGCAGCGGCGGCGCGGGCGGCATGCTCGGCCCAGCCCTCTTCAGCGGCGCGATGTACGGTGCCGGCTGCGGGGCCCTCTTCGCCCTCCTCTTCCCGCACCTGGGCATCTCGCTGGCCAACTGCGCCATGCTCGGCATGGCCGGCTACCTCACCGCCGCCGTCCGCACCCCCCTGGCGGCCATCCTCATGGTCAGCGAGTTCACCGGCAACCACAACCTCCTGCTCCCCTCCATGTGGGTCTGCGGCCTGGCCTTCCTCCTCACCCCCGGCTGGACGCTCTACAAATCCCAGCTCCGCGACCGCGACTCCTCCCCCGCGCACCTCCGCCGCCACGCCGGGCTCCGCCACGACGTCGCCGTCCGCGTCAAACGCAAACCCGCCAAAAAGAAACGCAAATAGCCATGCCCGCAGACACCGACACGCTTCCCGAGGCTTTGGCCGACGAGATCCGCCGCCGCGTCTTCGCCCCCGGCCTCATCCGCCTGACGCAGACCCTCACCCGCCAGGGCCAGCCCTTCCGCATCTCCCTGCGCCCCGTGCGCATCAAGGGCCAGGATTTGTGGCAGGCCGAGATGCGGGACGGCACGCAGGCCAAAACCCGCAACCTTTCCGAGCCCGCCGCCCGCAAGGGCCTCGAGGACATCCTCGCCCAGACGGGCAAGCGCGAGCTCCACCTCGTCACCCGCGAGGGCGATCTCCACGTGCGCGTGGGCAAGCGCGGCACCCCCCTCGTCTCCCGCGGCAAGCCCAAGGCCGCGCCCGGCGCCCCCGCCGCGCCCGCCGGCAACGACCGCGCCAAGCGCCAGCCCCTCACGGATTTCGACTCCGCCGCGCTCCTGCGCGTCTTGGGCATCGCCGGCGCCGACGGCGCCGTCCGCGCCTCCATGCGCGGCAAGTACGACCAGGTCAATGCCCTGCTGCGCGCCCTTGAGCCCCTCCTCCCCGAGGCGCCTCCCCCCGCCTTCTCCATCGTCGACTGCGGCTGCGACAAGGCCTACCTCACCCTCGCCCTCCACGCCTACCTCACCCAGGCCAAGGGCTGGCGCGGCGTCTCCACCCTCGGCGTCGACCGCAACTCGGGCGTCGTCGAGAGCGCCCAGGCCATGGCCCAGGCCCTCCGCCCCGAGGGCGAGATTGCCTTCCGTTGCGCCGACATCAAGGACGTCTCGCCCGAGCGCGCGCCGGATTTGGTCATGAGCCTGCACGCCTGCGACACCGCCACCGACGACGCCCTGCTCCTGGCCATCCGCGCCAAGGCCCAGCGCATCCTTTGCGTGCCCTGCTGCCAGCACGAGCTCCACCACGCCCTCGCCGGCGGCGGCCCCATGCGCGCCGTCCTGCGCCACGGCATCCTCCGCGAACGCCTCGCAGACCTCCTTACCGACACCTTCCGCGTGCAAATCCTGCGCATCTGCGGCTACCGCGCCGCCGTCATGGAGTTCGACTCGCAAGAGGCCACCGGGCGCAACCTGCTCATCCGCGCCCAACGCGGCCTCCGCCCCGGCCTCGGCGAGGCCATCGCCGAATACGAGGCGCTCCGCGACTTCTGGGGCGTCACCCCTTACATCGCGCAGGCGCTGGGGGAAGGCGCGGGCCGCGGCGGGGATGGTGGGCGGTGACGGACTCGAACCGCCGACAGCCTGAGTGTAAATCAGGAACTCTAACCGACTGAGTTAACCGCCCGAAAGCCATAAAGTGGGCATAACCGCGAGGCGAAAACCATAGAAACGCCTTGATGTGCAATGCGTTAGAATGGTGCCGGGGGAGGGACTCGAACCCTCACGCTTTAGGGGCGGCAGATTTTGAGTCTGCTGTGTCTGCCATTTCACCACCCCGGCATGGAGCGGGTGAAGGGAATCGAACCCTCGTGACCAGCTTGGAAGGCTGGGGCTCTGCCATTGAGCTACACCCGCGGGAGGGTCGAAACCGCCTCACTGAATGCTGCACGATACCATATCCGCCGGGCGCGCGTCAAGCGCCCGGGAGGAAGGGGCTGGGGAGGATGTGGGTGCGCGCGGCCTCGCGGCGCCAGCGTTCGGCCATGCGGCGGACGCGCCCCGGGTGTTGGGCGGCCAGGTTGCGCAGCTCGTTGCGGTCGGCGGCCAGGTCGTAGAGCTCCCAGGGGCCTTTGGGGCCTTTGGCGACGAGCTTCCAGTCGCCCTCGATGAGGGCGCGGTTGCCCTCGTGCTCGAAGATCAACGGGTGGGCGCGGGGCGGGAGCTCCCCACCCAGGAGCAGGGGCAGGAGGCTGACGCCTTCGGGGGCCTGGCGCCCGGCGAGGGGGAGGGGCCGCCCGGTGAGGTCGGGGAGGGTGGCCATGAGGTCGACGAGGTGGCAGGGGGCGCGCACCCAGTCGGGGCGCGGGGGGAGGGCGGCGGGCCAGTGGAAGATGGCGGGGGTGGCGATGCCGCCTTCGTGGACCCAGTGTTTGTATTCGCGGAAGGGGGTGTTGGAGACGCAGGCCCAGGCGCGGCCGTAGCCGCATTTGACGGCGGGGCCGCCGTCGGGGAGGGGTGGGGGCGGCTCGCGGGCGGTGTTCTCGGCGCAGGCGCCGTTGTCGGAGAGGAAGACGAGGAGGGTGTCGTCGTAGGCGCCGGCGGCCTTGAGGGCGTCGACGATCTTGCCGACGGCGGCGTCGAGCTCGGCCACCTGGGCGGCGTAGATTTCCATGCAGCGGGCCTCGAAACGTTTGCGCCGGACGTCGGCCCAGGGGGTGGGGAGGGGCTGGGGGGGCGTGTCCGGGGGGATGAGGCCGAGGCGTTTCTGCTTGGCCAGGCGCGCGTCTCGGATGGCCTCGTAGCCGGCATCGTAGCGGCCCTTGAAAGGTGCGATGGCCTCGGGGGGGGCCTGGAGGGGCAGGTGGGGGGCGGTGGGGGCGAAGTAGAGGAAGAAGGGTTTGGAAGGGTCGCGGGCGCGGATGAGGGCGGCGGCCTCGTCGGCGCAGGCGCGGGTGAAGTAGTAGCCCGGGTCGGCGGCCTGGCCGCCGGGGAGGGGGGCGTCGTCGCGCACGAGGGTGTCGGTGCGGTAGTAGCTGTCCGCGCCCAGGAGCTTGCCGTAGAAGCGCTCGAAGCCGCGGCGGCGGGGCCAGTTGGCGTCGGAGAAGCCCTTTTCGGCGGGGTTCGTCCAGCGGGTGACGTGCCATTTGCCGACGGCCCAGGTGGCGTAGCCGGCGTCGCGCAGGGCCTCGGCGAGGGTGAGGGTGTCGGGGCGGAGGTCGCCGGCGTACCAGCCGTTGATGAAGTGGCGCGCGCTCCAGGCGGCGTTGCTGGCCATGTGGCCGATGCCGGTTTGGTGGGGCCAGAGGCCGGTGAGGAGGCTGGCGCGGGCGGGGCAGCAGCGGGCCGCGTTGCGGAAGTGGCTCAGGCGCGCGCCGCCCCGGGCCAGCGCGTCGAGGCGCGGGGTGGGGATCTCGCCGCCGTAGCAGCCGATGTCCGAGAAGCCCAGGTCGTCGGCCAGCACGATGACGAGGTTCGGCCGCCGCGCGGCGCCCGCCGCGTTTGCCGCCGTCGCCGCGCCCAGCGGCCAGGCCGCGCCCGCGCCGGCGCACGCCAGCGCCCTCAAGAAGCCCCGCCGCGTCATCGTGCCCATGCCGTTCCTCCTTCGCGCATGGGCCCATTGTACAAAAAAGCCCCGCGGCGTGCGGGGCGGAAAGGGATGGTCGGACCGTCGGGATTTGAACCCGAGACCTTTTGCACCCCAAGCAAACGCGCTACCAGGCTGCGCTACGGTCCGTTTGGTGGGAGATACTGGACTCGAACCAGTGACCTTCTGCATGTCAAGCAGACGCTCTAACCAACTGAGCTAATCCCCCATGGGGAAAACGCGACGTAAGATACCACATCCCGCGCGCGCCGTCAAGCGGAAATTACGCCAGGAAGACCGCGTCGACGTCCAACAGCGCGCGGGGCCCGGGCCCCAGGCGCCGCTCCTGGGGGATCGCGGCGTGGCAGGCGCGGGCGATGCGCTGGGCGGTGGCGGCCTTGATCAGGAGCTGCCAGCGCCAGCGGTCTTCCTTGCGCTCGAGCGGCGCGGGCAGGGGCGGGGCCACCTCCAGCCCCGGGAAGCGGCCCAGCGCGTGGGCGGCCTCGCGCGCGGCGCGCTCGACGGCGGCGGGGTCCTCGCCCGTGAAGGTGAGGGTGGCCAGGCGCGCGTAGGGCGGCAGGTTCTGGGCGCGGCGGAGCGCCAGCTCGTCCGCCGCGAAGCGCTCGTAGTCGCAGGCGCAGGCGGCGGCGACGGCGGGGTGCTCGGGCTGGAGCGTCTGGACGACGACCTCGCCGGGGAGGACGCCGCGCCCGGCGCGGCCCGAGACCTGCGCGATGAGCTGGAAGGTGCGCTCGGCCGCGCGGAAGTCGTAGGCGATGTTCAGCGAGCGGTCGGCCGAGAGGATGCCCACGAGGGTGACGTTGGGGAAGTCGAGGCCCTTGGCGATCATCTGGGTACCCAGGAGGACGTCGGCCTCCTTGGCGCGGAAGGCGGCCAGGAGCTCGTCGTGGCTGTGGCGGCGGCCCGTGCTATCGGCGTCCATGCGGATGACGCGGGCCTGGGGGAGGATCTTGGCGAGGGCCTGCTCCACGCGCTGGGTGCCCGCACCCAGGGGCTTGAAGAGGGGCGCGCCGCAGGCGGGGCAGCGCGTGGGCGGGCGCTCCCAATGGCCGCAGAGGTGGCAGCGCAGCGTGTCGTCCTTGGCGTGGTAGGTGAGGCGCGCGGGGGCGCAGCGCGGGCAGCGCAGCGGCTCGCCGCAGGCGGCGCATTGGTAGGTGGGCGCGTAGCCGCGGCGGTTGAGGAAGAGGATGGCCTGCTCGCCGCGCTCGAGGCGGAGGCGGAGCGCGTCGATGAGCGGCGGGCTGAAGAGCGGCAGGGGCTGGCCGGGCGCCGCCGCCTGGCGCAGGTCGATGAGCGAGACGGCCGGGAGCGCGGCGCCGCCCACGCGCTCGGGCAGGCGCGCCAGGGCGTACTTGCCCAGCTCGGTGGCGTTGCGCCAGCTTTCCAGCGAGGGCGTGGCCGAGCCGAGCACGCAGCGCGCGCCTTCCAGGTGGGCGCGCATCACCGCCACGTCGCGCGCCGAGTAGCGCGGCGACTCGTCCTGCTTATAGCCCGTGTCGTGCTCCTCGTCCACGATGATCAGCCCCAGGCTGGGGACGGGCGCGAAGACCGCCGAGCGCGGCCCCACCACCACGCGCGCCTGGCCGCGGCGGATGCGGTGCCACTCGTCGTGGCGCTCGCCGTCGCTGAGCGCGGAGTGGAGCACGGCCACCTGGCCGCCGAAGCGCGCGGCGAAGCGGCTGACCGTCTGCGGCGTGAGGGAGATCTCCGGCACCAGGACGACGGCCCCGCGCCCTTCCTCCAGCGTCTTGGCGATGGCCTGCATGTAGACCTCCGTCTTACCGCTGCCGGTGACGCCGAAGAGGAGCGTCGGGCGGTCGGCCGCGAGGATGGCCTCCAGCGCCCGCGCCTGCGAGGGCGTCAGCGGCAGGGGCCTGGAGGGCAGGATGCGCCGCCCCGCCAAGGGGTTGCGCGGGGCCTCCAGCCGCTCGCACGAGACGTACCCCATCGCGGCCAGGCGCCGGATGGTCGCGGGCGTGGTCTTGAACTCCTCGCACAGGCGCGCCAGCAGGCCGCCGTCCACCCGCACGATGTCCTCATACAGCGCCTTCTGTCGCTTGGAGAGCGGCGGCAGGCGCGGCGGCGGGGGCAGGATCGGCGCCACCACGAAGCGCTCGCGCGCCTGGCTGCGCCCCTCGCGCACCGGCGCGGGCAGGGCGCTGCGCAGGGCCAGGGTGAAGCCCACGTCGTAATACGCCGCCATCCACCTCAGCAGCGCGATGGTCTTCTCGGAGAAATAGGGGAGCGGGTCTTCCACCGCCTCGATGGCCTTGACGCCCTTGGCCGGCGCGCCGCCGAAGAGCTCCTCCTGCTCGGCCTCGCGCCGGCGCGGCGCGTAGGGGCACTCCGCCGCCAGCGCCACCACGTAGCCGCGGCGGTAGACCCGCCGCCAGGGCACGGTGACGCATTGGCCCACGCGCACGCCCAGCCCCCCCGGCGCGGCGTAGGTGAACAGCTGCCCCGGCACCTGCTCGATCGCCACCTGCGCGTACATCGTCCCATCCATGGCGCAATTGTAGCACGTCTGACGTTTGGTCACGGGTTGCCTTCTCCGGCGGAAGCAGTTGAGGGGGCTATGGGGAGAGGCAAAGATGAGACGGAAATAGACATTTTGGGAACTATTATATTACTTTGTATACAAAGAGTAAAAGAATGTGTAGGACAGAATTATGGTGGGCGCAGGGGCTTTTTGGGGCAAAAATCGAATGCAAAACAGACATTTTGATTTACGGAACGCGCGCTCCTTTTTCTTTTGGGAGCTTGTAACGCATGGAAGCCCCGGTTCCCTCCGTCATAAGCTTCCCCTGTTCAACTAATTTTTGGATGCAGTGTCGGATTTGTCGTTGTGTCATGTGGCTTTCAAGCAAGTCGAAGAATTTGCCCATTCGGACTTTTCCAAATTGTGTCAATAGATCTTCAATAAAGGGGAAGACTCGGTCTGCATCCCATTCCGCACGTTGGATAAGATATTCCGCAGGTCTATCGGCATAATCGTAATAAGATTTGCAAAGGATATAATGGGTTCCGCGCGTTCTCCCAAGTTTTTCCACAAGACCCTTGGCCAGTAACTTCTTGACCTCCTTTTTGTCGGAGTCCCTTAATGGGAAGCCGTCTCTGATTTTCCCAAGGACATGGATTTCCATCGCGGAGAGGCGCTCCCCGTCACGTTGCTCAGATTCGACGAATCGGGCGAAGCCGACATCGGTTATGGCGGCGGAAAGTGAGAGTGTAACGTAAAAGTCGTTACTTCTCGAGTAGTCTGGCTCAGGCTTTCCTTCTGTCAGCGTGTTATAAAAGATTTTGTCTATTCCTTGACCGGAACGTTCGACGAGGCCGGTTTTGGACAAAACGTCTGCAAGTAAACGATTGCGTGGGGTGCTAGGCGCTGTCAGAAGGGTTTCAAGCGTCACACCGTGTGGGAAGCCTCCTGCATTGGTGATTTCGAGTCGCTGCGGATAGAGTTTGATGATAGTCTCGCTTGTCCGACGATAGTCTCGATGAGCGATGGCATTGTTGATAGACTCGCGGATGACTTCTTCGTTGAAATAAGGAATCTCAAAGACATAGGGGCCTTCTTGGATTGGCAAGTGCTTGTTGCGAAGGTTGATGTCGTGCCACAATGCGTCGATCATCAGAAAGAACGGATCTTGATATTGCACACGGTTGTCGAATGCAATCTGTGCTTCTGTCGCACGATATTCCACCATTACGGTTGCTTGGGGCAAGAACCTGCGGAGGCTTTCGCGCTTTCCTAGCAGGATGAGTGCGGCATTTGTCAGTTTCCCGTCAACAAGTAATCGGAGGTCAGAAAGAATTTGATGATTGTCAAGCGCCAGGAAGCGCGGGTTGTGCTGTTTTTCGGCGTATCTTTCACGCATTACGCGAATAGCGTTTTCGTCGAGATCCTTGAAATCCAAGCCTTCGCAGATTTGTTCGGAAAAGTCTGGCTCTTGCTCTTGAAGAATGCGGAAGAGTTGGGCATCCGGCATGGGGCGCAATTCTTCGCCGACACGCGCCAGTGGAACATCCTCAAACTTGTAGACCTTCCCAAAAGGGCGTGGTGGCACGGAAATGACCAAGACCCTTTTTGGCAGAGGGTGCCCTTCTTCGAACAATCGTAAATTGTTGGTCTTATTCCTGTGTCGCGGTAGATGTCGGCTTCTAATTGTCCGATGGCACCTTTTCGGAATTGTGTCCCCACCACGGCATGCGGTCGTTTGTCCGACATCCCCAAAACCAAATCCCCGCCGCCTTCATTGCATAATGCGGTCACATAGCCAAGCAAACACTTTCTGCGCTCCTTTGGCTTTGAGCGAGAACCTCCGGCATACTCGAAATTCGCGCCAGAAGCACTTTTGAACTCCACTCGGCCCTCAGACTCTTTCGCATGCCTTAGTCTTTCGAGCGTCCATTTCACGACGTTTTCTCCTAAACAAATTGTAGCACGTCGCGCTCAATAGCGGTCGAGCTCGTCGAAGGCGGGCAGGGGGAGGTGGGCGTCCGGGGTGCCGGGGGGGATGGGGTCGACCCAGAGCTCGCCGAAGGGCGCGCTTTGGGTGACGGTGACGTGCCGCAGGCGCAGGAGCTCGAGCAGGGCCACGAAGGTGACGATGACCTCGCCTTTGGGCGCGCCCGGGGCGAAGAGCTCGGCGAAGGCCAGGTGGGGCCGCCGGGCGATGTGCGCGAGGATGCCCTGCATCTTCTCGGGGACGGACCAGCGGCGCATCTTGAGGTGGCCGAAGGAGACGGTCTCGGCGGCGCGCGCCAAGACGGCCTGGAAGGCGGCGAAGAGGGTGTCGGCGCCCACGTCGCCCAGGCGCAGGGGCGCGTCGGCGGGCGGGGGCTCGGGGGCGGCGCCCTTGGGGAAGGTCTCGGCGCGGAGGGCCTCGCGGCGGGAGAGAGCCTCGGCGGCCTCCTTGCAGCGCTTGTAGGCGATGAGCTGGCGCACGAGGTCCAGGCGCGGGTCGGGCGCGTCTTCCTCGGCCTCCTCGCCGTCGGCCTGGGCGTCCCGCGGCAGGAGGGTGCGGCTCTTGATGAGCATGAGGGTGGCGGCCATGACGATGAACTCGCCGGCGAGGTTCACATCCAGCGCGCGCCACCGCTCGAGGTAGGCCAGGTACTGCGCGGTGATGCGCTCGATGGGGATGTCGGTGACGTCCACCTCCTCCTTGCGGATGAGGTGCAGGAGCAGGTCGAGCGGGCCCTCGAAGGCCTCGAGGCTCACCTTGTAGTCGTCAAACAGCGGCAGCGTGGCGTCCATGCCGGCCCGTTTCAGTCCAGGCCGGCGGCCCTGCGGGCGGCGGCGAGGGTGGCGCGGGCGGCCTGGCGGGCGCGCTCGGCGCCGGCGCGGAGCGTGGCCTCGACCTCCTCGGGGTGGGCGGCCAGATAGTCGCGCCGCTCGCGGAAGGGGGCCATCTTGCGCTGGTAGATCTCGAAGAGGGCCTTCTTGGCATGGCCGTAGCCATAGCCGCCGCGGAGGTAATTCTGGCGCATCGCCTCGGCCTCGGCGTCGTCGGCGAAGAGGCGGTAAAGGGCGAAGACGCGGCACTTGTCCGGGTCTTTCGGCGCCTCGAGGGGGGTGGAATCCGTCGCGATGCGCATGATTTTGGCCTTGACCTCCTTGGGGTCGTCGAAGAGGCCGATGGTGTTGTTGTAGCTTTTGGACATCTTCTGGCCGTCGAGCCCCGGGATGACGGCGACCTTCTCGGCGATGAGCGGCTCGGGCAGGCGGAAGACCTCGCCGAAGGTCTGGTTGAACTTCGCGGCGATGTCGCGCGTCACCTCCACATGCTGCTTCTGGTCGCGCCCCACGGGCACCAAGTCGCTCTGATACAGCAGGATGTCCGCCGCCATCAGCACCGGGTAGGCAAAGAGCCCATGGCTCGCCGGGATGCCGCGCGCCAGCTTGTCCTTGTACGAATGGCACCGCTCCAACAGCCCCATCGGCGTCACGGTCGAAAGCAACCACGCCAGCTCGTGCACCTCCGGCACATCCCCCTGACGGAACAGGCACGCCTTCGCCGGGTCAAGCCCGCACGCCAGGAAATCGAGCGCCACGTCCCGCGTCGCCGCGCGCAGCCGCTCGGCGTCATGCACCGTCGTCAACGCATGGTACTGCGCCACGAACACGAACGTCTCGCCCCTGTCCTGGCTGTCGATGATCGGCTTCATCGCCCCGAAATAATTGCCCCAATGCAACTGCCCCGAGGGCTGCACGCCTGTCAAAATCCGCATAACGAACTCCTTTGACCCTCCATTTTACCAAAACCCACCCCCCTCGCCAAACCCCGCCGCGCGCGACGACCACAGAGACCACGGAGGACACGCAGAGGCGCACGGGGATTGGAGATCACAAAGGGCACAACGGTCACAAAGAACACAAAGGAGACAAAGGGGAAGGGAAAGGAAAAGGGAAAGGGGAGAAGAGGGGCAAGGGGCGCCGCCCCTTGAACCCCGGCAGGGGGAAGCTCCCCCTGCACCCGCGGCACGTCCGCCGGACGTGCCTGTCGCACGGCGCGGCGCCCGCCAAGCGGGCGACGGACTAGGGATGGGCAGAAAAGAGGACGGGCTGGGGGGCGTTGCCCGTCCCAGGCGTTGTCCGTCCCAGTTGTCCCAGTGGTCCCAGTGGTTCCAATGCGGCGTGGACGCGGCAAAAAACGTCCAGGCCCCGGTGCGGGGTCTGGACGTTTTGGATTGGCGCTTCTGGGCTTACGCCACGCGGCGGCGGAGCGCCACGCCGGCCACGCCCAGCGCGAGCAACGCCAGCGCCGTCGGCTCGGGCAGCACGGCCAAGTCCGCGGCGATGGCAGAAGCGTCAAGGGCAACGTTGGCGTTGCCATCCAGCAGGAAGACCTCATAGGTGGCGGAGCCACTGTAGCGATTCTGCTGGTCGACGGTCTGCCCCCAGGCATAGGAGCCGATGGGGCCGCTGAACGAGAGGTTCTCGACGGTCGCCAGGACTTGCCCGTTGATGCTGACCTCCACCTTGTCACTTCCGGTGCCTGCGTCGCCGCGCGTGACGGCGATGCCGACGGCGTTGGAGCCGGCGGAGACCGTGCGGTCGCCCATGGTGTAGGAGGCCGCTTCCGTGCCTAGCACCGAGAGCGTCCACTGGCCGTCCTGGATGGCGACGACGATGGCATTGCTAGTCCCATGGCCGTTGCTGCCGGTCGCCAGGATGGTGCCGCTTCCGATATCGCCGTTGAGGACGACGTTGGCCGCGAGCGTGCCGCTGACGTTGGCCCAGATGGTCTGTCCGGTGGCTTGGCCGTTGTAGCGATCCATGCCGCCGACGCCGTTGGAGAGTTCGTCCCAACCGGTGGTGAGCGCGTGGGCGCTGAGGGCCAGGGCGGCGAAAGCCGCCGTGAAGAGTGCTTTCTTCATGTTGTCGCAGTTCTCCTTCCCGCCCGGTTGGTTGGCCGAAGAAAGGCTGGGCGGGAAGGGAAGCCCCCTTTCGGCGTCTCTGCTGGGGCCTTAGGAAGCCTGATGGAAAACGTCGAAAGGGGGCAAGCGCGCACGCGCCTGCACCGCACGGACGGATGATCCATCGAAAGTTCCTAAGTTTCAGCAGTCATCACGTTTTGCGTTGCCGCAAAGGGCGTTGGGTTGTCTCTCCCAAGCCCGCCCATACAATACCACTCCCGCCGCCGCCGCGCAAGCCCCCGCGATTTTAGGCCACAGTGGGCACGGAGGACACCCAGAGGCGCACAGAGACTTGGAAATCGCAAAGGGCACAACGGTCACAAAGAACAGAGAGCGCCGCCGCTGGGCGACGGCAGGGAGCCGTCCTAGTGGTCCCAGAAGTCCCAGCGGTCCCAGGGCGCGCCGCACCCCATGCCGCATTGGGACCACTGAGACCACTGGGACAACTGGGACGGTCAACGCCCCACAGCCCGTCCTCCTTTCTGCCCGCCCAGTCCGTCGCCCGCTTAGCGGGCGCCGCGCCGTGCGACAGACACGTCCGACGGACGTGCCGCGGGTGCAGGGGGAGCTTCCCCCTGCCGGGGTTCAAGGGGCGGCGCCCCTTGCCCTTGTTTTCTGTTCCCCGTTTTCCCCTCTGTGTCTCCTTTGCGTCCTTTGTGATTTCCTTTGCGCCGTGCAAGTCTCTGTGCGCCTCTGGGTGCCCTCCGTGCCCGCTGTGGTCTCCCTTGCGTCGTGTACCTCTTTGTGATTTTTCCGCGCGGCGTGCGCTTTGTGGTATACTGAAAAGCTAAGTTTCGGAGGTTTTTATGGCCGGATTTGACATCGACCGCGTGGCCCTGTTGGCGCGCTTGAGGCTGACCGAGGAGGAGCGCGCGCGCTTTGGCGGGCAGTTGGAGACCATCGTCGCCTACGTGGATCGTATCGCGGGGTTGGAGCTGGGGGGGCTGGACGCGACGCTGCACGGGCACGACGCGGGGGCGCCGTTGCGCGCGGACGCGCCGGTGCCGGGGTTGCCGCTCGAGGCGGTGTTGGCGAACGCGCCGGCGCGCATCGAGGATGAGATCCGTATGCCCCGCGTGGTGGAGTGAGCCATGGAAGAGATCAAGCAGATGACCCTTGCGGGCGCCTTGGAGGGGCTCCGCGCGAAGCGTTTTTCCTCGGTTGAGCTGACGCGGGCGTTGCTGGACGTGATGGTGGCCTCGCAGAAGGACATCCACGCCTTTGTGACGATCGACGCGGAGGGGGCGTTGGCCCAGGCCGCGGAGGCCGATCGCCGCCGGGCCGCGGGCGAGGAGGCGCCGCTTTTGGGCGCGCCCGTCGCGATGAAGGACAACATGGGCGTGGCCGGGCAGCCGTGCACGGCTTCCAGCCGCATCCTTGAGGGGTACGTCTCGCCTTACGACGCCACCGTCGCCGCGAAGCTCCGCGCCGCGGGGGCCGTCTTCCTGGGGCGCACGAACATGGATGAGTTCGCCCTCGGCTCCACCACGCAGACCTCCGGCTTCGGCCCGACGGAGAACCCGGTGGCGCGCGGGTGCATCCCCGGCGGCTCCTCCGGCGGCAGCGCCGCGGCGGTGGGCGGCGGCCTGGCGCTGGCGGCGTTGGGCACGGACACCGGCGGCTCCATCCGCCAGCCGGCCAGCCACTGCGGCATCGTCGGCGTCAAGCCCACCTACGGGCTCGTCTCGCGTTACGGCATCGTGGCCTGCGCCTCGTCGCTCGACCAGGTGGGGCCGATGACCAAGACGGTGGAGGACGCGGCGCTCCTGATGGACGTGATTTCCGGCCATGACCCGATGGATGCCACCAGCCTGGACCGGCCGCCGACGCGCCTGGCGCGGCAGTGGGAGGCGCCGTTGGCGGCCCAGCCTTTGGCGGGGATGACCCTGGGCCTGCCCAAGGAGTATTTCGGCGACGGGCTCGACCCGGAGGTGCGCGCCCTCACCGAGGCCGCGGCCAAGCGCGCCGAGGCCCTGGGCGCCACGCTCCGCGAGGTCTCCCTGCCGCACGCGGGCTATGGCATCCCCACCTATTACATCTGCATGACCGCCGAGCTCTCCGCCAACCTGGCGCGCTTCGACGGCGTGCGCTACGGCGCGCGCGTCCCCGCCGAGGACGTGCTGGGGCAATACCTTGAGACCCGCGCGCGCGGCCTGGGCGCCGAGGCCAAGCGCCGCATCCTCCTGGGCACCTTCGTCCTCTCCTCGGGTTACTACGACGCCTACTACAACCGCGCCCAGAAGGTCCGCACCCTCATCCGGCGCGACTTCGAGGCCGCCTATGGCGCGTGCGACCTGCTCCTGGCGCCCGTCACGCCCGAGCCGGCCTGGCCCCTGGGCGTCTACCAGGACGACCCCATCCGCAACTATCTCTCCGACGTCCTCACCGTGGGCGCCAACCTTGCCGGCTGCTGCGCGCTTTCCATCCCCGCGGGCGCGACCGCCGCCGGCAAGCCCGTCGGCGTGCAGCTGCTGGGCCCGAGCCTGGGCGAGGACGCCCTCTTCCGCGCCGCGCGCGCCCTGGAACTGCGCTAAGGAGACCGCCATGGAATACGAAGTCGTCATCGGCCTGGAGACCCACGTCCAGCTCAAGACCCGCACCAAGATGTTCTGCGGCTGCGGCACCTCCTTCGGCGCCACCCCCAACACCCACGTCTGCCCCGTCTGCCTGGGCTATCCCGGCGCCCTGCCCACCCTCAACGGCCAGGCCATCCGCCTCACCGTGATGGCCGGCCTCATGCTCGGCTGCGACATCGCCAAGCGCTCGCGCTTCGACCGCAAGAACTACTTCTACCCGGACTCCGCCAAGAACTACCAGATCACCCAGAACGGCGAGCCCCTCTGCCTGGGCGGCCGCGTCTGCCTCCCCGGCGGCCGCGCCATCCGCCTCAACCACATCCACCTCGAGGAAGACGTCGGCAAGCTCACCCACCGCCCCGGCTGCTCGGGCGTCGACTTCAACCGCGGCGGCCTCCCCCTCATGGAAATCGTCTCCGAGCCCGACCTCCGCTCCCCCGACGAGGCCATCGCCTACCTCACCGCCCTGCGCGAGATGATGGTCTACGCCGGCGTCAGCGACTGCAACCTCGAGGAAGGCAACATGCGCTCCGACGTCAACGTCTCCCTCCGCCCCAAAGGCCAGCAGGCCTACGGCGTCAAGGTCGAGATCAAGAACATGAACACCTTCAGCGGCATCCACGCCGCCCTCGAATACGAGATCGCCCGCCAAACCCAGGCCCTCGGCCGCGGCCAGCCCATCGTCCAGGAAACCCGCCGCTGGGACCCCGAGCTCGGCGAGACCTTCACCATGCGCACCAAGGAAAACGCCGAGGACTACCGCTACTTCCCCGAGCCCGACCTCCCCCCCGTCCTCCTCACCCAAGCGCAGATCGACGCCTGGGCAAAAGACCTCCCCGAGGCCCCCGCCGCCCGCCGCGAACGCATGATGAAGGACTACGGCATCCCCGAATACGACGCCGGCGTCCTCTCCGCCGACCGCGCCCTCGCCGACTTCTTCGAGGCCGCCGCCAAACGCTCCGGCAACGGCAAGCTCACCTCCAACTGGGTCATGGCCGAGGTCCTCGCCCTCACCGCCAAGGAAGGCACCCACGTCAAAGACTCCGCCCTCACCCCCGAAGCACTCGGCGACCTCCTCAAACTCCTCGACGCCAAGACCATCAACGGCCCCACCGCCAAAGCCCTCCTCCCCGAGCTCTTCGCCCAAGGCGGCGACCCCGCCGCCCTCGTCAAGGAACGCGGCCTCGGCCAAGTCGCCGACGCCGACGCCATCGAGCCCCTCGTCGACGCCGCCCTCGCCGACAACCCCAAGGTCGTCGTCGACTACAAGGCCGGCAAGCAGGCCGCCCTCGGCTTCCTCGTCGGCCAAGTCATGAAACGCTCCAAAGGCAAAGCCTCCCCCCAGCTCGTCCAACAGCTCCTCCGCGACAAGCTCGCCTAAGGCCCCCAAGCCCCAACGAAAACGGGCCGCCGCGCCACACCGGCGCGGCGGCCCGTTTTGTTTTCCAAAATAAGTCTTGCCCCCCCCCCTAATATATGCTATCTTAAAACCCGTTCCAACCGGCATGGTGCCGCTAGGGACCGGAGAACACGATCATGAAGAAACAGCTCTTTGCCGCGCTCCTTGCCGCCTGTGCTTTCGGCGCCGCCCAGGCCGTCAGCGTCAACTGGGACACCGGCCTTACCCCCGTTCAGTCCCCCGACGGCCACCAAGTGCGCGTCGATGTGCCCTATGGCACCAACGGCAACACTTATGGCACCTACATCATCACCGGCAAGCTGGCCTCGACCAACAACTATGACTGGGTGGCCGAGGCCTTCCTGAGCAACGGCCAACCGTCCACCAATTACATCCAGATCGGCATCTCTGGCGGGAACTGGACGATTGGGCGGAAGGGTGAGCAGATGGGGTGGGGCTCTTCCACGGTTTCAACGGAGACCGTCGCCGCCACCACGGGGGACTTCGTGATTGGCTTCACGATGGCGCCCAGCGACAATGGCGCGACCACCGTCACCGTCACCGTGAACGGCACCACCATCGGCACCCTCACCGGGACGCTGTCGAGCGGCGGGATCACGCAACTCAAGGCCGCCAACAGCCATGTCTCCGTCGAGCACATTGGCACGCTCGTCGGCGCCTCCGCCGATTACGCGCTGACCGGCGCCGCCATCGTGGCCGAGGCGCAGAGCGTTCCCGAGCCGACGGCGCTGGCGTTGCTCGCGTTGGGCGTGGCCGGGCTGGCGCTTCGCCGCCGCGAGGCCTAAGGCCCCAAGCCCCAAACGAAACGGGCCGCCCGGACGGGCGGCCCGTTTCGTTTGGCGGCGGGCTCAGCAGGGGAGGGCGTAGCCGGCGGCGAGGATGTGGGCGCGGTCTTGCGCGACGGTGTTGCCCAGGGTGGTGAGCAGGTCGCCCTCGATGGCGGCGTTGACGCCGAGGGCGAGGGCGGCGTCGAGGGCCTGGGGGGAGAGGCGCTTGCGCCCGCCGGCGAAGCGGAGGAAGGCAGCGGGGTGGGCCAGGCGGAAGAGGGCGACGGCGCGCAGGACGTCGCGCTCTGGGAGGAGGGGGAGCCCGGCGAGGGGCGTGCCGGGGATGGGGGAGAGCAGGTTGAGGGGGATGGAGCGGACGTCGAGGTCGCGGAGGGCGAGGGCCAGGTCGATGCGGTCTTCCTCGCTTTCGCCCATGCCGATGATGCCGCCGGAGCAGATCTCCATGCCCACGCGGCGGGCGGCGCGGAGGGTCTCGACCTTCTGGGCCTGGGTGTGGGTGGAGCAGAGGGTGGGGAAGAAGGCGGGGGAGGATTCGAGGTTGCAGTGGTAGCGCCTCGCCCCGGCCTCGAAGAGGCGGCGGAGGGCGGGCTCGTCGAGCAGGCCCAGCGAGGCGCAGAGCTCCAGGCCCGTCTCGCGGCGCAGGAGGCGCAGGAGGGCGCAGACGCCCTCGAGCTCGGCCTCGGTGGGGCGGCGGCCGGAGTTGACGATGGAGAAGCGGCGGATGCCGGCGGCCTCGTTGGCGCGGGCGGCGGCGAGGCAGGCCTCGGGGGAGAGGAGGGGGTGGGCGTCGCAGGGGGCGCGGTGGTGGGCGGATTGGGCGCACCACTTGCAGTCCTCGGGGCAGCGGCCGCACTTGCCGTTGACGATGGAGCAGCGGTCGAAGAGGCGCGGGGCGCAGGCGGCGGTGAGGCGCCGGGCCTCGGCGAAGAGGGCCTCCTCGGGGCCGGCGGCCCAGGCCAGGAGCTCGGCGCGGGAGTAGCGGGGCGCGTCCATGGCGTCAGTTCCCCGGGGGCGGCGGGGGCTGGCCGCCGCCGGGCGGGCCCATCCGGAGGGGCGGCATCATGCCGGTGGAGTCGTAGACCTCCTTGACGACGCCGATGAAGGCCTCGGTCTCCTCGCCGCCCTCAAGCCCCATGGAGACGGCGACCGCGGAAAGGAGGGCGTCGCGCTCGGCGTCCTGGAGCCCGCGGACCTGGCGCATGGCCTCGCGCATGGCGCGGCGTTCCTCCTCGGTGGGCGCCTCGCCGGCCTCCGCGCGGGCGTTCAGGGCGTCGATGGCGGCCTGCTGGGCGGCGAGGGCGTCGACGAACTGGGCGTGCATCTCCTGCTGCTCGGGGGTGAGGAGGGAAAGGTCGATGGCGCCAAGGAAGTCGTCGCGCCGATCCAGGGCCTGGCGCATGTTCTCCTGGAACTCGCGGCGGCGCTTTTCCATCTCGGCGTAACGCTCGGGGTCTTCGCGCTTGAGCTGCTCCAGGCGCTCGCGGGGGCCCATGGGGCGGGGGCGCGCCTCGGCCTGCTGGGCGGGCGCCTCGGCGGCGGGCCCCTCGGCCTTGGCGAGGGCGGCCTCGAGGCGGGCCTGGAGCGCGGCGTTCTCGGCGCGGAGGGCGTCGCGCTCGGAGCGCAGGAGCGCGCGCTCGGCCGCGTCGGCGCCGGTGCCCGCGTAGACGGTCTCGGTGACGGTGGCGGCGGTGTAGGTGCGCGGGGCGAAGAAGCGGCCCAGGGCGTAGCCGCCGCCGGCCAGGATCGCGGCCGCGAGGAGCGCCGCGAGGGGTTTGAGGAGGGTCTTCATGGCGTGCCATTATAGCACAGGCGCGGGGGCTTAGGCCTCGGGCGGGGCGACGGTGCGGCCTTTGGCACGCAGGGCGTCGAGCGTGCGCGAGAGGCGCTCGAGGCGCTCGCGCGGCGGCGGGGCGGCGTGGGCGAAGAGGTCGTCGGGCGGGAGGGGCGAGGGGTCGTCGGTCAGGTTGTCGACGCCGAAGCCGATGAGGCGGACGGGCGTGCCGGGCTCGAGGTGGCGCGCCAGGAGGGCCCAGGCGGCGTCGCGCAGGGCGAAGTCGTCGCAGACGGGCGCGGGGAAGGGGGCCTGGCGGGTGACGGTGCGGAAGCCGGCGTAGCGGAGCTTGAGGCGGGCGGTGCGGCCCCAGAGGCCATGCGCGCGGAGGCGGCGGCCGACGTCCTCGGCCAAGGCGCGGAGGTCGCGCCGGAGCTGGGCGGGGTCGTCCACGTCCTCGGGGTAGGTGTGCTCGCGGGAGAGGGATTTCTCCTCGCGGCCCAGGGCGATGGGGCGCGCGTCCCGGCCGAAGGCCACGTCCATCAGGTGCGCGGCGAGGGTGGGGCCGACGAGGGCGCGCAGGGCCTCGGGCGAGGCGGCCTGGAGGTCGCGCACGGCGGCGATGCCCTTCTGCAGGAGCGTGTCGGCGAGCTTGGGGCCCACGCCCCAGAGGGCGCGGACGGGCTTGGCGGCGAGCCAGGCCAGGCGCGCCTGCGGGTCCGCCGGGACGACGAAGAGGCCGTCGGGCTTGCGCTCCTCGCTGGCGAGCTTGGCCAAGAGCTTGTTCGGGGCGACGCCGACGGAGCAGGTGAGCCCGGTCTCGGCCAGGACGTCGGCCTTGATGCGCCGGGCGATGGCCTCGGGCTCGCCGAAGAGGCGGCGCACGCCCGAGACGTCGAGGAAGGCCTCGTCGATGGAGAGCGGCTCGACCAGCGGCGTGTAGCGCCCGAAGATGGCGAAGACCTGCGCGGAGACCTCCTTGTAGCGGGCCATGCGCCCGCGCACGAAGATGCCCTGCGGGCAGAGCTGGAAGGCCTGGCGCGAGGGCATGGCCGAGCGGACGCCGAAGCGCCGCGCCTCGTAGGAGCAGGTGGAGACGACGCCGCGCCTGTCCGGCGGCGCCCCGACGATGACGGGCTTGCCCCGCCAGTCCGGGTGGTCGCGCTGCTCGACCGCCGCGAAGAAGGCATCCATGTCGATGTGCAGGAACATGGCTTGCGGCGGGGCTTGGGGTGCGGCGGGATCAGCGCGTCTCGCGCGCGCCGGTGGTCTGGCCCGGGAGGGCGGGCTGCACTTTCCAGAGCAGGAGGCGCCCGGCGGGGGCCTCGGCGGTCTGGCGCTGCCAGAAGGCGCGGGG
This sequence comes from uncultured Kiritimatiellota bacterium, assembly GCA_944389585.1. Taxonomy (GTDB): domain Bacteria; phylum Verrucomicrobiota; class Kiritimatiellia; order RFP12; family DVOR01; genus Spyradenecus. Next base: position 213,434 of record CALXMW010000003.1, read on the forward strand.
GGCGAAGGTGAGCTCGGCGGGGCGCACCTCGGCGGCGGGGTCGTCGAGCGCGAGCGCGAGGGTGACCTTTTCCTTGGGGGCGCGCCAGAGGCTGAAGGCGTAGCGGCCCTGGCCCAGGGGGCGGCAGAGGACGGCGTTGGGCTCGGGGCTGAGGGTGGCGGCGCGGAGGGCGACGTCGAGCCCCGTGTCGATGGCCAGGGCCTCGGCCTGGGTGCAGTCCGCCGGGATGGCGGCCGCGCCGGTCCAGCGCAGGTAGACCATCGCGGCGAACATGGCGGCGGCGGGCTCGGTGGGGCGCGCCCCGTCGTAGACCGGCAGGCCGGGGAGGCGGCGCGAGAGCTCGGCGACGGCGAGGGGGAAGGGCATCCAGTTGGGCTTGGCGGCGTCGGCGCGGAGGATGGCCGGGAGGTTGGCGAGCTCCTCCTCGGCGGTGGGGAAGGGCGGGCGGGTGTAAAGGAGGGCCTGCGGGAGGGGCTTGGCGGGGGGGGCGGTGGTGCGGAAGAGGCAGGGCAGGCCCGTCTCCAGGTCGCGCTCGGTGGTGTAGCGCAGGGTCAGGTCGCGGCCGTCGGCCTGGGCCAGGCGCAGGAGCCAGGCGCCGAGGGCGCGCTCGAAGGCGCCGTCGTGGAGCACGGCGGTGAAGGCGTTGCCGGTGCGCAGGGGGAGGGCGGGGGCGGCGAGGCGCGCGGCCAGGAGGGGGAGGTCGGCGGTCTGGGCGTGGCCGTCGCGGATGGAGTCGACGAGGTCTTCGGCGACCTCGGGGTGGAGGCCGGGGAAGGGGGGCAGGGGGGCGTCCGCGCCGCGGAGGGCGAGGGCGGCGGCGGCGGCCAGGACGTAGGCCTCGACGCGGGGGCCTTTGGGGACGCGCCCGTCGTAGAAGGTGTCGTCGGTGTAGACGCGCTCCCAGACCTTCGGGGGGGCGGCGAAGGCGCAGCCGGCGGCCTGGGCCAGGCGGGCGGCGCGCACGAGGGCGCGGTCGTCGCAGAGGCCGGACATTTGGTAGACGGGCTTCTGCGCGGCGACGAGGAGGGGGCGGGGGGCCTGCGCGGGGCGGCGCGCGGCGAGGGCGCGCAGGCCGGCGAAGGCGAGGGGCCCGGGCTCGCCGGGGGGGAGGGTGACGAGGAGGGTGTCGGCCCGCAGGAGCGCGTCGCGCGCGGGGTCGGGGTCGTTGGCCCAGGCGGCGAGGAAGTCGACGCCTTCGTCCACGACCTGGACTTCCTCGCCAAGGAATTCGCCGAGCCATTCGGCGGCGGCGGGGGCGTCGAGGGGGGCGCCGGCGCCGACGACCCAGAGGGTCTTGGCCCCGAGGGGGAGGGCCAGGCAAAGGGCGAGGGCGGCGAGGGCGCGGCGCATGGGGGCTCCTTAGCGGAAGTCGGGGAGGGCGGAGAAGTCGAGGGTGGCGAAGAGGTCGTCGATCGTCTCGGCGCGGCGGATCTGGACGACGGAGCCGTCCTCGCGGAGGAGGAGCTCGGCGGAGCGGAGCTTGCCGTTGTAGTTGAAGCCCATGGCGTGGCCGTGGGCGCCGGCGTCGTGGAGGACGAGGAGGTCGCCGGGGGCGATTTCGGGGAGGGGGCGCTGGATGGCGAACTTGTCGTTGTTCTCGCAGAGCGAGCCGGTGACGTCGTAGAGGCGGTCGGCGGGGAGGCCCTGCTTGCCGAGGACGGTGATGTGGTGGTAGGCGCCGTAGAGGGCCGGGCGCATGAGGTTGGCCATGCAGGCGTCGAGGCCGACGTAGTCGCGGTAGGTGTGCTTGAGGTGGCGGACGGTGGAGACGAGGTAGCCTGCGGGGCCGGTGATGCAGCGGCCGCATTCGAAGCAGAGGGGCACGTCGGGCAGGCCGCGGCCGGCGATGCGCTCGGCGTAGGAGCGACGGATGCCCTCGCCGACGGCCTGGAGGTCGACGGCGTCCTGCTCGGGGCGGTAGGGGATGCCGATGCCGCCGCCGAGGTTGATGAAGTCGAACCAGATGCCGAGCCTGTCGTGGAGCTCGGCGGCGAGGTCGAAGAGGAGGGTGGCGGTGTCGACGAAGTATTGGGGGTTGAGCTCGTTGCTGGCGACCATGGTGTGGAGGCCGAAGCGTTTGACGCCCTTGGCTTTGAGCGTGGCGTAGGCCTCGAAGAGCTGGTCGCGGGTGAGGCCGTATTTGGCCTCCTCGGGCTTGCCGATGATGGCGTTGCCGCCTTTGAGGGGGCCGGGGTTGTAGCGCAGGCAGACGCGCTCGGGGAGGCCGGCGACGCGCTCGAGGAAGGGGATGTGGCTGATGTCGTCGAGGTTGATGTTGGCGCCCAGGGCCTTGGCCTTGACGAACTCCTCGGCGGGGGTGTCGTTGGAGGTGAACATGATGGCCTCGCCGGGGAGGCCGACGCGCTCGGAGAGGATGAGCTCGGGCAGCGAGGAGCAGTCCGCGCCGAAGCCTTCCTCCTGGAGGATGCGCATGAGGTAGGGGTTGGGCGCGGCCTTGACGGCGAAGAAGTTGCGGAAGCCTTTGTTCCAGGCGAAGGCCTCGCGCAGGCGGCGGGCGGCGGCGCGGATGGCGCGCTCGTCGTAGAGGTGGAAGGGGGTGGGCCAGCGCGCGGCGATGTCGCGGAGTTTGGCCTCGGTGCAGGGGAGCGTCTTCTGGGTCATGGCTCAGGCCTGGGGGGTGAAGGGGATCTCGGCGGCGCCTTTCCAGAGCGCCTCGATGTCGTAGTACGCGCGGGCCTCGGGGGCGAAGATGTGCGCCACGACGGTGAAGGCATCGAGCAGCACCCAGCCGCTGTCGGCGTCGCCGGAGAGGCGGTAGTGGGTCTCGTCCTGGCTTTTGAGGCAGGCCATCGCGGCCTTTTGGAGGGCGCGGAGGTGGGGCGTGGAGGTGCCGGAGGCGACGACGCAGATGTCGGTGACGGTGGAGACGCCGCGCACGTCCAGCACGCGGATGTCCTGGGCCTGTTTGTCGTAGAGGGCCTGGGCGATGCCCAGCGCCAACTCCTCAGTGGTCCGCTTCATCGGTCTTTCCTTCGTAGAGGGCCTTGGCGCGGAGATACCGCGCCTCCAAATCCCCAATAGGATAGCGCATCGGCGCGCCGTTGGCAACCGCGGCGCGGATGGCGGTGCTCGAGTGGCCCAGCAGGGGGCCGCGCAGGCGGTGGGCCAGCAGGCGCGGGTCGAAGGGGCGCGCGGGGGCCTCCACGCCGGGCCGGTCGAAGGCCACGAACGCGCACAGCCCGGCCAGCTCGCGCGCCCGGTGCCAGCGCGGGAACTCGGCCACCGAGTCCATGCCCAGGATGAGCCAGAGCTCCGCGCCGGGCAGCTCCGCGCGCAGCTCCAGGACGGTGTCGATGGTGTGGGTCTTGCCGGGGCGCCACAGCTCGCGGCAGTCGAGCGTCAGGCGCGGGTCGGCGCCGAGGGCCAGGCGCAGCAGGGCGCAGCGGTCCTCGGCGGGGGCGGGGCGGCGGCGCTTCAGGGCCTGCTGGGCGCAGGGCATCAGGCGCACCTCTTCGAGCGCGAAGGCATCGGCGGCGGCCCGCGCCAGGGCCAGGTGCGCCGCGTGGACGGGGTCGAAGGAGCCGCCGAGGATGCCGATGCGCCTCATTCGGCGGCGTCTTCCCCGTCTTCGGGCTGGGGGGCGGGCAGGACGGTGACGAGGGCGAGGGGGACGCGCTTGTCGCGGACCTCGGGGATCTCGACGGAGAGGCGTTCGGTCTTGACGGTGGCGGCGGCGCCGTCGGCGGGGATGGCGCCGAGCTGGGCCAGGAGGAAGCCACCGAAGGTGTCGCAGTCTTCCGCGTCGATGGGCACGCCGAGGGCCTGGGCCACCTCGTCGAGGGGGGCGGAGCCTTGGACGCGCCAGACGTCGGGGCCGACCTTTTCCACGTCGGGCGGGGGCTCGCCGGCGGCGCTGTCCTCGTCGGGGGTCTCGCCGACGAGGCGCTCGACGAGGTCGCTCATCGTGATGACGCCGCTCATGCCGCCGTATTCGTCGCAGACGATGGCGAAGGGGTTGTGGCGGCGCTTCATGTCGCGGAAGAGGACGTCGGCCTTCACGCCTTCGGGGACGAAGACGGGGGGGCGCACGGCCTGGGCGAGGACGGCGGCGCGGTCGCGCCTCTCCAGGCGGAACCAGTCTTTGGCGATGAGCACGCCCACCACCTTGTCGAGGCTGCCGTCGCAGACGGGGTAGCGCGAGTGGCGCGATTCGTGGATGGTCCTGGCCCAGGTCTCGTCGCCGTCTTCCAGCCAGAGGGCGGCGACGTCGGTGCGGTGGGTGGCGATCTCGTCGGCCGTCAGGTCGTCGAACTCGAAGACGTTCTGGATGAAGGCGCGCTCCTCGGTGTCGATGGCGCCCTTCTCGCAGCCCACGTCCACCGTCATGCGGATTTCCTCCTCGCTGATGGCGTCGTCCTCCTTCGTCGGGTCGATGCCCAGCAGGCGCAGCACCGCGTTGGTGGAGACCGTCAGCAGCCAGACCACCGGGGCGCAGAGCTTGGCGATGGCGCACACCAGGCCCGACATCCCTAGCGCCAGGGGCTCGGCCTTGCGCATGGCCAGGCGCTTGGGCACCAGCTCGCCGAAGACGAGCGTGACGTAGGAGAGGAGGAGCGTGATGAGGACGATGGAGATGGAGTTCCACATCGTCATCGAGCCGCCCAGCCACCCCTGCAGCGGCACCGCCAGGTATTCCGAGAAGTTTTCCGCCGCGAAGGCGCTGCCCAGGAAGCCCGAGAGCGTGATGGCCACCTGGATCGTCGCCAGGAAGCGCGCCGGCTGCTCCGTCAGCCTCGCCAGGCGCCTCGCCCGCCGGTTCCCCGTCTTGGCCAGGCGCTCCAGCCGGCGGTCGTTCATCGAGATCACCGCGATCTCCAGGCACGCGAACACCGCGTTCGAGGCGATCAGCGCCACTTGCAGCAAAATCAGCAGGAAGAGCGAACTTCCCATAGTCTCTCCAGGAAAGCCGCGGCGGCACGGCCACCCGCGCCGGCGCCCACCCTGGGCGCCCGCGTTGGCCTGCAAACGAATCTCGACAGCGAACTACTGAACGCGCACCTCGCGGCAAAACAAACAATGCGCCAATATCCTAGCGAATCGGCCCCGCCGCGTCAAGCGCGGCCTTGCCCGGCGGGCGGATTTGTGGTAAGGTAAGGGCGTTTCTAGAGCAAGGGGAGCGCATGAACCGTTTGCAGTATCTGATCCGCCGCCTGATGTTGTTGGTGCCGACCTTCTTCGGCATCACGATCATGTGCTTCCTGCTCACGCGCCTGCTGCCGGGCGGGCCGGTGGAGATGAAGATGGCGCAGATGCGCGGCTTCGGCGCCGGCGGCGAGGCCGGCGGCGGCGCCAACGCCGCGCTCGTCAGCGAGCAGATGCGCGACGAGCTCAACCGCCAGTTCGGCTTCGACCAGCCCCTCTGGAAGCAGTACTACAATTGGGCCGTGCGCGACCACCTGGGCATGTCCATGCGCAGCTACAAATACCAGGACCGCACGGCCTGGGAGCTCATCCGCGGCCGCCTGCCCGTCTCCGTCTGGTTCGGCGTGGTGGCCTTCCTCCTCAGCTACCTCGTCTGCATCCCCCTGGGCATCGCCAAGGCCCTGCGCCACGGGGCGCCCTTCGACTTCGCCACCAGCGCGCTCGTCTTCACGGCCTACTCCATCCCCGCCTTCGCCGTCGGCATGATCCTGAAGATGTGCCTCAGCGGCACCGTCGACGGCCTCTGGGACATCTTCCCCATCGGCGGCTTCGAGAGCGACGCGGCCGTCGCCGCCGGCGGCTGGACGCTCTTCTGGGACCGCGCCTACCACATGGTCCTGCCCGTCACCGCCTACGTCATGACCTCCTTCGCCCTGCTCACCATCATGATGAAGAACTCCCTCATGGAGCAGATGAGCGCCGAATACGTCCGCACCGTCCTGGCCAAAGGCGCCACCCGCCGCCGCGCCATCTGGTGCCACGCCCTGCGCAACGCCCTCATCCCCATCGCCACCGGCTTCGGCAGCATCCTCGGCGCCCTCTTCGCCGGCTCCATGATCATCGAGACCCTCTTCGAGATCCCCGGCATGGGCCAGCTCTCCCTCGAGGCCCTCACCGGCCACGACTACGCCGTCTTCATGGCCATGCTCGTCATGACCGCCACCATCCAGCTCCTCGGCAACCTCCTCTCCGACTTCTGCTACATGCTCATCGACCCGCGCATCCACTTCGACTGAGGAAGCCTGGAAGGCCGGAAGCCCGGAGGCTCGGCCGCGCCCCCACGTGCCAAGCCTCCACGCATCCAAACCTCCATGAACGACACCCTGCGCGAGAAACTCAAGCACCTGCCCGAGAAACCCGGCTGCTACCTCTACCGCGACCGCGCCGGCACGATCATCTACGTCGGCAAAGCCGTCAACCTCCGCCGCCGCGTCCAAAGCTACTTCCGCGCCTCCACCCTCCGCCACGCCCCCCCCAAGCTCCGCAGCCTCGTCCACCACGTCGAAGACCTCGAGCTCCGCGTCGTCCGCACCGAGGCCGAGGCCCTCCTCACCGAAAGCCACCTCATCAAAACCTACCGCCCCCGCTTCAACATCCTCCTGCGCGACGACAAACGCTACCTCTCCCTCAAGGCCGACCCCGCCCGCCCCTTCCCCCGCATCGTCGCCTGCCGCATCGTCCGCGACGACGGCGCGCGCTACTTCGGCCCCTTCCCCTCCGCCACCGTCGTCCGCGCCGCCCTCGACTTCACCGAGAAACGCTACGGCCTGCGCCGCTGCGCCAGCCTCGACCCCTCCCCCGACGACCACACCCACTGCCTGGCCGACGTCATCCGCTTCTGCTCCGCCCCCTGTCTCGGGCGCATCTCCGAGGCCGACTACCGCGCCCGCTTCGACGAAGCCTGCGCCTTCCTCCGCGGCGAACGCCCCGCCATCCTCGACGAAGTCCGCCAACAGATGCTCCAAGCCTCCGAAAACCAAGACTTCGAGAAAGCCGCCCGCCTCCGCGACACCTGGCTCGCCCTCAAGGAAATCACCCGCCGCCGCGCCCGCGCCCGCCTCACCCCCGCCCTCAACAAACCCACCGCCCAAGAAGGCCTCGCCCAGCTCGCCCAGCTCCTCGGCCTCGACCGCCCCCCCCGCCTCATCGAATGCTTCGACATCTCCCACCTCATGGGCACCCACACCGTCGCCTCCATGGTCGTCGCCCACGACGGCATCCCAGACAAACGCCGCTACCGCCGTTTCCGCGTCCGCACCGCCCAAAACGACGACCCCCACGCCATGGCCGAGGTCATCCGCCGCCGCTACACCCGCGTCCTCGACGAAGGCCTCCCCCTCCCCGACCTCATCCTCTGCGACGGCGCCGAACCCCAAGTCCGCGCCACCCGCGCCGTCCTCAAAGACCTCTGCCTCTTCGACGCCATCCCCGTCGCCGGCCTCAACGAACACTTCGAGGAAATCGTCCTCGACGACGGCCGCCCCAACCTCCTCCTCCCCCGGGACTCCCCCGCCCTCCAAATCCTCATCCGCCTCCGCGACGAAGCCCACCGCTTCGCCATCACCTTCAACCGCGCCCTCCGCCTCCGCGCCCTCAAAACCTCCGTCCTCGACGAACTCCCCGGCATCGGCCCCGCCCGCAAACGCCAGCTCCTCGCCGCCTTCGGCTCCCTCCGCCGCCTCGCCGCCGCCACCGAAGACCAACTCGCCGCCCAGCCCGGCATCACCCCCGCCCTCGCCAAAGCCATCAAAGACGCCCTCCGCACCCGCGTCCACGACTTCGACTGACCCGAAACACCAAAGGGGAAATCGGAGAACGGAAAACGGAAATCACAAAGGACACAAAGCGTTTTGGTCGCCCCGCAGGGGCGCGTCCCAGTTGTCCCAGAAGTCCCAGTGGTCCCAGCGCGGCGTGGGCTGGCGCAAGATGGGACCGCTGGGACGCCTCACGACCAACCCGCCCTTTCTGCCCATCCCTCGCCCGTCGCCCGCTTGGCGGGCGCTGACACGCCGCGGATGTGCCGCGGGTTTTCGCTGCGCGGGCTATCACAAAGGCGCAAAGCACCACAAGGGGCATAAAGTCTTTTGGGTTGTCTGTCAGGCACGTCCGGCGGACGTGCCGCGGGTGCAGGGGGAGCTTCCCCTTGCCGGGGTTCAAGGGGCAGCGCCCCTTGCCCCTCCTCTTCCCTTTCCTTTCCCTTCCCCTTTGTGTCCTTTGTGTCCTTTGTGATTTCCAATCTCCGTGTCCCTCTGCGTGTCCTCCGTGCCCTCTGTGGTCTCCCCTGCGCCGTCCTTCCTTTTTGTCCGTTGTGCCCTTTGTGATTTCACGGGCGGGTGAGGGCGGCGGCGAAGGAGCCGTCGTGCGTGGGCGAAGGCAAGGTCAGGCGCGCGTCGAGCAATTGGAAATCAGGGTTCTCTCCCAGGAAGCGCTCCATCTGCCCCAGGTTTTCCTCCGGCTCGATGGAGCACGTGGAATAGACCAGGCGCCCGCCCGGCGCCAACAGCCGGGCGCAGGCGGACAAAATCTCGCGCTGCAGGGCCACCACGCGCGCCAGGCGCCGGGGCGTCCACGCCCACCGCGCGTCGGGCCGCCGCCCGAAGACGCCGGTGTTGGAGCACGGCACATCCAGCAAAATCCGGTCATAACGCCCCGCCAGCTCCTGCGCCGGGCGCTCGGAAACCGCCACGCGCCCCAAGAAGCCGCACCGCCCGAGCGTGTCTCGGAGCGTTTTCGCGCGGGCGGGGTCGGGCTCGTTGGCCGCCAGGCACGTGCCCTCCGGCCACGGGGCCAGGCGCGCGGCGATCTGGGCGGTCTTGCCGCCGGGCGCGGCGCAGGCGTCGAGCACGCGCAGGCCGGGGCGCACGTCAAGCAAGTCGAGCGCGTGGCGCGTGGCCGGGTCTTGGACGACGAAGCGCCCCTCGGCGAAGCCCTCCACCGCCTCCACCCGCACGCCGTTGGGCACGAGGAAAAAGCCCGGGTCGTCCGGGTGCGCCTCGCATCCCGGCGGCGGCCCGAAGGGCGGGAGCGGCCGCAGGGCGGTGCGCGGCGGCGTGGCGAGGGCCTCGGCGACGGCGGCGGCGCGGTCGGGGCCGAGGTCGCGGCGCCAGCGCTCCCACAAGGGCTTGGGCAGGTTCAGGCGGATGTGGGCGGGCTGGCGCGCGAGCGCCTCGGCCAGGGCCCCGCGCTCGCGCTGCAGGCGGCGCAGGACGGCGTTGACGAAGCCCGCCGCGCCTTTGCCGATGGGCTTGGCCGCCTGCACCGTCTCGGCGATCGCCGCGTGGTCGGGCACGTTCAGGACGAGCAGTTGCGCGGCGCCCACGAGGAGCGCGGCGCGGAGGTCGCCCTGCGGCAGCCGCTTGACGCACCGCCCCACGACCCACTCCAGGCTCGCCTTGTGGCGGAGCGCCGCCCCCACCAGCTCCAACGCGAAGGCCCGCCCCGGCCCTTCCGGCAGGGCCTGGGTTGGGTGGTCGCCCCGCGCCAGCCAGAGCGCCAGCGCGAAAATCGCCTCCCGCCGCGCGTTCATTTGCAGGCCGCGGCGAAGGCGGGTTGGGCGCGGAGGATGGTGTCCATGGGGACGGCGGAGCAGAGGCGGATGTGGCCGGGCATGCCGAAGCCGCGGCCGGGGACGGCGATGACGCCGCCCTCGAGGAGGCGCTGGCAGAAGGCGAGGTCGTCGCCGCCGGGGGCCTCGGGGAAGAAGTAGAAGGCGCCTTGGGGCATGGCGAAGCGGACGCCGGCGGCGGTGAGCATGTCGGCCATCGCGCGGCGGCGCGCGGCGTAGGGGGCGAGGTCGACGCATTCGTCGAGGAGGGCGAGGGCGAGGCGTTGGCCGAGGATGGGGGCGTTGACGTAGCCCAGCGTGCGGTTGGTGAGCGTGAGGGCGGCCAGGAGGGCGTCGGCGCCGTCGAGGGCGGGGTTGACGGCGACGTAGCCGATGCGCTCGCCGGCCAGGGAGAGGCTCTTGGAGAAGGAGCCCAGCACGACGGCCCAAGGGCTGAGGCAGAGGAAGGGCGGCACGACAGCGCCGTCGAAGGCGAAGACGCGGTAGGGCTCGTCGGCCAGCAGGAAGAGGGGGCGCTCGCGCGCGGCGTTGAGGGCGTCGACGGCGGCGGCGAGGCGGCGGAGGGCAGCCTCGGGGTAGATGGCGCCGGTGGGGTTGTTGGGGGAGTTCAGGAGGATGGCGCGGGTGCGCGGGGTGACGGCGGCCAGGAGCGCCTCCGGGTCGAGCGCGAAGTCGGGGCCGCGCATGGGCACGGGCACGAGTTTGCCGCCGAAGTGGCCGCAGTAGAAGCCGTATTCCACGAAGTAGGGGGCCGGCACGAGCACCTCGTCGCCGGGCTCGATCGTGGCGCGGAAGAAGGCGACGAGCGCGCCTGCGGCGCCGACGGTGGCGATGACGTGCTTGGCCTCGAGCGGCACGCCCTGCTCGCGCGAGAGCTTGTCGGCGAGGCCGGCGCGGAAGGCGGGGAGCCCGGCGTTGGGCATGTAGCCCAGGCCGCAGGGGCGGATGGCGTCGTCGGCCAGCGCCCGCAGGACGTCGCGGGCCTTCTCGGGCGGGGGGACGTCGGGGTTGCCGAGGGAGAAGTCGAAGACGTTTTCGGGGCCGCGCGCCTTGCGCAGCTCGTTGCCGGCCTCGAACATCCGCCTGATCCACGAGGCGTTGTCCATGGCCGCGGCGATGTCGGTGGCGAGGAGTCGTTTCATGGGGAGGAGTCCTGTCAGACAAGGGGGAGAACGGAAAACGGAGAACGGAGAACGGAACGCGCGTAAGCGCGCGATGGATGAGACGGGAGGGAAGGCTGTGCGATGGGTGCGTCCATAAAACGAGAACAGAGAGGCGCCTTTACGGGCGTCAATGCGGGTGCTTGGCCTTGGTTTGGGTGTGTTGGCACTCAGCCAAGGCGTGCAGGGCCTTCCCGAGGCGTTCGGTGAGGACAAGCGCGGATTTGGTTTGCCCGCGCGTCAGGAGGCCGACGCGCTCGGCAATGAGCAGTTGCGTTTGCACCTCGGCGCGGGAACCGGAGGCGATTTGGAGAAAGCGGCGGAACTCTTTTGGGGAGTTGCGGGAGAACCCCTCCGCAACATTGGAAGGGACGGAGATGGCGGCACGGCGAAGCTGATCCGTGAGCGCAAAGCGCTCTTCTGGCGGCAAGACCTTGCAGAGTTTGTAGACCTCGACAACCAGGTCCATCCCGAGTTGCCATACATCCAAGTCTCTGAAGCTTGACATTGCCCGTTCTCCGTTTTCCGTTCTCCGTTCTCCTACAACCCGAGGAAGCCGCCCAAGGTCAGCCGGGCGAAGGGGATGACCGGGAGGGGGAGGAAGGCGAGGGCGAGGAAGGGGTTGGCGAGGGTGGCGCCGGTGTCGCGGGCGGCGGCGCGGAGCGTGGCGAGGGCGTCGGCGACCTCGGCGGCGGGGCGGTCGCTCATGAGCCCGCCGATGGGCAGGGGCAGGCAGGCGGCGATTTGCCCTTCGATGGCGACGGCGAAGCCGCCGCCGCGGTCGCGCAGGGCGTTGGCGGCCAGGGCCATGTCCGCCGGGTCGGCGCCGACGACGCAGAGGTTGTGGCTGTCGTGGCCGACGGTGGAGGCGAGGGCGCCGCGTTTGAGGCCGAAGCCGTGGGCCCAGGCCAGGCCGACGCGGCCGCTGCCGCCGTGGCGCTCGACGAGGGCGCAGGGGAGGCGGTCGCCCGCGGCGTCGTCCCAGGCGAGGGCGTCGGTGAGGAGGGTGCCTTCGCGCACGCCGATGACGGGGCCGCGGGGCGGGGCGGCGAAGTCCTCGGGCGAGAGGGGGCGGCAGCGGACGGAGGCGCGGAAGGGGGCGGCGTCGGGTTCGGGGGGGCGGGCGTCGAAGGCGGCGTCGGAGACGACCTTGCCGCGGCAGACGACGCGCTCGACGGCGCAGGCGTTGAGGTCGGAGAGGAGGGCGACGTCGGCGAGGAAGCCGGGGGCGAGGAGGCCGCGGTCGCGCCAGCCGAAGGCGCGGGCGGGGGTGAGGCTGGCGGCGCGGTAGACGGCCAGCGGGTCGCAGCCTTGGGCGATGGCGGCGCGGATGGCGGCGTCGAGGTGGCCTTCGTCGCGGATGTCGAGGGGGTCGCGGTCGTCGGTGCAGAGGCAGAGGCGGTCGCAGAGGGTGAGGGTGAGGAGGGGGGCGAGGTCGGCGAGGTTGCGGGCGACGGAGCCGGCGCGGATGAAGACGGTCATGCCGCGGCGGAGCTTGGCGAGGGCCTCGGGGACGGCGCCGGACTCGTGGTCGTTGGCGATGCCGGCGGCGCAGAGGGCGTTGAGCGTGTCGCCTTCGGCGAGGGGGGCGTGGCCGTCGATGGGGCGGGCGGAGAAGGCAGCGAGCTTGGCGAGGGCGTCGGGGTCTTTCCCGAGGAGGCCGGGGAGGTTCATGAACTCGGCCAGGGCGGAATCGTCGGCGTAGGGGGCGATCTCGGCGGCGCCGAGGGCGGCGCCGGCCTCCTCGGTGGGGAGGGCGGGGACGCAGGAGGGGATTTGGACCTGGAGGCGCAGGAGCATGCCGGCGGCGGAGCGCCGGAAGAAGTCGATGGCGGCGGCGCCTTTGACGTTGGCCAGCTCGTGGGGGTCGCAGACGGCGGCGGTGGTGCCGTGGGGGAGGACGAGGCGTTCCCAGGTGTAGGGGGTGAGGAGGGAGGATTCGACGTGGCAGTGGGCGTCGACGAAGCCGGGGACGGCGGTGAGGCCCGTGGCGTCGAGGGTCTCGGCGGCCTCGTAGCCTTCGCCGACGGCGGCGATGCGTTCGCCGCAGAGGGCCAGGTCGGCCCGCTCCAGCTCGCCGGTGGCCAGGTCGAAGAGGCGCGCGCCCTTGATGAGGAGGTCGGCGGGGCGGCGGCGGAGGGCCACGTCGATGCAGGCGGCGAGTTCGGGTGTGTCTCTCATGTCAGAGCTCCAGGAAGGGGAGGGGCTCGCCTTGCTTGGCGACGGCGAGGGCGGGGGCGAGGCCGCGGGCGTTGAGGGCGCGGGCCATGGCGGCGCGGGCGAGGTCGGGCTGGTTGCATTCCTCGGAGAGGTGCGCCAGGACGAGGGCGCGGAGGCCGGGGGCGGCGCAGCGGGCGACGGCCTCGGCGGCCTGGTCGTTGGAGAGGTGGCCGGATTCGCCGGCGATGCGGGCGACGAGGGGGTAGGGGCGGCCGGAGGCGCGGAGCATCCCCAGGTCGTGGTTGGATTCGAGGATGAGGGCGTCGCAGGCGGCCAGCGCGGCGGCGACCTCGCCCGAGACGAAGCCGAGGTCGGTGAAGAGGCCGAGGCGCGCGGCGCCGTCGTCGAGGGTGTAGGCGACGGGCTCGGCGGTGTCGTGGCTGGTGCGCACGGGGGTGACGGTGAGGCCGCCGAGGGCGAAGGGGACGCGCGATTGGAAGAGGGTGAAGGGGGGCGCCTGGCGCCCGGCGAGGCGGCATTGGCGCTCGACGACGGCGGCGGTGCCCTCGTTGGCGAAGACGGCGGCGCCGTGGCGTTCGGCGAAGCGCCCGAGGCCGCGGACGTGGTCGACGTGCTCGTGGGTGACGAGGATGGCGTCGAGCCCGTCGGGGCTTTCGCCGACGGCCTGGAGGCGCCGCTCGAGGTCGCGGCAGGAGAGCCCCGCGTCGATGAGCAGGCGCACGCCGCCGCCCTCGACGTAGGTGGCGTTGCCCTTGCTGCCGGAAGCCAAGACGCAGATCCTCATGCCGCGCATTATAGCACATGGATGTGGTATACTCATGGGCGATTTTCACCGAAGGGATTTGGACATGGAAGAGAAGTATCCGTTTCACGCGATCGAGCCCAAATGGCAGCAGTATTGGGATGAGCACGGCACGTTCAGGTGCGACGCGCGCGACGAGGGCAAGCCGAAGTTCTACTGCCTGACGATGTTCCCCTATCCCAGCGGCCACATGCACGTGGGCCACGGCCGCAACTACATCATGGGCGACGTCATCACCCGCTACAAGAAGATGCTCGGCTTCAACGTCCTCTCCCCCATGGGCTGGGACAGCTTCGGCCTGCCGGCCGAGAACGCCGCCAAAAAGTTCCACGTCCACCCCCACAAGTGGACCATCGAGAACATCCGCGAGATGAAGCGCCAGGTGCGCAGCTGGGGCGTGGGCTACGACTGGGAGCGCGAGATCGCCACCTGCCACCCGGACTATTACAAGTGGACGCAGTGGGTCTTCCTCCAGGCCTACAAGCTCGGCGTCGCCTACCAAAAGGAGGCCCCCGTCAACTGGTGCCCCCTCTGCACCAACCTCGCCAACGAGGAGGTCACCGCCGACGGCCACTGCGTCCGCTGCGGACGCCCCGTCGAAAAGAAGAACCTCAAGCAATGGTTCTTCCGCATCACCCAATACGCCGACCGCCTCCTCAAAGACCTCGACCTCCTCGAAGGCTGGCCCGAGAAAGTCCGCCAGATGCAGGCCAACTGGATCGGCAAATCCCAAGGCGCCAAGGTCACCTTCACCGTCACCGAGACCGGCGACGAATGCCCCGTCTACACCACGCGCCCCGACACCATCTTCGGCGTCACCTTCATGGCCATCGCGCCCGACCACCCCCTCCTCAAGAAGCTCCTCCCCGGCTCCCCCCGCGAGGCCCAGGTCAAGGCCTTCGCCGACAAGCTCGCCAACATCCCCGCCGCCGAGCGCTTCTCCGACGCCCTCGCCAAGGAAGGCGTCTTCACCGGCTTCCACGTCACCAACCCCTACAACGGCGACAAAGACATCCAGCTCTGGGTCACCAACTACGTCGTCTCCGACTCCGGCACCGGCATCGTCATGGCCGTGCCCACCCACGACCAGCGCGACTGGGACTTCGCCGCCAAGTACGCCATCCCCAAGAAGCTCGTCATCCAAAACCCCGAAGGCTCCCTCCGCCCCGAAGACATGGCCGGCGCCTACGTCGACGATGGCACCCTCGTCAACTCCGGCGCCTTCGACGGCATGGCCAACCGCCAGGCCATCCAAGCCATCACCCAATACGGCGCCGAGCGCGGCTTCGCCCAGGCCACCACCAACTTCCGCATCCGCGACTGGAACGTCGCCCGCCAACGCTACTGGGGCGCTCCCATCCCCATCGTCCACTGCCCCCACTGCGGCCCCGTCCCCGTCCCCGAAGACCAGCTCCCCGTCCGCCTCCCCGACGACGTCGACTTCAAGAGCGACCAAGGCAACCCCCTCGCCCGCCACGAAGGCTTCATCAACACCACCTGCCCCAAGTGCGGCGCCCCCGCCAAGCGCGAGACCGACACCCTCGCCCAATGGCTCTGCTCCTGCTGGTACTTCCTCCGCTACATCGACGCCCGCAACGACCAGGCCCCCTTCGACAAAGCCCTCGTCGACAAATGGATGCCCGTCGACCAATACATCGGCGGCGTCGAGCACGCCGTCCTCCACCTCCTCTACTCCCGCTTCGTCGTCAAAATCCTCAACGACGCCGGCGCCCTCGACTGCGTCGAGCCCTTCAAAGCCCTCTTCACCCAGGGCATGATCTGCAAGCGCGACGAAAACGGCGTCCTCAAAAAGATGTCCAAATCCGTCGGCAACGTCGTCTCCCCCGATGAACTCATCGAAGCCTACGGCGCCGACACCGTCCGCCTCTACACCCTCTTCATCGGCCCGCCCGAGCTCGACGCCGAGTGGCAAGACACCGCCATCCAGGGCCCCTACCGCTTCCTCTGCCGCCTCTGGAAAAAGGCCTACGACGCCAAACCCATCGTCCCCGCCACCGACGAGCCCGTCGACGGCGCCGCCCTCGACCCCGCCCAACGCGCCCTCTGGCGCAAACTCCACCAAACCCTCCAAGGCGTCACCGATTCCATCGAGCACGGCTTCCGCTTCAACACCGCCATCGCCCAGCTCATGGAGCTCATGAACGCCCTCGACAAAGCCAAGATCGACGCAAGCTCCACCCCCGCCGCCAAGGCCCTCCTCCGCGAGACCGTCACCACCCTCGCGCGCATGATGGCCCCCTTCACCCCCCACATCGCCGAGGAAATCCACGCCGAGTTCGGCGGCCAAGGCTCCGTCCTCGACACCGGCTGGCCCGCCGTCAACCCAGACGCCCTCAAAGAAGACGCCCTCGAGATCATCCTCCAGGTCAACGGCAAAATGCGCGGCAAAATCACCCTCCCCGCCGGCCTCGACCGCGCCGCCCTCGAAGCCGCCGCCCGCGAAGCCCCCGAAGTCCAAAAACACACCGCCGGCCTCTCCGTCGCCAAGGTCATCGTCGTCCCCGGCAAACTCGTCAACGTCGTCGCCAAATAAAACGACGCCCCCCAAAAAAGGCCCCCACCCAGGGGCCTTTTTTATCCCCCTCCCCGTCAGCGCAATTTCTTTGGTTTAGGTGTGGTACAATGGGGCGAGAGGCGTCGCTGGGCGGCGCGGGTGCAATGGTTTCGTGCCGGGCTTTCATCCTGTCGGCGCAGGGAGGGCGTGGGGCGGGAAGGGAAAGAGGCAGGCGGATGGACGTGGTTGAGGTTGGGGGCGCGGAGCGGGGGGCGGGGCTGATCGGGCGGCTGGTGGCGGTGTGGGAGGCTTCGGTGCGGGCCACCCACCGGTTCCTTTCGGAGGGCGAGATCGCGCGCCTCAAGGGCTATGTGCCGCAGGCGCTCGCGGCCGTCCCGCGCCTGTTCGTCGCGGTGGACGGCGCGGGTGCGCCCGTGGCTTTCATGGGCATCGACGGGGAGGCGCTGGAGATGCTCTTCGTCGCCCCGGAGTGGCGGGGCAAGGGCATCGGCACGCGGTTGGTGCGGCTGGCCACCGGCGAACAGGGCGTCGCGCGGGTGACGGTGAACGAGCAGAACCCCCAGGCTCTTGGCTTCTACGAGCGCCTGGACTTCCGCGTCGAGAGGCGGACGCCTTTGGACGGCCAGGGCAAGCCTTACCCGCTCCTTCACCTGCGCCTTCCGCCGGGCGCCCGCGTCTGAGGGTCGTTTCCCGGGCCATCCGAGTCTGGCAGCGTCTGTCGTTTGCCCAGGGCCGTGGCAGGCATCACGGCGCAGGCGCTTGGCGCTGGCGTGGTTTTCAGTTTTCCTCTTGGATGAGGTAGGGCGGGCGGCGCTTGGTTTCGAGATAGGTTTTGGCGAGGTAGGTGCCGAGGATGCCGATGGCAAAGAGTTGGAACCCGCCGAAGAAGAGCAACAGGCAGATTTGCGTGGGGTAGCCGGTGACGGGCTCGCCGACGAGGAGCGTCTTGGCGGCCACGTAGGCCAAGTAGAGCAGCGCCGCGGCGCAGGAGAGCACGCCCACCACGGAGGCCAGCTGGAGCGGCGCCACCGAGAAGGCCGTGACGCCTTGGAGGCCGTAGCGCGCCAATCCCCAGAACGACCACTTCGTCTCGCCGGCCACGCGCTCGGCGTTGGCGAAGTCGAGCCACTTGGTGCGGAAGCCGACCCAGGCGTAGATGCCCTTGGTGAAGCGGTTGACCTCGCCCAGCGACAGGACGGCCTCGACGACCTGCCGTGTCATCATGCGGTAATCGGTCTCCCCGCCGCGCACCTCGATTTCCGAGAGGCGGTTCAAGAGTTTGTAAAACAGCCGCGCGCATAGGCTCCGCAGCCACGGCTCGCCCTCGCGGTCGGTCCGCCGCGCCGCCGCGCAGTCGTATTCCCCGGAACGCAAGGCCCCCAGCATCTCCGGCAGCAGGGTGACGGGGTGCTGCAGATCCACGTCCAGCGTCGCCACGAGGTCGCCCGACGCCTTGCGCAGGCCCGCGAGCAGGGCCGCTTCCTTGCCGAAGTTCCGGGAGAAGGAGACGTATCGCACGGCCGGATCCTCGGCGGCCAACGCCCGGAGCTCGCCCAGCGTGCCGTCGCGCGAGCCGTCGTTCACGAAGACGAACTCCACCTCGCTCGGCAGGGCCAGCGCCCGCGCGGCCTCCCAAAACCGCCTTACGCACACTGCCTCGTTGTAGCACGGCACCACCAAGGACAACCTCATGCCTCATCCCTTCCTTTCCGAAAGACCAGCCAGCGGCTGATGACATAATTGAGCCCCACCACCAGCGCCCCCACGAGCAGCTTCATCGCCAGCTCGTCCCACCCCGCCACGTCCACCGTCAGCCAAATCAGCGCCACGTCGGCCATCCCCGTGGAGAGGCGCGACCCCGCGAACGACGCCAGCTCCCGCGCCAGGAAGGCCGCCGAGGCCCCCCGCCGCGCGTCGAAGACCCACAGCCGGTTCGTCCACCACGCGAAGACCACCGAAGGCCACCACGCCATCGCGTTGGAAAACCACGCCGCCCACCCGCAGGCATGGAAAAAGAGGAGGAAGAGCACGATGTTCAGCGCCGTCGTGCAACCCCCGAAAAAGACGTACAGCCCCATGTGCGACCGCATCAGCCGCACCGCCATCCACCAGAGGCCCCCAAGGGCCCTCATCGCCGGCTCCCCATAGAGCGCACATCCTTTTCCCGCCCAATCGAGACCTTCGGGGCCCATGCAGGGACACGCAAAAAGGCGCGCCACGGGGCGCACCTCGCCCCACCGGCCGCCCATACCCTGAAAGGCCCGAAGTCTCGGTCGGGGCAACACTGTTTGCGCAACGCGCAGAAAAGCGACGGTTCGCCCATCGCGAGCCCCATGATAGCAAAAGCGCGGGCTTGGCGTCTGGGTGCGGTTTGCGCGGGGTGGGGCTGTTTGGTATGATGGGGCAAATCGATACGAGGGACACGGAGCGTTTGCATGAGACAGGATCCTGCGGCCGGAAGCCAGTTGTTGCGTTGGGTGGGGGATGTTTTGGAGGTGCGGGCCTTTCGCGAGGAGCGGGGCGCGGGGCGGATGGTCTTTCGCACGAACCTGGGCGCGGCCTCGGTGCAT
The DNA here is from genome assembly GCA_944389585.1 of uncultured Kiritimatiellota bacterium. GTDB lineage: Bacteria > Verrucomicrobiota > Kiritimatiellia > RFP12 > DVOR01 > Spyradenecus. Next base: position 232,191 of record CALXMW010000003.1, read on the forward strand.
CAGCGCGAGGTGTTGGCGCACGTGGACGAGGCGCGCCTGATCAGCGGCGACGATTGGCATGACATCCCGATGGAGCCGTGCGGGCGCGGGGAGTGGCGCGTGCGCATCGCGCTTTTGGAGGTGGGGGTCTTCGCGGGGAAGGTCTGCTTCATCCCGAACGACACGCCAGTGCCGGAGTGGCCGGAGGGGCGCGACACGGTGATTAAGGTGGCCCCGGCGCACACCGCCGGCGGCAACGCCATCTACGCGGCCTTCACGCGGCAGTTCGGCCCGGCGATGGCGGCGCCCTTCGCGCCCAAGTCCTTCGCCGGGGAGGAGCGGGCGTTGGACGCGGCGGGCTACACGGTGATCCCGCCCAGCGGCACGTTCCGCTCGCTGGCGCGCCACCTGGGGCACTTCTTCTCGGGGCTCGGGTTCCGCAACCTGTTGCTTCTGCCCATCCACCCGACGCCGACGACCTACGCGCGGATGGGGCGTTACGGCTCGCCCTTCGCGGGGCTGGATTTCCTGTCGGTGGATCCGGCGCTGGCGGAGTTCGACACCTCGGCCACGCCGCTGGATCAGTTCCGCGAGCTGGTGGCGGCGACGCACGCCTACGGCGGGCGCCTCTTCATGGATCTGCCGGCGAACCACACCGGCTGGGCGGCCACCTTCCAGACCCACCACCCCGAGTGGTACAAGCGCAACGTGGACGGCTCCTTCCATTCGCCCGGCGCCTGGGGCGTGACGTGGGAGGATCTGGTGGAGCTGGATTATTCCAAGCCCGCGCTCCGGCGCAAGATCGCCGACGTCTTCCTCCATTGGTGCCGGCTGGGCGTGGACGGCTTCCGGTGCGACGCCGGGTACATGATCCCCAAGGCGGCGTGGGACGTCATCGTGGCGCTGGTGCGGCGCGAGTTCCCCGACACCGTCTTCCTGCTGGAGGGCCTGGGCGGGCCGATGGAGACCACCGAGGCGCTCATCGGCGACTCGGGGCTCGACTGGGCCTACTCCGAGGTCTTCCAGACCTACGACCGCAACGCCTTCGAGGCCATGCTCCCCAACACCCTGCGCCTCTCCGAATGCCGCGGCCCCCTCGTCCACTTCGCCGAGACGCACGACAACAACCGCCTGGCCGCCACCTCGCCCGCCTGGGCCCGCCTGCGCCTCATGCTCTCGGCCATGCTCTCGCAGCAAGGCGCCTTCGGCATCACCGCCGGCGTCGAGTGGTACGCCCAGGAGAAGATCGACGTCCACGGCTGCGGCGGCCTCAACTGGGGCGCCGCCGACAACGCCTGCGCCCTCATCCGCCGCCTCAACGCCATCCTCCGCTGCCACCCCCTCTTCGGCCCCGGCACCACGCTCGCCATGGCCCAGCGCGGCGGCGGCAACGTCTTGGCCGTGACGCGCTCGCGCCCCGGCCACGAGCCGCTCCTCATCCTGGCGAACCTCGATTGGAAGCAGCCGCAGAGCGTCTCCTTCGACGCCTCCGGCTTCCCCTACCGCGAGGCCTACGACCTCATCGAGGGCAAGCCCTGCGCGGTCAACCCCCTGCGGATGGGCCTCAAGCCCGGCCAAGTCCGCTGCCTCTCCTCCCGCCCCGGCGACCTCACGGCCGTGGAGGGCGCCGCCAGCCAGCGCGGCGCGGCCCCCATCGCCGGCCTCGCCAAGCGCGAGCGCCTCGTCATGGCCCTGCGCACCCGCCACTGGCTCGAAGGCTCCGTCGACCTCTACAAGGAAGACCTCGACGCGCTGGCCAACCGCTTCATCGCCGACCCCGTCGCCTTCGCCGACCACCGCGCCGTCACCCTCCGCCTCCCCGCCGACCTCCGGCGCGAGGTCATCGTGCCCACCGGCGCGCTCCTCTTCGTCACCGCGGCCTCGCCCTTCCGCGTCACCCTCTTCGACGCCGAGGGCGCCGCCGTCAGCACCGGGCGCTCCATCGCCCTGGCCGACGGCGGGCACGGCCTCATGCTCCCCGTCCGCCGCGCCTTCGACGCCTACCTCGGCCCCCAGCGCGCCACCTGCCGCCTTACCCTCGACGCCGAGCTCTACGCCCCCACCGGCGTCCTCCGCCACCGCTCCGCCGTCTGGGCCCTGGGGCTGGGCGAGACCACCGGGCGCGTCAAGCGCCGCTTCTCCGGCCTCGAGGTCAAGGCCCTGGGCAACGCCCGCGCCCTCCTCACCAACGGCACCGGCGCCATGGCCCAGATCCGCCTCAAATGGGGCGACGTCCGCTCGCAGTACGACTGCCTCCTGGCGCTCAACCGCCACCCCAGCGTCCCCGACGACCGCCAGGTCTTCCTCACCCGCTGCCGCGCCTGGATCCTCTGCAACGGCTTCTCCGCGCCCCTCGCCGGCCCCTGCCTGGTCCACGTCACCGTCGCGCCCGACGGCTCCGCCGCCGAGTGGCGCTTCTCCGCCCCCTGCGGCATGGGCCGGCGCGTCCCGATCACCCTGCGCGCGGCCCTCGAGCCCGGGCGGAACCGCGTCGTCCTGCGCTTCCGGCGCGAGCGCAACACCGGCCCCTTCCGCGACCCCGCCGTCACCGTCGGCCTCGTGCTCCGGCCCGACATCGAATGGCGCAACTTCCACTGCAAGACCAAGGCCTACGCCGGGCCCGAGCAGGCCTGGCCCAAGGCCCTCGCCAACCGCCCCGACGGCTTCGACTTCGCCCCCGAGCCCGGCGTCAAGCTCGCCCTCTCCATGGCCGGCGCCGACTGGAACCCCGAGGCGCAGTGGACCTACAACGTCCCCCACCCGGAGGAGGCCGCCCGCGGCCAGGACGGCTCCGGCGACCTCTGGAGCCCCGGCTGGTTCCACATCGAGCTCGACCGCGGCCAAGAGGCCGCCCTCGTCGCCGGCGAGCCCGCCCCCGGCGTCCCGGCCATCCCCGCCCTCCGCGGCGCCCTCCCCGGCTCCGCCCTCCCCCTGCGCGAGGCCATGGCCCAGGCCCTGCGCAACTACATCGTCCGCCGCGACGCCCACAAGACCATCATCGCCGGCTACCCCTGGTTCCTCGACTGGGGCCGCGACACCCTCATCGCCCTGCGCGGCGTCGCCGCCGCCGGCGACTGGGACACCGTGCTCGACGTCCTGCGCGAGTTCGGCCGCTTCGAGCGCAACGGCACCATCCCCAACATGATCCGCGGCGAGGACGACGCCAACCGCGAGACCGTCGACGCCCCCCTCTGGCTCGCCGTCTGCGCCGACGACGCCATCGCCCACTTCGGCGCCAAGAAAATCCTCGGCCTCGACTGCGGCGGCCGCACCCTCAGGGACATCCTCGTCTCCATCGCCGAGCACTACGTCTCCGGCACCGAGAACGGCATCAAGGCCGACCCCGAGACCGGCCTCGTCTGGGCCCCCCCGCACTACACCTGGATGGACACCAACTATCCCGCCGGCACCCCCCGCAACGGCTACGCCGTCGAGATCCAGGCCCTCTGGGTGCGCCTCCTGGACCTCCTCGGCCGCGAGGTGGCCCCCAAATGGAAGCGCCTCGCCGGGCGCGTCCGCCGCGCCTTCCGCGAGCTCTTCCCGCTGCCCGGGGGCGGCCTCTCGGACTGCCTCTACGCCGGGCCCGGCGTCGGTGCCCGCCAGGCCCAGCAAGACGACGCCATCCGCCCCAACCAGCTCTACGCCGTCACCCTCGGCCTCCTCAAGAACGACAAGGCCCTCGCCCAGTCCGTCCTCGCCGCCACCGAGCAGCTCCTCCTCCCCGGCGCCATCCGCACCCTCGCCGACCGCCCCGTCCGCCGCGCCCTCCCCATCGTCCGCGACGGCAAGCCCCTCAACGACCCCCACAACCCCTACTGGGGCCGCTACGAGGGCGACGAGGACACCCGGCGCAAGCCCGCCTACCACAACGGCACCGGCTGGACGCTCCCCTTCCCCCTCTACGCCGAGGCGCTCCTCCTGGTCCACGGCGAGCCCGCGCGCCCCATCGCCCACGCCATCCTCGCCAGCGCCGAGCACCTCGTCAACCAGGATTGCGTCACCCAGCTGCCCGAATGCGTCATGGGCGACGCCCCCCACGAGCCCTGCGGCACCGGCGCCCAGGCCTGGGGCGTCTCCGAGCTCCTGCGCGTCCTCACCCTCGTCGAAACCCAAGCGGAGGCGTGAGGCCAGATGGTCGACCCGGAGCTGCAGGCGCGCGCCGAGCTGACGGCCATCGATCGCGCCGACCACCGCAACGGCCGTTCAGACCTTTTCTTCGCCAGCGGCAGGGGAAGTGGCGGCGGCACCCGTCGCCCGACGGGTTTCCGGAACCTCCCTGCCGCCGAGGCCCCGGCGGCCGAGGCCGCGCTCCGCCGCCTCCGACCGAACCCTTGACAGGGCGGCGGCGCGGCGCTATCCTTGGCCCATGACCAAGGAACGGAAAAGGGACTTCGCGCTGCTGCTGGCGGCCACCTTCTTCTACTTCACCGGCCCCATGGCCGTGGCGCCGCTGGCCGCCGGCTTCGCCGCCACCCTCGGCGCGGGCGAGGCGCTCATGGGCCTGGCCGGCGGCCTCATGAACGGCGCCTCGCTCCTCAGCCGCCCCGTGGTGGGGAACCTGGCCGACGCGCTGGGCAAGCGCGCCCTCACCATCGGCGGCGCGTTGGCCATGGCCGCCGCGGCCGTGGGTTATCTGCTGGCCGCCTCGCCGGGGGCGCTCCTGGCGGCGCGGGTGCTCCATGGGCTGGGCTTCGCCTGCTGCTCGGTGAGCCTCTCGACGTGGATCTCCGAGTTGCTGCCGCGCGAGCGCGTGGCCTCTGGCATGGGGCTCTACGGCATGGTGACGGCCGTCGGCATGGCCGTGGGGCCGGCGGCGGGCGTCTTCCTTTACCAGCGCGTGGGCTATGGCTGCGCCTTCGTGGTCTCGGCCGCGCTCTCGGGCACGCTGGCGCTTCTGGCCTGGTGCGTGCGCGACCGCGGGGTGGCCCTGCCGGCGCCGCAGGGGGCGGGGGAGGCGCGCCGCTTCCGCGTCGTCGACTGGCGCGTGGCGCCCGTGGCGCTCATCATCCTGCTCTTCGCGATGCCCTACATGGCCACGCAGGCCTTCCTGGTGCCGTTGGCCGAGGCCAAGGGGATGGGGTTCTCGGTGGGGTGGTTCTTCCCGCTCTACGCCGCCGTCCTCGTGGCCCTGCGCCTGGGGCTGGGGCGGGTCTTCGACCGCGTGCCCTTTTGGGTCTTCCTGCTGGCGTCCGTCGCCTCGGCGGGCGGGGCGCTCGTGGCGCTGGCCCTCATGCGCGGCTTTTGGGCGCTGGCGCTGGCCGCGGCCCTCATGGCCGGCGGGTATGGCATCATGTGCACCGTCTGCCAGGCCACCGCCATCCTTCTGGCGCGGCCCGGCCACCGCGGCCTGGCCAACGGCACGTACTACATCGGCATCGACCTGGGGATGACGCTGGGGCCCCTTTGCGGCGGCTTTCTCTTCGGCCACGCCCCCCTGGGGTGGTTCTTCCCCGCCTTTTTGCTCACGCTCCCCCTCATCCTTGCGACCCACGCCCTCTGGTGGCGCTGGCAGAAGACCCATTGAGGCGCGTGCATCCGCTTGCGGAGGCTGTGCGGATTGTGGTATTCTTTTGTGCAGAAAGGAAGGTTTGACATGGCTACCGCTAATTTGACCATTCGTATGGACGCCGACGTGAAACGCGAGGCCGAGGCGTTGTTTTCCGCGCTGGGGATGAACCTCTCGACGGCGATCAATGTCTTTGTGCGCCAGTCGCTGGAGGCCGACGGGATGCCCTTCGCGGTGCGCCGCAAGCATCCGAACCGCGAGACCCTGCGGGCGATGGAGGAGGCGCGCGCCTTGGCCCACGACCCGAACGCGAAGTATGTCACCACGCTTGAGGAACTTCGTGCGGAGCTTGAGAAATGAGTTACAAAATCTACTGGACCTCAAGTTTCAAGAGGGATTACAGACGTCTGATGCGGCGGGGCAAGCGGTGGGAGCTGGCCGAGGCCGCGCTGGCTTATCTGTGCCGTGGGCAGGCGTTGCCGGCGCGTTACCATGACCATGCCCTGACGGGAGATTATGCAGGGTTCCGCGAGTTCCACGTGCAGCCGGATTGGCTGATTGTTTATAAACTGGATGATGGGGCGCTGGTGCTGACGCTGATGCGTACGGGGACGCACAGCGACCTGTTTTAAGGCGCGGCGCGGATGTGTGGGACTTATGACATGGGCGGGAGTGGCGCCCGCGCAATGTTTTTCGTTTGGGGAGAAGGGGATAGGGCTTTTCCGGCAGGGGCGCTTGCGGAAAAGTATTGACTTTTTGGGGGCGCTTGGTGTATCTTATGCGGACTTTTGGCGCCATTGGGGCGCCGAATGCGGATTTCTGAACCTATCCAAAAGGATGATTATGGAAGCATACGCAGTGGTTGAGGCAGGCGGCGTGCAGTGCCGCGTGACCGTCGGCAGCGTGATCGAGGTGAACCGGATGGCCGGCGAGCCCGGCGCGGACATCGAGCTGACGGGCGTTCTGGCGCTGAACACCGGCGACGAGCTGAAGATCGGGATGCCGACGGTGGACGGCGCCAAGGTGGTCGCCACCGTGCTTGGGCACAAGCGCGGCGACAAGCTGATCCACTTCCGCAAGAACCGCCGCAAAGGCTACGAGCGCCGGGTCGGCCACCGTCAGGAGCTGACGGTGCTCAAGATCAAGTCCATCGCCTAAAGGAGGAACGAACATGGCAGGCAGCACCGGTAACGGACGCGACAGCAACGCGAAGCGCCTCGGCGTGAAGCGTTACGCCGGGCAGTATGTGAAGGCCGGCGAGATCCTCGTCCGCCAGCGCGGCACGAAGTTCGCCCCCGGGGCGAACGTGGGCTGCGGGCGCGACTTCACCCTCTTCGCCCTCATCGAAGGCACCGTCGCCTTCCAGAAGAACGGCAAGGTCGTCACCGTCCAGCCCCTGGCCCAACAGGCCTAAAGGACGGGTTTCGGAAAGGCCATGAAGAGCAGGGTGTTCGTCGATTCGGCCACGGCCGAGGTGCGCGCCGGGCGCGGCGGCGACGGGAGCGGGAGCTTCCGCCGCGAGTCGCACGTGCCCGAGGGCGGCCCCGACGGCGGCGACGGCGGGCGCGGCGGCGACGTCGTGCTCCGCGCGAGCACCCACGCCGACAGCCTCCTGCGCGTCTTCTACGAGCCGCGCCTCTTCGCCGAGAACGGCGTCAACGGCTCCGGCCAAAAGATGCACGGGCGCAACGGCAAAGACCTCGTCGTCGACGTCCCCTGCGGCACCGAGGCCTACAACGCCGACACCGGCGCCTGGCTGGGCGAGGTCGTCGAGCCCGGGCAAACCCTCGTCCTGGCCAAAGGCGGCCGCGGCGGCTGGGGCAACGTCCACTTCAAGAGCGCCACCAACCAGGCCCCCGAGAAGTTCATCCCCGGCAGCGAAGGCGAGGCCTTCACGGCCCGCCTCGAGCTCAAGACCATCGCCGACGCCGGGCTCGTGGGCTTCCCCAACGCCGGCAAAAGCTCCCTCCTCGCGGCCCTGAGCGCGGCCAAGCCCAAAATCGCCAACTACCCCTTCACCACCCTCCACCCCATCGTGGGCACCGTGGTCTACGGGGACTACGCGACGCTGCGCGTGGCCGACATCCCCGGCATCATCGAAGGCGCCTCCGGCGGCGTCGGGCTGGGCCTCACCTTCCTCCGGCACATCTCCCGCTCGCGGATGCTCGTCTACGTCCTGGACATGGCCGACGAGGAAAACCCCGCCGAGGACGCCTACCGCATCCTCCGCGCCGAGGTCGAAAGCTACGACCCCCAGCTCGCCGCCCGCCCCGCCCTCGTCATCGCCAACAAGATGGACGAGCCCGCCGCCCAGGCCCGTTACCCCGAGGCCGCCAAAGCCCTCGGCTTCCAACCCCTGCGCCTCTCCCTCAAGGAACCGGGCACCCCCGGGCTCGAAGCCGTCCGCCAAGCCCTCCGCGACGCCCTCCGGCCCACCCCCCAAGGCGCCCCCCAGGCCCCCACGCCCCGGCCCCAAGGCCCCGTCGACCACACCGAGGTCACCCCCGAACGCCTCCGCATGGCCACCTTCCTGAAACCCTGAAACCCCATCTAACACCAAGGAGTCAACGAAATGTCCCGAATCTGCGAAATCTGCGGCAAAAAGCCCATCGTCGGCAACCGCATCGTCCGCCACGGCCTCGAGAAAGCCAAAGGCGGCATCGGCCTGCACACCACCGGCATCTCCAAACGCCGCTTCACCCCCAACCTCAAAAACGTCCACGTGCGCACCGCCAACGGCACCACCTGCCACATGACCGTCTGCGCCGCCTGCATCAAAGCCGGCCGCGTCACCAAGGCCTGACAAACCCGCCGCGCCCGGCCCCCCGGGCGCGCGCCCTTGACACGCGCAACCCCTTGTGCTATCTTACGTGAGATTTTTTGGCGCGAAGCCCCAAGGCAGGTAGCGAGGCCCTGGGCCCGGAGGACGAGAGCCCCGTCCCATACGCTTCGGCCAGAGCGAACGCCGGCACCCCCGGCACCGACTTGAACGATCCATCGAAGGACAACCGAATGCCTACGATCAACCAGCTCGTGCGCAAAGGGCGCAACCCCCAGCGCAAAAAGAGCAAATCCCCCGCCCTGGTGGGCTGCCCCCAACGCCGCGGCGTCTGCACCGTCGTCAAGACCCAGACCCCGAAAAAGCCGAACTCCGCCTTGCGTAAGGTCGCCCGCGTGCGCCTCACCTCCGGCTACGAAGTCACCGCCTACATCCCCGGCGAAGGCCACAACCTCCAAGAGCACAGCGTCGTCCTCGTCCGCGGCGGCCGCGTCGCCGACCTTCCCGGCGTGCGCTACCACATCATCCGCGGCGCCCTCGACAGCCTCGGCGTCAACGGCCGCGGCCGCTCCCGCTCCAAATACGGCGTCAAGAAAGACGCCGCCGCCCAGGGTAAGAAGAAATAAGGAGACGCGATAAATGAGACGTCGTCAAGCCATCAAGCGCGTCCACCAGACCGACCCCCGCTTCAACAGCGAGCTCGTCGCCAAGGTCGTGCGCACGCTCATGAAATCCGGCAAGAAAACCACCGCCGAGCGCATCGTCTACGGCGCCATCGAGGAACTCGCCAAAGAGACCGGCAAAGACCCCCTCGAAGTCATGGACGCGGCCATCAACAACATGAAGCCCAAAGTCGAGGTCAAGAGCCGCCGCGTCGGCGGCGCCACCTACCCGGTGCCCGTCGAGATCCGCCCCGGGCGCCAGCTGGCCCTCGCCCTGCGCTGGATGGCCCAATACGCCGCCGCCCGCCGCGGCGTCCCCATGCCGCGCGCCGTCGCCCTCGAGCTCATCGACGCCTACAACAACACCGGCAACGTCCTCAAGAAGCGCGACGACACCCACAAGATGGCCCAGGCCAACAAAGCCTTCGCCCACTACGCCTTCTGAGGCCCCGCGCCATCCCCCGAAAAGCCCCGGCCCCGCCGGGGCTTTTTCATGCCCCAGGCCAGACGATTGAGGACAGTCGCTTTGTTTTTATTTTCATTTCTGAATATAATTTGCGCAACGTTTGCGTTGGAGGAGAAGTGTGCTTGAAGAAGGGTTTTCTTTTTGAGAAAAGGTGGTGAGAATGCGGGTAATCGACAACGTCAATGCCACTGTCAAGGAGGATTTGCTCGCGGGCATCCGCCGTGGGAGCAAACTCTCGATCGCGGCCGCCTGTTTTTCGATTTACGCCTATCAGGAGCTCAAGCGGCAACTTGAGGGGATTGAGGGGTTGCGCTTCATTTTCACGTCGCCGACCTTCGTCACGGAGAAGACGCCCAAGGCCCAGCGCGAGTTCTACATCCCCCGCCTGGCCCGCGAGCGCAGCCTGCATGGCACCGAGTTCGAGGTGCGGCTCCGCAACGAGCTGACGCAGCGGGCGATCGCCAAGGAGTGCGCGGATTGGATCCGGCGGAAGGCGATCTTCAAGTCGAACGTCACGCAGGAGCGGATGATGGGGTTCATGACGGTGGACGAGAGCACCTACATGCCCCTCAACGGCTTCACCACGGTCGACCTCGGCTGTGAGCGCGGGAACAACGTCTATTATCCGGTTCAGAAGACCGAGGCCCACGAGAACGCGCGCTATTTCCTCACCCTCTTCGAGCAACTCTGGAACGACAAGAAGCGTCTGCAGGATGTCACGGACGTCGTGATCGACGCCATCTCGGCGGCCTATCGCGAGAACGCGCCGGAGGCCATCTACTTCGTCGCCCTCCAAAACATCTTCAGGGAGTTTCTGGACAACGTCTCGGAGGATGAGCTGCCCAACGAGGCGACCGGTTTCAGGGAGAGCAAGATCTGGGGGATGCTCTACGCCTTCCAGCGCGACGCCGCCTTGGCGATCATCGGCAAATTGGAGAAGTACAACGGGTGCATCCTGGCGGACAGCGTCGGCCTAGGCAAGACCTTCACGGCCCTGGCCGTCATCAAGTACTACGAGAACCGCAATAAGTCCGTGCTTGTCCTCTGCCCGAAGAAGCTCGCCGAGAACTGGAACACCTACAAGGGGAACTACGTCAACAACCCCATCGCGGGCGACCGTCTGCGCTATGACGTGCTCTACCACACCGATCTGTCGCGGGCGCAAGGAACCTCCAACGGCATCGACCTCGGCCGGCTGAATTGGGGGAACTACGACCTCGTCGTGATCGATGAGAGCCACAACTTCCGCAACGGCGGCGCGGTCTCCGGCGAGGAGGCCAGGGAGAACCGTTACCTGCGCCTGCTCAACACCGTCATCCGCGCGGGCGTCCGCACGAAGGTCCTGATGCTCTCCGCGACCCCCGTCAACAACCGTTTCACGGATCTCAGGAACCAGCTTGCGCTCGCCTACGAGGGCGACCCCGGCCAAATCGGCCAAAAGCTGGCGACGACGCGGGGCGTCGAGGAGGTCTTTCGCCAAGCGCAGAAGGCCTTCAACGTCTGGAGCAAGCCCCCCGCCGCGCGGCGGACGACGGATGCCCTGCTTCGGATGCAGGACTTCGACTTCTTCGAGTTGCTGGACAGCGTGACGATCGCCCGCTCCCGGAAGCATATCGCGAAATACTGCGACACGTCCGCCATCGGCGGTTTCCCGGAGCGGCTCCCGCCGCTCTCCCTGCGGCCCCGCCTGACGGATCTGGACGGCGCGGCCGACCACAACGCCATCTATGCGGCGCTGATGTCGCTGAACCTAGCCGTCTACACGCCCTCAAACTATATCCTGCCGTCGCGGCGCGACAAATATCGGGATCTCTCCCGGCGCGGGCACGAGAGTCTCACCCAGCAGGGGCGCGAGGAGGGGATCGCCACCTGATGGGCGTCAACCTGCTCAAGCGCCTGGAGAGTTCCGTCCATGCCTTCCGGCTGACGGTCGGCCGCGTCCGGGCGTTGATCGACGAGACCCTTGCGACGATCGATGGTTACCGGGCCGGCGAGCGCGTCCTGGACTTGGCGGATCTCTCGGCGTGCGGGGACTTCGATGAGGACGACCAGAACACCGATCTCTTCGCGGTCGGGCGGAAGGTGCGGATCGACCTCGCCTACATGGATCGTGTCTCGTGGCGGCGGGAGCTGGAAAAGGACGCCGAGACGTTGGGGTGCCTCGCGCGGATGGTGGCCGACATTACGCCGGAGCACGACGCCAAGTTGCAGGCCTTGCTGGCGCTCATCAAGGGGAAGATCGAGACGCCCATCAATCCCGGCAACCGGAAGCTCCTCATCTTCACCGCCTTCTCCGACACCGCCGATTACCTCTATGCGAACGTCGCCGCGTTCGCGAAGGAACGCTTTGGCCTGGAGACGGCGGAGATCACCGGCTCCGTGGAAGGCAAGACCACCCTCAGGACGCTCCGCGCCGACCTCAACACCGTGCTCACCTGCTTCTCCCCGCGCTCCAAGGGCAAGGAGATCCTGATGCCGGGCCGCCCGGAGGAGCTGGATATCCTCATCGCCACCGACTGCATCTCGGAGGGGCAAAACCTGCAGGACTGCGACTATCTGGTCAATTACGACATCCACTGGAATCCCGTTCGCATCATCCAGCGGTTCGGGCGTATTGACCGCATCGGCAGCAAAAACGCCCGCATCCAGCTCGTCAACTTCTGGCCGGATATGGACCTCGACGCCTACATCAACCTGAAAAGCCGCGTCGAGACCCGCATGAAAATCACCGTCATGACCGCCACCGGCGATGACGACCCCATCAATCCCGAGGAGAAAGGCGATCTCGAATATCGCCGTGCCCAGCTCAAGCGTCTGCAGGAGGAGGTCGTGGACATTGAGGACATGGGCAACGGCATCTCCATCATGGATCTGGGGCTGAACGAGTTCCGCCTCGACCTATTGGACCACCTCAAGCGCCATGGCGACATCGAGACCGCGCCCAAGGGCCTGCACGCCGTCGTCGGGCAGACCCCGGAGTTGCCCCCCGGCGTGATCTTCGTCTTGCGGAACGTCAACGACAGCGTGAACATCGACAACCGCAACCGCATCCACCCCTTCTACATGGTCTACGTCGGCCAAGAGGGCGACATCGTCTGCGACTACCTGAACCCCAAGCGTCTGCTGGACGCCATGCGCCTGCTCTGCCGCGGCAAAAGCGAGCCATTGATGGATCTCTGCCGCCGCTTCAACCACGAGACGGACGACGGCCGCAAGATGGGCGCCGTCTCCGCGTTGCTCTCCAAGGCCATCGCCTCCATCCTCGACGCGAAGGAGGCAAGCGACATCGACAGCCTCTTCCACGGCGGCGGCACCACCGCCCTCCTCTCCGCCGTCTCCGGGTTGGACGATTTCGAGCTGATCTGTTTTCTTGTGGTAAAATAAAGTCGGTCGCTTATGTATGGCCTGCCCGCATCCACCGCGTTCGACAAACGCATCCCCAAGCAGAGGTTCTATGAGAATCTCGCCATCCCGCCTGCGCTCAAACGCGTCTTCGTGGAGCAAATCAAGGCCATCCGCTGGCGCGCCAAACTGGCCGCGGAGACCCTCAACCTCGCCCCCGGGGATGCCGTGAGGGAAATCGAGGTCCTGGAGATCCAGCTCGCCGCCCCCGCGCTCACGGAGGAGGTCCTTCGCCTCATCGACAAGGCCATCCCCTACCACCTTCTCTTCGTCCTCGCCTGCGAAGGCCAAGCCCAGGCCTGTATCGGCTACAAAGAGGCCGCCGCGACCGGCGCCAACGCCTTCAGGGTCGGCCGCTACTACCACACCCCCTGGATGCCCGAGGACGCCCTCCGCTTTCGCCTCGAAGGCCTCACCCTCGACGCCCTCTACGAGAGCCTCGTCCGCCAAATCGCCGGTGACGCGCTGACCGCTGCCTCCCCCGCCGAAGACCTCCGCGCCGCCGTCTCCCGCGACGAGCGCCGCCGCAAACTCGATCGCCAGATCGCCCTCCTCGAAGGTCGCCTCCGCCGCGAAAAGCAACTCAACCGCCGCTTGGAACTCAACACCGAACTGAAGAAACTGAAGAAAGGGATTTAAAAATGGAAATTGATGAACACGAAGAAGAGGTCCGGAAAACACTTTCTTCTCTATCCGAAAATGGTATTCTGAAGAGTAGAGAGAGTAGTAGGATTGAATTTAAAGAATCGTATAATGGGGGTAATCTAAGTAAATATGCGAAAACAATGGCAGCATATGCAAATCATTGTGGCGGATACATTATTTTCGGAGTAAAAGATAAGCCTCGAACAATTGTGGGGTTAAAAAATGACAATTTTGAGAACTTGAAACAAGAAGAGTTATCAGAGTTTCTTAATACTTTATTTGCACCAGCCATTGACTGGTGTTGCGGGACTTTTACATTAAATTTGCCTTCTCTCGACAATTCTGTCACAGTGAACACTGTAAAAATAGGTTGGATATATACATACGAGGCAAATAGTAAACCAATCATTGCTCAGAAAAGTAAAGATAAAATTGTCGATGGTGACGTATTTTATCGGTATCGTGCGCGAAGCGAAAAAATAAAGTGTGCAGAAATGCACCGTATTATTGAGGACAGAGTGACAAAAGAGCGCGAAGGATTGCTGAGATTTCTTGAGTCTATTCGAAAAGGAGGTGTTGCAAATCTAGGTATTGTGAATTATTCCAATGGAAGAATTACAACTCCATATGGTGTGGATGTCGCTGTTGAGCGAAAACTAATTACTCAAATTCTGAGAAAAGCAAAATTTATAAAAGAAGGAAGTTTCAACGAGACCGAAGGAATTCCTGTGCTTAAAGTCACAGGGAATATTGATTTGGCGGAAGAAGTTCCCGTACCAGACGGAGATCCAAATGTAACGCATCCATATATTCAAAAACAACTCGCGGAAAAGTTGGGTATAAAGACGAATGATTTATATGCATTGATTTCCTTCCTCCATATGAAAGGAGATAGGAGGTTTCATCTTGAAATCTCTACTTCTAAGAGTGGGAAAGTCCAAAAATTTTCTGATTACGCCTTGCAATTCTTAAGAAAGAAACTGGAGGAGTTGCAAGATTACCCTGAAGAGTTTGATAAAATTCGTAAAGCATACAAAGAGCAGTGTAACAAAAAAAGGAGTTCGTGATGGACAAGATGAAGCAGGAAACCCCGGATTTGACGGCTCGGAATGTGGAGAGGATCGCGGCGCTCTTCCCGAATTGCGTCACGGAGATGCGGGACGAGAAGGGGAAGGTCACGCGCGGGATTGATTTTGCGTTGCTCAAGCAGATGCTTTCGCCGGCGGTGGTGGAGGGCGCCGAGCATTATGAGTTTTCCTGGGTGGGCAAGAAGGCCGCCCTCGTGGAGGCGAACAAATCCATCCGTAAGACGTTGCGCCCCTGCCCCGAAGAGAGCAAGGACTGGGACACTACCGAGAACCTCTACATCGAGGGCGACAACCTGGAGGTCCTCAAACTCCTCCAAGAGAGTTATCTCGGCAAGGTCAAGATGATCTACATCGACCCGCCTTACAACACCGGCAATGACTTTATCTACGCAGATAACTTCATGCGCTCGCAGCAGGAAGAAAACGAGCAGATTGGCATCTCCGACGAGGTAGGCAATCGTCTCTTTCGCAACACCGACACCAACGGCCGCTTTCACTCCGATTGGTGCTCCATGATGTATTCACGCCTTATGCTGGCGCGAAACCTTCTGGCTGACGATGGCGTCATTTTCATCTCTATTGACGATAACGAACAGGCCAACCTCAAACACCTCTGCGATGAAATCTTCGGAGTAGGAAACTTCATTGCGATATACAAATGGAACAAGACCGCGACACCTCCAGCGCTCTCTGATAAGGTTCGTGGAAAGTATGAGTATGTTTTGTGTTATGAAAAAGTTAGAAGTGGAATCAAGTATTGCGGGGGAATTGTGACAGGAGGAGATATGCCCCTCCTAAATGAAACGAACATGGAACATGAATTAACATTTCCTGCTGAGTCGGTTCGTTTCACATTTTCTGGCATATTTCCTAAGGGGAAATATGATCGAGTTTCTCTCTTGGAAAATGTTTTCATTGAGAATGGTCGAGTAAAGCGTCCCGTTCGATTGCGCGGAAAGTTTAAGTGGGTTCAAGACACCGTTGATAAGGAAATAAAAGAAGGAACTTCCTTCATTATAAAGAGTAAGAAGTTTGCTATTCGATATTGTCGTGCAGGAGAGCGAATTAAACGTCCTTCGGATGTTATTTCCAAAGAAGAATGTTGCGTAGGAACGAACGAGGATGGTGCTAAAGTTGTCGCGGCCTTGTTTGGTGAAAACGTGATGAGTTATCCAAAGCCAGTCTCACTTATTAAATACCTTATTCCGTTTGCGGAAACGACTAAGGATTCTCTTATTCTTGATTTCTTCTCTGGGAGTGCGACGACGGCGCATGCGGTGATGCAGTTGAACGCGGAGGATGGGGGGAAGCGGAAGTTCATCATGGTGCAGTTGCCGGAGCCGTGCGACAAGAAGAGTAGTGTAGTCGGGGGGGGTATAAGACTATCTGCGAGATTGGCAAGGAGCGGATTCGGCGGGCGGGGGAGAAGATCCGGCAGGAGCATCCGGAGGCGAAGGGGCTGGATGTGGGCTTCCGCGTGCTGAAGCTGGCCGACAGCAACATGAAGGACGTCTTTTACGCGCCGGAGGATTACGACCAAAGCATACTCGCGAAGTTGGAATCGAACATCAAGGAGGATCGGAGCGCCCTGGATCTGCTCTTTGGGTGCCTGTTGGAGTGGGGGCTGCCGCTTGGGTTGCCCTACACGGTGGAGCAGATCGAGGGGTGCGCTGTCCATGTCTACAACGACGGCGACCTGATCGCGTGCTTCGAGGAGAAAATCCCGGAGAGCGTCGTCACGGCGATTGCCCGGCGCAAGCCCTTGCGGGCCGTCTTCCGGGACAGCGGTTTCGCGGACAGCCCCGCCAAGATCAACGTCTTCGAGATCTTCAAGCGCTTCATGCCCGAGGACGCGGACGACATCTCCAAGCGTGTCCGCGTGTTTTGAGGGGGGGTGACGCATGAAGCTGCGGTTCAAGCATCAGAAGTTCCAGGCGGACGCGGCGAAGGCGGTGGTGGACGTCTTCGCGGGGCAGCCATATCTCACGCCCACGTATCTGATGGATCGGGGGCGTGGCTATGACCCCACGCTTTTCGACGAGGCGGATTTCACCGGCTGGCGCAACGAGCCCGTCTTGCCGGGATTGCAGGACAAGATTCTGGAGCAGTTGCGGCAGGTGCAGCGGGCGAACGGGATCAAGCCCTCCGAGCGGCTGGAGGGGAGGTACAACCTGACCATCGAGATGGAGACGGGGGTCGGGAAGACCTACACCTACATCAAGACGATGTTCGAGCTGAACAAGCACTATGGGTGGAGCAAGTTCATCGTCGTGGTGCCGAGCATCGCCATCCGCGAGGGCGTCCATAAATCCTTCCAAATGACGCAAGCGCATTTCGCGGAGGAATACGGGAAGAAGATCCGTTTCTTTGTCTACAACTCCGCGCGGCTCAGCGAGATCGACCGCTTTGCCTCCGACAGCGCCATCAACGTGATGATCATCAACGCGCAGGCGTGCAACCGTTTTGAGGAGGCGGAGGAGAAGTTGAGGCAGAGGAAGCGGGTGGACAAGAGCACGGCCATCATCTTCCGGGAGATGGATTCCTTCCGGTCGCGCCGGCCCATCGACGTCCTCGCCGCGACGAACCCCATCCTGATCATCGACGAGCCGCAATCGGTGGAGGGCGAGAAGACGAAGGGCGGGCTCAGGCAGTTCCGGCCGTTGCTGACGTTGCGCTATTCCGCCACGCACAAAGATAACGCCATCTACAACATGGTCTACCGGCTGGATGCGTTGGAGGCGTACAACAAGCGGTTGGTGAAGAAAATCGCCGTCAAGGGCATCACCGAGGAGAACAGCACGGCGACGGAGGGGTATGTCTATCTGGAGCGTGTCAATCTCTCCAAGGCCGACCCCACCGCGACGCTGTGGATTGACGTCAAGGGCGCGGCGGGCATCAGGAAACGGCCGATAACGGTCAAGGGCGGGGAGAATCTCTACGACCTCTCCGGCGAACTCGATGAGTACAAGGCCAATTTCATCGTCCTGCGCGATGGGATTGACGGGCGGGACAATTCCGTCGCGTTCCTGAATGGCCTCAAACTCCATGTCGGGAAAATCGCCGGGCAATGCAATGACGACCAACTCCGTCGGATCCAAATCCACGAGACCATCCTCTCCCACATCGAGCGGGAACGGCAGCTTTTCCCAAAAGGCATCAAGGTGCTGAGCCTCTTCTTCATCGACGAGGTGGCGAAGTACAAGCAGTACGACGCAGGCGGCAATGAGGTGGCGGGGCCCTACGCCGAGATCTTCGAGGAGGAATATCGGGCCGCCCTCGATGAGATGCAGGAGAAGTTGGGAGAAGGTGCGTATCAGCGTTATCTCGACGCCATCCCCGCGCACAAGACCCACAGCGGCTATTTCTCCATCGACAAGAAGGGGCACGCCATCAACAGCGTGATCACGGACAAGAAGGAGGGGACCGCGGACGATTGCGATGCCTACGACCTCATCATGCGGAACAAGGAGTTGTTGCTTGATCTTGATCCCGAGCGTTCCCCCGTGCGCTTCATCTTCTCCCATTCGGCCCTGCGCGAGGGGTGGGACAACCCGAACGTCTTCCAGATCTGCACCCTGAAGCAAAGCGGGAGCAACGTCCGCAAGCGCCAGGAGGTGGGGCGCGGACTGCGCCTCTGCGTGAACCAAGACGGCGAGCGCATGGACGAGAACGTGTTGGGCGATGACGTCCATGCCGTGAATATGCTGACGGTCATCGCCAACGAGAATTATGACAGCTTCGTGCGCGGTTTGCAGTCGGAGCTGGCGGAGGCCGTCGCCTACCGTCCCAAAGCCGTCACCGCGGAACTCTTCAAGGGCAGGACGTTGGTGGACAAGGACGGCAACGAGCAGGTCGTGGACGGCGCGTTGGCGCAGGCCATCCATTACGATCTCATCGTCAATGGCTACGTCGACCGCAAGGGTACCCTGACGGACAAATACCACGCCGACAAGGCGAACGGGGCGATCCAGGTGGCCGAGGAGGTCGCCGGGTGCCGCGATGCCATCCTCGCCATCCTCGATTCCGTCTACGACGCCCGCGTCCTGCGGCCGGAGAACGCCTTCGACAAGAACGTGGAGCTGAAAGTCGATCCCGACAAACTGGCCCTGCCGGAGTTCCAGGCACTCTGGCGGCGCATCTGCCCCAAGTCCGCGTACGTGGTGGACTTCGACACCGACGAGCTCGTGCGGAACGCGATCGCGGCGCTCAACCGTGACCTCCGTGTGCCCAAGGTCTTCTTCAGGGTCGAAGGCGGCGAACAGAAGGAAGAGATCCAATCGAGGGAGGAACTTGACGAAGGACGCGCCTTCACGAAGACCGAAACCACCGTTTACGGCGGCGGCAGACGCGTCCGCGCACGCGGCGCCGTCAAGTATGACCTCATCGGGAAGCTGGTGGGTGAGACGGGGTTGACGCGGAAAGCCGTCGTGGCCATCCTGGCCGGCATCGAGAAGCCCGTCTTCGACCAATTCAAGGAAAACCCCGAGGCCTTCATCATCAAGGCGGCGGAGCTGATCAACGACGCGAAGGCCACGGTGATCGTCCAGCACATCGCCTACGACACGCTGGGTGACCGGTACGACACGACACTCTTCACGGAACCGACGCTCAAGGGCAAACTCGGCGTGAACGCCATGAAGGCCAACCATCACCTGTACGACCACATCCTCTATGACTCCGACGTCGAGCGCGACTTCGCCGAGGCGCTCGACGCGGACGCGAACGTCGCCGTCTATGTAAAGCTGCCGCGTGCCTTCCACATCTCCACCCCCGTCGGGCGGTACACCCCGGACTGGGCCATCGCCTTTTACAAAGGGAGCGTGAAGCATATCTATTTCGTCGCGGAGACGAAGGGGAATATGCGCACCATGCAGCTCAAGGCGATCGAGGACGCCAAGATCCAATGTGCCCGGGAGCACTTCAGGGCCATCAGCGGCGAGAACGTCGTCTATGACGTCATCGATACCTACCAAGCCTTGTTGGGCAAAGTGATGAGGTGACGCGGAGAGAGGGAAAGGCGGTATCGCCCCTGTACTTCACAGGCATAGATTCATGCAGATTTCTTCCACTTCTTCTCGTTTGATCATCTCATAAAGCGCATCGACTTTTGCTTTGATTTTGGCTTTATGTTTCAAGAATTGAAGCCCTGGGACTAGGGGATGCAGTGACTTCAGAAAGTCAATTTGCTTTTGATACGCAGGAATCAAGCTGTTGGTGCCACTCCAATCATTGGGGACGAGCGTGAGCTTCTCAAATATCTCTGGGTTTTGATTGTGCTCCAAGAAGCGTTTTATTGCGTTTCGCCTCAAATCCTCGTCAAGCTCACAAAGAAACTCAAAGATAACGACGAGTTTATCATCTGAGGATAGGTTGTCGATAATGAGATGATTCAGCCAGTCTTGCTGATGTTGTTTAATCGTGTCGTCTGTTTCTGTTTGTGTTAGAAGACCCCGAAACACATTTACAATGCAATAGTTGCAATCCTTTTTTCCGGAGAAATAAAAGAAGATAGAATCGAAGTTCCTCTTATAATCTCCTGATTTCCATAATGCGCTGTTTTGGTATTTGTTGGGTTCAAAGTTTCTATCGTCTTTCTCTTTCTTCCAAAGATGTTCCGCATATTTCTGGCGCCAACTGTCTCCCAAAGAGAGGAATGTGGTCAAAAACGTTCGTCGGTGCGATCGAGAATGGAACATCGCGCGCGGGGCGATTTGCAAGCCAAATGCGCCAGGGACTTAGGATAGAGCTGAAACGGCTTCATAGGCTGTGAGTCCTTTCA
>CALXMW010000004.1 GCA_944389585.1 uncultured Kiritimatiellota bacterium
GACAGACACCCCAAAAGACTTTGTGCCCCTTGTGGTGCTTTGAGCCTTTGTGATAGCCCGCGCAGCGACTACCCGCGCACGTCTGCGACGTGCCTGACAGGCACCCCAAAAGACTTTGTGCCCCTTGTGGTGCTTTGAGCCTTTGTGATAGCCCGCGCAGCGACTACCCGCGGCACGTCTGCGACGTGCCCGCGCCCGCCAAGCGGGCGACGGACTAGGGTGGGCAGAGAGGAGGGGACCACTGGGGCGGCGCCCTGTCCGTCGCCCCGCAGGGGCGCTCTTTGTCCTTTGTGACCGTTGTGCCCTTTGCGATTTCCAAAATCCTGGCAGTCCTGCGTGCGCCAGCACGCCCTCAATCTGCTCCAAATCCGCGAAATCTGCGGTTTCTTTCGCCGCAGACCTCCTTTGTAATTTCAATCTCCGTGCCCCTCTGTGTGTTCCCTGTGGCCTCCGTGGTCTTCCTAGGGTGTGAATAAGGCTTTTGGGGAGAATGGATTAAAATCCTTGACGGGGGGGGGTGGGTGTTGTAGAATATGGGGCATTTTTCTTGGGCCGGGCGTGCCGAAGGGTTTGTGGCACCCGGGTTGAGAAGGAGACAGAGACCATGCAGTTGAGACAATTCGCTTTGTGGGCGTTGGCCTCCGTGGCCATCCCAGCCTTTGGGGTGACGCGCGCGACCTCCACGGGCACCTATGACTTCGTCTTTTCCTCGCTGACGCACGTGGGGGGGACGATCGCCGTGGCCGGCTTGAACGAGACGGTCGTCTCGGAGCCCCTCACGTTGGGCGAGGCGACCTTCGACAAGGCCATCGACTTTTCGGACGGGAGCCCGATCGGCTCCGGCGTGCAGGGCCTGCGCCAGATCGCGTACGTGCCGGACCAGGTGACGGTCAAGTCCGTGGGCGTGGCCTTCACGCAGGGCTCTGAGGCGCCGGCGAAGCTGACGCTGACGGTGGGCGACGCGCCGACGACCTTCACGCTGGCCGAGGGCTCCGAGACGGTGACGCTCCACGGCGCGGCCGGCAGCCGCACGGCGGTCGTCCACACCTACGCGGCCGCCTCCGGCCCCGTGCTGGCGGACGCCTCGGCGGCCTTCTCCCTGGCCTTCCCCGAGGACGCCGTGGGCGGCGGCCAGCAGGTGAACAACCTCTTCACCTGCGACGGCAAACCCTTCGTGCGGGTGATCGGCTCGGCCCTCATCCACCACTACGTTTTGGAGGTCTCCGACGGCGTGGACACGGAGACGCACGGCCAGGCGCTCTCCACCCTGCTCGCGGACACCGACTTCGTGGACGACGCGAACCACGTGGTCGTCGTCGAGTTCACGGGCGCGGGCGGCGGCGTGAAGATCGACCGCGCGCTCCAGAAGGCCCCGCTCATCTTCGGCTCGGCGGTGCCCGCGGCCCAGGCGCACCTGCACTTCGACGGCACGGACGGCACGCCCATCTGCGCGCCGATGACCTTCCGCGACGGCGCGACGACGGGCGGCGTCTCGCTCTACGGCCCCTCCTACGCGGAGACCTCGAAGCTGAGCGTGTGGGATCCCAAGGCGCTGCTTGTGCTCTGCGACGTGACGCTCCGCTCGCCCCTCCCGTATGACGTGGATCAGCCCGGCGTGGGCTGGTTCCAGAACAACACCATCACCATCCCCGCGAGGCGCACCTTCCGCCTGGAGCTGCCCGCGGGCACCTCCGAGAACCAGCTGCCCAAGCTGGCCTTCGAGGACGCCACCTCCATCCTCGAGCTGGCCTCCGCCAACGACGCCGCGGGCATCCCCACGAAGTATTACCAGGCGCTCTGCGCCCAATCCGGCACGCTGGTCATCGACCGCGACTTCTCCGCCGGCGCGCTCATCTTCTGGGGCTTGGGCGCGGAGCGCCTCTCCGTGGTGCTGCGCCCCGGCCACACTTATGCCATCGACGGCGCCTTCGGCGTCTCGGACTACGCCGAGGCCTCGCTGACGGTCGAGGGCGGCACGCTCAAGGTCAGCTCGCTCAACCTCGCCGCCAGCGCCGCCACGCTCGACATCCTCGCCGGCGCCGCCGTGGAGGCGGACAGCCTCACCGGCATCGACGCGGGCACCCTCACCACCGTTACCGTCGCGCAGGGCGCCACCCTCACGCTGAAGGGCGAGCTCGCCGCGGGCTCGGACGCCGGCGACGGCGTGCTCGACCTCACCGTCGCGGGCAAGCTCAACCTGGGCGGCAACCTCAACATGATCCCCGCCCGCCGCCGCACCCTTGCCCTCGCGGGCGGCGCCATCGTGGCCCAGAGCGTCGTGAAGGTCGATTGCGGCGACGGCTCCGAGGGCGAGAACTTCCTCGTCGTCCGCGGCGGCGGCGCCATCGAGGGCCCCGTCACCATCCCCGCCGTCACCGGCTCGGGCTGGCTCGCGGATGGGAGCATGGGCGTGCTCACGCTCGGCGCGGAGGCCACGCTTGGCCGCATCCACGACTACGTCGGCGACATCGAGGGCACCGGCGCCATCAGGCAGATCACCGGCTCCCTCGGCGACGTCTCCCTGGGCGGCGACTGGCACACGCGCATCGGCGAGCTCATCTTCACGGTCGCCAAGGATTTCCGCGGCACGCTCGGCTTCACCGACGGCGACGCCGGCGCGGAGAAGACCGTCGACATCTCGGCGGTGAACGACCTGCTTTCCCTGCCCGGCGCCTTCCGCGTGAACAACCGCCAGCACATCGTCATCCGCATCGACCAGTTCGCCGACGCCACCTTCCGCTGGCCCGCCGCGCCCGAGGGCATCACCCTCACCCTCATCGAGTCCGGCGCCTACGGCGGCGAGCTCACCATCCCCGCCATCCCGCGCGACGACATCGACTTCGAGCTCGCCTCCTTCACGGACGAGGGCGGCTATGCCGTCCGCCCCGAGGGCGACTACGTCTACCGCCCCGACGAGGACGGCGTCACCGCCGAGCTCACGTGGGACGACCCCGTCTTCACCGGCAAGGGCGCCTGGATCGATGTCGAGTTCAACGGCACCACCGCCAACACCGGCTGGTTCACCCTCGGCGACTACGCGGGCAACCCCAGCGAGACGGACGAGCAGAAGCGGCTCTACAACGGCCTCCTCGGCGGCGACCGCGTCTACGGCACCGGCTCCGGCGACGACGCGATGGACGTCTACGAGGTGCTGACCCAGGGCAAGACGGTCGACAACTGGGACGGCCCCGACTACACGGTGAACTTCGTCCGCTCTTCCAACCCTTACCAGGAGCAAGGCAGCCTGCCGCTGTGGTACCGCCCCTTCGTGGCCCTCGCGTCGCTGGAATACCCCGAGGCCTGGACGGTCGCCCTGCGCCTGAGCGCCCCCAACGCCGCCAACACCTGCCTCCTGGCCCTGGGCCACAACGACGTCGACGACAAGTCCCCCGACGCGGACCTTGAGACCTATGCCCTCGTCTTCGCCACCGGCGACGACGCCAACGAGATCTGCCTCTGGGTCTTCCCCGGCAAGGGCGATGCCGCCAACGTCGCCCCCGCGGAGCCCGCCTTCCGCGTGCGCCTGGCCGACGCCACCAGCGCCCAGCACACCTTCTGCGTCATCTCCGACGGCACCACCCTGGCGCTCTACGTCGACGGCTCGCGCCTGGGCGAGCACACGCTCCCCGTGGGCCGCCTGGCCAACGGCCTCCAGGTCGGCACCCAGATGGGCGGCGACAGCGTCGAAAACGACCTCCCGAACCTCTACGCCCTGGCCAAGGACGCCGGGCGCGGCGCGGGCGGCGCCATCGACTTCCTCCGCTTCTACAAGGGCGCGATGCCCGAATCGGCCATGCGCAAGCTCGCCGAGACCGCCCCCGCCGTCGTGGCCGGCACCCGCTTCGTCCGCACCCTCGCCTCGGCCACCGAGACCTGGGTGCAGGCCGGCGCCTGGACGAAGCAGGTCTTCTCCCGCCCCGAGAACGGCACGGCCGGCTGGGTTGACGTCGGCGCCGCCGACGAGCCCGACGAGGGCGTGGAGTGCCGCGTCTACGTCCCCGACGGCGAGCACGCCCTCCAGGTGAACGTCACGAAGCACGGCGACTTCCCCTCCGCCGACCGTGCCTATTCCACCCTCGTCGTCGCCCCCGCCGAAGGCAACGCCGGCGAGGCCACCCTCCGCATCGTCCCCTGCGGCGTCACCGCCAAGGAGACCGACGCGGGCTGGGAGCAGGCCATCATCCAGAGCGACTGGTTCAACGACCCCGCCTACGGCACCCTCCGCTTCACCGGCGGCAACGCCGACGCCGTCAGCACGCAGGACGCCTCCCTCACCGGCGCGGCCTACGTCCTCTCCGCCCCCAGCCGCGACGAGAACACCACCGTCACCACCACGTGGGGAGACGAGGTCGAGCACCAAGAGGGTACGGCGTCGCTCTTTTACCCCTATGGCTGGTACGAGCAGACCGGCACGCGCACGACCGAGACCACGTGGACCAACGCCGGCGGCGTGGATTCCCGGGCCGTCCACCTGATCGTCGACGCGGGCGTCTGCGCCTTCTCCCCCGCCTCCGAGGTGGGCCTGCACGCCAACTTCGCCGGCTCCATCACGACGGTCGAGCACCTCTACCGCACCGGCACCTACAAGACGAACTGGGAGCTTCAGCGGGAGTACACGCCCGACGCGGACGGCGAGCGCGTCACGGCCTCGGAGACCACGGCCGCCGATGAGACCTACGGCACGCAGGTGAACACCCTGACGGTGATCGCCGGGCCGACGCTGGCGCGCGGGTCGACGCGCGAATCGCAGACCTTCCGCCTCTCCGGCCCCGTGGTCGTCAAGGGGACGCCCGCCGAAAGGAGCGGCGTGCTCGGCAACCCCGGCGTGACGGGCGAGGGGCAGACCTCCACCCACGTCTGGGTGCCGGCCTTCGCCGGCGGCCGCTGGCTCTTCACCGAGGCGCCCGACAGCTCCCTGGACGCCGGGTTGGCGGCCATCGGCCGCCTGGCCGCCGGCAGGCTCTACCTGCTCCTCGGCCCCGGCGACGCCAGGGCGGCCTCCGCGGCGGCGTGGCACCGCTACGGCTACGCGGACGCCGAGACCACCGAGAGCGGCCTCCAGCCCACCCCCGCCGGAGAGGGCGACTACGCCGCCGCCGACGCCTTCCAGATCCGCCTCTCCGGGGACGCGGCGCTGGACCTGGACGCCCTGCCGGCCTCCGGCGCGGTGCAGACCTTCTTCGTGGAGAAGGCCGCCGGCGCGGAAGGCACGCCCAAGCTGACGCTCACCATCAGCACGCGAAACGCCGAGGGCAACCCCTACCTCTGCGTCGAGCGCGAGGTCATCGTGGCCGGCGTGCGCCTGGACGTCTCCAACGGCCTGACAGGCAACAAGACCAACGTCAACACCCTGCGCGTGACCCGCGCCGACGGCACCCACTCGCCCATCCATAAGGGCAACCAGGAGGGCGGCGCCTACATCTCCGGCCCCGGCGTCATCGACTGGGACTTCGGCGCGGAGAACTCCATCCCCCGCCTGGAGGTCGTCCCCGGCGCGGAGCTCATCTTCACCGTGGGGCAGAACTTCCGCGTCCACGGCACCACCCTCGTGGCCCAGGGCCGGACGGACGTGGAGGAGCCCGTCGTCGGGCCGCCGACCCCGGAGAGCATGGCGGCCGGCGCCTGGATCCACTACGCCAGCCCGGATCCCTTCCTGGGCGCGGACGTGGAGCTGGGCGAGGGCGCCTACTTCGGCTTCCATGCCGACGCCGCCTCGGCCGACGCCGACATCCAGGAGGAGGGCGTCATCCTGGAGGGCGAGCTGCGCCTGACCGGCAACGCCACCCTCCGCGCCGACCACGCCCACGGCGTCCCCCTCGACGGGGCCGCGCGCATCCCGCACTTCGTCGCCGCCGGCGGCATCCGCGCCACGAAGCTCGGCCTGACCCTGACGGTGGACGCGCCCTCCCACCAGGTGGCCGACGGGCAGCAGGGCTCCGTCGACTGGCACAGCCACACCTCCGCGCTGACGGGCGAGGAGGACTTCCGCCTCTGGAAGACCGGCCCCGGCACGGTGACCTTCTACACCCTCGAGCCGCCCTCCGTCTCCGGCAAGGTGACGGTGGAGGAGGGCACCCTGGCCGTCTCCGGCGCGCCCGACACCCCCATCGGATCCAAGGGCCTCGAGGTCTGGGCGGGCGCGACGCTCGGCGATTCGGGCCGAGCCGCCGGCACCGGCACGGGCAGCCACCGCCTGGCCGCCATCCCCGCGGGGCAGACCCTCGCCGGCGGCGGCACGATCGGGGGCTGGGTGCGCCTGGAGCGCGGCGCCAAACTCGTGGCCAAGGACGGCGATACCCTCACCGTCACCGGCGGCGTCTCGGCAGACGCCTCCGGCGAGGCCGACATCACCGTCGACCTGACCGACTACACCGTCGGCGAGGGCCAGCGCGCCCAGCCCTACCTGGTCGTCAACCGCGAGGAGCGCGACCTCCGCGCCCGCCTCCTGCCCATGAAGGGCGAGGCGCGCTGGGACAGCGTGGCGTGGCTCCAGACCCGGGAGGACGGCACGGTCACCACCTCGCACGCCGCCCGCGCGCCCCAGTTCCCCGCGCCCCAGGACTACGAGGGCGGCGAGGACAACGCCATCAACGCCTACATCGCCCCCTTCTTCATCAGCCAGTACCAGGCCAAGGGCCACGCCTACGTGGGCGCCACCCACGGCCGCACCCGCGGCGACGAGGTCCTCAGCGGCTCGGCCATCAGCGAGGCGCTCCTCTGCTTCGGCAACATCAGCGCCTTCGTCGACACGGACGAGCGGACCGAGGCCGACGGGCGCACCTACATCGGCGGCGCCAACTTCTACGTGGCCTACGAGTTTGGCGTCTCGGACGTCGCGATGGCCGAGGTCGCGGGTGAGCCCTGCCTGGTCGTGGGCGTTTCCGTCGAGGCCACGCTCGAGGAGGCCTTCCCCGACGTCGCCTTCAACGGGGAGCAAAAGGCCTTCAAGGCCAGCTACAACGCCGGCACGACGCTCGCCCTCGGCCTCGTCCGGGCGGACGGCACGGTCGAGCCCCTGCCCGAGAAGGTCACGGTCACCGAGGTCACCGGCCCCGACGGCCTGGCCGAGGGCACCGCGGCGACGCCCGAGGCGCCCGGCCTGCGTTGGTTCCGCGTGCCCTACGCCGACCTCTCCGAGGCCGCCCAGGCCGACGACGGCGTCATCCGCCTGACGGCCACGGCCGAGTACGCCCCCGCGGCGCAATGACCGCCACCCCACGCCAACAGACGGGGCCCCACACCGGGGCCCCGCCTTTTTGCGCACCTAGAGAAGATCACGGAGGCAACGGAGGACACGCAGAGGGACACAGGGATGGAAATCACAAAGGACGCAAAGGACGCAAAGGACACAAAGGACGCAAAGGACACAAAGGACACAAAGGACACAAAGGAGAAAAGGAAAGGGAAAAGGGAAAATGGGGAATGGGGATGGGAGGGGCAAGGGGCGCTGCCCCTTGGACCCCGGCAGGGGGAAGCTCCCCCTGCACCCGCGGCACGTCTGCGACGTGCCTGACAGGCACCCCAAAAGACTTTGTGCCCCTTGTGGTGCTTTGAGCCTTTGTGATAGCCCGCGCAGCGACAACCCGCGGCACGTCCGGCGGACGTGCCTGACAGGCAACCCAAAAGAGTTTGTGTCCTTTGTGGTTCTTTGAGCCTTTGTGATAGCCCGCGCAGCGAAAACCCGCGGCACGTCTACGACGTGCCAACGCCCGCCAAGCGGGCGACGGACTGGGACGGTGCCTCGCCCGTCGCCCCGCAGGGGCGCTCTCCGTTCTTTGTGCCCTTTGTGATTTCAATCCCCGTGTTCCTCTGCGTGTCCTCCGTGTCCTCTGTGATCTCCCCTGCGTCGTCCTTCCTTTGCGTTCTTTGTGATTTCCAAAAAAAGAGCTTGCGCATGGGGAAAGGGTTTGGTATTATGTGTGGCGTTTTTGAGCGTGCGAACTTAGCTCAATTGGCAGAGCTCCACCTTGCCAAGGTGGAGGTTGAGGGTTCGAGTCCCTTAGTTCGCTCCAAATGGGGGTGTAGCTCAGTTGGTAGAGCAAGTGACTCTTAATCACTGGGTCCACGGTTCAAGCCCGTGCACCCCTACCATCCGGGGATGGGACGCCAAAACAGCCATTGCGCGAACTTAGCTCAATTGGCAGAGCTCCACCTTGCCAAGGTGGAGGTTGAGGGTTCGAGTCCCTTAGTTCGCTCCAAATGGGGGTGTAGCTCAGTTGGTAGAGCAAGTGACTCTTAATCACTGGGTCCACGGTTCAAGCCCGTGCACCCCTACCATTTTCCAAGGGCCGGCGTCGCCGGCCCTTTTCGTGCCCGGAAATCACAAAGGACACAAAACGGAGAACGGAGAACGGAGCGCGCGGCGGCGAAGCCGCAAGCCTTCCCCGGCTACGGAACGCCCTGACGGGACGGCGCCCAGTCCGTCGCCCGCTTGGCTGGTGCTGGCACGTCGCGGACGTGCCGCGGGTTGTCGCTGCGCGGGCTATCACAAAGGCTCAAAGAACCACAAAGGACACAAAGTCTTTTGGGTTGCCTGTCAGGCACGTCCGGCGGACGTGCCGCGGGTTGTCGCTGCGCGGGCTATCACAAAGGCTCAAAGAACCACAAAGGACACAAAGTCTTTTGGGTTGCCTGTCAGGCACGTCCGGCGGACGTGCCGCGGGTGCAGGGGGAGCTTCCCCCTGCCGGGGTCCAAGGGGCGGTGCCCCTTGCCCCTCCCATCCCCTTCCCCTTTCTTTTCTTTCTGTGTCTCTCTGCGTGTCCTCTGTGGCCTCTGTGGTCTCCCCTGCGCCGTGCAAGCCTTCGAGTCCTTAGCCGTGGAAGGTTCGCCTTCGGCTCACGGTGTCCGTTGTGATTTTTGTTCTCTGATTTTTCTTGCGCGGGGGGCGTGCGCTTTGTATAATGCAGGGCGTTTTTCGTCCGAAAAGGGTTTCTTTTTCGGGCGGGGGTGGGATATACTGTTTCTGAGCGCCCTGTAGCTCAGTGGATAGAGCAGCGGTTTCCTAAACCGCGTGTCGCAGGTTCGATTCCTGTCTGGGCGACCATCTTTTGGGAGGTTTTCGATGCGCAAGGCGAGTGTCGTTTTGTTGGTGTTGGCGGCGTTTGGGGCGGCGTTGTGGTGGTGGCTGGGGCGCGGGGGCGCGCCGGCGGCGCAGGTGGCGTACAAGACGGGGGCGTTGACGGTGGGGCGGGCGACGCAGACGATCCGGGCGACGGGGACGATCGAGCCGGAGGATTTGATTGACATCGG
This sequence comes from uncultured Kiritimatiellota bacterium, assembly GCA_944389585.1. GTDB lineage: Bacteria > Verrucomicrobiota > Kiritimatiellia > RFP12 > DVOR01 > Spyradenecus. The sequence continues at coordinate 9,251 of CALXMW010000004.1, forward strand.
CGCGCAGATCACGGGGCAGATCATGGCGTTTGGGACGGACGCGGAGGGTCGGGAGGTGGATTATTGCTCGGTGGTGCGCAAGGGGCAGCTGTTGGCGCGGATCGACGATGTGACGTACAAGGCCGAGGTGACGATCGCGCAGGCGGCGTTGGCGAGCGCGAACGCGAAGCTAGCCTCGGCGAAGGCCGACGTGACGCAGGCGACGGCGAGTCTGCGCCAGGCGGAGCGCGATTGGGCGCGCGCGCAGAAACTGGGGGTGGGGGACGCGCTTTCGCAGAAGGATTTCGACGCTTATCAGAGCGCCTATGAGATCGCGGTGGCGAACCTGGATGTGTGCAACGCGGCGGTGGCGCAGGCGGCCGCGAGCATCGCTCAGGCGCAGGCGGAGCTGGAGAAGGCGGAGCGGAACCTGTCGTATTGCGACATTTTGTCGACGGTGGATGGGGTGGTGATCGACCGGCGGGTGAACATCGGGCAGACGGTGACGGCCTCGATGAGCACGCCGTCGCTTTTCCTGGTGGCGAAGGATCTGCGCAAGATCGAGATTTGGGTGCCGGTGAACGAGGCGGACATCGGGGAGATCCAAGTGGGGCAGGAGGTGCGTTTCACGGTGGACGCTTTCCCGGGGCGGGATTTCACGGGGCGGGTGGGGCGCATCCGCCTGAACGCCTCGATGACCTCGAACGTGGTGACGTATACGGTGGAGGTGACGACGGACAATCCCGACGGGTTGCTGTTGCCGTATCTGACGGCGAACGTGAGCTTTGTGTTGGCGGAGTCCGCGCCGGACGCGCTTTTGGCGCCGGTGGCGGCGTTGCGGTGGCGCCCGGAGGGGTGGGTGCCGCCGCCGGAGCTGGAGGGGCGCGAGGTGGTCTTTGTGCAGGACGCGCAGGGCGCGCCGCGGGCGGTGCCGGTGGAGCCGGGGGTGAGCGACGACGTGCGCACGGCCATCGTCGCGGAGGGTTTGGGGCCCGGGGACGCGGTGATCACCGGGACGATGACGGCGCTGGAGGTGCAGCAGGCCGCGGCCGCGGGGCAGAATCCCTTCCTGCCGCAGCCGCCGAAGCGGCTGCCGCCGGGGCGGCGGGTGCGGTGAGGGCTGGCCATGGCAGGGAAGACGCTCATCGAGTTGCGGGGGTTGGAGAAGACTTACCGCCTGGGCGGGGGGCTGGCGGTGCCGGTGCTCCGGGGGATCGACATGACGATCCGGGAGGGGACGCTGCTGGCGCTGATGGGGCCTTCGGGCGGGGGGAAGTCCACGCTCATGAACATCCTGGGCTTCCTGGACGTGCCGACGGGGGGGCAGTATCTGCTGGATGGGCGGGACGTGACGACGCTTTCGGCGAACGCGCGGGCGGATCTGCGCAACGCGCGCATCGGGTTCGTCTTCCAGAACTTCAACCTGTTGGCGCGGACGTCGGCGCTGAAGAACGTGCTCATGCCCTTGGAGTATGCCAAGAACCGCAAGGGCGCGCGCGAGGAGCGGGAGTGGGCCGAGAGCCTGCTGCGGCGCGTGGGGCTGGGGGATCGGATGGCGTACCAGCCCTCGCAGATGTCCGGCGGGCAGCAGCAGCGCGTGGCCATCGCGCGGGCGTTGGTGAACCGCCCCAGGATCCTCTTCGCCGACGAGCCGACGGGGAACCTGGATTCGAAGACCTCGGAGGAGGTGCTGAGGATGTTCCAGGAGCTGAACGAGCAGGAGGGGCTGACCATCGTGCTCGTGACCCACTCGCCCGAGGTGGGGGCCTTCGCGAAGGAGGCCTACCACATCAAGGACGGGCGCATCGTGGGCGGGACGTACACCGAGAAGTGAGGGGGGCGCGATGATTTTGGCACAGCTCCTTTCGGCCTTTGTCTCGCTGCGGCGCAACGTGCTGCGCTCGCTGCTGACCATGCTGGGCATCGTCATCGGCGTGGCGGTGGTCATCACGATGATGGAGATCGGCGCGGGCGCCTCGAAATCCATCAAGAGCTCCATCTCGAACATGGGCACGAACGTGATGATGATCTGGCCGTGGGCCACGCAGACCGCGGGCATCAGCTCGGGCTCGGGCGGGGCGGTGACGCTGACGGAGGGCGACTGCGCGGCGATCAAGGCCGAGTGCCTCTCGGTGGAGGCGGTGACGCCCTCGCTCTCGCGGCGCGGCATCCAGGCCATCGCGGGGAACCGGAACTGGACGCCCTTCACGGTCTATTCGGGCAACGAGGACTATTTCACGGTGCAGTCGTGGGGCACGCCCGAGAGCGGGCGTTACTTCACGAAGCGCGAGGTGGACGTGGCCGCGTGCGTGTGCGTCATCGGGCAGACGGTGCGGCGCGAGCTCTTCCCCGGCGAGGAGGCGGTGGGGCGGGACCTGCGCCTGAACAACGTGCTCTTCCGCGTCATCGGCGTGCTTCCCGTCAAGGGCGCGAACATGATGGGGATGGATCAGGACGACACGGTCATCGTGCCGTGGACGACGATGCGCAACCGCCTCTCGCGCTCGGGCGGCTCGGCCACCGGCGCCTCCGGCGCCGCGAGCTCGGCCTCCACGGAGTCGGACACCTCGGACGTCTACCCGGCCACCTCCGCGACGACCTACCCGGAGCAGGACTCGGTGCAGGCGCAGAACTATCTGCTGCCGGTGCGCTTCAACAACATCAACCAGATCACCGTCTCGGCCAAGACCCCCGAGCAGGTGCCCGACGCCATCGCGCAGATCACCGAGGTGCTCCGCCGCCGCCATAAGATCGGCCCCGGCGAGGCGGACGACTTCGTGATTCGCGACATGTCCGAGATGCTCAAGACGATGACGGCGACGAGCGGGCTGATGACGAGCCTGCTGCTGATCGTGGCCATGCTCTCGCTGGTCGTCGGCGGGGTGGGGATCATGAACATCATGCTCGTCTCCGTCACCGAACGCACGCGCGAGATCGGGCTGCGCATGGCGGTGGGGGCGCGCGGCGCGCGCATCCTGTGGCAGTTCCTCACCGAATCGGTGCTCCTGTGCCTGCTCGGCGGGCTGGTGGGCATCGGGGTGGGGCGCCTGGCCAGCGTGGTCATCGCCCACGTGCTGGGCTGGCCGGTGAGCGTGAGCCTGGGGGCCATCCTCGTCTCGGCGGGCGTCTCGGCGGCCATCGGGGTGGTCTTCGGCTTCTACCCGGCGTGGCGCGCCTCGCGCCTGAACCCCATCGACGCGCTGAGGCATGAATGAGGGGCGCGGAATGTGCTATCATAAAACCATGAGACGGACGCTGTTTGTTTGCGCGGCCCTCCTCGCGGCGGCCGTGGCCGGCGCGCAGCGGGTGGATTACGGCGCGCGCCGCCAGCCCATCCCGCCGACGGGCAAGGCCGAGCTGCGCTGGCTGGACGCCGCGCTGTACGACTCGGGCTTCATCTTCAACGATGAGGTCCGCCAGGCCTATTATGACCTCTGTATGCGCCAGGTGGCGCCGGCGCTCCACTTCAGCGAGGCCACCTGGCTGTGGCTGGAGCAGCACCCCGCCGTCTTCAACGCCTGCTTCAGCCTCGAATACCCGCCCAACCCCAACGTCATCCACAACTTCGTCAAGCTCGCCAAGCTCGTCGGCCCGGCCTACGCCGAGAAATACCAGCAGCTGCTCATCGCCTTCGCCGTCGCCAACCGCTCGCGCCGCATCCTCGACAGCTCCCTCACCGCCGACCGTTACGGCACGCTTCAGACGCGCAACCTTACCTTCGACCCCAAGCGCAAGGCCGAGCTCGAGCAGCAGGTCAAGACCCGCCAGGGCTGGGCCGTGAACAGCGACGTCACCCCCCCCGAGGAATCCGCCCTCGCCCATGACAAGGACGGCAGGCTCTTCCAGGACGAGGCCGAGCGCCTCGCCCGCCTCCGCGCCCTCCACGCCAAGTTCGACCTCGGCGGCGACCAGCCCGCCAAGGCCCTCGCCGCCTGGCTCAAGAAGAACCCCCGCACCCAGGTTTCCGAGCTCGTCGGCATGAACGCCGGCGCCCTGCGCGCCAAGACCGGCGTCGACCTCGCCGGGCGCGAGCCCAAGTCCCTGCCCTGGGAGAAGATCGCCCACGCCGCCGGCCGCTTCCCCCCCCGCACCGACGGCACCCTCGCCGAGAACCTCTGCCTGCGCATCCTGCGCTACGAGGAAAAGGGCGCCGAGCGCTCCAAGCTCTTCCCCCTCTCCAAGGCCCCCTGGCCCCTCCTGCTCCTGCTCACCCAGCCCGATCCCGTCGACGAATCCACCTACTGGTGGGCGTACTACAAGCAGAAGGGCAACGTCCCGGGCTACGCCACCTATTCCTTCGACTACACCAAGCCCGAGATCCGCTACAGGGACGCCGCCTGGCACCCCGACGCCACCCCCCGCATCCTCGCCGACGGCGGCGTCTGCGGCCGCCTCTCCACCCTCGCCGAGTTCGCCCAGCGCTCCATCGGCACCCCCGCCGCCGGCATGGGCCAGCCCGGCCACCGCGCCTTCATGACGTATGACTACGCCGGCGGCAAGTTCCGCGCCACGCTCAACCACTCCGTCGACACCATCGCCGTCTCCACCGTCGGCTGGCAGCTCCCGCCCCTCTACGGCCCCGTCACCGACCCCGAGACCAAGCTCACCGGCTTCGCGCGCATGACCCCGCAGAACGCCGACAACGAGCAGCGCAACAACGTCCGCTGGCACATCGGCCTCTGCGAGGCCATGAACATCGGCCTCCAGAACTGGGAAGACTCCCGCATGGCCCTGCACGTCCTCGACCTCTACACCGCCAACGCGGACCCCGCCCTCAACGCCAGCGCCGAGCAGCAAGAGGCCCTCCTGCGCTCGGCCATGCTCAAATGCGTCGCCAACACCGACGTCGTCTTCCGCCTCGCCCAGGCGCGCAAAGGCAACGCCACGCGCATCCTCGACCTCATGGAAGGCTTCGGCAACTTCTTCGTCTCCGTCTCCGACGGCGCCACCGGCGCCACCGCCCTCGCCCGCAACACCGACTTCGGCGGCACCCAGGCCGGCGCCGACCTCACCGCCCTCCTGCGCAACCAATTCTCCATCAACAACTCCCCCCGCAACCAGAAGAAAATCACCAACGAGTGGGCCCTCTACGTCCGCAACGCCATCTTCCAAGGCGCCTTCACCAACATCCCCAACGCCGAAGACCCCCGCTACGCCGGCGACCGCCTCGCCTGGTTCAAGGACAAAAACGCCTACGCCAAAGCCGTCGCCGACGAGCTCAAATACCAGAAAAAGCTCGGCAACTCCCCCTTCCTCGCCGAAGTCCAGCGCCTCAACGACAAATACGACAAGGTGCGCCTCGACGCCCAACGCGACCACACCCGCAGCGTCAAAGAAGAACGCCAACGCCGCCAGGCCGAGGAAAACGCCTGGTGACGCCGCCCGCAACGAAAGCCAAACGACATGTTCCTCTTCCACCGCAAGCCCAAACCCGTCATCCTCCCCAGAACCCAGCACAACATCTCCAGACGAGACATCGACCCCGACGCTCTCAAAGTCCTCTACCGCCTCTCCCAGCTCGGCCACGAGGCCTACCTCGTCGGCGGCTCCGTCCGCGACCTCCTCCTCGGCCGCAAACCCAAAGACTTCGACGTCGGCACCGACGCGCGCCCCAACGAAATCCGCCGCGAGTTCCGCAACTGCTTCCTCGTCGGCCGCCGCTTCCGCCTCGCCCACATCGTCTTCGGCAAAAAGGTCATCGAGACCGCCACCTTCCGCAAAGCCCCCGACCCCAACGCCGCCCCCGACGACCAAGGCCTCTACCAAGCCGAGGACAACACCTTCGGCACCCCCGAGGAAGACGCCCTCCGCCGCGACTTCACCGTCAACGGCCTCTTCTACGACATCCGCACCTTCGCCGTCATCGACTACGTCGGCGGCCTCCGCGACCTCAAGGCCCGGCGCATCCGCGCCATCGGCGACCCCAACATCCGCTTCCGCGAAGACCCCGTGCGCATGATGCGCGCCCTCCGCTTCGCCGCCAAACTCGGCTTCGACATCTGCCCCGCCGACCTCCGCGCCATCCGCCGCTACGCCCCCGAGCTCGAAAACGCCTCCACCTCCCGCCTCTGCGAGGAAATCCAACGCCTCCTCCTCCCCGGCGCCACCCAACGCTGCCTCCGCCTCGCCCACGAAACCGGCGTCCTGCGCGCCCTCCTGCCCACCCTCGACGCCTGGCTCCGCGCCGCCCCCGCCCACCGCGACCAAACCTGGGCCTCCCTCGCCGCGCTCGACCGCGCCGCCGCCGCGCGCGAGCCCACCCCCGCCGTCGCCTTCGTCGCCCTCTACTGGCCCATGATCCGCCAAACCCTCGCCCAAACCGCCCCCCAAGCCCCCGAGCCCAACCCCAAACGCGCCCGCGCCCACCTCCGCCAAGCCCGCCGCGCCGCCGCCCTCCAAGCCTTCAACCCCATCATCCACAAATACCGCCTCCCCCGCGCCGTCTGGATGACCGCCCTCGACATCATCGAGCACCGCGACCGCTTCGACGCCACCCCCAAAGGCACCCCCTCCGACGGCCGCTTCATCCGCCACCCCCTCTACCCCGACCTCCGCCAAGGCGCCCAGCTCATCGCCGCGCTCGACCCCGCGCGCCCCGCCCCCGACTTCGCCGCCTGGGACGCCCTCCACGTCCGCCTCGCCCCCCACGGCGCCCTCCCCAACCCCCACGCCGGGCGCCGCCGCCGCCCCCGCCGCGGCAAACGCAAACCCGCCCCCCAAGCCCCCGCCCAACCCTAAGCCCCCCGCCCCGGGCCCCCCGCGCGGACGATTTCGCTTGCAAGCGGGCCCAAGATATGCTATTGTGTCGCTTCGCAATTGGAACCAAAAGGTTCCCGGACACGTTTTCGTCGATCAACGCAAGGACATCAGACCATGCCGAACATCAAGAGCGCCGCCAAGCGCGTGAAGACCGCCGCCAAGGCCAACCTGCGCAACCGCTCCGTCAAGAGCGAGCTCCTCACCTACCGCAAAAAGGTCGAGGCCGCCATCGCCGGCGGCGACAAGACCGCCGCCTTCGCCGCCGTCTCCGCCTACGCCTCCAAGCTGGACAAGGCCGCCAAGAAAGGCGTGATCAAGCGCAACACCGCCGACCGCAAGAAATCCCGCACCGCCCAGGCCATCGCCAAGATGGCGTAAGCCAGGCCCGCGATCGACGGCCCCGAGGAAGAGGCGCCCGCACCCCGGCGCGCCTCCTCTTCTTTTTTGCCCCGTCGCCCTAAGCCGCCTCGCCCCGCCGCAGGGGCAGGAGCGTCGGCAACGTCAGCGGCAACGCCAGCGCCGCCGCCAGCACGTCCGCCGCCGCCTGCGCCGCCACCACCCCGCCCAGCCCGAACCAGCACGGCAGGAGCGCCACCGCCGGCAGGAAGAAGAGCCCCTGGCGGCTGGCGGCCAAGAGCGAGGCGCGCACCGGCTTGCCGATGGCCTGCATCATCATGTTGCACGGCACGATCCACGCCGAGAGCGCCAAGGTGGCCATCTGCCAGCGCAGGGCCGCGGCCCCCACCGCCACCACCTGCGCGTCGCCCGTCTGGAAAAGCGCCACCACCTCCGGCGCCCACGCCCAGCACAGCGCCGCCACCGCCAGCAGGAAGCCCGCCCCCGCCTGGCAGAGGAAGCGGAAGCCCTCGTAGACGCGCCGCCACAGCCGCGCGCCGTAGGCGAAGGCGCACACCGGCTGGAAGCCCTGCCCCAGCCCCACCAACGCCGAGCCGACGAACTGCGTCAGGCGCGTGACGATGCTCATGCCCGCGAGCGCCGCGTCGCCATACGCCGCGGCGGCGTGGTTGAGCGCCGCCATCGCCACGCACGCCAGCCCCTGCCGGAAGAGCGAGGGCGCCCCCCCGCGCGCCACCTCTCTGAGCGCCGCGCGGGTGGGCGCGAAGGCCCGCAGGCGCACCGGCACCACCGCCGCGCGCCGATCCAGGCGCCACAGCAGCAGGCACCCGGCCAGCTTGCTCAGCGCCGTGGCCGCCGCCGCGCCGCCCACGCCCCAGCCGAAGACGAAGATGAAGAGCGGGTCGAGCGCGCAGTTGAGCGCGGCCCCGGCCACGATGCCGACCATCGCCAGGGCGGCCTTGCCCTGGAAGCGGAGCTGGTTGTTGAGCGTGAGGCTGGCGCAGAGCGCCGGCGCGCCCAGGAGGACGAAGGCCAGGTAGGCGCGGGCCTCAGGCAGGATGGTGGGCGTGGCGCCCATCGCCACGGCCAGCGGACCCAGGAAGGCCAGCCCCAGCGCGGCGATGAGGCACCCGGCGAGGGCCGAGCAGACCACGCCCACCGCCGCCATGCGCCGCGCGCCGTGGCGGTCCCCCGCGCCGAGCATCCGCGCCAGGGTGTTGCCCGAGCCGTGGCCGAAGAAGAAGCCCGTGGCCTGGATGACGGCCATCGCGGGGAAGCCCACGCCCACCGCCGCCACGCTCGCGGTGCCCAGGCGCCCGACGAACCAGGCGTCGGCCACGTTGTAGAAGGCGGAGATGAGCATGCTGGCGATGGTGGGCAGCGCCAGGCGCAGGATGAGGCGCCGGACGGGCGCCGCGCGCAGGTCGCGGAGGGCGGCGGCGGGGCCGGCCATCAGTTCAGGCGCCCGGACATCTTGAACTGGAAGAGCTGGGTGCGGATCTCGTTGATGAGGGCCTCGTCGTAGGTGAACTTCTCGATCTTCTTGTGGTTGATGTTGGCGCGGACGAGGACTTTGGGGTAGAGGGGCGTGTCGTCGTCGGGCGCGCCCTCCTCCTTGAAGAGCCCGGTGTCCACCAGCAGCTGGAGCGTCTGGCGGAAGAGGGTCGGGTCCATCTGGTAGTAATACTTGCGCACGTCGCCGAAGGTGGGCGCGCGGTAGTCAATGTTGAAGTCGTCGCCCACGGTGACGGACTTGCCCTCGAGGATGGTGATCTGCCCCTCGTTGCGCATGTCGCAGCGCACGCGCGGGGCCTCGGGCGAGGCCTGGTAATAGATCTGCAGCCAGCTGAGGCGCGAGTCGGCCACCTGGAACTCCTCCGGGTGTTTGTACCAGTAGGGCGAGCAGCCCACCAGGGCGAGCAGGGGCAGGAAGGCCAGCAAGAGACGTTTCATGGTGCGCTCCAAGGTTGGTAGACGAACAGCGGCGCCTCGCAGACGAGGCTCAATTCGGGGGCCGCGGCGCGGTTGAGCGTCGCGCGCCACAGGCTCTCCAGCGCCAGGCCCTCCACCGGCCAGGCCAGGCCGCGGGCGGTGACGCGCTGGGGGCGCAGGGAAATCAGCGAGACGGCCCCGCCGGGCCGCGCGGGCAGGGTGTGCGCCCCCGCCGGGAAGAGGTCGAAGCGCCCGGCCTGGGTGAGCACGGCCGCGCGCGCGGCCGTCTCGTAAATGTGGGCCAGGTTGGCGAGGGTGTGGTCCTCGCGCCGACCGGTGACGGCGAAGTAGTCGAGCCGCGCGCCGGGCGCGTGGCGGCGGCACCAGCGGATGGCCTTGGCCAGGTCGCATGTCTCCTGCTCGCTTTCGCGGTGGAGGAACCCCGGCGGCACGGCCGCGCGCAGGGTGTCGCCGTCGCCCACCACCTGCAGGAGGGGCGGGGCGCCCTCGGGCGGCAGGCGGTCGCAGCAGACGCACGCGCCGCAACGGGCCAGGGCCGCCCGCTCGCCCGGCGTCTCGGGCGGGGCGCCGTTGGCGATGACGGCGATGCGCGCGGGGGCGTTCACGGCGCCAGCCCGTAGCCCAGTTCGGCGAGGTCTTGCGCGAGGGTCTCGGGCAGGGGGCCGCCCTCCACGGCGAAGGCGTCGGGCCCGGCCTGCTCCACGCGCGTCACGCCCGGGTAGCCCTCGAGCAGGCGGCGCACGGCGGCGCGGCAATGGTCGCACATCATCCCTTTGACGGTCACGGTTTCCATGGCATGCTCCTTTGGCTTTATTGTAGCACACCCGCCCCGAACGCCGCGGGATTTGGTATCATAGGGAACCATGAAACGGTTCATCGGCATTCTTTTGGCAGTCGCCGCGGGCGTGGCCCAGGCGGCCGGGCCGGTCATCGACGTGAACGTCTCGGGCGTCTCGCGCCAGTCGCTCACGATGGCCGAGGCGCGCGGCGAGGGGAGCGCGGGGCAGGCCTTCGTCGCCACGCTGCGCAACGACCTGCTCCGGTGCGGGTGGTATCGCCTCACCGAGGGCCAGGGCCAGGTGAAGGTCGCCGGCACGGCCGCGGGGGCCGACGGCGTCTCGCAGAACCTCACGGTGGGCTGGCCGGGCAAGCGCTTCGGCTGGGCGCGCACGGCGCAGGACGCCGCGCAGGCCCGCCGCCACGCCCACGAGCTGGCCGACGCCATCGTCAAGGCCACCACCGGCGAGGAAGGCATCGCCCGGAGCCGCTTCGCCATGGTCGCCAAGACCGGCGTGCGGCGCGACGGCCAGGCCATCGAGGATCTCTACGTCTGCGACTACGACGGGCACAACCTCACCCGCATCACCACCGACGGCGCCCCCATCGTCGGCCCCCGCTGGTCGCCCGACGGCCGCTCCGTCTACTTCACCAGCTACCGCCTGGGCTACCCCGCCGTCTTCGTGGCGGACGTGGCCAGCCGCCGCGTCACCAAGCTCGCCTCCTTCCGCGGCCTGAGCACCGGCGCGGTGCCCTCCCCCGCCGACCCCTCCAAGGTGGCCCTCATCCTCTCGCACCAAGGCAACCCCGAGCTCTACGTGATGGACACGCGCACCCGCGCCCTCACCCGCCTCACCGAGACCAAGCTCGCCGCCGAGGCCAGCCCCGCCTGGAGCCCCGACGGCACGCGCATCTGCTACGTCTCCGACCGCTCCGGCTCGCCCCAGCTCTACGTGGTGGACGTGGCCACGCGCCAATCCCGCCGCCTCACCCTCCGCGGCGGCGAGAACGTCCAGCCCGACTGGGGCCCCCGCGGCATCGTCTTCGCCACCAAGCGCGGCGCGCCCTACCGCATCGCCCTCATCGACCCCGACCGCGGCGAAGGCTCCACCCGCTTCCTCACCCCCCTCAACGAGCAGTTCGAATCCCCCTCCTGGGCCCCCGACGGCCGCCACGTCGTCACCTCCCGCACCCAAGGCCGCCGCGCCTCCATCTGGGTGCTCGACGCGGCCGAGGGCGGCGCCGAGCCCTACAGCCCCTTCTCGGGCGGCGGCGCGGACTGGCTCAACCCCGCTTGGAGCAACTAACCACAACAAAGGAGCAAACGATGCGTACCCCCATTTGTCTCTGTGCCCTCGCCGCCGCCCTCGCCTTCGCGGGCTGCGCCACCAAAGGCGGCCCCGGCCTCGAGGGCTCCGCCGACGGCGCCTACGCCGGCGACGGCCTCTCCGTCGACCCCAACGCCGCGGCCTACGACCCCAACGACCCCAATGTCGGCGCCTTCGCCGAGGGCGCCTCCGGCAACTTCGAGGACCGCTACGCCCGCGTCACCGACTCCGGCCTCCAGCCCCTGCTCTTCACCTTCGACAGCTACGAGCTGCCCCCGGACGAGCTCGCCAAGGCCGACGCCGCCGCGCAGTACCTCCTCAACAACCCCTCCCACGTCATGATCATCGAGGGCCACTGCGACGAGCGCGGCTCCAATGAGTACAACCTCTCGCTCTCCGAGCAGCGCGCCGGCGGCGTCCGCGACTACATCGCCGCTTACGGCATCGACCCCGCGCGCCTCCAGACCCGCGCCTTCGGCGAGGAGAAGCCCGCCGACCCCGGCCACAACGAGGAGGCCTACCGCCTCAACCGCCGCGCCGAGTTCGTCCCCTACAAGTGAGCCGCGCGCCGACCGTGAGCCGTGAGCCGCCGCCCGGGCGGCCCACGGCTTGCGATTGACGGCCCGCCGCCGCCCGCCCATGTCCTTCGCCGAGACACTCATCATCCTCCTCGTCGCGGTCATCGTCCTGGGGCCGCGCCGCCTCCCCGAGGCCGCCCGCAAGCTCGGTCGGTGGATGGGCATGGCCCGCCGCGCCGGCGACGAGTTCAAGCGCCAGCTCATGAACATGGATCAGGCCTTCGAGGACCGCCTCAACACCGCCGCCGCGGACCTCGACAAGCTCGTCCCCACCGACGAGGAGCTCGCCGCCAAGCTCGACGCCGCCGTCGCCGAGGCCGAGGCCGCCTACGGCGCGCCGCCCCCCGCCTCGCCCGACGACGCCTGGGGGGCGCCCCCCGTCCCCGGCGGCCTGCCCCAAGACCCCGCGCCCGAGCCGCCGGCGCCGCCCGCCGGGGCCGAGCCCCCGCCCGCGCCCGCCGCGCCCGAGGCCGCCCCCGCCGCGGAGGCGCGCCCGTGAGCGCCGCCCGCCAGGGCCGCGCCGCGCGCGCCTTCCGCCGCCTCTTCACCGAGACGCCCGAGGATCGCGCGCATGAGGACGAGTTCGACCCGCCGCGCCCCTTCATCGAGCATTTCATCGACCTGCGCGACTGCATCATCCGCTGCGCCCTCTCGTGGGTGGCCGCCATGCTTCTCATCGCGCCCTTCGCGCCGTGGGTGATGAAGGCGCTGCAGTGGCCGCTCCGCCAGGCCGGGCTCGAGGGGCAGGTCACCGTGCAGGGGCTGGAGGTGGGGGCGGGCTTCAACATCTTCATGTCCACCCTCCTTTGGGGCGGCACCATCCTGGCGCTGCCGGCCATCTTTTATTTCGTGGCCCGCTTCGTCTTCCCGGGGCTGCGGCGGCACGAGCGCAATCTGCTGCTGTTCACGCTGGGCGCGGGGCTGGTGCTCTTCGTCGGCGGCGTCTGGCTGTGCTACGGCTTCACGCTGCGCCTGGCGCTCAAGATGCTCATCGCCTTCAACGGCTGGATGAACGTCCCCACCACCATCCTTGAGGCCAACAACTACGTCTCCATCGTCCTCAAGATCCTCCTGGCCTTCGGGCTGGCCTTCCAGTTCCCCCTCATCCTGCTGGCCCTGGGGTGGCTGGGGATCGTCAGCGCCGAGGCGCTCCGCCGCCACCGCGGCCTGGCCATCATCCTCATCTTCACCGTCGCGATGTTCCTCACGCCGCCGGACGTCCTCTCCCAGCTGATCATGGCCGTCCCGATGTGCGCCCTTTACGAACTCACCATCTGGCTTGTTCGCCTGCGCGAGCGCCTTGCCCAAGAAACGGAGTGACAGACCCATGGGCTTCGAATCCGGCTCCCTCTCCTTCCACGCCTTCTATTTGTCCAAGGACTTCGTCCCCGGCGACGTCGAGAAGTTCGCCGCCCGCCCCCTTCCCCCCCTCAAGACCCTCACCGGCGACCAGCCCCTCCACGGCTGGGCCGGCCCCCTCCACGCCCTCGACCAAGACCTCTCCGAGGCCCACTGCTGGCGCGGCGACTGGCTGTGGCTGGCGCACGTCACCGCCCGCAAGGCCGTCCCCCCCAGCTACCTCCGCGCCACCCTCCTCTCCGAGCTCGAGGTCGAGCGCCGCGCCCGCGGCGTCGAGTTCCTCCCCCGCGCCGCCAAGACCGAGGTCCGCGAGCGCGTCGCCGAGGCCCTCCTGCGCGACGCCCAGCCCGCTTTCGGCTCCATGGAATGCGCCATCGACCTGCGCCGCCGCCTCCTGCTGGCCACCGCCCTCACCGACAACGCCCTCCAGCTCCTCTGCCCCTTCTTCCGCGAGACCACCGGCGTCATGCCCGTCCTCTGCTGCCCCGAGAGCGCGGCCTACCGCCTTCGCGGCGTCGACGCCAACGCCCTCGAGCCCCTCCCCCTCACCCCCAACCCCGCCGTCCAGCCCCCCGCCCAGCCCGCCCTCGGCGAGGAGTTCCTCACCTGGCTCTTCCACCGCTGGGAAAAGGAAAGCGCCGTCTTCGACCTCGAGGGCCAGCGCTGCGGCCTCCTCTTCGAGGGCCCCCTCACCTTCTCCGCCGACGACGCCCCCGGCTGCCACGAGACGCTCCTGCGCAACGGCACCCCCCTCGACACCCCCGAGCTCGGCACCGCCCTCTGGAACGGCAAGCGCCTCCGCCGCGCCAAGCTCACCCTCACCCGCGCCGACTGGGTCGTCACCGCCACCCTCGACGCCCAGGACTTCGCCGTCCGCTCCCTCAAGATCGTCGAGCCCAAAGGCGAGGCCGCCCCCGGCGCCGAGCCCGACGCCCTCCAGGGCCTCCCCTCGCGCAACCGCCCCGGCGCCGCGCCCGAGGCCCCCGCGCCCAAGCGCAAGCTCGACGTCGACGAGCGCCTTGACCGCGCCGCCTTCTACCTCGAGGCCCTCCTCCACCTTTACGGCCAATTCCTCGCCCTCCGCGAGGATCCCGCCGCCTGGCGCGCCGCCCTCGCCCCCCTCCACGCCTGGGTCAAGACCCGCGCCGGCCAGGACTGAGAGGCGTCTTGCCCCACAAAAAAAGGCCCCCGTGATGGGGGCCTTTTTTTGTGGGGTGGGGGCGGGCTCACTTCGCGGCGAGGTAGGCGTTGATGGCCTTGGCGGCGCGGCGGCCTTCGCCCATCGCGAGGATGACGGTGGCCGCGCCCAGGACGATGTCGCCGCCGGCGTAGACGCCGGGGAGGCTGGTGGCCTGGTTTCCGTCCACCACGATGTGGCCCTTGCGGTCGATCTCCAGGCCGTCGGTGGTCTGCGGGATGAGGGGGTTCGAGGCGTTGCCGATGGCGATGATGACCGCGTCCATGGGCAGGGTGAACGCGGAGCCCGGGATGGGCACGGGGCTGCGGCGGCCCGAGGCGTCGGGCTTGCCCAGCTCATAGCGCAGGCACTCGATGGCGTTGACCACGCCGTTCTCGTCGCCCAGGATGCGCTCGATGTTGCAGAGGAAGCGGAAGTCGACGCCCTCCTCCTCGGCGTGGCCGATTTCCTCGGCGCGGGCGGGCATCTCGGCGCGGGAGCGGCGGTAGATGAGGAAAACCTCCTCGGCGCCGAGGCGGAAGGCCATGCGCGCGGCGTCCATGGCCACGTTGCCGCCGCCGAGGACGGCGACGCGCTTGGCGGGGTAGTAGGGGGTGGCGGCATCGGCCTTGTCGTAGGCCTTCATGAGGTTGGCGCGGGTGAGGTATTCGTTGGCGGAGAAGACGCCGACGAGCTCCTCGCCGGGGATGCCCATGAAGCGGGGAAGCCCGGCGCCGGTGCCCACGTAGACGGCGTCGTAGCCGTCCTTGTCCAGGAGGTCGCGCAGTTTGCGGGTGCGGCCGACGACGAAGTTGGGCTCCACGTCCACGCCCATGGCCTTGAGCCCCTGGATCTCCTTGTCCACGATAGCCTTGGGCAGGCGGAACTCGGGGATGCCGTAGACGAGCACGCCGCCGGGTTTCTGGAAGGCCTCGAAGAGGGTCACGGCGTGGCCCTCGCGGCGGACGTCCGCCGCCACGGTGATGCCCGAGGGGCCCGAGCCGATGACGGCGACCTTCTTGCCCGTCTCGGGCTTGACGCTGTTGTCGATGGGGGCCTGGGCCTCGTGGGCGCGCTGCCAGTCGGCCACGTAGCGCTCCAGGCGGCCGATGGCGACGGATTGGTTGACGTCTTTGTGGATGGCGCCGACGGTGCAGAACTTCTGGCACTGGCTTTCCTGCGGGCAGACGCGGCCGCAGATGGCCGGCAGGATGCTCGTGCGGCGGATGACGCCGAGCGCCGCGGCGTAGTCGCCTTGCGCGATTTGGTGGATGAAGCCGGGGATGTCGATGGCCACGGGGCAGCCCTTCATGCAGGGGGCGTTCTTGCATTGGAGGCAACGGCTGGCCTCGACGCGCGCCTGGCACTCGGAGTAGCCCAGCGCCACCTCGTTCATGTTGCGCTTGCGCGCGCCCGGCTCCTGCACGGGCATCTCCTGCTGCGCGATGGCGGTGCGCTCCTTGGGCGTGAGCGCCTTGTCCTTGATGGCGGCCCAGGTCTCTTCCGCGCGGGCCTCAAGCGCTTCCTTGGAAACAAAGCTCATGGTGCTTCCCTTATTTGGTCTTTTCTTCGGCCATGCGGAGGAGGTTGCAGTTTTCCTCGCGCTCGCGGGGGACGAAGGTGCGGTTGCGCTTCATCAGGTTGTCGAAGTCCACCTGGTGGGCGTCGAACTCGGGGCCGTCGACGCAGACGAACTTGATTTTGCCGCCGACGAGGACGCGGCAGCCGCCGCACATGCCCGTGCCGTCGATCATGATGGAGTTGAGCGAGGCGATGGTGGGCACGCCGAAGGGACGGGTGGTCTCGGCGCAGAACTTCATCATGATGGGCGGGCCGATGGTGACGCACTCGTCGACCTTCTCGCGCTCGCAGACCTCCTTGAGCGGCTCGGTGACGAGGGCCTTGCGGCCGTAGGAGCCGTCGTCGGTGCAGACGATGAGCTCGTCGGCGATCTTGCGCATGTCCTCCTCCATGATGAGGAGGTCTTTGTTGCGCGCGCCCATGATGACGATGACCTTGTTGCCGGCGGCCTTCATGGCCTGGGCGATGGGGTGCAGGGGCGCCACGCCGATGCCGCCGCCCACGCAGACGACGGTGCCGCGCTTCTCGATGTGCGTGGGGCGCCCCAGGGGGCCGAGGAAGACGGGCAGGGCCTCGCCCACTTCCATCAGGGCGAGCTTCTTGGTGGAGTAGCCGACGGCCTGGAAGATGATGCGCACGTCGCCCTTCGCGGGGTCGGCGTCGGCGATGGTCAGCGGGATGCGCTCGCCGAACTGCTCGTCGAGCTGCAGGATGATGAATTGGCCGGCCCGGCGCTCCTCGGCGATGAGCGGCGCGTGGATCCACATGGAGTAGACCTCGGCGGACAGCTGTTCCTTGGCGACAATGGGAAACATCGTTCTCTCCTTTGTTGCCCCACAGTATACCAAATCGGCGCGGCGCGGGCGGGCTCAGCAGCCGACGACGGAGATGAGCCCGATATAGGAGAAGAAGAAGTGGACGACGAAATCCACCGGGGTGAGGACGAGCGCAAAGAAGAGTAGCCAGGGTTTGTCGCGCCAACAGGCGCCGATGAGCGCCAACAGGCCGAAGAGCGCCGTGACGGCGAACCCACCGAAGAACCCGACGGCAAAGAGGATTTCCCCGGCCTCGCGCGGCCACCCTTCCCACCGCGCGCCGAGAAGGGCAAAGGCGGCGAGTTCAACCAGCCAGCACAGCGCCAACCCGCCCCCCATCGGCGCCAGGGCGGCCGCCCGCCCCGAGAAGCAGACGCAAAAGGGCCACGCCAGCGCGCGCAGGAGCCTCCTTGCCGCGCCCGCCTGTCGCGGGGCGCCGCGGGGTTCACGTGGGGGTGCCTTGGGGGCGTCCATGGCCGGCGGGGGGTTATTCGCCGAAGGCGGATTGCTGGGCCTCGACTTCGGAGAGGTCGAGGGGCGGGGGTTGGGGGCGGCCGGAGAGTGTGGGGCTGGGGGCGAGGGGGGCGGGTTTGTCGCAGATGAGGGGGATGGGGGAGGGTTTGGTGGTGAAGGTGAGGGCGGCGGCGCCGGTGACGTGGCGGCCGGGGCGGTCGACCTCGGCGCGGAGGGTGACCTTGCCGGGCTCGGTGCCGAGGCGGAGGAGGACGACGGCCTCGCCGTAGCGGGTGTATTGGGGGTTGAGGGCGCGGTCTTCGGTGTCGACGATCTCGGCGGGGCCTTCGACGGCGAAGCGGATGCGCTCGGTGGCGAGGTGCTTGGGGGTGCCGTCGGGGTCGGTGAGGGTGGCGACGGCGAGGACGAGCTCGGAGCCGTCGGCGATGAGGTCGGTGCGCATGGTGTCGAGGCGGAGGTTGAGGCCGGTACGGCGGTAGGAGGCCTTCTTGGCGAAGGGCTTGCCGCCGTAGGTGCCGGCGATCTGGACCTGGGCTTTCTTCTTGGAGCGGTCGAGGTCTTTCAGCTTATAGAAGGAGAAGCCTTTGCCGTCCTGGGTGGTGTAGCGGAAGGGGGCGATTTCCTTGAGGGGCTGGCCGAAGAGGTTGAGGCCGGCGAGGGGGACGTTGGAATAGATGTCGATCTCGGCGGGGGAGAAGGGGGTGAGGTCGTGGGCGACGTGGACGAAGGGGCCGAGGTGGACGTTGGGGATTTTGGGGGCGGGCTGGGTGCGGGTGAGGAGGGCCTTGAACATCCAGTAGGAGGTCTTGGGGAGGCGGGCGGAGGTCATGATGCCGCCGTAGAACATGTCGGGGTGGTAGCCGCGGGCATGGTCGAAGCTGTGCCAGAGGGCGCCGCCGAAGTGCTTGGGGGGCTGGGCGAGGAGCATGGTGAGGGAGGTGACGGGAAAGTCGGGGTCGGTGGTGTCGAGGTAGTGGCGGGCCTGGATGAGCTGGGGGATCTCGCCCCAGGCGCGGTCGGCACGGGAGGGGGAGTTGTGGGAGCTCCAGTCGTCGACGCAGTCGCCCCATTCGCGGGTGAAGGTGGGGCGGTTGCCTTCGGGGCCGACGGAGTGGGCTTCGTTGGTGGAGCCGGCGGGGTGGCGGAAGATGATGTCGTAGTGCTGCTGTCCCTTGGCGCCGGAGTCGCAGGCGCAGAGGTCGGGGCCGAGGTCGGCCTCTTGCTTGACGGCCGCGACCCAGGATTTGGCGGTGTCGCCGGGGTAGTAGGTTTCGTTGAGGATGGGTTCCCAGAGGAGGAGGCAGGGACGGGAGCGGTCGCGGCGGACCATGGCACGGATGTCGTCGAGGACGCGCTGGCCGAAGATGGGCTTCTTGTTCCAGAACTGCCAGCCGGGGGTGTTGGCGATGACGAAGAGGCCCACCTCGTCGCAGGCGTCCATGAAGGCGGGGTCCTGGAGGTAGTGGGCGTTGCGGATGAGGGTGAGGCCGGCCTCGCGGAGCTTGACGGCGTCGCGGTAGTGGAGGAGGTTGCTCATGGCGTTGCCGACGAAGGCGAAGTCTTGGTGGCGGTTGGCGCCGATGAGCTTGCGCCAGGGCTTGCCGTTGAGGATGAGGCCTTGGTCGGGGGTGATCTGGACGTCGCGGAAGCCGAAACGGACGTCGGCGGCGTCGGAGAGGGTGCCGTCGGGGGCGATGGCCTCGACGCGGAGGAAGTGGAGGGCGGGGGTGTCGGGGGTCCACTCGGCGGGGTTGTCGACGGTGAAGGTCTCGGGGACCTCCTTGCCTTCGTAGAGGCGGCGGACGGTGCCCTGGCCGTCGAGGGCGACGCGGGCGGTGACCTGCCATTTGCCCTCGGCGAGGCGCTTGGTGGCGAGGTAGACGCCGCCCTGGGTGCCGGGGGCGGAGAGGGCGACGGGGCCGGTCTCGATGAGCCAGACGTCGCGGTAGATGCCGCCGAAGTAGGAGAAGTCGAGCTGTTCCTGAACCTTGCCGGGGGGGTAGTCCTTGTCGTCGGAGTTGTCGCACTCCACGCGGAGGAGGTTGCCGGTGGGCTTGAGCTTGCCGGTGACCTCGAGGTGGATGGGGTGGTAGCCGCCGAAGCGCTCGGCCACCTTCTCGCCGTTGAGGAAGATTTCGCTCTTGCCCATGACGGCCTCGAAATGGAGGAACTGGCGGGCGCCCTTGGGCGTCCAGTCGAAGCGCTTCTCATAGGTGGCCGGCCCCTGGTAGTTCGAGCCGCCGCTGGCCTCGAAGCCGACGACATTGAGGGTGTGCGGCAGGTTCACGCGCGCCTGGAAGCCGTCGCCGCGCGCGAAATCCCACCCCACGTTCATCGAGGCGACCGCGCGCGGCGAGCCCTCGGCCGGGAAGTAGCCGCCGCGCGAGAACTGCGGCGCGTAGGCGAAGAGCGCGGCGGGCGCGAGGGCAAGCAGGGCGGCGAGGGCTCTCATGGCGGCCTCAGTCGGGGGTCTCGGGCTTTTGGAAGATGGGCAGCGCCGCGTGGTCGAAGCCGGGCGGCGTGACGATGAACAGCTCGATCAACTGCGGCTCGGGGCCCTCCAGGCGCCAGCGCGCCGGCTCGGCGGGCTCCCACACCGAGAAGACGGGCCGCTGCCCCACGCGCACCACCGCCGAGACCCCCGCCGGGAAGGTCAGGTCCAGCGCGGCCTGCTCGGCGCGGACGTAGAAGCCCTGCGTGCCGCGCGAGGGCTCCACCAGCCCTGCGTCCTCGGCCGGCAGCGGCAGGGCGTGCGGCAGGAAGAGACGCTCGGAGGCGCGGCAGGCCGTCGCGTTGGTGAAGTCCGGCACCCACGGGCAGGGCCCCTCCCAATCCTCGAAGTGGCTGAGCATGGTGTAGGCGCCCTTCTCGCCGGGCGCGGGCTGGGCGGGCGGGAGCTCCTCCAGCGGCCGCTGGTAGCCCACGCCGGTGAGCAGCGGGAAGATGGATGCCGCGGCGCACGCCGCCGGCGGCGGCAGCCCCACGATGTCGGCCACCGTGGGGATCCAATGGTCGGCGCCGATGGGCTTGGGGTCGAGGTGCGCGGGCCAGACGACGTTGCGCCAGCAGACGACCAGGGGCAGGCCGCCGCGCTGCGGGGCCAGGATGACGAGCGCGTCCGTCGCCAACAGCGCCGGGAGCGTGGCGGCGAGATCCTCTGGCGCGGCGTCCTCGCACAGCAGCACGCACAGCGGGTCGAGCGCGATGCCGTCCTCCACGCGCGAGCGGCGGCGCAGGGCGAGCATCCCGGCGAGGGTCTCGCAGGCCTCGCGCCAGGGCACGTCGCGCACCGGCAGGAAGCGGTAGCCCGCCGCCTCGAGGATGGGCAGGGGCCCGCCGGAACGGAAGTCCGCGTCGGCCAGGAAGGCGTTCGGGAGGGCGGTGCCGGCGGCCTCGGCGGCGTCGAGGGCCGCGGCGTAGGCCCGGGGCTCGGCGGTGGGCTTGGGCGCCAGGAAGAGGATGTCGGGGCGGCGCGTGTCGGCGTGCTGCCCCTGCAGCTCGAGCACCGAGGGCGTCGCGGCGGCGGGGGCGCGGCAGGCCAGGAGCGCCGCCGCGCAGAGCAGGAGCGCGCGTGCCCTCAGCCGAGCCATGGGCGGAGCACCCACACCCAAAGGGCCCAGTTCGCGGCCAGCGCGTAGAGCTGCGCGGCGAAGTCGTCGGCCACGATGCCCCAGCCGCCGGGGAGGAATTGGAGCTGGCGCGCGGGCGGCGGCTTGATCACGTCCAGCGCGCGGATGACCAGGAAGGTGGCGGGGATGAGCCACGGGCACGCGGCCAGCGGCAGGCCGATGGTGGCGATGGGGTAGAGCATCCACTCGTCGGCGGAGATGCGCCCGTCGTCCTTCTTCTTCAGGCAGTCCTCGGCCACGGCGCAGACGGGCACGGCCAGGAGCGCGAGCGCCGCGCAGAGGAGCGCCTGCGCCCACCAGCAGGGCATCCAGGCGGCCAGCGCCACGGCCAGCGCCACGCCGGGCAGCGAGCCGAAGGTGCCCGGCGCGCAGGGGGCCACCAGCCCGATGCCGAAGCCGGTGCCGACCCAGACGCAGAGGCGCCGGGCAAAGGAAACGCCCAGGGTTGCCTCCGGGCGTTGTCCTGCGTAGGGGTCTGGGCCTTTCCAGCCCATCTCATTGCCCTTTCGTCATGCGGTAGAAGGTGAGGAAGGAGCGGATGACGTTTTCCTTCGTCACGTCGTCGATGGTGTACTTGACGCCCTCGGGGCGGAAGGGCTCGTCGTGGTTGGTGGTGCGCGCGTTCATGCGCACCACGCGGGCGTTGGCGCGGGGGAGGATGCCGTCGTTGACGTATTGCCGGGTGACGGAGTAGCAGATTTCCTCCACGTTGCCGTCGCGGTAGACCGTGAGGATGGTGGAGGCCGGCGCGGCGCGCACCGAGGCCACGCGCCCCAGGCGCCGCATCTCCTCGGCCACCTCCTCGAGCGCGGGGGTGGCGACCTCGCGCAGGAAGCGGACGAAGCGCGCGTTCTCGCGCTCGGCCCGCGAGGCCTGCGAGTCGCTCAGGAAGATGTTCTCAAGCTCCTGCTTCCAATCGGCCATCGCTCAGTACCCGAGCATGAAGTTGAGGATCGGGAAGAAGGTGACCGGCGAGGAGCGGATGACGTTGATGAGGCCGATTTGGTAGCCGTAGATGGAGTCGGTCGAGTTGATGAGGCCCACCTGCACGCCGCGGATGTCGCTGGTGGCGTTGATGAGGCCCACCTGCAGGCCCTTGGCGATGGTGGCCTCGTTGAGCAGGCCCACCTGCATGCCCGAAAGCTCGCCCGCGCCGTTCGCGCCGATGGCGATCTGGAGGGCGCCGGCACGGTCGATGACGTTGTTGCGCACGAGGGCCAGCTGCAGGCCGTAGGCGTTCACCGCCTCGCCGGCGATGGAGAGATCCAGGCCGGTGAGGTCGTTGCACTTGCCGCAAATGCCCAGGCGCAGGCCGACGATGTCGACGGTCTCGTCCCCCTGCAGGGCGAACCAGACCGGCGAGATGGTGCGCGTCTCGACGCGCGTGGGCTGGGCGGGCTTCTGTTGCTCGGCGGCCGCCGCCTCGGCCTCCTGCGCAAACGCGCAGACGGTCAGGGACAGGCAGGCGAAAAGGGCCACAATCGATTTCTTCATAGCGTCCTCGCTAGGTTGGTTCTCACGTTCACGGAAAGAATACCCCATTCCGAGCGAAAGTGCAAGCGCAAAAGTTTCTTCTCCCCGCGGCCCGCCTCACGGCGCGGCCTTGGCGAGGGCCTCGGCGAGCCAGGCGCGGGAGCGGGCGCGCCCGGCCTCGAGGGCCGCCTCGTCGAAGGCGACGCGCTCGCCGGCGGCCAGGGAGGCCAGCGCCGCGGGCAGGCCGTCCTGGATGAGCGGCCCGCGCGCGAAGTCCTCCGCGAAGCTCGTGATACGGGTGAACATGTCCTTGCGCAGCCCTTCCGCCGCCGGGCGCAGGAAGCGCACGTCGAGGCCGAAGATGGAAGAGAACTGCAGGGCGTGGAAGGAATCGGTGACGCACCAATCGGCCTGGGCAAAGGCGCGCAGGAAATCCTCCGGCCCGGCCCCGTTCAGCACCTTGACGCGCCGCAGGGCGCGGGCGCGGGCCACCCGCCGGGCGTTGTCGCGCAGGACGCGCCGTTTGCGGCGGAACTTGGGCAACACCCAGTTCTCCAGCAGCACCGCCACGTCGCACCCCGCCTCCCGCGCGAAGGCCTCCAGGCGCTCGAGCCGCTCCAGGCAGGTGTCCGAGAGGTAGCCATCCATGAAATAGCACACCAGCCTGGGCCGCGCCCCCGCCCCGCCGCGTTCGGGCAGCCCGAAGCAGGCGCGCCACCGCGCCGCGGGGAGCAACTGCGTGGGGTCAAGGACGAGCGTGGCCTCGAAGCCCAGCTCGGCCAGCAGCTCCTGGGCGCGGGCCTCGCGCACGCTGATGGCGGCGAAGCGCGGCAGCCCTTTCCGAAAGAGGTCCTGAACCTCCGCGGGGAGCGTCGGCGCGCCGATGCTGGCCGCATAACTGACGAGGGGGGGCAGAGTTATTTCGGCGTTCACAAGCAGGAAGGTCGCGAGGCCCGCGAAGGCGGGGTTCCACACCTGGTCGCTGCCCACGACGATGCGCTCGAGCCCCAGGTCGCGCCCCGCCAGCTCGCCCCACGAGACGAAATGGTAGGGCGTGCGGTTGAGGCGGCGGCGGACGAAGCGGATGGTTCGCAGGATGCGCCGCAGGTGCGCGCCCATGCCGTAGCCGAACGCCGCCGCCAGGAGAATGTCCACCCACTTGAAGGGGTTGTGGACGGCGAAGGGCCCCAGGAGCAGGCTGTTTTCGGCGTCCGGCCGGCGGTCGATGAGAAAGGCCTCGTGGTCCATGCCCGCGAGGGTCTCGCGCAGGGCGAAGGCCTGGAGGACGCCGCCGTGGTTGATCTGGGAGTGGAAGGTGAGGATGCCAACCTTCATGCTTGCCTCTGTGTTCAGCGGGTGGGAAGGGCGGGGAGATGGGCCCGGAACTGCCGCAGACGGCAGGCCGCGGGCGAGGCCGCGAGGGCGCGGGCGTAAAGGGCCGCGGCGCGGTCGCCCTCCCCGGCGCGCGCGGCCAGCTCGGCGGCGACGGTGAACCAGGCCTGGGCGTAGGCCGGGTCGTCGCGGTCGTTCAGCTCGGCCAAGCGCTCGGCGGCGCGGCTCTGCCGGGGGACGGTCTCGAGGGCGAGCTCGGGCCAGGCGTCGACGACCTTGAGAAGCATCTCCAGCGCGCCGGGGTCGTCCTTGAAGGTCTCCAGGCACCAATCGAGGCGCCGCTTGCCCTCGTCCAGATCCTTGGCCTGGTAGGGCGTGGCGAGGATCTGCGGCAGGAGCAGGGTGCCCCAGCCCCTGGGGAGCGGCTCGCCGAGGAGGCCCCGGAGGAGGGCGTCGCGCTCGGCGGGGGCGGCGGAGCGGAGGCTCCGGAAGGCGCCGGCGAGGGCCTCCTGGCGGGCCTCCTCCTGCTTGGCGGCGGCCTGGGCGGCCTCGGGGGTGGCGGGGGGCGTGGGGGCGCGGAGGGCGGCGGGCAGGGCCTCGAGCGGGCCTTTCCAAAGGAGCCTGCCGCCGCGGAAGTAGGCCACGAAGGGCGGGTTGAAGCGGCCGTCCACGCCGAAGAGGCCGGGCGGGACATCGTCGGCGAAGCGGGGGCCGGGGCCGCGCCAGGCGAGGGGGGCGAGGAGCTTTTCCAGGTGGGGCCTGGCCTTGGCCGGGGCCACGGTGAGGACGCGGTGGGGGTAGGGGAGGGCCTTGGCGAGGCGGCGGTCGGGGAGGCTGGCGAGGGTGGCCCAGTTGAGCTTGGCGATCCAGAAGGGGTTGGGCCAGTAGGCCACGAGGGTGGGCAGGCCGTCGGCGGGGAGGGGCTCGCCGAGGAGCGCGGCGTAGGGCGCGGCGTCGCCCTCGGCGGTGGTTTGGGCGCAGGGGCGCTCGGGGAGGCGGCCGAGGGCCGGCGCGCCGGCGGCGGGGTCGGCGCCGGGGGCGGCCTTGGCGGCGAGGGGGTGTGCCCGAAGGGCCTGCGCCTGAAGGGCCTGGGCGGCGGCCCAGTCGCCCCGGGCGGCGGCCGCGTCGGCCCGGGCCTCGAGGGCGAGGGTGGCGGCCAGGGGGTCGGGCTTGGCCTCTTCCCGGGGTTTGCGCGCGTCGCGGAGGGCGCGGAGCTTCTCGGCGGTGAGGGTGGCGGGGTGTCCCTGCCAGACGACGTCGCCGCCGCGGACGGCGATGGCGTGGGGGATGCCTTTGACGCCGAGGCGCTTGGGGAGGGCGCCGGCGCGGTCGACGGCCTGGTCGTAGGTCGGCGGCGTGGGCTGGCGGGCGAGGAAGTCGAGGATCTCCCGGTCGGTGGCGCGATCCCAGACGTTCACGCCGACGACGCGCACGCCCTCGCCCTTGAGCGCTTGGTGGAGGGCCTCGAGGTGGGGCATGGCGCGGAGGCAGGGGCCGCACCAGCGTGCCCAGCATTCCAGGAGCACGAGGCCCTCCCGGGGCCAGGCGTCGGGGCGCTCGCCGCGCAGGAAGGTCTCGGGCAGGGCCTCGAGGGGGAGGGGCTCGGCGCAGAGGCGCAGGGCGGCGGCGAGCGCGGCGAGGGCGAGGGGCAGGCGCATGGCGGCTCCTTTCATCAGGCGGGTTGGAGGGCGATAAGGCGGCCGATGCGGCGGCGTTCGTGGAGGTGGAAGCCCAGGGCGACGAGCACGGAGAGGACATCGGAGATGGGCGCGGCCCACCAGACGCCGATGGGCCCCAGGAGCGGCGGGAGCAGGAGCATGAGCGGCACCAGCAGGAAGCATTGGCGCGAGAGGCTCATCGCCAGCGCCACGCCGCCGCGGCCGATGCTCTGGAAGTATTGCCCCACCAAGATGGCGTAGCCCACGAAGGAGAAGCCGCAGAAGAAGACGAGCAGGTCGGTGGGCCCCACGGCCAGCAGCTCGGCGGCCATCTCCTCCTTGCAGAAGAGCAGGAAGAGGGGCCGGCGCAGGAGCATGACCGCGGCCGAGAGCACGAAGATGTAGCCGCCGCCCCACCAGGCCGCCAGGTTGAAGGTCTGCGTCAGGCGCCGGTAGTTGCGCGCGCCATAGTTGAAGCCGAGGATGGGCTGCATCCCCTGCGCCACGCCGAGCACGGGCATGCACACCAGCATCTGCACCGTCATCACCACGCCCACGGCCGCGATCTCCACCTCCGCCGTGCGCGCGTCCGGCGCGAAGGCGCGGAAGAGGACGGCGTAGAGCGCGGTGACGCCGCTGCCCACCAGGTTGAGCGCGAAGGGCGGCAGCCCCGCCACGACGACCTTCCAGAAGAGCGGGCGGTACAGGCGCACGAAGCCCAGGCGCAGGCGCAGCGCCGCCCCCCGGCGCAGGAAGTGCGCCAGCACCCAGGCCGAGGAGACGCCCTGCGAGAGCACCGTCGCGATTGCCGCGCCCTGGATCTTGAGCCCCAGCCCCGGGAGCGTGCAGAAGCCCAGCGGCACCTCCTCGAAGATGAAGAAGGGGTCGAGGATGGCGTTGGCCACCGCCCCGAAGAGCATGGTGAAGAGAGCCTTGTTCGGGTGGCCCTCGGCGCGCATCGTGTGGTTCAGCCCGAAGCCGATGTACTGCAGGATGGCGCAGAGGAAGACGACGCGCAGGTAGCCCGCCGCCCACGGGATCGTCTGCTCCGTGCCGCCGGTGGCCCACAGGATCGGCTCCGCGAAGAGCGCGCACAGCGGGTAGACCACCAGCGAGAGGATCGCGTAGAAGCACACCGCCTGGCCCAGGTAGCACTGCGCCACCGTGCGCTTGCCCTGCCCCATCGCGATGGAGATCCGCGTGGCCGTCCCCACCCCGAACAGCAGCCCGAAGGCCAGCATCACCATCATCGGCGGGAAGGTCAGCGCGAAGCCCGCCAGCCCCTCCTGCCCCACGCACCGCCCCACGTACAGCCGGTCCACCACGTTGTACAGCGCCATCACCAGCATCCCGATGATGGCCGGCACGGAATACTTCCACAGCAGCCTCCCCACCGGGAAGCGCGCCAATTCCTTCGAGGCCCGCGTCGCCGCCGCCATGCTCACCTGCCCCAGGCCCGCGCGAAGGCCTCCGCGCACCGCGCCCGCAGCCCGGCCACCGCCGCGGCCAGGTCTTCCTGGGCGAAGAGGAAGGAGCCGGCGACGAAGGCGTTGGCGCCGGCCTCGGCGGCCAGCGCGGCCGTCTCGGCGTTCACGCCGCCGTCGACCATGATGTCCAGCGCCGGGGCGCGCTCGCGCAGGGCCCGCACCTTGGGCAGGACGTCGGCGATGAAGGCCTGCCCGCCGTAGCCCGGGTGCACGGTCATGCAGAGGAGCTCGTCGGCGCAGTCGAGGTAGGGGAAGGCCGCCTCGGCGGGCGTCTCGGGGTTGAGGGCCAGGCCCACGCGGGCCTTCCGCGCGTGGAGGTCGGCCGCCAGGGCGCGGACGTTGAGCGCGTCGCGCAGCTCGAGGTGGAATTGGACGGTGTCGGCGCCGGCCTCGGCGAAGCGCTCGGCGTAGCGCTCGGGGTTGGTCATCATCAGGTGGGCGTTGAGCTCGAGGCCCGCGGCCAGGCGCCTGCGGCAGAGGGCCGCGGTGGCCGGGGAGAAGGAGAGGTTCGGCACGAAGTGCCCGTCCATCACGTCCAGGTGCAGGCCGTCGGCGCCGCTGCGCGCGGCGCGGTCGATCTCCTCGCCCAGGCGCGCCAGGTCGGCGGCCAGCAGGGAGGGCAGGATGCGGATCGTCATGGGGCTTCTCCTTTAGGCGTCGACGAAGAGCTCGGCGGTGGCGAAGAGCGGGTCGTTCGTCGCGCGGATGCCCAGGCGGCGGAGGCCGGCCTCGTCGCCGGGGGTGAGCATGTGCGAGAGGTGCATCTCGCAGTCGCGCAGGTCGGCCAGGCGCTCGAGGGCGGCCTTCGCGGCGGGGTCGGTGGCGGCGCAGATGGCCAGGGAGACGAGCGTCTCGTCGAGGTTCAGCGAGCCGTACTTGCCCTTGAGGATGCCCTGCTTCATGTGGGTGACGGAGGCGATCGTCTCGGGGGCGAGCAGGTGGCGGCCCTGGGGGATGGCGGCCAGGCGCTTGACGGCGTTGAGGACGGTGGCGGCGGCGGCGTGGAGGTTGGGGGAGTTCTTGCCCTGGACGATGGCGCCGTCTGGCAGCTCCAGGGCCGCGCCGCAGGCCACGCCCTCGAGCGCGTGCGCCAGCGAGGCGTCGTGCGCGGCCTGGCGGGCGGGGACGACCACGGGGCGGTCCTCGGGCTTCAGGCCCAGCTGGTGCATCAGGCGCTCGACGATCTCCACGGGGTGCTTGTCGCTGGAGCCTTTGGCGACGGCGTCGGAGAGGTGGCGGAAGTAGCGGCGGATGACCTCCTGGCGCGCGGCCTCCTGGCAGACGGCGTCGTCCACGATGCCGGTGGAGATGCGGTTCACGCCCATGTCCGTCGGGCTCCGGTAGGGGCACGAGCCCGTGGGGTCCAGGCGCGTCCAGATCTCGCGCAGGATGGGGAAGGCGTCGACGTCGCGGTTGTAGTTCACCGCCGCCTTGCCGTAGGCCTCCAGGTGGAAGGGGTCGATCATGTTGATGTCGCCCAGGTCCGCCGTCGCGGCCTCGTAGGCCAGGTTCACGGGGTGCTTCAGCGGCAGGTCCCACACCGGGAAGGTCTCGAACTTCGCGTAGCCCGCCGGGCGCCCGGCCATGCGGTCGTGGTAGAGCATGGTCAGGCAGGTGGCCAGCTTGCCCGAGCCCGGGCCGGGGCCGGTGACGACGACGATGGGGCGCGTTGTCTCCACGTAGGCGTTCGCGCCGTAGCCCTCGGGCGAGACCACCAGGTCGAGGTTCGAGGGGTAGCCCGGCACCGCGCGGTGGAGCTTCACGGTGATGCCGCGCGCCTCGAGCTTGTTGCGGAACTGGAGCGCCGCGGGCTGGCCGTCGAAGCGGGTGATGACCACGGCGCAGACGTGGATGCCCCAGGCGCGGAGCGAGTCGATGAGCTTGAGCGCGTCGTCGTCGTAGGAGATGCCGAAGTCCGCGCGCATCTTCTTGCGCTCGATGTCCTCGGCGTAGACGCAGAGGATGATCTCGGCCTTGTCCCCCAGCGCGCGCAGCAGGCGCAGCTTCGCGTTCGGGTCGTAGCCCGGCAGCACGCGCGCGGCGTGGTAGTCGAACATCAGCTTGCCGCCGAACTCCAGGTAAAGCTTGTTGCCGAAGGCCTCCGCGCGCTTCGTCAGCCCCTCGGCCTGCGCCTTCAGGTATGCCTCGTTGTCAAACCCGGTCTGTCTCATCTCTCGCTCCCGAAAAGTGGCGGGCCCGTCGCCCAAAACGGGGCACTATGATACCAAAACCCCGCCCCGCCGTCACCCCGCCCCACAAAGGAAGGCCCCCGGCTGGGCGCCGGGGGCCCTTCCCCTCGCCGGGGCGCACGGCCTCAGAGCAGGCCCAGGTTGGCCAGCAGGCAATGCGGCAGGTCGTCGATGGCGATGGGCGCGGCCAGCGGCTCGCCGAGCGTCGGCGGCTCGGCCGTGGCGGGGCTGAAGGGGATGAGCACGTCCTGCCCGCCCAACTTGCGGCATTGGAAGCCGAACTTCGCGGCGGGGTGGGCCGTGCAGCTGTTCGGGCAGCCGCTGATGCGCACCTCCGTGGTGACGATGCGCGCGAGGGCCCGCTTCTGGGGCGTGTCGGCGGGGAGCCAGGCGTCGAGGACGCGGGCGAGGCGCTCGCCGATGCGCGGGGAATCGGCCGCGCCGATCTTGCAGACGGTGTTGCCGATGCAGGTGGGGATGTGCCCCACGTAGGAGCGCAGCGTCAGGTCGAAGTCCGGGAACTCGCGCAGCAGCGCGTTGTAGAGCGCCGCCAGGCATTGCCGGTGGACGCGCGGGATGACGAAATCCTGCGAAATCAGCAGCTGCAGGCGCGTGAGGCCGTATTTGCGCAGGAACGCGCAGAAGCGCGCCAGCATCGCCTGCGTGAAGTTCCCGAACGGCACGAAGAGCCGCGCCGCGAAGGTGCCGTCGGCCAACGGCTCGCAGGCCACCGCCAGCCAATCCTCGAAGCCCGGCGCGGGCGTCTCGCCTTCCGGCAGGGTGGAGAGCGGGTACGCCTCCGGCTTGAGGTCGGCCTCCGGGCACCACGGGTAGCCCCGCGCGTCGGCCTGGGCGTAATAGTCTTGGAAGAGGTTTGCCAGGCCTTCGTCGCCGAGCTTCGCGCGCAAGAAGCGGAGGCGTGCGGTGGCGCGGCAGGCGCGGTCGCCATGGTCGTGGAAGAGCGCGGTCACCGCCATCGCCACGCGGATGCACGCCTCCGCCGGGAGGGCCTCGAAGAGCTTGAAGCCCACGCGCGGCTTGTTGCCGATGCCCCCGCCCAGCCACGTCTCGAAACAGCGCCGGCCTTCCTTCTCCACGGCCACGAAGCCCAGGTCCTGGATGGCGCAGAGCATCCGGTCGGCCGCGCGGTCGGCGAAGGCGATCTTGATTTTGCGCGGCAGGGCGTAGGCCGCGTCGAAGGCGTAGAAGGCCTCGGAGAGGGCGCGCGCGTAGGGCAGCACGTCAAAGGCCGTGTCCGCGTGCAGCCCGCTGTTCGGGTTCACCAGCACGTTGCGGAAGGTGTTCCCCCCGCCCCCGCGGAAGCGCAGGCCGGCCGCCTCGCAGTCGGCCAGGCACGCGGCCACGTCCGCCGCCGCCACGCCGTGCAGCTGGATGGCCTGGCGCGTGGTGAGGTGCGCGTAGGGCACGCGGTATTTCGCCAGGAGCCCCGCGACGGTCTCCAGATCCCCGAGCGTGACGATGCCGCCCGTGCGGCGGATCCGCATCATCGTCGCGTCGTCCTTCTGCTGGTAGATGCCGAAGTTGGAGGAGACCGCCTTGAGCTGGAGCGGCGTGATCTTCTTGGCGTTGTAATCGGCCCAGGCGCCGAGCAGTTCGTCATGGTATCCCATCGTGGCCTCCCGCTGAAAGAACGTTCGCCCACCAGTATACCAAAAACCCGCCGCCCGCCCCCGCGGGGTTTTGTTAGAATAGGGGCGATGTTGCGCTATGTGCTGAGGCGGCTGCTGGAGATGGTGCCCACGACGTTCGGGGTGCTGCTGCTCTCCTTTGTCCTGTTCTACGTGGTCGGCGGCTCGCCGGCGCAGACGGTGCTGGGCCAGCACGCCACGCAGGAGGCCATCGCGGCCTTCGACGCGGCCAATGGCTACGACCTGCCGCTGTTCTGCGGGAATTGGGCGCGGCTCGACGCCCTGCGCAAGGCGCCGGGGGGCGGCACGGAGCTGGCCTTTTCCCTGGGCCCGGGGCGCTACGCGCTGCCCGGCGCGCCCGAGGCCGTCCTGCGCGACGCGGCCACGGGGGCGGAGCGGGCGGTGCCGTTGGGGGCGGACGGCGCGCTGGAGGTGCCCGAGGGCGCGCGCCTGGTGGGGGCGGACGGCGCGCTGGCGGTGCGGCGGCACACGCGCCATTTCTTCGACTCGCAGTTCGTGCGCTACCTGGTCAGCCTCGCCCACCTGGATCTGGGGACGTCGGTGGAGACGAAGCAGCCGGTGACGCAGGTGCTGGCGCAGGGGCTGCTGCCGACGCTCTCGCTGTCGGTGCCGATTTTGTTCTTCGGGGCGCTCTTCGGGGTGGTGCTGGGGCTGCTGTGCGCGGCGGCGCAGGGCGGGTGGCTGGATCGCGGCGTCCTGGCCTTCTCGACGGCGCTGATGAGCGTGAACTACGTGGTGTGGATCCTGCTGGGGCAGTTCCTGCTGGGCTTCAAATGGCCGCTCTTCCCCATCTGGGGCTACGAAGGCGCGTACTACCTGGCGCTGCCGGTGGCCATCGGGGTGGTCAGCTCGCTGGGCGGGGACGTGCGCTTCTACCGCGCGGCCATCCTCGACGAGGTCTACCGCCCCTACGTGCGCACCGCCGTCTCCAAGGGCCTCGGGCGCGGGCGCACGCTCTTCGTCCACGTCCTGCGCAACTCGCTCATCCCCATCGTCACCTACGTCTCGCTCTCCATCCCCTACCTCTTCACGGGCAGCCTGCTGCTGGAGAGCTTCTTCGGCATCCCCGGCCTCGGGAGCGTCTCCATCAACGCGATCAACTCCGCCGACATGTCCGTCGTCCGCGCCGTGGTCATCTTCGGCGCGCTCCTCTACCAAGCGGTCAACCTGCTCACCGACATCGCCTACGGCTGGCTTGACCCGCGCGTGAGGGTCGCCCAATGAACGCCGCCGCCGAGACCGCCGCGCGCCGCGGCCCCTCCGCCTGGGCCCGCCTGTGGGCCGACAAGGTCACGCGCCTGTGCGTGGTGGCCATCGCGCTCTACACCCTCACCGCGCTCTACGGCGAGGCCGTCTACCGCTATTACAAAGGCGCGCCCTGGGAAGGCGCGCCCGCGTGCCTTGTCTGGGGCCCCGAGCGCGTCCCGCCCTACAACCAGGTCCACATGGAAAGCCGCTACCTGCCGCCGCTCAGCGTGGCCACGTGGCCGGCCCACACCCTGGCCGACGGCACGGCGGTGCCCGAGACGCGCCACCGCTACTGGCTGGGCTCGGACAACCTGGGGCGGGACGTCCTCCAACGCCTGATCCAGGGCGCGCGCATCGCCTTCCACGTGGGCGTGATGACCTCGCTCATCGCCATCCCGCTGGGCGTGCTGCTGGGGTGCCTGGGCGGGTACTTCGGGGGGAAGGCGGACAGCCTGGTGGTGTGGCTGTGCGCCACCGTCTCGGCCATGCCGGGGCTCCTCTTCATCCTGGCCATCGCGCTCATCGCCGGCAAAGGGCTCTTCGGCATCTACCTGGGCATCGGGCTGACCACGTGGGTGAGCGTCTGCCGCAACATCCGCGCCGAGGTGCTCAAGCACCGCGACCGCGCCTACGTCCAGGCCGCCCGCGTCCTGGGCTACTCGCACCCGCGCATCCTCTTCCTGCACATCCTGCCCAACGTGATGCACATCGTGCTCATCTCCTTCTCCATCCGCTTCCCCGCCAGCGTCGCCACCGAGGTCTTCATCTCCTTCCTGGGCATCGGCGTGCAGGGCGAGCCCTCGTGGGGGATCATGATCAACAACGCCCGCGCCCGCCTCTGGCAGGGCATCTGGTGGGAGCTGGCCTTCGTCTCCCTGGCCATCTTCCTGCTGGTGCTCCTCTTCAACCGCCTCGCCGACGCCCTGCGCGACGTCTTTGACCCCGCCCTCCGCAACCGCTGAAAGCGCCGCTTTTTGGAATGATTGCAAAAAGTTCTTGCCCCCGGGCCCGGACTTTTTGTATAATGGCCCCGTTCGAAACCCCAACAAGGAGAGTGCCATGGAACTCAAAGGCAGCAAGACCGAGAAAAACCTGATGGACGCCTTCGCCGGCGAATCCCAGGCCCGCAACAAGTACACCTACTTCGCCTCCGTCGCCAAGAAGGAAGGCTACGTCCAGATCGCCAAGATCTTCGAGGAGACCGCCAACAACGAGAAAGAGCACGCCAAGCTCTGGTTCAAGCACCTCCAAGGCATCGGCACCACCCTCGACAACCTCAAGGCCGCCGCCGCCGGCGAAAACTATGAGTGGACCGACATGTACAAGCGCATGGCCGACGAGGCCGACGCCGAGGGCTTCCACGACATCGCCCGCCAGATGCGCGGCGTCGCCGAGGTCGAGGCCCGCCACGAGGCCCGCTACAACGCCCTCGCCAAAAACGTCGAGACCGGCGAGGTCTTCGTCCGCACCGGCAAACGCCGCTGGGAATGCCTCAACTGCGGCGCCGTCATCATCAGCGACAAGGCCCCCGAGCTGTGCCCCGTCTGCAAGCACCCCCGCGCCTACTTCGCCCTCGAGCCCGAAAACGCCTACTGAGACGCAAAAACGCGCGCCAAAGGCCCCCGGCCCCCGCCGGGGGCCCTTTTTTCGCCTACCCCAAAACGCGCCATCAGGGAACGGAAGGGCGCTTCCCTCGGCGAAGCCCCGCCGCCGCACGGGCGCGCTGTGGTATAATGCCCGCGCTATGGCACTGGTGACCCTGCATGACGTGACGGTGGGCTTCGGCAACGCGCCCGTCCTGGAAAACATCACCCTCTCGGTCGAGCCCGGGGCGCGCGCCTGCGTCACGGGCCGCAACGGCGAGGGCAAATCCACCCTCCTCAAGGTCATCGCCGGCCTCCTCGAGCCCGACTCCGGCGAGGTGCTCAAGGCCCCCGCCACCCGCGTGGCCTACCTGCCCCAAGACGTCCCCGCCGACCGCCCCGGCACGGTGCGCGAGATCCTCCTCGAGGCCCTGCACGACCCGGCGCGCGCCCACGTGGCCGACGCGCTCTGCACGCGCCTCTGCCTGCCCCCCGCGGCCGCCTTCAACGCCCTCTCCGGCGGGCTCCGCCGCCGCGTCCTGCTGGGCTGCACCCTGGCGCAGGAGCCGCACCTGCTGCTGCTGGACGAGCCGACGAACCACCTGGACATCGCCTCCATCCAATGGCTGGAGCGCTTCCTGGCCACGGCGCCCTTCGCGTGCCTCTTCATCACGCACGACCGCGCCTTCCTCCGCGCCGTCGCCAAAAGCGTCTTCGACCTCGACCGCGGCGTCCTCTCGGGCTGGGACTGCGACTACCCCACCTTCCTGCGGCGCAAGGCCGACCTGCTGGCCGACGAGGCCGTCTACTGGGAGCGCAAGGCCAAGAAGCTCACCGAGGAGGAAGCCTGGCTCCGCCGCGGCGTCAAGGCCCGCACCTGCCGCAACGAAGGGCGCGTGGCCGCGCTCATGAAACTGCGCCGGGAGTTCGCCGAGCGCCGCGCCCAGGCGGGCCAGGCCACGCTCACCCTCGCCGCCGAGGGGCGCGCCGGCGACCTCGTCTACCGCTGCGAGGGCGTCACCTTCGGCTACGACCCCGCGCGCCCCGTCCTGCGCGACGTCTCCCTGCGCATCCTGCGCGGGGAGCGCATCGGCATCCTGGGCGGGAACGGCGCGGGCAAGTCCACCCTCCTCAACCTCATCCTCGGGCGCCTGGCCCCGCAGGCCGGCGAGCAGCGCCTCGGCACGAACGTCAGGCCGGCCTTCTTCGACCAGCTCCGCGCGGCGCTCGACCCGGAGGCCACCGTGGCGGAGAACGTCGCTGAAGGCAAGGCGTTCGTCACCGTCGGCGGTGTCCGTAAGCATCTGTACGGCTATCTCGGCGATTTCCTGTTCACCCCGCAGCGCGCCCGCACGCCCGTCAAGGCCCTCTCCGGCGGCGAACGCGCGCGCCTGCTCCTGGCGCGCCTCTTCCTCAACCCCGGCAACCTGCTGGTGATGGACGAGCCGACCAACGACCTGGACGTGGAGACGCTCGAGCTCCTCGAGGAACAGCTCGCCAACTACCAGGGCACCCTCCTCCTGGTGTCGCACGACCGCGACTTCATCGACCACGTGGCCACCTCCGTCCTCGTCGTCGAGGACGGGCGCGTCCGCGCCTATCCCGGCGGCTACAGCGATTGGCAGGCCGCCCTGGCCCGTCAACCCGCGCCCGTCCCGGCGCCCGCCGAAGCGGAGCCGAGGAAGACCGCGCCGTCCCGGCGCGACAATGCCGCCACGCGCCTCTCTTACAAGGAGCGGCGGTTGTTGGAGACCCTGCCGGGGGAAATCGAGGGGATGGAGGGGCGCGTCGCCGAACTCAACGCCGCCCTCGCCGCGCCGGACGCGGATTACGCCGCGCTTTCGGCGGAGCTGGCCCAGGTGCAGGCCGCGCTCGACGCGGCCGTCGAGCAGTATCTGGCGCTCGAGGAAAAGTCGGAGGCCCTCGCCGCTCAGGCCAAATAGTGGACGAGCGAGCGCGGGAGCCAATCGGGCAGCAACGCGCCGAGGGCCCGCCAGAAACGGGGCGAGTGGTTGAACTCCAGCAGGTGGGCGGCCTCGTGGGCGAGCGTTTCCTCAAGGATCCCCGCGGGCCAATCGGCCAGACGCGGGTTCAGGCGGATCTCGCCCGAGCGCATGCACTGCCCAAGCGTCCGGTTCCTGAGGCGCGGCCAGACGGCGAGCCCCGCCGGGCGCCGCGCGAGGCGCCCCTCCCAGCCCGCCAGGATCGCCTCCGCCCGCGCCAGGAGCGCGCCGCGGCGGAAGGCCTCGACCCGCGCCGCGAGGGCCTCGGCGTCGGGTCGGCGGCGGTAGGCCAGGAAGAGCTCCCCGCCCTCGCGCCACGTGTCCTCCGCGCCGGCGAAGAGCGGGCGCACGCGCAGGATCTCGCCGAAGAGGAGCGCCTCGCCGGGCCCGGGGGGGTGGGGGAGGGGCGCGCCGGCGCCGGCCCAGGCGGCCTCGAGGGCGGCGGCGTCGGCGGGGAACTCGTGGGCGGGCAGGAAGACGCCGGCCACGCCCTTCCAGGGGACGAAGTGGAAGACGCGCCCGCGGAGCGTGCGCTCGGCCAGGGCCGCGCGCGCCTGGCGGAAGGTGCGCACGCGGAAGCCGCGGAAGGCGGGCACGGGCGATGGGATTTCCCGGAACACGGTCAGCCCAGGAGCCCCTCCAGGCGGAGGATGGCGGCGGCGTCCGGGTCGCGCCCCATGAGGTCGCGGAAGACCTGCGCGGCGGGGGCGGAGCCGCCGAGGGCGAAGAGGGTCTCGCGGACGCGGCGGCCGAGTTTGCGGCGCTGGGCGGCGGTGGCGCCCTGGAAGCGGGCGTAGATGTCCGCGGAGAGGGTCTCGCTCCATTTGTAGGAGTAGTAGCCCGCGGCGTACCCGCCGGAGAAGATGTGGGTGAAGGCGTTGAGGAAGCGGTCGTCCTCGTGGAGGCCGCCGGGGAGGAGGCGCCTGGCCGTGCGGCGCAGGAGGGCCAGGGGGGTGTCGCCCTTGCGGGGGAAGCCCTTGGCGTGGAGCGCCAGGTCGGTCTCGGCGAAGAGGAGCTGGCGCACGAGGGCGTTGCCGGCGCGGTAGGTGCGCTTGGCGACGACGCGCTTGGCGAGGGCCGGGGGCAGGGGCTTGCCCGTCTCGACGTGTTGGGAGAGGCCGCGCAGGAGGGCGGGCTCGTAGGGGAACTGCTCGAGGAACTGCGAGGCGATCTCCACCGCGTCCCACTCGACGTTGCTGATGCCCGAGCAGGTGGGGGAGTCGACGCGCGTGAGGGTCTCCTGGAGGGCGTGGCCGACCTCGTGGAAGAGGGTGGCGACCTCGTAGAAGCTCATGGTGGCGGGGGCCTTGCCGCGCGGGGGCTTCTGGTTGCAGCAGACGACGGCGATGGGCAGCTGGCGGCGGGTCTCGAAGTCGCGCCCGCGGATCTCGTTCATCCAGGCGCCGCCGTTCTTGGTGCCGGGGCGGGCGTAGGGGTCGAGGTAGAGGCCGGCGATGAGGTCGCCGCCCTCGTAGAGGCGGTAGAAGCGCACGTCCTTGTGCCAGGCGTGGAGGGCGCCTTTCTGGCGCTCGGCGCGCACGCCGAAGAGCTCCTCGACGAGGGCGAAGAGACCCTCGAGCACGCGCTCCATGGGGAAGTAGCGGCGCAGTTCCTCCTCGTCGTAGCCGAAGGTCTCCTGCGAGAGGCGCTCGGCCCAGAAGGCTTTGTCCCAGGGCTGGAGCCTGCCTTTGTGGCCGTGGGCCTTGGCGAAGGCGGCCAGCGCGGCGTCCTCGGCCTGGGCGGCGGGGCGGCCGGCCCGGGCCATGGGGGCCAGGAGGTCGAGCACGGCCTGCGGGGTGCCGGCCATCTTCGCGTCGGTGGAGAGGTGGGCGTAGTCGGCGTAGCCCAGCAGCTCGGCCTCTTGGCGGCGCAGGGCCAGGATTTTGTCGATGGCGGCGGTGTTGTCGTGGGGGGCGAGGGCGCCGCGCGAGGCCCGGGCCCGCCAGAAGCGCTCGCGCACGGCGGGGCACTCGGCATGGCGCATGACCGCGTCGTAGGTGGCGAAGTCCACGCCCAGCGTCCACGGGCCCTTGCCCTGGAGGAGGTCGGCGGGGATGCCGGCGGCCTCGTCCGGCGCGACGGCCACCTTCGCCTCGCGCTCGGCGTCGAGGACGTTGTTCGAGAAGGCCATCGAGAGGCGCGCCAGCTTGCTTTGCACGGCGTTGAGCTTTTTGCGCCGGGGCGCGGGCAGGCCCACGCCCGCCTGGCGCATGGCCAGGAGCTGGCGGGCCACCACGTGGCGCTGCCAGGGCGCGAGGGCGGGGTCGTCCTTCAGCGCCATCAGCCCTTCGTAGAGGGGGCGGCTTTGGGCGGCGCGCTGGGAGAGGGCGATGATCGGCGCCTGCCACTTCTCCTCCTGCTCGCGCCAGGCGGGGCTGTTGACCACGCTCGTGAGGTGGCAGAGGGCGCCCCAGGCCTCGAAGGGCGCGCGCAGCGCCAGGGCCGGCGCCACCACGAGCCCCTGCCAGGAGACGTCCAGGCGCTTCTCCACGCCTTCGAGCGCGCGTTGCGCCGCGGGCAGGGCCGCCTCCATCGCCGCCGCGCACGCCTCGGGCGTCATCGCGTCGTACTTCGGCATCCACCCGTCGTCGAGGAAGGGATTTTTTTTCATGCGTTCTCCTTTGCCCTTATCATACCACACCGCGCCCGCGGAGGAAGCCGCGCAGGAGCAGGACGAGCGGCACGGTGAGGCCCATCAGCAGGGGGTAGAAGAGCCAGGGCAGCAGCTGCGCCGGGGTGAGCGCCACCCCCAGCGCGGTGGCCCCGGCGGCGGCGTAGAGCAGCTGCGCGCCGTAGGGCAGGAGGCCCTGGCAGACGCTGGCGTAGATGTCGATGAGCGCGGCGGCGCGCGCCGGGGAGACGCCGTGGCGCTCGGCGACGGCGCGGACGACCGGCCCGGCCATGACGATGGCGACGGTGTTGTTCGCGGTCGCCACGTCCACCGCCGAGACGAGCAGGGCGATGCCGGCCTGCGCCCCGCGGCGGCCCTTGGCGCGGCGCAGGACGTGCCCGAGGAGCCAGTCGATGCCGCCGTTCTCGCGCACCAGCCCCAGCACGCCCGCCACGACGATGGAGATGGCCGTGATGTCGTACATCCCCGCCACGCCGTCGCCCACGGCCCGGAAGGCCTCGGCCGGCGGGAGCGCCCCGGTGAGGATGCCCACGCCCAGCGAGAGGAGCGTCCCCAGCGCCAGCACGAGGACGACGTTCATCCCGCAGAGCGCCGCGGCCAGGACCGCGACGTAGGGCAGCAGGCGCGGGAGGCTGTAGGGCAGCGCCCCGCCCACGGGCGCGCCGCCGGGGGCCAGGACGGCGAAGAGCAGCAGCGAGAGGAGCGCCGCGGGCCAGACCAGGCGGAGGTTCTCGCGGAACTTGGCGCGCATGTCGCAGCCTTGGGTGCGGGTGGCGGCGATGGTGGTGTCGGAGATGACCGAGAGGTTGTCGCCGAACATGGCCCCGCAGACGGCCGCGCCGACGCAGAGCGCGCCGGGGAGGGCGGCCTGGAGCGCGATGCCCACGGCGATGGGGGTGAAGGCGACGATGGTGCCCACCGAGGTGCCCATGGCCGTGGAGACGAAGGCCGAGAGGGCGAAGAGCCCGGCGACGGCGGCCCAGGGCGGCAGGAGCGTGAGGCCCAGGTTGACGGTGCTCTCGACGGCGCCGGCGGCCTGCGCCGCCCCGGCGAAGGCCCCGGCCAGGAGGAAGACCAGGCACATGACCATGACGTCGACCTGCCCCATGGCGCGGGCGGTGAGGGTGAGGCGCTCGGCGAAGGGGCACGCGCGGCATTGGAGGAAGGCCACGCCCAGCGCCGCGAGGAAGGGGACGATCGCCGGCAGGGCCACGCTTTCGCGGAAGGGGATGCCCACGCCCAGGAAGAGGAGCAGGAGGAGGGCCACGGGCAGGAGCCCGGAGAGGCGCGCTTGGGCGGCGGGGGCGGGCATCAGAAGTCGGTGTTGTCGACGAAGAGGTTGTCGAAGATGTAGCGGCGGCGCTCGGGGGTGTTGGAGCCCATGAGGAACTGGACGGTGTCCCAGACGCGGGTGTCGGCGTGGACGTTCACGGGGGTCAGGCGGATGCCCTCGCCGATGAAGTCCTTGAACTCCTTGGCGTTGATCTCGCCGAGGCCCTTGAAGCGGGTGATCTCGGCCTTGGGGCCGCAGGCCTTGATGGCGGCGGCGCGCTCGCCGTCGTCGTAGCAGTAGAGGCTTTGCTTGGCGTTGCGGACGCGGAAGAGGGGGGTCTCGAGGATGAAGAGGCGCCCGTCCTTGACGATGTGGTCGAAGAAGCGCAGGAAGAAGGTGATGAGCAGGTTGCGGATGTGCAGGCCGTCGACGTCGGCGTCGGTGGCGAGGATGACCTTGCCGTAGCGCAGGTTGTCGGGCGACTGCTCGATGCCGAGGCTCTTGACGAGGTCGTAGAACTCTTTGTTCTTGTAGATGGCGTCGCGGCGGAGGTCGCAGACGTTGAGGGGCTTGCCGCGGAGCTTGAAGACGGCCTGGGTCTGGGTGTCGCGGGCGGTGCCGACGGTGCCGCCGGCGGATTTGCCCTCGACGAGGAAGATCATGGTGTCCTCGCCCTTGCCCTTGGCCTTGTCGAGGTGGCGCTTGCAGTCGATGAGCTCCTCCACGCGCACGGCGCTCTGCTTGGCGCGCTCGCGGATGGTCTTCTGGAGGTCTTTGCTGGCGGCGCGGAGCTTGGCGGTCTCGTCGATCTTGTCGAGCAGGCGCTGGGCGTCCTCGGGGTGGCGGTGGAGCTCGTCCTCGACGACCTTCTTGATCTCGGCGACGAGTGCGGCGCGGATCTCGGGGTTGCCGAGCTTGTTCTTGGTCTGGCTCTCGAAGACGGGGTCTTTGAGGCGGATGGCGACGGCGGCGATGATGCCGTCGCGCGCCACGTCGCCGTCGTAGCGCTTCTTGGCGAACTCTTGCACGCCGCGCAGGAAGCCTTCCTTGAAGGCGGTGAGGTGGGTGCCGCCGTCGTTGGTGTACTGGCCGTTGACGAAGGAGTAGTACTCCTCGCCCATGTGGTTGGTGTGGGTGAAGGCCACCTCGAGCATCTTGGAGCGGAAGTGGAAGGGGCCGTAGAGCTGGCCGCCGTCGGCCTCCGCGCCGATGAGGTCCATCAGGCCGTCCTCCGAGCGGATGGGCTCGCCGTTGAGCTCGATGGTCAGCCCCGCGTTGAGGTAGGCGTACATCCGCAGGCGGCGCACGACGTGCTCCTCGCGGAAGGTGAACTTCGGGAAGATCTGCGCGTCGGGCAGGAAGGCCATGAAGGTGCCGTTGCGCTCCTTCGTCTCGCCCTCCGTGCGCCCCAGCAGCTTGCCGCGCGCGAAGGAGGCCTCCACGAAGCGCCCCTCGCGCGTCGCGCGCACCGTGAAGCGTTCCGAGAGGGCGTTCACCGCCTTCGTGCCCACGCCGTTCATGCCCACGGAGAATTGGAAGACGTCGTCGTTGTACTTCCCGCCCGTGTTCATCTCGCTCACGCAGGCGACGACCTTCTCCAGCGGGATGCCGCGCCCGTAGTCGCGCACCGAGACCTCGCCCGTCGCGTAGTCCAGGCGCACCACGATGCGCTTGCCGTGGCCCATGATGAACTCGTCGATGGCGTTGTCCAGCACCTCCTTCAGGAGGATGTAGACGCCGTCCTCATACTGCGCGCCGTCGCCCTTGCGCCCGATGTACATCCCCGTGCGCAGGCGGATGTGCTCCATCGGGTCGAGCGTCTTGATGCTGTCGGCGGTGTATTCGGCGGGGTTCTTGGCCATGGCGGGCTTCCGTTGGGCGGGGTCAATGGGTGGACGAGGCCGCCGGGAGCGCGGCCTTGGCGCGGCGGCGCGAGGGCGGCTGGCGCGGGGCCTTGCGCGGCGCGGCGGCCGGCGCGGGGCGCGCCGCGGCCGTGAGGCGACGCTCGCCGCCGGGGCCGGGCTCGCCGGGGGTGAGCAGGTAGGGCGCCTTCCGCGGGCCGTCGCGCAGGACGGCGTCGGCCAGCGCGTCCTCCACCAGGCGCTCGATGGCGCGGCGCAGGGGGCGCGCGCCCTGCTCGGGCTTGAAGCCCTCGTCGAGCACCAGGCGCTCCGCGGCGTCGTCGAGCTCGAAGTGGACGCCGTTGGCGGCCAGGCGCCGGCGCACCGCCGCCAGCTCCGCCTTCAGGATCTTCGCCATCGCCTCGCGGTCGAGCGCGCGGAAGACGATGGTCTCGTCGAAGCGGTTCAGCAGCTCTGGCTTGAGCGCCTTGCGCGCCTCGGCCAGGATTTTCGTGCGCAGCGCCTCGTGCGCCATCAGCACGCCCTTGGCCGCCTCGCCGGGCAGGAAGCCCATCGTCGGCGCCTCGCCGGCGAAGTTGCAGCCGATGTTCGAGGTCAGGATGACGACCGTGTTGCGGAAGTCCACCCGCCGCCCCAGCCCGTCGGTCAGGCACCCCTCCTCCAAGATCTGCAGCAGCGTGTTCGCCACGTCCGGGTGGGCCTTCTCGATCTCGTCGAAGAGCACCACGCAATAGGGGCGGCGGCGGACGCGCTCGGTCAGCTGGCCGCCCTCCTCGTGCCCCACGTAGCCCGGCGGCGAGCCGACCAGGCGGCTGACGGTGTGCTTCTCCATGTACTCGGACATGTCCAGCTGCACGAGCGCCTTCGCGTCGCCGAAGAGCGCCTTGGCCAGCTCCTTGGCCAGCAACGTCTTGCCCACGCCGCTGGGCCCCAGGAAGAGGAACGAGCCGATCGGCCGCGCGGGGTCCTTCATCCCCGCGCGCGCCCGGCGCAACGCCCGCGCCACGGCCGAGACCGCGTCGTGCTGGCCGATGACGCGCCCGTCGAGCTCCTGCTCCAGGGCCAGCATCCGGCGGCGGTCGCCCTCGGTCATCTGGCTCACGGGCACGCCCGTCATCGTCGCCACCGTCTGGGCCACCGCGTCGGCCGAGACGGTCAGGCGCTTGGCGCCGCGGCGCCCCTGCCACTTGCGCAGCTCCTCCTCGAAGCGCTCGGCGGCGGCCGTCTCGCGGTCGCGCAGCACGGCGGCGGCGTCGTAGTTGTCCGCCGCCACCGCCACGTCCTTCTGCCTCGTCAGGGCGCGCAGCTCCTGCTCCATCTTGCGCAGGTGCGCCGGGCGCATCGCGGCGGCCAGGCGCAGGCGCGAGCCCGTCTCGTCGATCGCGTCGATGGCCTTGTCCGGCAATTGGCGCGCCGGCTGGTAGCGCGCCGTCAGGCGCACGGCCGCCTCGAGCGCCGCGGGGGAGTAGCGCACGCCGTGGTGCTCGGCGTACTTCGGCGCCAGCCCGCGCAGGATCTCAAGGGCCTGGGCCACCGTCGGCTCCTCCACCATCACCGTCTGGAATCGCCGCTCCAGCGCCGCGTCCTTCTCGATGCCCTTGCGGTACTCGTTGAGCGTCGTG
Source organism: uncultured Kiritimatiellota bacterium (assembly GCA_944389585.1). Taxonomy (GTDB): domain Bacteria; phylum Verrucomicrobiota; class Kiritimatiellia; order RFP12; family DVOR01; genus Spyradenecus. Next base: position 52,049 of record CALXMW010000004.1, read on the forward strand.
GCGCCGATGCACTGGAACTCGCCGCGCGCCAGGGCCGGCTTGATGATGTTCGCCGCGTCCATCGCCCCCTCGGAGCCGCCGGCCCCCACGATGGTGTGCAGCTCGTCCAGGAAGAGGATGACCTGCCCGCTCTGCGCCACCTCGTTGATCACGCGCTTCAGGCGCTCCTCGAACTGCCCGCGGTACTGCGTCCCGGCCACCAGCAGCGCCATGTCCAGCGCCACCACCCGCTTGCCGAGCATCCCCTCGGGCACCTCCCCGGCCGCGATGGCCTGGGCCAGCCCCTCCACCACCGCCGTCTTGCCGACGCCCGCCTCGCCGATGAGCACGGCGTTGTTCTTGCTCCTGCGGCACAAAATCTGGACCAGGCGGCGCAGCTCCGCCTCGCGCCCGATCACCGGGTCGAGCTTCCCGCGCGCCGCCAGCTCCGTCAGATCCCGCCCGAAGGTGTCCAACGCCGGCGTCTTCCGCGGCTCCTTCCCCTCCTCGGGCTTCGCCTGCTGCTGGCCCGGCCTGATCGCCTCGGGCCCCTCAAACTCCTGCTCCGTCGCGTCCACCTGCGGCATGAAGCGCTCCAACGCCTCCGTCGTCACCCCCAGCTGGCGCAGCACCAACGCCCCCAGCCCCCCCTCCGCCACGATGGCGTAAAGCAACGTCGTCGTGTCCACCCCCTGGCGCCCGCGCGTCTCGGCCACCATCCGCGCCACGTCGCAGATCTTCCGTGCCCGCTGGGACCACGGCAGCCCCGCCGGGTTCGCCTCCTGCACCCCGCCCGCGGCGCACTGCGCCTCCACGCGGATGCGCAGATCCTCGGCCGACGTCTTGAACTCCGCGCGCAGGATCCCCTGCGCCCGGCACTCCACCTCCGCCAGCGCGATGGTCAGGTGCTCCGACCCCACATGGTCGTGCCCCAACCGCTGCGCCACCACCTGCGCCTGGCGCATCACGCGCCGCGCGTTCGGCGAAAACCCCGTCAAATCCGGCAAATCCATTCCTCAATCCTCACTTTCAATCTTTTGACCCATTATTCTACCACAATCCGCCCCACCCGCGCTTTTTTCCCCACGAAAAGAAAAGGGAAATCACAAAGGACACAAAACGGAGAACGGAGCGCGCGGCGGCGAAAGCCGCAAGCCTTCATCGGCTACAGAAAACGCCCCTGCGGGGCGACGGGCAGACGTTCGCCGCGCGGGCTGTCGCCGCGCGGGCTACCACAAGGGCACAAAGGCGCACAAAGGGCGCAAGGTCTTTTGGGGCGCCCCTCACCCGTCGCCCGCTTGGCGGGTGTTGGCACGTCGCAGACGTGCCGCGGGTCCAAGGGGCAGCGCCCCTTGCCCCAATTTCCCTTTCCTTTCCCTTTCCCCTTCGTGTCCGTCGTGATTTCGCTCTGCGTGTCCCTCTGCGTGTCCTCTGTGATCGCGGCATCTCAGGCCTTGCCCATCAGGCGCGCGTAGGCGGCGTTGATGGCGGCCATGCGCTCGGAGGCCTGGCGGAGCATTGCCTGGGGCAGGCCTTGGGCCTGGAGGCGGTCTGGGTGGAGTTCCTTCACCTTTTGGCGGTAAGCTTTCTTGATGTCGGCCTCGGCGGCGGAGGGGGGCAGGCCCAGGAGGGCCAGATCCTCGGCGCGGGAATGGGGCTCGCGCCGTGGCTCGGCGCGCCCGCCGCCGGGGTGGGGGCCTCTGCCCGTGAGCTGGGCGAAGAGCTGCGCGGCCAGGGGGGCGGGGATGCCGAAGATGGCCGCGGCGCGCGCCAGCATCGCCCGCTCGGCGTCGGAGACCGCGCCGTCGGCGGCGGCCACCAGGACGAGGTATTGGAAGGTGACCACGCGCAGCTCGAAGTCCCCCACCGCGCGCGCCAGCTCGTGCGCCGCCGCGTCGAAGCGCCCCGGCGCGTCCTTGCTTTCGGAGAAGACGCGCGCGGCCATGCGGCGCTCGGCCTCGGAGAGGCCCAGGCTGCGGAAGATCGCCTCCACGCGGTCGATCTCGCGTTCGCTCACGCGGCCGTTGGCCTTGGCGATTTTGGCCAGCAGGGGCATCAGCAGGCGCAGGTAACGCTCGCGCCCCACCGCCCGGCGCGGCGCGGCCTCCTCCCCCAGGAAGAGCGGCGCGATGAGGAAACGCCACGCCAGGTTCACCAGCCACAGCAGGAAGAGGAAGTGGAGGATGGAGACGACGCAGCCCATGTCAGCCCTCCAGCGCGGCCTGCAGGCGTTGTTCCAGGTCGGCGGCCTCGAGCGGCCCCAGCACGGGATCCAGGTCGCCCTCCATCACGCGGTCGAGCGCGTAGAGCGTCAGCCCGATGCGGTGGTCGGTCAGCCGGTTCTGCGGGAAGTTGTAGGTGCGGATACGCTGGGAGCGGTCGCCCGAGCCCCGGAGCGTCAGGCGCGTGGCCCCGGCCTCGGCCTCGGCCTGCCGCCGGCGCGCGTCGAGGATCCGGGCCTTGAGCACGGCCAGGGCCTTTTCCTTGTTGCGGTGCTGGCTGCGCTCGTCCTGGCACTGCGCCACCAGGCCCGTGGGCAGGTGGGTGACGCGCACGGCGGAATAGGTGGTGTTCACGCCCTGGCCCCCGTGGCCGCCCGCGCAGAAGATGTCCACCCGCAGCTCGCTTTCGGGGATTTCCAGCGCGTCCTCCTCCTCCGCCGCCGGCAGCACCACCACGGTGGCCGCGGAGGTGTGGATGCGCCCCTGCGCCTCCGTCGCCGGGATGCGCTGCACGCGGTGGCCGCCGCTCTCGAAGCGCAGGCGCCCGTAAGGCCGCTCCCCGCCCGAGACCGAGAAGACGATTTCCTTGTATCCCCCCAGCTCGCTCGGCGCCTCGTCCATCACCGCCAGCGCGTGGCCGTGCGCCTCGGCCCAGCGCGCGTACATCCTGAAGAGGTCCCCCGCGAAGAGGGCGGCCTCCTCGCCCCCCGTCCCCGCGCGGATCTCCACCATCGCGTCGCGCCCGTCCAGCGGATCCTCCGGCAACAGCGCGTGCAGCAGGCGCCGCTCGGCCTGGGGCAGGGCCTCCTCGGCGCGGGCCAGCTCCTCGCGCGCCAACTCGGCCATCTCGGGGTCTGCGGCCAGGGCCCGCGCCGCCTCCGCGTCGTCGGCGAGGCGGAAGAAGTCCCGCGCCGCCGCCTCCAGGCGACGCAGGGCCGCATGGCGGCGCAGCGCCTCGCGGTAACGCGCGCGGTCGCCCGCCACCGCCGGGTCGGCAAGCGCCGCCTCCGCCTGGGGCAGTTCCGCCAGGCGCGCGGCGATTTGGGCGCGGTCGATCAGGGGCATGGCGCGGGGTTTTGACGAAAAGACCGGCGGGGGCGCGGGCCCGGGCCGGTCTTCGTGCGGGGCTGGCCGCGGCTTACTTCTTGCCGTAGCGCTGCATGAACTTGTCGATGCGGCCCTCGGTGTCCATCACCGTCTTCTTGCCCGTGTAGTACGGGTGGCAGGCGGAGCAGACGTTGCACGTCATCGCCTTGACGGTGGAACGGGTGTGGATGACGTTCCCGCACGCGCAGGTGATCGTCGCGTCCTCGTACTTCGGGTGGATGTCCTTCTTCATCGTCGAAAGCCTTTCAATCACAAAAGTCGCGCTAAGATACCACACCGCCCCCGCCCTGTCAAGCCCCGTTCCTTAAATCACAACTTTCCGTGTCCTTTGTGATTTCCGTTCTCCGTTCTCCGTTTTCCCGATATGCTATTATACCTGTGCTATGGACGTGTCGGCTTTGACGGAACATCGGGATGCCATCATCTTGGGGTTGGATCTCTTCGGCACGGCGGTCTTCGCCGTGACGGGGGCGTTGCGGGGGTGGCGCAGCCGGTTGGACTTCTTTGGGGTCATCGTGCTGGCGTGCGCGGTGGGCATCGGCGGCGGGCTGATGCGCGACGCGCTCATCGGGGCGACCCCCGCGGCGGCCTTCACCGACAGCCGCTATTTGATCATCTGCGCGGCGGTGGGGGCGGCGGCCTTTTACGTGGCACCGCGCCTGAGCGACCGCTGGAACGTCATCCCGGTGCTCGACGCGGTGGGGCTGGGCGTCTTCACGGCCATCGGCTGCGAGAAGGCCGCCGCCTACGGTTGCGAATGGGTGGCCATCGTGCTCTGCGGCGTCATGACGGCGGTGGGCGGCGGCGTCATCCGCGACGTGCTGGCCATGCGCATCCCCGCCGTCCTGCGCAGCGACTTCTACGCCACGGCCTCGGTGCTCGGCGGCGGCCTCTTCCTGGCGCTGACGCGCTGGGCGCCGGAAGACGACTTCTTCTACTTCTGGCGCTTTTTGGCCGTTTCGGGCTTTGTGCTGCTCATCCGGCTGGTGGCGATGCGCTTCAAGTTCCGCCTGCCCGAGGCCCACACCGTCCCCGCCCGCCAACGCTGGCACCTCAAATACCCCCGCCTCCGCCTCCCAAAAGAATAAACACGCCGCGCGGGCACTCGCTGCGCGGGCTCTCACAAAGGCACAAAGGACCACAAAGGGCGCAAGGTTTTTTGGGTCGCCCCGGAAAGGGCGCCGTCGCAGTGGTCTCAGGGGTCCCAGTGGTCCCAGACCGGCTGTTTCGGCGGCGCAGGCTGGGACCACTGAGACCACTGGGACAACTGGGACGGGCAACGCCCTCCAGCCGCCCTCCTCTCTGCCCACCCCAGCCTGTCGCCCGCTTGGCGGACGTGCCGCGGGTTTTCGCTGCGCGGGCTCTCACAAAGGCACAAAGGACCACAAAGGACACAAAGTCTTTTGGGTTGCCTGTCAGGCACGTCGCGGACGTGCCGCGGGTGCAGGGGGAGCTTCCCCCCTGCCGGGGTCCAAGGGGCCGCGCCCCTTGCCCTTCCCTTTCCCTTCTCCTTCTCCTTCCCCTTTCCTTTTTCCGTCCTCCCCTTTGTGCCCTTTGTGTCCGTTGTGATTTTCTGCGTCGTGCGTCTCCGTGTTCCTCTGCGAGTCCTCCGTGCCCTCTGTGATCGCTCCCTCGGGTTACCCCACACGTCTATTTGTTTTTGTGAAAAGAACACTTGATTTTGCGTTCTCAAGCGAGTAAAAATCCCGCGCCAATCCAGAAAAAGAAGAGGACTTCCCATGAAGAAAACATGGCTTACCACCTTCCTTGCCGCTGGGCTGGGCGTCTTTGCCCTTGCACAACAGATTGGGGGGGCACTTACTGAGAACGCTGACAACGCCTTCGGGGCGGGTGACGCGGAATTCATCGTCGTCCCCCACGACGTCTCCATCAAGAGTCTGTCGGCCAACGGCGGCGCCCACACGGTCGTCGGCGCCGGGCGGCCCACCGCCTCGGGGGCGCTGACGGTGGCCTCCTCGGCGGCGCTCACGCTTTCCGGCAACAAGGGCTTGGAAGCGGCCTCGGCCAACGTCGCGGCGAACGGCACGCTCATCCTCAACGGCTCCACCCAGAGTTTCCGCCATGTCCGCCTGGCGCTCACCCGCCGCAGATATCCCACGAATACCAAGAATGGCGTGCTCAATGGCAACGGGTTGGCCATCTCGGAGTTCCGCCTGACGCTCGGCGGCGAGCCCGTCGCTTGGGACGGCGCCACGCTGAACGCCCCGCTGGCCGGGTCGTTGTATCCTGGCAACCAGCCCCAATGTGCGCCTTCCATGATTATGGATGGCACGGTCGCCACCAGCTCCAAATGGTTCTGGGCCACGGATGACGCCACCAATCTTGATTGCTTCATCACCTTCGATTTCGACGCGGGCGAAGGCAAGGCCTTCACCTTCGACGGTTACCAGCTGGCGATGGCCGACGTGAGATACCGCCATCCCACCGCTTGGTCGGTCTACGGCAGCGATGACGGGGTGACCTGGACGGCGCTCGACACGCGCACCTACACCGACGCCGAAGTCCAAACATTTGCCACGAACACTTGGCTTGACACCTACACCTTCAGCGGGTCCACCGACTGCTCCGCGCGCTTCGTGCGCTGGGTCATCACCGCCATCAACGAGGACAAGAATCCCGACAGCGTGGCCTTGGCGGAGTTCCAGCTCCTGCGCGATGGCGAGCCCGTCTCCTGGGGCCGCTCGGACATCGCGAACCTGGTCACCTCCAGCCACACGCAGGCCTATGGGCAGGGCTACAACCACGCGGACGAGAACGTCGTCGACGGCGTCATCGGCACGCTCTCGAAGTGGTATCACCAGTGGGACTCCGGCAATCCCGGGCAGGAATTCGCCGACGCCGGCGAGATGTCCTTCCTCTTCGACGCGGGCATTGACCGCACCTTTACCTTCAACGGCTACCGCCTGGCGATGGCCGACGTGGCCAAGCGCAACCCCCGCGGCTGGCGCCTGGAGGTCTCCAACTCCGCGGCCGGCCCCTGGACGGTCGTCGACAGCCAGGCCTACACCTCCGACGAAGCCATCTCTTGGCCGACGAACAGCTGGATGCCCTATGCGTATGCCGTCAGCGCCAAGGCCTTGACGCTGACAGACGGCGGCACGGCCACCATCGGCGGCACCCTCGCCGGCAACGGCAAGGTCGAGGGCACCGTCGCCTTCCAGGACGGCTCCACGCTCGAAGCCTCCACCGCCCTCTCGGGCGGCATCATCGTCGCCGACGCCGTCACCGCCGCCGGCACGGTCATGGTCAAGGTTCCTGCCTCCTACGTCGGCGACGCGGTCAAGCTCATGGGCTGGAACACCCCGCTCTCGGGCTCGGGCACCTTCGCTTTCGCTTCCCCCGAAACCGCCCCCGCCAACAGCTCCCTGGAGACCCGCACGGGCGGACTCTACCTGGTGAAGAAGGTCGAGGAGGCCGGGCAACCGTTCTACGTTCCGGAAACACAACAGGGTCACGGCTTCGTTACTGAAACGAACAAGACCTATCCCAATGCCACGCTTGGTTACCAAACGTTGGTGCTTTACTGCGAGAACCTCGCCTTCCCCGGCGTGACGATGGTGGATGGCACGGCGCTTGACATCTCCGGCACGGCCATTACCCTCACCGACGCCAAGAAGTTGGCCGGCACGGTCACGGTCTCTTCCGGCGACCTCATGCTTGGCCTGGCCACGGACGGCACCGCCGCCCTCACCGGCGCGACCATCGCCTCCGGCGCGACGCTGAAGATCGAGGGCCACCGGGCGCTCCATCAGCCTGAACGTCGCCAACGGCACCAACACCTACACGGCGAACCTCTCCGGCGACACGGCCTATGGCCTTGTCCCCGTCCCCGGGAAGAACTGGGTCAACCTCTTTGACGCCAACGCCAGCGTTGCCAACGCGGTCCGCGCCGTCAAGGGCGCCGCCACGGTGACGCGCGCCTACGACACGCTGCTCGGCGCGGACACTGCCCTGGGCACGCCCGTCTCCGTCACCTTCTCCGCCAACAACGCGTGGACGGCCGGCACCTCCGCGACCATGTCGACCCTCTTCCACACCTATCTGGACGACTGCATGCCGGGCGCGGACGGATCGCCCGCCGCGCAGGTGGCCACCATCGCCGTCAAGGACGTCCCCTTCGCCCGCTACGACGTCATCGTCTACTTCTCCACCGGCAGCCAGTGGAAGATTGACGCCACGGGCGGCCTGCGGGAGGATTCGAGCCTGGGCCGCATGGGCTTCTCGCCCGTCACGGTCAATGGCGAGACCTATTCGTGGCGCAACGGCGCCCTGGTTTCCGGCGAGGCCGCCAAGGGCCTGGCCTTCGGCGAATCCCTGCAACACGCGCCTGAACTGGGCGTGAACGCCCTGCGCATCCCCAACCTCTCGGGCGACCTGCTCGTCCAGGGCGGCCCGCGCAACCGCGAGGTGCTCGCCGACGGCCGCGTCATCCACTCCGGCCGCGGTACCATCGCCGTCATCCAGATTGTCGACGTCTCCCCTTCCATCAGCGTCAATATGGTGGGGAAGGTGGGCAATACCCCGGAAAATGCCGGCCCCATCCAGGGCATTGTCGGCAATTCGGGCCTGCTCTCCGTCCCGAACGCGCGCTGGAACGACTTCTCGGCCGCCTCCCTGTCCGGCTTGGTTGACTCCACCGGCACCGCCACGGCCGCGACGGTGGAGACGGACATCGCGTCCGGTGCTTACGGTTCCTACCAGAACAGCACGCAGAACGGCTACCCGGCCGCCATCACCGACCGCGGCGCGAAATATGGCGTGATGGCCCAGGGCTATCGCGAGGCCTGCGCGAACACGGAGCTCCGCCTGCGCGACATCCCTTATCCGCGCTACGACCTCATTCTCTATCTGGGCACGGACAAGAGCGACAAGCAGTGGAACCCCGTCAAGGTGACCACCGCCGCCGGCGGCGTCACCTACTATTCCTACCCCGCCGGCTCGACCGACCAGGCCGCCACCGCCTCGAAGACCGACCCCGGCCTCTGGGGCGACACCGAAAATGGCCTCGTCGCCGCGGACATGGGCCTTGGCAAGGACGCGATGCTCATCCGCAACCTCTCCGACGACGACATCGTCGACATTGAGGAGCATGGCCCTGTGCCCTGCTTCTCTGGTGCGCTCACCACCGCTTTGGGCACGGAGTTCCGCCTCCCTTGGGTTCAGAACGCGACCTTGAAACTGGCGGGGTCGCTTCCCAATGTGAGCGCGCAGCTCGACCCAGTTGCATTTGCCAACATTGCCGGGGTTTATACGGAGACAGGGCTCTGTTATCTCGGGTCGGACGGCAATGTCTTCTGGAGCTCGTCCATCCATGACCGCCCAGTGGTCTGGACGGGCGCTGCCGGGGACGGCGATTGGAACAATCCCGACAATTGGTATGGCGGCAGGAGGCCCAATGCGACCTATCCTTCCACGGTTCTTGTTTCCGTGAAGGATGGTGAGGAGACCTTCATCGACATCCCCGATGGGGTGACGATCGAAGCACTGACGGTCGTCGGGCGCGGCGACAGCGGGAAGGTCACGATCAACGGCAATCCCACCATCAATTCCGGCAAGGTGACGGTCGAGGGCAAGGTGACGATCGACGGGAGCGCCTTCGTCGAAGAAGCCATCGCGATTGACGGCGACGTGACGTTGGGCGCGGGCGTGCGCCCTCTCCCCGTCATCACGAAGGGCGACACCGCAGATCCCTACGGCACGGTCACCATCCAGCCCACCCTCGAGGAGGCCCTCAAGGGCGGCCCCGTCACCCTCCCCGCCGGGAGCGGCACCACCCTGCCCGACGGCGCCCAGATCGTCATCGAGGACGCCGAGGGCAACCATGTGGCGACCGTCGGCGGCGCCCTCGCCGAGGATACGCTCACGGCTGGCTTCGCCGTGATGAACCCGCTCCCCGGCGGCGGCGACGTGAGCGACGCCGTCAAGGACGCCATCGTCGAAGACGCGATGGGGAACGGCATCACCGGGCCCTTCGACGTGGCCCTCACGCCCAACGGCAAGCCCGCGGGGAACCTCGACGGCGCGACGCTCGAGGAGGCGCTCGACATCTTCGAGGACCTCACGCCCACCGTCACGGAGGACGCCGAAGGCAACAAGACGCTGACCTACGCCTTCTGGTTCGGCATCGCCCGCTTCACCCTCGAGAACGGCACGTGGAAGGTCACCGCCCAGGCGATGGACGCCAACGCCGAGAACAAGCCCGCCGCCCTCGCCGCCGGGTGCGCCTACACCCTCCGGACCAACCTCCCCGGGGCGTCGACGCCCAAGGTCACGGCGGTCGACGAGGCGAACCGCGGCCAGGGCCTTGTGGTGCTGAGCGTGGAGAACGCGCCCGCGCTCTCCTCCGCCGAGGGGCTGGCGTGCGAGATCGACCTCTTCATCGAGGCCCCCCAGGCGACGCCCGCGGAGTAAATCCCGCGCGCGACCAAGGCGGAGGCCGGGGCCACCCCGGCCTCCGCTTTTTGGTAGAATGCCGGCCATGAAGGTTTTTGCGCCGGCGAAGGTCAATTTGGGTCTGCGCGTGCTGGGGACGCGCGCGGATGGGTTCCATGCGCTCGATTCGATCGTCGTGCCCCTGGGCTTCGGCGACGACGTGGAGCTGGAACGGGCCTCGGCGACGGCGCTGGAGACGGTGGACGGCGGGGTGGGGCTCGGGGCCTTGCCGGAAGACGCGGAGCGGAACCTGGCGGTGCGCGCGGCGCGGCTCTTGGAGCGCGCGGCGGGGCGGCCCCTGCCCACGCGCATCCGGATCGTGAAGCGCATCCCGCTGGGCGGGGGGCTCGGGGGGGGGAGCACGGACGCGGCGGCGGTGCTGCGGGGGATGAACGACCTTTGGGGCCTGGGCCTCTCCCGCGGGCGGCTGTGCGCGCTGGGGGCGGAGTTGGGGTCGGACGTGCCGCTCTTCGTGCTGGACGGGACGGTGCGGATGACGGGGCGCGGGGAAACCGTCGAGCGCCTGCCGATGGCCGGGGCCAAGCCGCTCTGGCTCGTCCTCGCCAACGACGGCACGCACTGCCCCACGCCGCAGGTCTACAAGGCCTGGGACGCGGGGCGCCCGGCGGCGCCGCCCGCCGCAGGGGCGTGCGGCGCCGCCAATCCAATCAGCCCATCTGCCCATCCGCCACGCCACGCCCCGCCCGGCTTGACAAAAGGGGGCGAATTATGGGATACTTTGTGTTTCTTCCTCCGGATGGGAGGGCCTTCGGACGTGGCCGGGGCGGTCGTGAACGACCTGTCGGCGCCGTGCCTGGGGCTGTTCCCCGGGGTCGCCCGGACGGCCGAGGCCTTGCGGGCGGCGGGTTGCAGAGGGGTGACCCTGTGCGGCAGCGGCGCGACGGTTTTCGGGCTGGTCGGGTCCCGTGCGGAGGGGGAAGGCGTGCTCGCGCACCCGGCTTTGGCCGGCTGTTGGCGGGCGTGCGCACAGACGCTGCCCGATGGTGTAATGGCAGCACACGGGCCTTTGACGCCCATAGTCATGGTTCGAATCCATGTCGGGCAACCATGCAGCGTCTGAGAAAGGGAACGGCGAGATGGAAAACCTGCAGGTCTTCTCCGGAAGCGCGAATCGGCCCTTGGCCGAGAAGATTGCGGCGTGCATGGGCACGACGCTCGGGGCGATCGACATCCGGCATTTCCCGGACGGCGAGACGTTCGTGAAGTACAGCGACAACGTGCGCGGGGCGGACCTCTTCCTGGTGCAGCCGATCTGCAAGCGGCCCAACGAGATGTTCATGGAGCTGCTGATCATGATCGACGCCGCGCGCCGCGGCTCGGCCGACCGCATCACCGCCGTGCTCCCCTATTACGGCTACGCGCGCCAGGACCGCAAGGATCAGCCGCGCGTGCCGATCACCGCCAAGCTGGTGGCCAACCTGTTGGTGGCCGCCGGGGCGAACCGCGTGCTGACGATGGACCTGCACGCGCAGCAGATTCAAGGCTTTTTCGATATTCCCGTGGATCACCTTCACGCCGCGCCGGTAATGGTGAAATACCTGCGCGAGATGAAGCTGGATAAGCCGCTTGTGGTTTCCCCCGATACCGGCGGGGTCAAGACGGCTTACGCTTATTCGCAGATGCTGGGCACCGGCCTGGCCATCGTGGCGAAGCAGCGTCTGGGTGCCGCGGAAGTGGATGCGTTCAGCGTCGTCGGCGACGTCGACGGCTGTGACGTGGTGATGGTGGATGACATGACGACGACGTGCGGGACGCTCTGCGCCGCGGCGAAGTTGCTGAAGTCGCACGGGGCCAAGAGCGTGCGCGCCGTCGTCAGCCACATCCCCCTCACGCAGGTGGGCATCGACCGCCTGCGCGCCAACGACGGGCTCATCGAGGAGCTCATCACGACCGACTCCATCCCGCTCGACGAGACCATCGCCGGGCTGCCGTCGATCAAGGTGCTCTCCGTCGCGCCCCTCCTGGCCGAGGCCATCACCCGCATCCATAACAACCAGTCCGTCTCCTCGCTCTTCCGCCTGTCGTGAGGGGCCGGGCTTTTTCGCAGAACCAAGGACACACATCCATGAACCAGATCACACTCACCGCCCAAGTGCGCACCGAGCAGGGATCCAAGGCCGCCGGCCGCCTGCGCCGCGCCGGGAAGATCCCCGGCATCATCAAGCGCATGAACGGCGAGCCCACCCTCATCGAGCTCGACGCGCACGACTACGAGATGGCCATGCGCGGCCACCACGGCGACCAGCTCCTCGTGGCCATCGACCTGGGCGCCACCAAGCTCTCGGCCCTCCTGCGCGAGCTCCAGCACGACGTCATCAGCGGCAAGGTCATCCACGCCGACTTCGGCGAGGTCGACATGGGCCACACCGTCCGCGTCGAGATCGCCCTCAACCTCGTCGGCGTCCCCGACGGCGTCAAGAACGCCAACGGCGTCCTCGAGCAAGACCTCCGCGCCGTCCACGTCGACTGCCTGCCCGGCGACATCGTCGAAAGCTTCGACGTCGACGTCTCGGCCATGAAGATCGGCGACAAGCTCCTGGCCTCCCAGCTCAACCTCGGCGACAAGTACCACGTCACCACCCACGGCGACGCCGTCGTCGCCTCCTGCGTCGCCGCCGACGAGGAAATCGAGCTGCCGCCCGCCGCCGACGGGGCCGCCCCCGCCGCCGAGCCCGAAGTCATCGGCGCCAAGAAGGACGACGCCGCGGCCCCCGCCGCCGACGCCAAGAAGTAAGCACCGGCCGCGGGCCCCACCAGGCAAGGGAAATGAAAGCGATCGCAGGACTCGGGAACCCCGGCGCCGAATACGCCCAGACCCCGCACAACCTCGGCTTCATGGCCGCGGACGCCCTCTGCGAACGCCTCGGCGCCGGCCCCTGGAAGCAGGAGAAGCGCTTCAAGACCCTCGCCGCCAAGGCCACGCGCAACGGCGAGACCCTCTGGCTGCTCAAGCCGCAGACCTACATGAACGCCTCCGGCGACGCCGTCGGCCCGTTCCTGCGCTACCACGGCGGCCAGCCCGGCGACCTCCTCGTCCTCAGCGACGACTGCGACCTCCCCCCCGGCCGCATCCGCGTGCGCCCCTCCGGCGGCGCCGGCGGCCACAACGGCCTCAAAAGCATCATCGCCAACCTTGGCACCGAGGCCTTCGCCCGCGTCCGCATCGGCGCCGGGCGCGCACCCGGGGAACGCCGCGCCCTCGCCGGCTACGTCCTCCACCGCTACGCCGGCAAGGAGCTCGAAGCCGCCCAAGAGGCCGCCCAAGAAGCCGCCGAGGCCGCCCTCTGCTGGGTCGACCACGGCCTCGCCGAAGCCCAGAACCGCCACAACGCGGCCCGCACCGAAAACACCCTCTAGGAACACCTCACCATGAAGCAGTACGACGCACACTTCATCTTCGTCCAAACCGGCCGCGAAGAGGCCTGGGCGAAAACCATCGAACGGATGCAGGGCGAGATCGCCCGCATCGGCGGCAAAGTCCTCGGCACCGAAGACCTCGGCAAGAAGACCTTCGCCCGCCCCCAGCAGAAGAAGGAATCGGGCACCTACCTCACCATCCGCTTCGAGCTGGACCCCGCCAAGGTCAACGAGCTCCGCGCCCGCTACGCCCTCATCGAGGAAATCTTCCGCCTCCAGATCCTGGCCATCGACCCCATCGTCGAGATGAAGCTCTCCAAGCAGGCCGCCGAGAAGAAGGCCCGCGAGGAAGCCGCCGCCCAGGCCGCCGCCCAAGAGGCCCCGCAGCCCGAGGCCTAACCCACCCAACGGAGAGCTTCCATGGCCGCCACCCTCAACAAAGTCTTCCTCATGGGCAACCTCACGCGGGACCCTGACATGCGCCAGACCCCCATCGGCGAGACCGTCGCCGAGCTCGGCCTGGCCGTCAGCGAGCAATTCCGCAGCCGCACCACCGGGGAGACCCGCGAGGTGGTCACCTTCGTCGACATCACCGTGTGGGGCAAGGTCGCGGAAAACTGCGGCCAATACCTCACCAAAGGCCGCCCCATCTTCGTCGAGGGGCGCCTCGTGCTCGACACCTGGGAAGACAAGGCCACCGGCCAGAAGCGCAGCCGCCTGCGCGTCCGCGCCGACCGCGTCCAATTCCTCTACGCCCCCGAGCGCGCCCGCCGCGACACCAACGGCGCCTCCATGGGCGGGGACTGGGCCCCGGCCAACACCCCTCCCCAGCCCCCCCGCGCCGCCCAGGCGCAGCCCGCGCCCCAAGCGCCCGCCCCCGCCGAGCCCAACCCCGAAGGCCGCGACCTCGAAGACCTCCCCTTCTAACACTCTGAACCGCAAGGAACACCACCATGCCTATCAAACCCAAACGCCCCGGCACCCGCAAGCCCAAGGCCGACATCCTGCCCCGCAAGCGCCAAGCCGCCCTCGAGCCCACCGAGCTCGTCGACATCAACGACATCGAGCTCCTCCGCCGCTTCGTCACCGAATACGGCAAAATCATCCCCGCCCGAGTCACCGGCGTCACCGCCCTCCAGCAGCGCCACATCAAAAAAGGCATCCGCCGCGCCCGCAACATGGGCCTCCTCGCCTAACCCGAAAGGACAACACCCATGTCCCAGCAAGTCATTCTCATGGACGACGTCGCCCACCTCGGCAAGATCGGCGACACCGTGCACGTCCGCGACGGCTACGCCCGCAACTACCTCCTCCCCAAAGGCCTCGCCGAGCCCGTCACCAAAAACGCCCTCCGCAAGCTCGAGAAAATCCGCAAGGAACGCGAGGAACTCCTCAAGATCCGCCGCGCCGAGGCCATGGACAAAGCCTCCAAGCTCCGCGGGCAGACCCTCACCATCGCCGTCAAGGCCATCGAAGGCGACGAAGAGGGCAAACTCTACGGCTCCGTCACCGCCGCCGACATCGCCAAGGCCCTCACCGAGGCCGGCGTCGCCGTCGACCCCGCCATGGTCAAACTCGCCGAGCCCATCAAAAACCTCGGCACCAACGACCTCACCATCGCCCTCATGGCCGGCGTCGAAGTCACCCTCCGCCTCGCCATCGTCGCCGAATAACCCCGGCACGCGAGACCCCAAAAGCCCCGGCCCCGCCGGGGCCTTTTTTTTTGCCCCAAAAGAAAGATCACGGAGGGCACAGAGAACACACACAGGCACACAGAGATTGAAACCACAAAGGACACACCGGGCACAAAGAACGGAGAACGCCCCTGCGGGGCGATGGGCGGACGTTCGCTGCGCGGGCTATCACAAAGGCACAAAGAACCACAAAGGGCGCAAGGTCTTTTGGGGCGCCCCGGAAGGGGCGCGTCGCAGTGGTCCCAGAAGTCCCAGTGGTCCCAGACCGGCAGTTTTGACGGCGCAAGATGGGACCACTGAGACCACTGGGACAACTGGGACGGGCAACGCCCCCCGGCCCGTCCTCCTTTCTGCCCCACACTCCCTCGTCGCCCGCTTGGCGGGCGTTGGCACGCCCGGCAGGCGTGCCGCGGGTGCAGGGGGCGCTTCCCCCTGCCGGGGTTCAAGGGGCGGCGCCCCTTGCCCCAATTTCCCATTCCCCTTTCCCCCTGTGTTCTTTGTGATGTCCCATTCTCCGTGTTCCTCTGCGAGGCCTCTGTGCCCTCTGTGGTCTCCCTGCGTCGAGCAAGCCTTCGTGTCCGTTGTGTCCGTTGTGATCTCTCCCGCGGCGTGCGGGGCGGGGTGGGGTTTTGGTATACTAGGCGGGATTTTCAGAAAGGACTGGGCAGATGGCCATCGAGATTTCCAAGGAAGAGGTGTTTGCGTTCCATGACGGCGGCAAGGTGGGGGTGGCGCTTCGGCGGCCCTTGGCGACGCAGAAGGATCTGTGCCTGGCGTACACGCCCGGCGTGGCGCAGGCGGTGAAGGCCATCGCGGCGGAGCCTCGGGCGGCGTTCGACCTCAGCGCGAAGCGCAACCTGGTGGCCGTGGTCTCCGACGGCACGGCCATCCTGGGGCTGGGCGACTTGGGCGCGGCGGCCTCCATCCCGGTGATGGAGGGCAAGGCGGCGCTCTTCAAGGCCTTTGCGGGGGTGGATGCCTGGCCGGTGCCGGTGGGCCATTGCCGCCAGGGCGGCGCCGACACGGGCAAGACCGACCCGCGGCGCGTCATCGAGGTCTGCCGCGCCATCGCGCCGATGTACGGCGGCATCAACCTGGAGGACATCGCCGCGCCCGCGTGCTTTGAGATCGAGCGCGTGCTCGACGAGGAGCTCGACATCCCCGTCTTCCACGACGACCAGTGGGGCACGGCCGTCATCACCGTGGCCGGGCTCATCAACTACGCGGCCATCGCCAAGCGCGCGCTGGGCGAGCTGCGCGTGGTCGTCAACGGCGCCGGGGCCGCGGGCATCCGCATCGCCGACATGTGCAAGGCCGCCGGCGTCAAAGACCTGACGATGTGCGACTCCAAGGGCATCCTCCGCGCCGACCGCGCCGACCTCACCGAGCACAAGCGCCGCCACGCCGTGGCCACCGACAAGCGCACGCTGCAGGAGGCCCTCGCCGGGGCGCACGTCTTCATCGGCGTCTCCGCCGCGGGCGTGCTCTCGGGCGCGGACGTGCAGGCGATGGCCGACTTCCCGGCCATCTTCGCGATGGCCAACCCCGACCCCGAGATCGACCCCGCCGAGGTGGCCAAAGCCCTCGCCGGGCGCCCCTACGTCATGGCCACGGGCCGCTCGGACTACCCCAACCAGATCAACAACGTCCTGGGCTTCCCCTTCCTCTTCCGCGGCGCGCTGGACGTGCGCGCCCGCACCATCAACACCGAGATGAAGGTGGCCGCCAGCCGGGCGCTGGCTGAGCTCGCCCGCGAGAGCGTCCCGCCCGAGGTGCAGGCCCTCTACCCCGCCGAGAAGCTGGCCTTCGGCCCCGGCTACATCATCCCCAAGGCCTTCGACAAACGCCTCTACGCGCGCGTCTCCTACGCCGTGGCCGAGGCCGCGGTGAAATCCGGCGCCGCCCCGGCGGACACGGATCTCGCCGCCGTCAAGGCGCGTCTGGAGGCCGGGCTCTGAGATGGGCGCCGGGGCGGAGGGGCAGGTCTCGCTGGGCAGGCGCCTCTGGGCGCTGACGCTGACCTTCGGGAAGTTCGGGGGCATCACTTTCGGCGGCGGCTACGCCATCGTGGCGCTGCTGGAGGAGGAGCTCGTGCGCAAGAAAGGCTGGCTGACGCAGGACGAGCTCTTCAACATCATCACCATCGGCGAGAGCACGCCCGGGCCCATCGCCGTGAACACCGCCACCTTCGTGGGCTACCGCCTGGCGGGGGTGCTCGGCGGGGTGGTGGCCACGGCCGCGCTCGTCTTCCCCGCGTGGCTGGTCATCGTGGTGGTGAGCGGCTTCTACCTGGCCTTCCGCGAGAACACGTGGGTGGCCGCGGCGTTGGCGGGCATCCGCGTGGCGGCCATCGTGCTCATCGCGCGGGCCTTCCTGCGGATGGGGCAGGGCGTGCCGCGCACGGCGGTGAACGCCGCGGCGTGCGCGCTGGCCTTCGCGCTGGTGGCCCTCCTGGGGTGCAACGCGCTCTGGGTGGTGGTCGGCGGGTTGCTCTTCGGGGTGCTCTGGCACGGCGTGCTGCCGCGCCTGCGCGGCCGCCGCGCGGAAGGGGGCGCGCGATGATTTACCTGACGCTTTTCTGGACCTTCGCCAAGGTGGGGCTCTTCACCATCGGCGGCGGCTACGCCATGATCCCGCTCATCCAGCAGCAGCTCATCGAGCGCCACGGGTGGGTCACGCCCGAGCAGTTCACCGACTTCGTGGGCATCGCCGAGAGCACGCCCGGCCCCTTCGCCATCAACATCGCCACCTTCGCCGGCATCCACGTGGCCGAGCAGCACGGCCTCAGCCCCCTGCTCGGGAGCGTCTGCAGCACCGGCGGCGTGGTGTTGCCTTCGCTGGTCATCATCCTGCTCATCGCCGGGGCCTTCCACTACGCCATGCGCCACTGGGCCGTCCGCGCCGCGCTCGAAGGCGCCAAGCCCGTGGTCGTCGGGCTCATCGGCTCGGCGGCCTTCACGCTGCTGGGGCACACGCTCCTGCCCGCGGGCGAGCCCTTCCACTGGGCCGCCGCCGGCTTCGCCGTCGCCCTCTTTGCCCTCACGCACTGGGTCAGGATCGGTGCCGTCTCCCTCATCCTCCTGGGCGGGGCGCTGGGCTTGGTGCTGCGATGCTTCGGCGTCTCGCTCTGACCTTGCGCAAGTGGGCCGGCTGGGCGCTCGACGCGCTCTACCCGCGCGACTGCCTCTTCTGCGGCCGCCCCTCCGGCGATGGCTATGTCTGCCTGGACTGCCTGGGGCGCCTGCCCCTGCGGCGCAACCCCTCCTGCCTGATCTGCGGCGCCGAGTCGGCCATGCCGGAGGGGCCCGACTTCGTCTGCTCGGACTGCCTCCGCCACCGCCCCGCCTTCGAGCGCGCCTTCGTCGCCGCCCGCTACGAGGGCGACGTCCGCCGGCTTGTCCACGACTTCAAATACCACGGCGGCATCTGGCTCACCCGCGACCTCGCGCGCCTGCTCGTGGCCCTCTACCTTGACCGCCTCGCCCCCCTGCGCCCCCGCATCGACGCCGTCGTCCCCATCCCCATGCTCCGGCGCAAACGCGGCGCCCGCGGCTACAACCAGGCCGAGCTGCTCGCCCGCGAGCTGGCCCGCCAGCTCCACCTCCCCTGCCGCGCCGGGCTCCTGCGCCGCGTCGCCACCGGCGTCCCCTCGCAGACGCGCCTGGGCCGCGCCGAGCGCCTGCGCAACGCCGAGGCCGCCTTCCGCCCCGCCCATCCCCGGCACCTGCGCGGCAAGACGCTGCTCCTGGTGGACGACGTCCTCACCACCGGCGCGACGTGCGACGCCTGCGCCCGCCTGCTCCGCCGCGCCGGCGCCAAGCGCGTCTACGTCCTTGCCCTTGCCCGCCCCCTGCGCGTTTGACACGCCCGGGCGGTTTGGCGTATACTCCCCCCATCAAATGAAGGGGATGAGCATGGCAGTTTCCACGGTCGAGGCATTGACGACGGGTTTTTCGCGGGAGAACGCGGAACGGTGGTTGCGGGGGACGTTTGCGTCTTTTGCCGGGGATCCGTTGGGGTTGGACGTGGGGGAGCCTGTGTTTGACCGGGCGGGGGTGAGCGAGGCCAAGCGCCTGGGTTATGTGACGTTGGCGCGGGCGGCGGACGACCCGCGCGAGGTGGAGCTGCCGGTCTTCCTGGTGCGGATGGCGCGGATGGGGATGGGGCCGCAGCGCCGGGCGCAGTTCGCCTGCGCCAAGCAAATCCTGAAGGGGTGGGGGGCCGGCCGCGGCGAGCGGGACGTGCCGGGGGCGCTCTTCTTCTTCCATGCGCAGGGGCGCACGCGGCTCTCTTTGGTGACGCCGCGCGACCAGGCCGCCACGGACTACAAACGTCAGTCCTTCCTGCTGACGCCGGGCGAAGGGCGGAACCAGACCTTCCTCAAGTATTTCGATGGCACGCGGGTGGCCTGCTTTGGCCGGCCGGGCGAGAAGGTGCGGGGGGCGCGCTCGCTCCTGGCCCGCTTCTCCGTCGAGGCGCTCACCAAGGCGTTCTACACCGAGCTCTTTGCGTGGTATGAGTGGGCCGCCGACCCCAAGACCGGCGTCCGCTTCCCCGATGCGGCGGGCGATTTGGCCAAGACCAAAGAGCACCTCATCCGCCTGATCACCCGCCTGATGTTCGTGTGGTTCGTCCGCGAGCGCGGACTGGTCCCCGACGAGCTCTTCGACGCCAAGTGGTTGGGCGAGCGCCTGTTGCGCGACTTCGACCCGCACGCGGACGACGAGGGCACCTACTACAACGCCGTCCTCCAGAACCTCTTCTTCGCCACGCTCAACCAGCCCGTGGAGGAACGCCGCTTCACGGATGAGCGTTCCTATCACGGGAAGAACGCCTCCTATGGCGTGAACACGCTCTTTAGGGACAAGGGTACACGGGGGGGGGGCAGAGTATCTGGTTTCTGCCGTCGCATGATGGCGTCCTAAAAGTCTTCGCTTCCGTTCCCTATCTCAACGGCGGCCTCTTCGAGTGCCTGGACGGGGAAGACGAGGCCGACGGCAACCGCAAGGTCTACCGCGACGGCTTCTCCCGCCGCGCCGACAGGCGCGCCTTCCTCCCCAACCGCCTCTTCTTCGATGCGGAGCGCGGACTGCTCCCCCTGCTGAAGCGCTACGACTTCACCATCGACGAGAACCACGCCACCGACGCCGACATCGCCCTCGACCCCGAGCTCCTCGGTAAGGTCTTCGAGAACCTCCTCGCCTCCTACAACCCCGAGACCGGCGTCTCCGCCCGTAAGGCCTCCGGCTCCTTCTACACCCCGCGCGAGATCGTCGACTACATGGTCGACCAATCCCTCCGCGCCGCCCTCGCCCCCGTGGCCGACGCCGCGACCCTCGATGTCCTCTTCGGCGACGATGCCGAGGCCATCGTCCAGTTGCCCGCCGCCACCAAGGCCACGCTCCGCGAACGCCTCCGGGCCCTCAAGACCATCGACCCCGCCTGCGGCTCCGGCGCCTTCCCTATGGGCCTGCTCAACCGCATGGTGGGCCTCCTCGCGGACCTGGGCGAAGGAAACGCCTATCAGAGCAAGCTCCACCTCATCGAGCAGGGCATCTACGGCGTGGACATCCAGCCCATCGCCATCCAGATCTCCAAGCTCCGCTTCTTCATCTCCCTCCTCTGCGACCAAACCCCTGACCCCTCCAAACCCAACGCCGGCCTCGACCAACTCCCCAACCTCGAAACCCACCTCGTCATCGCCAACTCCCTCATCGGCTTCAACGACGGGGGAAACTACATCATCCCCAAGCACATTGAGGCCCTGCGTGAGGAACTCAAAACCCTGCGCGCCAAGTATGTCCAGGCCCACACCCGCGCGGAGAAGCTGAAACTCCGAGCCCAGGACCGCGCGCTCCGCAACCAAATCCAGGATCACTTCCGCGATATGCGCCTCTCCGGCGTGGACCTCCTCTCGGCGTGGAACCCCTACGACCCCACCGTCGCCTCCCCCTTCTTCGACCCCCAGTGGATGTTCGGCATCGACACCTTCGACATCGTCATCGGCAACCCGCCGTATGTGCAGGTGGGCAAGGGTGAAGTTTCTGACAGACAATTCCCTTGGTCGGAAGGAAAAGATAAACGTCGTCAGAACCTTTACAAGGTCTTTGTTGAGCATGGTTATAATCTTGCCAAGCGAAATGGTGCAGTGTGTTTCATTGTTCAGAGTTCCCTAATGTGTGATGTTTCTGCTACTGCTACTAGAGAGCTCTTACTGCGTCACACTACTCTTTTGCAGGTTATTGAGTTTCCAAAGGACACGAATGATCCAGAAGTAAAGGTCTTTAAGAGCGTTCTCACTGGAACTTGTATTGTACTTTTCCTTAAAAGGCCTCCGTTAGATGCAAGTTTTGTTCTTTCCATTCACAACACGTTGGCTACTATTATGGCACCACGATTCGCACGACTCCCGCAGGCCGTCGTGTTACAAGGCGGTGGCAATCTTGAATTCCCGCTTTTGAGAGCCGAAGAAGGAACACTTTTCACCAAAATGCGGACGAAGTTCCGCTCACTTACTTCTATCTTTTCCGCGAAACGTAAAGGCAATATTGGCTCAGAACGTCTCAGCCATATCGTTTCTTATTCTCCGTCCACAATCTCGATTGTCAAAGGAGAGCATGTCCATCGCTACCATCTTGACCTAGGGATGATGTATGGGAAGAACCAAAGTTCAGTACGTGATCTTGCTCATGAGAATAGGGTAGGTGATGCGGTCGTCTGCCAGAATATAACAGGGACAACGGACAAGTATCGGATTCATGCATGCAGAGCGGAGTGCAAAGAGAAGGAAATAGTTTTTTTGGATTCTGTGAACATCATTTACTTAAGGCGTGCAAGAGATGCGTCTGTTGTGGTGGGCCTCCTTAATTCTCGCCTTTTAGACTGGACATTTAGGACAACCTCTACAAATAATCACGTCAATCTCTACGAGCTAGTGACACTTCCCATTCCGTCTGCGGAGGCGTTGTCTTCTGCGGATGGAGATAGGTTGGTGGCGTTGGTGAGACGGGCGGAAGCAGGAGAGGATGTGCAGGCGGAGATTGACGCAGTGGTCTACCGTTTGTATGGGCTGACGACGGAAGAGATTGCGCTGGTGGAGCGTTCGTTTGAGCGCTCGGAGAAACGGTCTGGTGCGGCGGCGCAGGGTGTGTCCGCCGGCGTGGTTTCTGAAGACGACGACGAGGAGGATGCGTAAGATGTTGTTGTTCCGTGAAGGCGCGGGGGTGCTGAGGGACCGCTTTGAGGCGGCGCTGAAGTATGTGGACCGGGTGGATGTGCTGGTGGGGTTCTTCTGGTTCTCGGGGCTGAAGGTGTTCGAGGAGGCGTTGCGGGCGCACCCGGGGGTGAGGCTTCGGGTGTTGGTGGGGATGGCGGCGGATGTGTGGGAGGCGCGGGGGCAGGTGGCGGAGTTGGCGCCGGTGACGCGGGGGAAGGACGACGCGGCGGTGGCGGCGGAGGCGTATGAGCGCCTGGGGCGGGTGCTGAAGAGCGGGATCGGGGAGACGCGCCAGGACGCGGCGCGGCAGGCGTTCTTCGCGGAGCTGTTGGAGGCGGGGCGGCTGGAGGTTCGGCAGACGCGGCGGCCGAACCACGCGAAGGTGTGGCTCTTCCACAATGCGCCGGAGCACCGGGCGGGGTTCGGCGAGGGGCGGTTGATCACGGGGAGCAGCAACTTCTCGCGGGCGGCGCTGAAGGGGGAGACGCAGGACGAGCTGGACGTGGAGCTGTTGGACTGGGGCTATCCGGAGGCGCAGGGGTGGTTCGACGCGCTGTGGGCGGACTCGGTGCCGTTGGACGCGGCGCGTCTGGCGGGGTGTCTGCGGGCGCGTGAGGCGCTGACGCCCTTCGAGGCCTTTGCGCTGGCGTTGGACACGGTGGTGCGGGCCGAGCCGGAGAAGCCGAGCCTGTCGGCGAAGATCCGGCGGGCGCTGAAGGAGGCGAAGTTCCAGGAGTTCGCCTATCAGCGCGACGCGGTGGCGCAGGCGTGCGAGATGTTGGAGGCCTATGGCGGGGCGTTAGTGGCGGACGTGGTGGGGCTGGGCAAGAGCGTCATCGCGATGTTGGTGGCGTCGGCCTCGGACTTTGGGCACACGGGGCTGATTTTGTGCCCGCCCGGGCTGGTCGAGAACTGGAAGGGGTATCGGAAGGCCTTTGGGTTGGGGCCGACGCGGTGGCCGGTGCTCTCCAGCGGGGACTTGGGAAAGGCGAAGGAGCTCTTGCAGGAGGATGCGGGCTTCCAGATGGTAATCGTGGACGAGGCGCACCGTTTCCGCAACGCCGAGGGCCAGCAGTATGCCGACCTGCAGGCCATCTGCCGGGGGCGGCGCGTGCTGCTGCTGACGGCGACGCCGCTGAACAACCGGTTGGACGACTTGGCGGCGCTGTTGGGGCTCTTCCTGCCGACGAAGAACAACCCGATGGTCTACGGCGGCGACCTGACGGGTTACCTGAAGGGGCTTGGGCGGCGGCTGAAGGATTGTCAGGATGCGTTGCGTCAGGCGCGGACGTTGGGGCCGGATGAGTTGGCCAAGGCGGCCCTCGATGTGGGGGCGCTGGTGGCGGCGGGCGTGGACTGGGCGCAGGCGCTGAACCTGCGGGGACGGGAGGCGACGCTGAAGGTGGTCGAGGCCTGCCACAAGCAAGCGTTGGGGAAGGTGCGCGAGCTGTTGGAGAAGGTGACCATCCGCCGGAACCGTCTGGACCTGTTGGAGGACCCCATCTACAGCAAGAGCCTGCCGCCGCTCTCGCGGGTGTGCGATCCGGGGCGGGCCTTCTTTGCGCTGGACGACGCGCAGGACGCCTTTTACGACCGCATCATCACCGAGGAGTTCGGCGGGCTGGCGCCGCGTTGGGCGGGGCCGGTGTATCAGCCTGAGCGGTATCTCTTTTCCAAGAAGAAGATCGGCGGCGCCACGCAGGGGAACATCCTTGAGAATATGAGGCGGATGTTGGTGCGGCGCTTCGAGAGTTCCTTCGCGGCCTTCGCGCAGTCGCTGGAGAATATGCGGGTGATGTATCGCAAGGCCGAGGACTTCGCGCTGCGTCAGCGAAAGTTCCTCTACGCACGGCAGGAGATGGCCAAGTTGCTGGACATCACCGACCCGGAGGCGTTCCAAGAGGCGTATGAGGCCGTCCTCGAGGAACTGACGCAGCGCAGCGAGGAAGAGGGCAAGGCCTACGTCTACGACTTCGATGACCCCGACTTCAACGACAAGGCCTTCCTGGCCGACCTGCGCGCGGACATCGCGTTGATCGAGCGCCTGCAGAAGGAGATGAAGGCCCTCAAGCTGGTGGAGAGCGACCCGAAGTCCGCCCGGCTCATCGAGGTCTGCCGCGACATCCTCGCCGGCGAGGCGCTCAAGGACCCCAACCCCGCCGCGCCGCGGCGCAAAATCCTCATCTTCAGCGAATTCGCCGACACCGTCGCCTTTTTGGGCAAGCGGTTGGAGAAGGCCTTCCCCGGGCGCGTCTGCGTGGTGAGGGATTTGGGGCGCGAGAAGCGCGACGAGTTGCGCGCGAACTTCGATTTCTCTTGTCCCAAGGCCGTGCAGCGTGACGATTACGACATCCTGGTGGGCACGGACAAAATCAGTGAAGGGCTGAACCTCAACCGTGCCGGCGTGGCGGTCAATTACGACATCCCCTGGAATCCCACGCGCGTCTTGCAGCGCTTGGGCCGCATCAACCGCATCGGCGGGAAGGTCTTCGACGAGCTCCACACGCTCAACTTCTTCCCCACCCGCCGCGGCGCGGACGTGGTGGGCAACGAGCGCATCGCCAAGGAGAAGCTCTTCAACATCCAGAAAACCCTCGGCGAGGACGTCAAACTCTTCGAGGAGGGCGAGGAGCCCTCCGCCGCCGAACTCTGGGAACGTCTCAACGGCGACAAGGAAGAGTCCAGCGCAATCACCAAGTGGCGTGGGCTCCATGCGGAATTGGCCCAGCGCTACCCTAATCTCTTCGAGCAGGTTGCCAAGCGAGCGCCGAACGCAAAGAGCGCTCGTGCCGCCGTCGGCAACGCCTTGCCCGGCACTTATCAGTTGCGTACGTTGGGCGCCTTGCCGCAGGCTCTCGCGCGAATCAATGGTGAGGTCATCCCCATCGCCCCCACCGCCCTTCTCGAGGCCCTCCGCTGCGAACCCGACGAACCGTTGCAGGGGGAGGCCGTGCGCGGCAAACCCTTCTGGGACGACCTCGCCGCCTTGACGAAATACCGCGACGCCTCACCCGCTTGGACGACCCCTTCGCTCGCCGCCGCGCGCGACAACCTGGCGCGGATGGAACAGATCGCCCCCGCGCACGCCGAGGCCGTCCGCGCCGTGCGCAAGGCCCTTAACGAAGGCCGCCTGGCCGCCTGGTGGGTCAAGCGCCTGGCCGAGCGCGTCTTCGCCCACGACACGGCGACCGAGGCCGAGATTGCGACCTACGCGAAGACCCTCCGCGCCGTCCTGGCCGACCTTCGCCTCGCCGGCGCCGGCACCCCGCCCCCGCCCCTTGTCACCCAACTCACCGCCGCCCTCATTGGGGCAACCAAGTAACCGAAGGAAAGGAAACGCCATGGCTTATTCCCTGTATGATACCGTTTTGAACTCCTTAGTTGATTCCAAGGAATACAAAGAAGCGTGTGAACGAGAAGAAAAAGCGATGGAGAAGTGGAAGAGCACTCTGGGATCGTACTCTAGGGAGGAGGATAACCCCGCTTACAGAGAGGTTTGTGCGGCGACGGATGCCAAGCTTGAAGTGCTTGGCACGGTATTGGCAAGATTGGATCCTGACATGGTGCAGAGTTTACAGATAATAGCGGAAATGGAGGAGGCCAAAGCCGAACAAGCCTATCAGGAAGCCGAACAAGATAGTCGATGCGCTTACATGAAAGTTCTCTGTGTTGGGACTATTGAAAAACTAGAAAAACTAGAAAAGACGCTCTCTACATTGGAGGACATACGGCAGACAGAAGGGGAAACGGCCATTGTTGAATGGCTTGATGAATTAGAGGAGTCCATTGCGTCTTTGCGGCAAACCGTGGACGTGCTTTCTAAGAACCTTGTCGTCCTTCGCAAACTGCTTGTGTAATGGGTCGTGACACATGGACGCGCGGCGGAACCCGCAAAACGGGGAGTCTGAACTTCGGGAAAACCAAAGACGGCGAGACGTGGCTCCCGACGGCGTTGGAAGACGTCGTAGCGAAATACGCCGATGATAGTCTTGGCGCACGGAAAAGCAGGACGCAGGAGTTCTTGCGCCGGGAGTATCTCGACATCATCCAAGAGCATGACATCCGCGACGTCGAGGCCTACAAGAAGGTGGTGCGTCCACGACGGTATGGAAACCTGTCCGAAAAAATACGCGAGCAACTGTGGCCGCTTTTCGAGGAGATGAACGCCCAACTTGACGGCTTGGGGCGTTACAAGTCCCAGCCCCGCGTGGTTGCGTTGAACCGACTGACCCAGGAACTGACCTCGCCCGGGCCGAACGCGGACAAGGCCTATCTGCTTGGGCGCTACGGCGCGGTGGTGGTGGACGAGGCGCAGGATTTCGGCGCCTCGGAGTACCGCTTCCTGGCGGCATTGACGGGGAACACCTTCGACCACCCCCAACCTACGCTCTATCTGGCCGGCGACGGCCATCAGCGTATCTATGGGCGCATCGGGGCGTTCAACCAGTGCAATATCAACGTGGTCAACCGTTCCCACAAGCTGACGGTGTGCTACCGCTCGACGGGGGCCATCCGGGAGTTCGCGGAGAAACTGCTGAAGGGCGCCGCAGTCAAGGGGCTTGACGATGAGGTCGAGACCTTCGGGGGCAAATCGCTTGTGCAGGGCGAGCCGCCGGAGGAACGGTATGTCTCGAACTACACGACCGAAAACGACGCCATCGCAGAAGCCATCCAAACGTGGAGGGGGAAGGCTTCCAAGAATTACGGTAATTATGCCGTGCTGTTGCGTGGCAACAAGCGTAAGCTCTATGCCGTCACCAAGGCGCTTGAGGAGCGCGGCATCCCAGCGGCCTTGGTGACCAGTGAGGAGGAGCTTGACTTGAAGGACGGCAAGGTGAAGGTAATGACGATGCATCGCGCCAAGGGACTTCAGTTCATCGGCGTGGTGCTGGTGCTGGACGATTGGCCGACCATCCCCAAATCCATTGATAGTTCGGACACGGACGCAATCGAGGAACAGATGGTGACGGAGCGGCAGTTGCTCTACATGGCCGCCATGCGCGCGCAGCGGTTCCTGCTCCTCACCTCCTCCAACGGCCACCGCGCCGATGCCTGAAGGCGCGGGAACCCGCGCCCCGTCCGCTCTGCTCCCTGCCGCCCTCGCGGGCGGTCAGCGGAGGGGGAGGGCCATGGCGATCTCGGGGCAGGTGAAAGGGTTGGTGTGTTTGGTGCAGTAGACGCAGCCGCGGTAGATTTTGTGGATGATCTGGGTCTTGGGGACCTCGCGGAAGCCGAGGGAGCCGAAGAACTCGGGCTGGAAGGTGAGGACGAGGGCTTGGGCGGGCTTGAAGCCGTCGATGCGTTGGAGGACGAAGCGGACGAGGCGCTTGCCGATGCCGCGGCCGCGCCAGGCTTGGGCGACGGCGACGGATTGGAGCTCGACGGTGGCGCCTTCGGGGCAGCCGATCTCGGGGAGGATCTGCCAGGCGGCGCAGGCGATGAGCTCGCGGCCGCGGACGGCGACGGTGAAGCGGTCGATGTTCTCGACGATGTTGTTGACGGGTCGGAGGATGAGCTCGTGGGGGTAGCTTTGGATGAGGCGGTGGATGGGGAACACGTCTTGGAGGGTGGCGCGGCGGATGACGACTTCCTCGGCTTCCATGGGGATCCCTTTCGTTAGGCTTGGGCGAAGGCGTCGATTTTGTCGGAGGGTCCGCAGACGAGGAGGTGGTCGTCGCCGCGGATGGGGGTGTCGGCCTGGGGGATGAGGAGGCGGCGGGGGGCGGCGGGGTCGGCGTCGTCGAGGCGGCGGATGGCCAGGACGGTGACGCCGTGGGCGCGGCGGATGTCGGCCTCGGCGAGGGTCTTGTCGGCGACGGCGTCGGGGGCGGGGATCTCGGCGGCGCAGAGGCCGTCGGCAATCTCGAAGAGGTCGACCTGGCTGACGGTGAGGAGGCTCCGCGCGAGGCGCTGGGCGCGGTCGCGGTTGGGGAAGATGACGACGTCGGCGCCGACGCGGCGCAGGACGCGGCCGTGGACGTCGGTGGAGGCCTTGGCGACGACGGTGCGGACGCCGAGGTCCTTGCAGTTCACCGTGGCCATGATGGAGCCTTCGACGTTCTCGCCGATGGCGACGACGACGGTGTCGCAGCTGCCGAAGCCGGCCTCCTCGAGGGCGTGGATGTTCGTGGCGTCGCCCTCGATGGCCTTGGTGACGTACTCGGAGAGCTCCTGGATCTTGCTGCGGTCGGTGTCCATGAGGAGGACTTCCGCGCCTTGGGCCGCGAGCGCCTGCACGAGGGCCTCGCCGAAGCGGCCCGAGCCGATGATGCCGATGCGTTTCATGCGCCCATTGTACCAAACCGCGGGGCGGGGCGGGGGCGGTTTGGCGCGGGCGGGGGCGGTGTGGTATGATAAAGGGGCTATGAAAAGAATGCTTCCATTGCTGGCCATCGGGGCGTTGCTTTCGGGCTGCGCCACGGTTTCGTATGAGAACGTCGCGCCGTTGCCGGGGGAGACGCTGTCGCTCCACCGGACGGTGGCGCGGTACGAGGGGACGGTGGAGGTGCCGTGCCGTTTCCGGACGGCGCTGTGCCCGGAGCGGTGCGACCACGGGGGGGCGTATGCGCGCTTCGCCATCGTGGAATACACGGGCTACGAGAAGCCGGGGGAGTACGGCGACGGGCGCCAGGAGGCGTTCCTGGTGCGCGTGGCGCACAAGGACGGCTCGCCGGACGCGGCGACGCCGGAGGCCTTGCGCCTGGCCATCGCGGCGTTGGAGCCGGGGCAGGTGGTGGGGCTGGATTGGGCGCACGTCTACGTGAGCGCGGGCGGGGTGAGCGCGCCTGAGCGGATCGTCACGCGGTTGGCGGAATGAGCGGCGCGCCGCTGAAGGTGATGGTGGCCGCCGGGGAGGTCTCCGGCGACATGTACGGGGGGGCCTTGGTGCGGGCCCTGCGGGCGCGTTTCCCGGGGCGGGAGATCGAGGTGCGGGGGATGGGGGGCGACGCGCTGCGGGCCGAGGGGGCGAAGCTGCTGTACCACACCGACGCGCTGGGGGCGATGGGGTTGGTGGAGGTGGTGGCGAGGCTGCGCTTCTTCCGGAAGGCGTTGGCGGACATGGTGGCGTTGGCGGCGGCGTGGCGGCCGGATCTGCTGGTGACGCTGGATTATTATTCGTTCAACGTGGCGCTGGCCGAGCGGGTGCGGGCGTTGGGGGTGCGGACGGCGCATTACATCTCGCCGAAGGTGTGGGTGTGGCGGCGGGGGCGCGTGCGGCGCGTGGCGCGGGCGTTCGACCTGCTGCTGTGCATCTTCCCGTTCGAGCCGGCGCTTTACGCGGGGACGGGCCTGCGGGCGGTGTACGTGGGGCACCCGCTGGTGGAGCAGGCGGCGGCCACGCGGGCCGAGCCGCCGGCGGCATTGCCGTGGGGGCCTGGGCGGCGGGTGGCGATCTTGCCGGGGAGCCGGGCGGGGGAGATCCGGGCGTTGCTGCCGATTTTCCTGGAGGCGGCGCGGCGGGTGGAGGCGGCGCTGGGGGGGGAGGTCTCCTTCGTCTTGCCGGCGCCGACGCCGCGGATGCGGGCGCTGGCGGGGTCGATCTTGGCGCGCCATCCCGGGCCGGGGCGCCTGGCGGTGGTGGAGGGGCGCGCGCGCCACGTGCTGGCGCAGGCGGGGGCGGCGATGATCGCCAGCGGGACGGCGACGCTCGAGGCGTGCCTGATGGATTGCCCGGCGGTGCTGGCCTATCGGGTGAGCCTGCCGACGGAGCTGGTGGCGCGCCTGGTGACGTTGCGCGCGGCCTTCCGGTGGGCGGGGCTGGTGAACATCGTGGCGGGGCGCCTGGCGATGCCGGAGCTGCTGCAGCGCGACTGCACGGCGGCGAACGCCGCGCGCCTGACGTTGGCGTTCCTGGGCGACACGCCGGCGCGGCGGGAGCTGCTGGAGGCGTATGCGCAGGTGCGCGGGCGCCTGGGGCCGCCCGGGGCGACGGGGCGCGCGGCGGAGGCGTTGGCGGGGCTTTTGGGGGCCTAGGGCACGGGGGCGGTTTTGGTATAATGCGGGGAACGGAAAGAGGAGCGGCATGACGCGCGAGAATTGGACTTCGTCGATCGGTTTCATCTTGGCTTCCGCGGGCTCGGCCATCGGGCTGGGGAACATTTGGAAGTTCCCGTACATGGCCGGTGAGAACGGCGGGGGGACGTTCGTGCTGGTGTACGTGCTGTGCGTGGCGTTCATCGGCCTGCCGGTGATGTGCGCGGAGATGTTGATTGGGCGGCACACGCGGCGCAACATCATCAACGCGATGGGCAAGGTGGAGCGGCTCTCGGGGAGCGTGGGGGCGCGCTTCGTGCTGAGCACGCTCTCGGCGGGGATGGCGGTGGCCTTCGCGACGATGGAGGCGTGGCTGCCGGTGGCGCTGGCGCTGGCGGGGGTCTTCCTCTTCGCGAAGAAGGGATTCTCGGTGCTGGGGTGGGTGTGCACCGTCGTGGCGCTGGCGATCTTGTCGTACTACGCGGTGATCGGGGGGTGGATCGTGGAGTACATCCGACTGGCGCTGACGGGGACGCTGGTGCCCGAGGCGGCCGGGGGCGTGGCGGCGGTGGAGGTGGCCAAGACGTCGCAGACGGCCTTCGCGGCGTACGTGGCCAGCCCGTGGCGGGTGCTGTGGGGCTTTGGCGTCTTCATGGCGGTGACGGGGGC
Source organism: uncultured Kiritimatiellota bacterium (assembly GCA_944389585.1). Classification (GTDB taxonomy): domain Bacteria; phylum Verrucomicrobiota; class Kiritimatiellia; order RFP12; family DVOR01; genus Spyradenecus. Next base: position 82,741 of record CALXMW010000004.1, read on the forward strand.
GATGCTGCTGGGCGGCATCCGCGCGGGCATCGAGCGGATGAGCAAAATCCTGATGCCGCTGCTCTTCGTGCTGCTGCTGGTGGTGATCGCGCGCAGCGTGACGCTGCCCGGGGCGGGCGAGGGCATCGCCTTTTTGCTGAGGCCGACGCTGGACGCCTTCACGCCCAAGGTGGTGCTGATGGCGCTGGGGCAGGTCTTCTTCTCGCTCTCGCTGGGCATGGCCATCACCGTCACCTACGGCTCGTACCTGCACAAGGAGCACAACATCCTGCGCGCCGCGGGGTGGGTGGGCGTGCTGGACACGTGCGCGGCGCTCCTGGCGGGGCTGGCCATCTTCCCGGCGGTCTTCGCGGTGGGGCTTTCGCCCAGCGCGGGGCCGGGGCTCATCTTCGGGGCCCTGCCGGCGGTCTTCGACACGATGTGGTGGGGGCCCTTCTGGGCGGCGTGCTTCTTCTTCATGCTGTTCATCGCGGCGGTCACCAGCTCGGTGGCGCTGCTGGAGTGCGGGGCGACGGTCTTCATCGAGCGCCTGCGGCGCGGGCACAAGCGCGGGAGCCGCCGCACGGCGGTGCTCATCGGCTTCGCGCTCTGCACGCTGATGGGCCTGCTCTCGGTCTTCTCCACGGCCGATTGGGGCCACCTGCCGTGGCTGGGGCGCGCCGCCGAGGCCTGCATGGGCGACCTGTACCGCGGGAACTGGCTGGACACGCTCGACAACTTCGCCAGCAACTGGTGCCTGCCCTTCACCGCGCTCTCCACCGCGCTCCTGGTGGGCTGGGCCTGGACGCCGCGCCGCGCCGCGCCCGAGCTGCTCGCCGCCGGGGAGGATTGGCGCGCGCTGCCGGCGCTGTGGGGCTTCCTCGTCCGGTGGGTCTCGCCCGTGGGCATCCTGCTGGTCTTCCTCTACGTCTCGGGCTTCCTGGGGCTCTGATGAAGGCGCCGCTGCTGCTCTGCCTGGCCGCGCCGCTGGCCCTCGCGCAAGGGGAGGCCGGGCGCGGGCGCTACCAGCCGATCATCGACGCCAAGCCCTTCGGCGACATGGCCCAGCAGGTCTCCGCCGAGGCCGCCGCCGACGCCGCCGAGCAGCAACGCCAGCGCGAGGAGATCGCCCAGAAGTTCCGCATGGTCGGCATCACCGACCTGCCCGACGGCTCGCGCAAGATCGCCTTTCTCGACGAGACGGGCGGGGCCTTCGCCAGCTATCTGCTGGGCGTGGGCGAGACGCAGAACGGCTTCACCCTCGTCGAGGCCGACTACGACGCCGAATGGGCCACCCTCGCCAAGGACGGCCTCACCTTCACCCTCGGCCTCGGCAAAGGCCTCATCGAGAAGCCCGCCCCCGCCGCCTCCTCCGCCGCCCCCGCCGCGCCGCGCCCCGCCCTCCGCGCCCAGGCCCCCGCGCAGGGTTCCTTCCGCGACCGCCTGCTCCGTCGCGAGGCCGCCAAGGCCCAGGCCGAGGCCAAGCGCCGCGAGGCCATCGGCAACGAGATCGCCGCCGAGAACGCCAAGATCATCGAGGCCCAGACCCAGGCCGCCGCGCGCCGCCTGCAGATCGAGCGCATCAAGCAGGGCCTGCCGCCCACCCGCCCCATCACCCTCACCGCCGAGGAGGACGCCGAGCTCGAGGCCGCCGGCGTCTTCGACCGCCCGCAGGCCGCCCCCGCCGCCCAACCGGAGCCCCCCGATGAAGCCTTACCCCCAGCCAACCCCTGAGGCCGTCGCCGCCGAGGCCGAGCGCCTCCGCCCCCGCTACGAGGCCTTCCTGCGCGCCAACGGCGAGGAGCCGAGCGACGCACAGCTGCGCGAGTGGGCCGCCGAGAACCTCCGCGAGCGCATCATCCTGGAGACCGACGCCAAGGCCGCGGGCAAGAGCGTCGAGCAACTCATGAAAGACGTGGCCGAGGCCGCGCCCGAGCCGACCGTGGAGGAGGCCCGCGCCGCCTTCAAGGCCCACCCCGAGCGCTTCGTCGCCCCCGAGCGCGTCCACGCGCGCCACATCGTCATCCACCGCGGCCCGGGCGTGGACCCGGCCGAGGCCGTGACCGCGCTCCTCAACCTGCGCGCGGATCTCCTGGCGGGCCGAACGACGTGGGAGGAGGCCGCCGCGGCGCGCTCCTCCTGCCCCGGCAACGACGACCTGGGCTTCTTCCCGCGCGGGGCGATGGTGCAGGCCTTCGAGGACGCGGCCTTCGCCGCCGAGGAGGGCGCGCTCACCGACGTGGTGGAGACGGCGTTCGGCTGGCACCTCATCCAGGTGCTGGCCCACCTGCCCGAGGAGCCGATGCTCTTCGAGGAGGCCAAGGAGGGGCTCCTGGCCGCGCTCCGCGAGGAACGCGCCCGCGCCGCGCTCGAGGCCTATGTGGACGCGCGCAAGGGCCGCTTCGCCTGAGGCGGCCGGCTTCTTTTATCCTTTTTTCAGAGCATCCAGGGCTCGAAGGCCTCGCGCGGGAGCGGTTCGGCGGCGAACTCCGTCTGGCCCTCGGGGGTCAGGTGGCGGACGGTGATTTGCGGGAGGCCGCCGCGGTCGCCATAGTGCGCGACGATGCCGGCGGCCAGGCGCAGGTCCTCCGGGCCGATGGGGCCGAGGATGGCGGCGGTGGGGCCCGGGACGTTGACGGTGTGCAGGAGGGCGCGGCCGCGCGCGGCGAGGGCCTTGAGGGCCTGGTTGTCGGCGCGGTTGCGCCCCACGATGATGCGGCCGCCGCCGGGCAGGCGGAAGTGACGCGAGAAGCGCAGGAGCGCGACGTCCTCGGCGGCGGGGATGCCCTCGGTGTGGTCGAAGAGGTCGCGCAGCTTGCGGCAGTAGCCCTTCTCGGTGAGGAGGCAGCCGCCGGCGGGGGAGGGGAAGGTCTTCAGGCCGAAGCGCTTGGCCAGGGCCAGCTGCTCGACGCGCTGGCGGCCCTGGATGGCGCAGAGGCGCGCGCGGTCGACGCGGCCCTCGAGCTCGGGCTCGGTGGGGTCGAGGAGCTGGGCCGAGAGGGGGCGCAGGAGGCGGCCGGGGAGGCCGGAGGCCTGGGCCACCGTCTCCAGGCTCTTGCGGTTTTGGGACATGGGGCGCTGGCCCAGCACCTCGCCGGTGGAGACGAAGTCGTAGCCGCCCTGGCGCATGAACGCGCCGGCGCGGCGGATCATGGCGGCGTGGCAGTCGATGCAGGGGTTCATCGCGCCGCCGAAGCCGTGGGGCGGGTCGCGCACCAGCGCCAGGATGTCGGCGGTGAAGTCCAGCTCGTGGAGGCGCACGCCCAGCTGCGCGGCGGCCTGGCGCGCGGATTTCGCGTCGAAGAAGGGGCTGACGAAGACCACGCCCTCCATCTCGATGCCCTGGTCGCGCAAGACGCAAATGGCGAGCATGGAATCGAGCCCGCCGGAAAGAAGGGAGATGCCGCGTGTCTGCATGGGTGGTGCGCCCCGAATGGTTGCCGAAGTGACGAAACGCCGCACATTGTAGCAAACCGGGCGGTGCGGGGAGACAGCCGCGCGCGGATTTGCTACACTGGGGAAGATTTTAGGAGCGCGCGATGTTGGACAAGCAGGCAATGGGTTTTCTCAAGGCGTTGGTGGCGTGCCGGGCCCCGAGCGGGTTCGAGCAGGACGGCCAGCGGCTGATGGCAAGGCACCTGGCGCTCGCCGGCGTGGCGTGCGCCTTTGACGTGCACGGCAACCTCCACGCCGTGCTCAACGAGGGCGCCCCCACCAAGGTCATGCTCGAGGCGCACTGCGACGAGATCGGCTTCCTCGTCTCCTACATCGACGATTCCGGATTCCTTTACCTCATCCCCAACGGCGGCGTCACCCCCCAGACCGTCGCCGGCGAGCGCGTCGTCATCCAGGGTCGGGAGGGCCCCGTCAACGGCGTCTTCGGCGTGCGCCCGCCCCACCTCATGGGCCCCAAGGAGCGCGAGAACGTCGCCCCCAAGGAGCTCGCCGAGGCGCCGGTGGACATCGGCGCGCGCTCCAAGGCCGAGGCCGAGGCCCTCGTCGCCCTCGGCGCCCCGGCGGTGGTGGACGCGGGCTGGCGGCCGCTCGCCGGCAGCCGCGTCTCCTGCCGCGGGTTGGACAACCGCATCGGCGCCTTCATCGCCACGGAGGTCGTCCGCCGCCTGGCCGAGGAACCCCTCGCGCCGCTGAACGTGGCGCTCCACCTCGTCGGCAGCGTGCAGGAGGAGCTCGGGCTCGTCGGCGGGCAGACGGCGGCCTATGCGGTGGCGCCGGATATCGGGATCTGCCTCGACGTCGGCTTCGCCACGGACGCGACCCCCGCCGACCGCCGGAAGATGGGCGACGTGCGCCTCGGCGGCGGCCCCATCCTGGGCGTGGGCCCGCTCTACAACCCCAAGCTCCGCGCGATGCTCGAGGCCACCGCCCGCCTCGAGGAGATCCCCCTCCAGCCGCAGGTGCGCGCCCGCGCCTCGGGCAACAACGCCTATTCCATGCGCCTGCAGCGCGGCGGCGCGGCCGTCGCCCTCATCTCCATCCCCCTGCGCTACATGCACAGCCCCGTCGAGGTCGTCGACCTCGACGACGTGGAGCGGATCATCCGCCTGCTGTGCGCCTTCATCGGCGGCCTGCCGGCCAACCCCGAGCTGACGCCCGAACTCTGATCGGAGGACGAACCCATGCACCCGAACCCCGAAACCCTCCCCGACATCACCAAAGACCCCCGCGCCGTCCTCGCCATCAAGGCCGCGCTCAAGGAGGACATCGGCCCCGGCGACGCCACCACCCTCGCCCTCGTCGGCCCCGACGTCATGGCCACCGGCGAGATCCAGGCCCGCGAGGAATGCTGCGTCGCCGGCCTCAACGTCGCCCTCTTCACCCTCGGCCTGCTCGACCCCACCCTCACCAGCGAGATCCTCATCCCCAACGGCGCCCTCGCCCCCAAAGGCAGCGTCCTGGCCCGCTTCACCGGCCGCGCCTGCGCCATCCTCACCGCCGAGCGCACCGCCCTCAACTTCATCCAGCGCATGTGCGGCACCGCCACGCTCACCCACCGCTTCGTCGAGGCCGTCAAGCCCCACGACTGCCTTGTCCTCGACACCCGCAAGACCACCCCCTGCCTGCGCGTCTTCGAGAAGTTCGCCGTCCGTTGCGGCGGCGGCGCCAACCACCGCTTCGGCCTCTACGACCGCATCCTCATGAAAGACAACCACCGCCGCCTCTGGGCCGGCGGCGACCCCGACCGCCTCGACCTCGCCGTCGAGGCCGCCCGCAAGGCCTATCCCCTCCTCGCCGTCGAGATCGAGGTCGAAAGCATGGCCGAGCTCGAATCCGCCCTCCGCGCCGAGCCCGAGTGGATCATGCTCGACAACATGCCCCTGGATCTCATGCGCGCGTGCGTCCAGACCGTCCGCGCCTCCGGCAAGAAGACCAAGCTCGAGGCCTCCGGCGGCATCAACCTTCAGACCGCCAACGCCATCGCCGCCACCGGCGTCGACGCGCTGAGCGTGGGCGCGCTGACGCATTCGGCCCCGAGCGTGGACCTGGCCTTGGAGTGGAGCGTCATCTGATGTCGGCCTACTCCAGTATTGAGTTGTGCGCGGGCGGCGGAGGCCAGGCGCTTGGCTTGGAGATGGCCGGGTTCCGCCATGTTTGCCTGTTGGAGTATGAGCCGGATTTCTGCAAGACATTGCTTCTGAACCGGCCGGATTGGGATGTTCGCTGCGGGGACATCCGCAATGTGGATTTCGGAGCCTTCCCACATTGCGACTTACTGGCCGGTGGGGTGCCATGCCCGCCATTCTCAATCGCGGGCAAACAGGAGGGGGAACGAGATGAGCGGAACATGTTTCCCGCCGCGTTGGCAATCGCCAGGGCGACCCGTCCCAGAGGCGTGCTTTTCGAGAACGTGAAAGGACTTGCCTCGGCCAAATTCGCGGACTATCGCCAACGTATCCTTGATGAGTTACGGGACATGGGGTATGAGGTCGCGTGCCGCGTGTTGGAGGCGTCGGACTTCGGGGTGCCGCAATTGCGGCCGCGGTTCTTCATCGTTGCGTTGCGCCCAGAGGATATGCGACATTTCCGTTGGCCGGGTGGCGTAAGGAAGAGGGATTTGGCGGAGACGTTTGCCGATTTGTTGCGTGCCGACGGATGGGGGGGGGCCAAGGAGACGACGGCGCGGCTTGTGGGCAAGATTGCGCCGACATTGGTCGGCGGCTCCAAAAAGCATGGGGGGCCGGATTTGGGGCCGACACGGGCAAAGCGCGCGTGGGCCGAGCTTGGGTTCCAAGGCAATGGAATCGCCGATGTGCTTCCTTCTGGCGCGGATGATGCGGATTGCCGCCCTAAGCTGACTTTGCGGATGGCCGCCCGTGTCCAAGGCTTCCCGGATGATTGGCGCTTTTGGGGGACGAAGACTGTTCAGTATAGGCAAATCGGCAATGCTTTGCCTCCTCCGGTTGCCTTCGCCGTCGGGAGAGCAATCATTGGGGCTTTCGAGAGGAGTGATTATGCCCAGGAAGAAAAGCTCTAAGGCGCTCATTTTGGATTATCTGCTGGCCCACATCGGCCAAGTCGTCTCTTCCGATGAGTTGCAGGAAGCCTCCGGGTTCGCCTCGGAATGGGCGCGGCGTGTTCGGGAGTTGCGCGATGAGGAGGGGTGGCGCATCCTCTCGAACAAAGACCGGGCGGATCTCAAACCCGGTCAGTATGTCTTGGAGAGCGATCACCGCCGTCCCGCCTTCAAGCGTGGGCTTTCCAAAGAGACGCGGGCGATTGTGTTGGAACGGAATGGTTACACGTGTCAGATGTGTGGCGCGGCGGCGGGCGACCCTGATCCTTATCATCCCGGACGCACCATTCGTCTCACGATCGGTCACATCATAGACAAGAGCAAGGGGGGGGATGACTCCCCACAAAATCTTCGAGCCGTCTGTTCGAATTGCAACGAAGGGTTGCAGAACGCCGCCCCGCCCAAGCCCGACTTGGTGCTTTTGTTGGCTCAGGTGCGTCGTGCGACGATTGGCGACCAGCGCGCGGTGTTGGATTGGCTGTGCAAGAAGTTCAAGCTGTCCGTTGTCCCTGACGACGGGAAGGAGACGCGTTGATGCGCCTGGTCTGCGTCGACGTCGGGAACACCTCCACCACCCTCGGCCTTTACGAGGACGGGGCGGTCTCGCGCGTGGCCCGCGTCGAGGGCGGCGCGCTGGCCAACCCGGAGGCCTGCGCAGACCTCCTGCGCCTCATCGCCTCGGGCGGCGTCGAGGGCGTCTCCATCGCCTCCGTCGTCCCGAAGGCCGATGCCAGGTGGCGCGCCCTGACGCGCGAGACGCTCGGGTGCCGGCCGCGCTTCGTGACGCACGAGAGCCCGTTGGGCTTCGCCCTGGATTATCCCAATCCCGAGCGTGTCGGCGCGGACCGCCTGGCCGACGCCGCGGGCGGGCTGGCGCGTTACGGCGCGCCGCTCATCGTGGTGGACTTCGGCACGGCGCTCAACTTCGAGGTGCTCGACGCCCGCCCGGCCTACGTGGGCGGCGTCATCACCCCGGGCCTGCCGCTCATGACCTCCTACCTCCACGAGAAGACCGCCCTTTTGCCCGAGGTCGCCCTCGGCGGCGAGACGCCCGACATCGGCAAGAGCACCGAGGAGGCCATCGCCCTCGGCGCGCGCGTCGGTTACCGCGGCATCGTCCGTGAGCTGGTCGACCATCTTCAGCGCCCCTTCGGCGGCCGGGCCAGGGTCGTCGCCACCGGCGGCTATGCCGCGTGGGTGCTCGAGGGCGCGGGCCTGGACTACGCCATCGACCCCACGCTCACCCTTTTCGGCCTGGGCAGGATCTTCGAGAACGGGGGCGCCGACTGATGGCCGCCCTGCTCCTGGCCCTCCTGCATCCGCTGGCGCTCATCCTTCTGGTGCGCCTGACGCTCCCGGCGCGATACGCCCTCCTCAACCCCTACGCCGCCGCCGCCGATGCGCTCCTTGGGCGGTTGCTGGCCTTTGTGCGCCCCGCCCTGCGCTTGGGCGACCGCGCCCTCTGCGTCGTGCTGCTGGCGCTTGACCTGGCGGCCTGCGCCGCCGTCCTCACCCGCCTGGGCGGGCCCCAGCTGGTCTTGGCCGGGGCGGCCGTGGCCACCTTCCCCGCCTCCGGCTTCCTTGGGTGGTTCGGGCTGGCGGCGCTCGACTTCGCGGGCTTCTATTTGGCGCTCCTCGCGGGGAACTTTCTGCTGCGCCTGTGGCATCTCGGGCGGCCGCTCCCGGGCTATTCGGGCGACCTGCTGGCCCTGGCCACGCGGCCCTTTTCGGGGCTTCGGCTGTGGGCCCAGGCGGCCGCGCTGGCCGTGCTGGCGTGCCTCTACGTGGCGCTCGCCTTCGTCTGCGCGGACAGCGTGCGCTATCCGCTCTTCGAGGCGCTGGCGCCGCTGGCCGAGAAGATGTCCGCCCCGGTCGCCTTCCTGCGGGCCCAATCCTACCCCGTGCCCCTGCAGGCCCTCCTGCTCGCGGGCATGACGGTGCTCAACGTCCTTGGGCAGCTCCGCGACTACATCTTCCTCTTCTGGGTCATCCTCGCGCTCGCCGCGCTCATGGGCTCGCGGCAGATGGGCTTTTTCCTGCGCGACGTCCTGCGCCTGCTCTGCGGCCGCCTCCCGCCCCTGCGCCTGGGCCCGCTCGACCTCTCGCCGCTGGCGGCGATGGCCGCGCTGGCGGTGGCGCACGGCGTTTTGGGCGGGCTCTTCCTCTTCCTCGTCGGCCTGCTTGCCGGGGGCTTCGCCCATGTGGTGTGAGCCCTGGAAGGGGGGCTGCGCCCTCACCGTCAAGGTCACCCCCCGCGCCTCCAAGGACGCCGTCCTGGGCGCGGAGGAGGGCTGGCTCCGCCTGGCCCTCACCGCCCCGCCCGTAGACGGCAAGGCCAATGAGGCCGCCCGCCGCTTCCTTGCCGAGGCCCTCGGCCTGCCCCGCGCCGCCGTCAAGCTGCTCTCCGGGCAGACCGCCCGCCTCAAGCGCTTCGCCGCCGCCGGCCTCTCCCCCGCCGAGGCCCAGGCGCGCCTCCTGCCCCGCTGACCCTCAGTCTGCGGCGCCGGGGGGCGATGTGGTATACTGGTGCGCGATTTCGGGCCCGTGGTGGAATTGGCAGACACGCAGGATTTAGGTTCCTGTGCCGCACGGCGCGAGGGTTCGACCCCCTCCGGGCCCACCAAAAACAAGAACGGCCCGAGCGGGAAACCGCGCGGGCCTTCTCTGTCTCAGGGCCCCTGCCTCAGCCCCGTTGCGCCCTGACGGCGGCGTCGGCCTCGATGAGGGCGCCGGCGGCCTGGGCGGAGGCCTCGGCCTGGGCGGGGGTGGCCTGCGCGCCGGCGTATTTGACGCGGTCGGCGGCTTGGAGGAAGGCGGCGAGGGCGTCTTTGGAGGCTTGGGGGACGCCGGGGGCCTGGGCGAGGCCGGCGAGGAACTCCTCGGTGGTCTGGCGGGTGGCGCGGAGGGCGTGGGCGCGCTCGAAGTAGCGGCGGACGACGCCGGTGAGGGCGTAGTAGAAGCGTTTGAGGCGGCCTTGGGCGGGGAGGCCTTCGGCGAGGAGGCGGGCGAGCTCCAGGCGGGCGCGTTCCTCGGGGCTGAGGGCGCGCTCGCGGAGGGCGCGGCGGAGGCGCCGGAGCAGGGGCAGGAGGGCGGCGGCGAGCCCGGCGACGAGGGCGGCGGCGAGGGCCCAGAGGCCGAGGTCGCGCCAGGTGGGGGGCTGCCAGAGGGGGGAGAGGTCGACCTCGGGGGCGCCGTCGGCGGCGGGGAGGGGCGGGGGCGGGGGGAAGTCCGCGGCGCGGGTGGCGAGCTGGCGGGTGGCGCCGGTCTGCCGGTCGCGGAGGGTGAGGGCCATGGGCAGGATGCGCCAGGGGCCTTCGGGGGCGGGGGTGAGGCGGAGCCGCCAGCGGGTTTGGGCGCGGTCGGCGGCCTCTTGGCGGCCTTCGGGAAAGTCTTCGACGAGGGTGAAGCCGCGGAGGCGGTCGCGGAGGTCGGGGAGGGTGGGGGTCTCGGCGGCGGGGGTTTCGAGGCGGAGGGTGGCGAGGAGGGGGGCTTCGCGGGAGAGGGCGTCGGCCTCGGCGGTGAGGGTGGCCTTGACGCCGCCTTCGTCGAGGAGGGGCAGCTCCATCGCGCGGAGGCCGGGGCAGAGGGCGGCGGCGAGGAGGAGGGCGAGGAGGGGGCGGCGGGGGGCGGCGTTTGGGGTGCGCTTCATGGTGTTGCGCCTTGGCGGGTGCCCGCGCGGCGTCCGTGTCAGAGGCCGAGTCTCCGTTTGGTTTTGGCCTCGAGTTTGTCGAGCTTTTGGGCGATGGGGGTTTTGTCGGGGAGGTTGTCGATGAAGACGTGGCCTTCGAGGTGTTCGAGCTCGTGCTGGACGGCGCGGGCGAGGAGGCCGTGGGCGGTGTAGGTGCGGCGCTCGCCGTGTTGGTCGAGGAAGGTGAAGGAGACTTTGTCGGCGCGGGTGACGGGGGCGTGGATGGAGGGGAAGGAGAGGCAGCCTTCTTCGTCGGTCTGCTCGCCTTCGCGGGCGAGGATCTCGGGGTTGACGAGGACCAGGGGCATGGGGATGGCGGCGTTGGCCTCGACGTATTCCTCCTTTTCGGCGTCTGCGGGGACGTCGATGACGCAGAGGCGCTCGTCGCGGCCGACCTGGGGCGCGGCGAGGCCGACGCCGTTGGCGTTGTACATCGTCTCGAGCATGTCCAGGGCCAGGCGGCGGAGGGCGTCGTCGATGGCGGCGACGGGGCGGCAGGGGCGGCGGAGGGCGGGGTCGCCCCACAGGCGCATCTCAAGGGGGCCGGTGCGTTTGGGCATGGGTCACCTCGCGGGCGTGAGGCGCTCGGCGCCGAAGTAGGGGCGGATGGCCTCGGGCAGGAGGACGGAGCCGTCGGCCTGCTGGCATTGCTCGAGGATGGCGATCATGAGGCGGGGGAGGGCGACGCCCGAGCCGTTGAGGGTGTGGACGAAGTCGGGCTTGCCGTCCGCCCGGCGGTAGCGGATGTTGGCGCGGCGGGCCTGGAAGCTCTCGAAGTTGGAGCAGCTGGAGACCTCGAGCCAGGCCTGCTGGCCGGGGGCCCAGAGCTCGAGGTCGTAGCACTTGGCCGCGGAGAAGGAGATGTCGCCGGAGCAGAGCTCGAGGACGCGGAAGTGCAGGCCCAGGCCGGTGAGGACGTCCTCGGCATCCTTGACCAGCTTCTCGAGCTCGTCGTAGGAGGTCTCGGGGGCGACGAACTTGACCATCTCGACCTTGTCGAACTGGTGGACGCGGAGGATGCCGCGGGTGTCCTTGCCCGCGCTGCCGGCCTCGCGGCGGAAGCAGGGGGTGTAGGCGGTGAGCTTGATGGGGAGCTGGGCGGCGTCGAGGACGTCGTCGCGGTAATAGTTCGTCACCGGCACCTCGGCGGTGGGGATCAGCCAGAAATCGTCCACCTCGCAATGGTACATGTCGTCCTTCATCTTCGGCAGCTGGCCGGTGCCGACCATCGAGGCGGTGTTCACCACGAAGGGCGGGAGCATCTCGGTGTAGCCCTGGCGCTGGGTGTGCAGGTCGAGCATATACTGGATGAGCGCGCGCTGGAGCCTCGCGCCCTGGCCCAGGAGGATGGGGAAGCCCGTGCCCGTCAGCTTCACGCCGCGCGGGAAGTCGAAGATGCCCAGCCTCTCGCCCAAGGCGATGTGGTCCAGCGGCTTGAAGTCGAAGCGCGGCATCTCGCCCACGTGGCGCACGTCGCGGTTGGCGGAGCTGTCGGGGCCGGTGGCGATGTCTTTGTTGGGCACGTTGGGGATGCGCAGCATGGCCTCGCGGAAGGCCTGCTCGGTCTCGCGGATCTCCACGTCCTTGGCGGCGATGGCGTCGCCCACCGCGCGCATCTCGGCCTTCACGGCCTCGACGTCCTCGCCGGCCTTGACGCGCGCGCCGATGGATTTGGAGACTTCGTTGCGCTTGGCCTTGAGCGCGTCGGTCTCGGTGACCAAGGCCCGGCGCCTGGCGTCGAGCGCCAACACGTCGTCCACGAGCGCGGTGTCCATCCACCGGCGCCTCAAACCCTCGCGCACCTCGTCGGGCCGCTCACGAATCCGCTTGATATCGAGCATGGTAGCCTCTCTGCTAAAACGCCCTTTATTTAACCACATTTCCCCCCGCCCTGCAAAAACCTCACCGCGGGGTTGGGGGGGCGAGGCCGGCGGGGGGCTGGGGGGCGGCGTTTTGGGGGCCGGCGGGGCGGGCGGAGCCGGTGCCTTGGAAGCCGCCGCCGGCGGAGGGGCGGGAGGCGCCTTCGGTGGAGGTTTTGTTGGCGGAGGCGCCGAGGGTGGGGTTTTGGGAGAGCTCGGCGAGGGGGATTTCGACGATGCGTTTGGTCTCGGTGGGGTCTTCGCCGTCTTCGGCGGGGCGCATGAGGAGGGTGAGCTCGAGGGCGGCGGGGAGGGTGTTGGTCTTGGCCCAGTCGTCGGCCCAGTTGAGGGTGTCGTCGGCGTTGCGTTCTTGGTCGGGGTCGAGGACGCGGCAGTTGAGGCCGATGACGCGGGGCGAGAGGGTGAGCTCGACGGTGTCGAGCTCGGGGTCGAAGTCGTCGAGCTGGAGGGCTTGGCGCCAGGCGCGGACGGTGAAGCCGCCGGGGAAGTCGCCGTCGGGCGGGGTGACGAAGACGCGGACGCGGTGGGGGACGGGGGCGAATTCGGCGTCTTCGCCGACGAGGGCGGGGCCGACTTTGCACCATTCGATGGCGTCGTTGTCGTCGCCGTCGTCGGTGAGGATGAGGCCGTAGTCCTCGCCTTGGCCGGGGCAGTAGGCGGAGCGGAGGGCGGCGACGAGCTGGTCCATGAGGTAGTCCGCGTGGCCGGCGTTGTCGATGGCGGCGCGGCCGGCCTCCCAGGAGCGGACGACGGCGTGGAAGGAGCCGAAGAGCATGACGGAGAGGAGGCCCAGGAGGGTGAGGGCGAGGAGGAGCTCGACGAGGGTGAGGCCGCGGCGGGGGCGTTTGGCGTGGGGGGCGTTCATGGGGCGGCGCGGACGTAGCGGACGGTTTCCTGGCGTTGGCGCCCGGCGTCCCAGGTGACGCTGGTGCGCAGGACGTAGAGGCCGTCGTCCTGGACGCCTTCGGGGGGGTCTTCCTTGTCGTCGAGGGTGCGTTCGTAGACGTAGCCTTCGAGGAGGGAGGGGTCTGGGTCGACGGGGCCGTCTTCCTCGATGTCCTCGACGTCGCGCAGGGGGTGGGCGAGCTCGCCGAGGGAGAAGACGTAGGCGACGGCCTCGCGTTCGCGCGAGACGATGACCATGCGGGCGCTGACGAGGATGGAGCGGTAGAGGACGGCGAGGGAGGCGCCCAGGATGACGATGGCCAGGACGAGCTCGACGAGGGTGAGGCCGGCGCGGGGGTTGGTCATGGGGCGGCGGGGGGGCGCGCGCGGGCGCGTTTGAGGACGTCGGCGAGGGGTTGGGCGAAGCGTTCGTCGAGGACGGCGGCGAGGCCGCGGTCGATCTGCACGAGGATGGGGTGGAGGGGGGCGAGGGGGGCGGTGCGCGCGAGGAGGTCCTCGCCGGGGGCGTCGTCGAGGCAGGCGTTGATGACGTCGGCGACGGTGAGGACGGTGGCGCAGCGCGCGAGGACGTAGCCGGCGGGGAGGGTGGAGGCGGGGTCGGCGATGGGCAGGAGGATGCGGTTGCGCTCGAGGATGGCGGCCACGCGCGTGACGTCGCGCTCGGAGAGGGAGAGGGCGCGGGCGAAGTCGCGCAGGGCGAGGGGGGCGGTGCCGGCCTCGGTGGCGTGGGCGGCGCCGAGGGCGAGGGCGAGGGCGAGGGTGAGGGTGTCGCGTTGGGCGGGGTGGGAGAAGGCGGATTGGAGCGTGAGCTCGGCGCGGTGTTGGTGGACGTAGCAGATCTCGGCGCCGACGAGGACGATCTGCCAGCTGGAGTAGATCCAGAAGAGGAGGACGGGGAGGGCGACGAGCGAGCCGTAGAGGGCGCTGTAGTTGGCGATGCCGACTTGGAGGACGAAGCAGACCTTGAAGAAGAGGGCGAGGGCCAGGACGGTGAGGAAGCCGCCGAGGAAGCAGCTGGGGAGGGCGACCTTGGTGTTGGGGAGGAAGCCGAAGAGGAAGGCGAAGAGGAGCGTGCCCAGGAGCAGGGGGACGAGGGAGCCGAGGATGCCGATGGCCTCGAGGAAGGTGCGCAGGCCGAAGAGGTCGGGGATGAGGTGGGTGAGGCCGTCGAGGATGGGCAGGGTGGTGGCCGCGAGGACGAGGAGGGGGGCGATGATGATGACGCTGAGGTAGTCGGTGAACTTGCGCCAGAGGGGGCGGGCCTTGCGGACGCCCCAGATGGCGTTGAAGCTGTTCTCGATCTTGCCCAGCACGCCGATGACCATGAAGATGAGGGCGACGGCGCCGACGGCGCCGATCTGGGCGAAGTTGATGGAGTTGATCTGGTCGAAGACGGCGACGCAGACGTCGTTGAGGGCGCTGACGGCCTGGTCGGCGGCGGCGGTGCCCTCGGCGCCGGCCTGGGGGGCCTCGGCCTCGAGGCCGCCGACGAAGCTTTCGATGGAGCCCAGGAGCTTGCGCTCGGCCAGGTCGCCGGCGCCGAAGGCCTTGAGGGAGGTGAGGCCGAGGGTGAGGACGGGGACGATGGCGAGCATCGTGATGTAGGTGAGGGCCGAGGCGTGGAGCATCGCGCCGTCGCGCACGCAGCAGCGGGCGGTGAGCAGGGCGAAGCGCAGGGGCTTGAGGGCCAGGGCCTGCCAGCGGGTGGGTGCGGGGCCCAGGCGCCAGAGGGTTTCGTCGCAGAACCGGCAGAGTCTTTGGAACATGGCTTCTAGGCGTTGAGGACGTCGGGGGCGTAGCGGCTGATGACGGCGCGGGAGCGCGCGGCCACCTCGGCGGCGGTGGAGGGGTCTTCGCGCCGGAGGGTGTCCGCCAGGCGCTGCATGTCGAAGTAGGCGACGCGGCAGATGAGCTCCTTGACGCGGGGGATGAGGTTGGCGGACATGCTCAGGCGCCGGATGCCCAGGCCCACGAGGATGAGCGCCGCGAGCGGGTCGGAGGCCATCTCGCCGCAGACGCAGACGGGGATGTCGTGGCGGCGCGCGGCCTGCACGACGCCGTCGATGAGGCGCAGGACGGCGGGGTGGAGCGGCTGGTAGAGGTGCGCGACGGCCTCGTTGCCGCGGTCCACCGCGAAGGTGTACTGCACCAGGTCGTTGGTGCCCAGCGAGAAGAAGTCGCACGCCGCGGCGAGTTTGTCGGCCTGGAGCGCGGCGGCGGGGATCTCGATCATCACGCCCTCGGGGACGTTGCGGCGGAAGGGGACGCCCTCCTCCTCGAGCTCGCGCTTGCACTCGGCCACGAAGGCGCGGCAGGCGAGGAGCTCCTCGAGGGTGGTGATCATGGGGTACATGAGCGAGCAGTCGCCCATGACGGCGGCGCGGAGGATGGCGCGGACCTGCGCGCGGAAGGTGGCGCGGTTGTTGAGGAGGTAGCGGACGGAGCGGTTGCCGAGGAAGGGGTTGGCCTCGTGGGCGTGGCTGCGGCCGACCATCTTGTCGCCGCCGATGTCCAGCACGCGCAGGGTGACGGGCTTGCCGGCGCAGGCGCAGAGCACCTCGGCGTAGGCGCGGAACTGCTCCTCCTCGGTGGGCTCGCGCCCCAGGCCGATCCAGAGGTACTCGGTGCGGTAGAGCCCGATGCCCTGCGCGCCGTGCTCGCCGATGCCCTCGAAGCCGACGCTGTGGTCGGCGTTGGCCAGGAGGGCGACCTCCACGCCGTCGCTGGTGCGCGCGGGGCGGTCGGCCAGGCTGCGGCGGTGCTCCTGGGTGGCGCGCTGCTGGGCGGTGGAGGCCAGGAGCTCGGCCTTGATGGCGTCGGTGGGCAGGTGCCAGAGCAGGCCGTGGAAGCCGTCGAGGGCCACCTCGTCGCCGGCGCGGATGGCCTCGAGGCTCTGTCCGATGCCGACGACCGCCGGCACGCCGAGGGCGCGCGCCAGGATGGTGACGTGGGCGGTGAGGGAGCCTTGCTCGGTGGCCATGCCGCGGATGTAGCGGCGGGGGAGGGCGACGGCGTCGGAGGGCGAGATGTTGTCCGCGACGATGACCGAGGGCCGGTCGATGGCCGGGACGGCGCGTTGGCCGCCGTCGCCCAGCAGGTTGCCGATGATGCGGTTGCGCACGTCCAGCAGGTCGGCCTCGCGCTCGCGCAGGTATTCGTCGCCCATGTTGCGCATCATGGCGGCGAGGGCCTCGAAGGCCAGGTGGGTGGCCCACTCGGCGTTGACGTGGTCGTTGCGGATGTCTTTGACGACGCGGTCGATGAGGAAGGTGTCGGAGAGGAGCATGAGGTGGCCGTCGAAGATGCCGGCCTCGGCGCTGGAGGCGTGGCTCTCGGTGGCCTTGGCCAGCTCGGCGAGCTCCTTGCGCGCCTTGTCGAGCGCGGTGTAGAAGCGGGCGATCTCGGCGTTGGCCTCCTCGGGGGGGACGTCGTGGCGGGGCGCCTCGCGCACCTTCTTGGCCTCGAAGCGCACGACGGCGGCGAAGACCAGGCCGCCGGAGGCCGCGAGGCCGCGGTAGAGCGTTGGGGCGCGTTCCTCCATGCCGCCTCCTCGGGGGCTCACTCGTCGGGCAGGTCGAACTTCCGCTCCACCAGCGCCTCGAGCTCGGCGACGGCCTTTTGGGCTTCCTCGCCGGTGGCGCGGATGGTGAGGGCGGTGCCGTTGACGGCCTCGAGGGTCATCAGGGCCATGATGCTCTTGCCGGGGACGACGACGCCGTCCTTTTCCACGGTGACGTCGGCGCGGTAGCGCGCGGCGGTTTTGGCGAAGAGCCCGGCGGGGCGCACGTGCATGCCATACTTGTTTTTGAGGACGACTGTCACGGTTGCTTCATTGCTCATGGGGAACCTCCAGGGTTTGGTAGTGGGAGACGAGCTGCTCGTCGAGGACGGCCGCGGCGTCCATGCCCGAGCTTCTCATCTTGTAGGTGGCGGCGGCGGTCTCCACCACGTTCACGAAGTCGCGCCCCGCGGCCACGGGGATGACCAGGCGCTGCACGTGCTTGCCCAGCACCTCGCAGGTCTTCACGTCCGAGCCCACGCGGTCGATGTCGTCCTCCGGGCCGCAGCGGCGCAGCGAGACGATGAGCTCGAGGCGGTTCTCCGGGCGCACGGCGGAGATGCCGAAGAGGGTGGGCACGTGCAGCAGCCCCAGCCCGCGGATCTCCATGAAGCCGCGCAGGTGCTCGGGGGCCGCGCCCCAGAGCGCGCCGTGGGCGTCCACCCAGAGGCGCGTCACGTCGTCGGCCACCAGGGCGCAGCCGTGGCGCACCAGGCCCAGGGCCGTCTCGCTCTTGCCGATGCCGGGGGGGCCTTCGAGGAGGACGCCCACGCCGCGCACGTCCACCAGCGTCCCGTGCACGGTGGCGCGGGGGCTGGTGAGCTCGTGCAGCAGCAGCGAGCCGACGCGGAAGACGGCGAAGGATTTCTGGCGCGTGGCCAGCACGGGCACGCCCATGCGGTCGGCCAGCGCCAGCAGGTCGCCGTCGAGCGGCTCCTTGTCGGCCGCGCAGAGGATGACGCAGGGCACGTCGCGCCGGAGGAGCTCCTCCCAGCGCGCGCGGCGGCACGCCACCGCCAGGGTGCGCAGGTAGGCCAGCTCCGAGCGGCCGAAGAGCTGCATCTGGCGCCAGGCGAAGAATTCGTAGAAGCCCGTGAGCGCCAGCCCGGGGCGGTGCAACACGGGCTCGAGGATGGTGCGCCCCAGCCCGGCCTTGCCGGCCAGCACCTCGAGCCCGAGCGGCTCGAAGGCCGCGTGCAGGAAGCGCCCCACCGTGAGGGAGTCGGCGGGGACGGTGCTGATGGTGAGCGGGCGGGGGGCCTCGGCCATGGGCCTTCCTTACTTGGCGGCCTCGGCGGCCTGGGCGGCCTTGCGGGCGGGCTCGACGTAGGCCTTGGCGCGTTTCTTGCGGATCTGGGCCTCGACCTTGGCGGCGGCCATGTCCACGGCCGCGCGCATGGAGGTGTCGGTGTTGGCGGTGCCCACGAACATCTCGTCCTTGCGCTGGGCGATGATCTCCGCGGCGCAGAGCTTGTTCTGGAAGTCCATCACCACGCGGACGGATTCGACCATGGGGAAGGCCTCCCCGATCTTCTCGCCGCGCTGCCGGGCGTAGTCCCGGAAGGCCTCGGAAATGTTTTTGTGACGGGCGTTGACTTCTACTGTCATGTTGCACCTGCCTTTCTGCTTGGTGTGTGGTTGCTCGGCGTCTTCACATGCGGAAGTTCTCGCCGAGGTAAGAGTGTCTGGCCTCGGGGTTCTCGATCAGCTCGCGGCTGGTGCCCTCGCAGAGGACGCGGCCCTCGAAGACGATGTAGGCGCGGTCGACGATGTCGAGCGTCTCGCGCACGTTGTGGTCGGTGATGATGACGCCCAGGCCCTGGGCCTTGAGGCCGCGGACGATGTTCTGGATGTCGTCCACCGCCAGCGGGTCGACGCCCGCGAAGGGCTCGTCGAGCATCAGGATGGCGGGGCGGCGCACCAGGGCGCGGGCGATTTCCAGCTTGCGCCGCTCGCCGCCCGAGAGGGTGTAGGCCGGCTGCTTGGCCACCTTCGTCAGGCCCAGGCTCTCGAGGAGCTCCTCCAGGCGGGCCTTCTTCTCGGCGCGGGTGGGGCGCATCGTCTCGAGGATGGCCAGCACGTTGTCCTCCACGCTCAGGCGGCGGAAGACGCTCGGCTCCTGCGCCAGGTAGCCCAGGCCGATGCGGGCGCGTTTGTAGACGGGCATCCGGGTGATGTCCTGCCCGCGGAAGCGCACCGTGCCGCCGTCGGGGCGCACCAGGCCCACGACCATGTAGAAGGTCGTGGTCTTGCCCGCGCCGTTGGGGCCCAGCAGGCCCACGCATTCGCCGCAGCGCGCGTTGATGGAGATGCCGTCGACCACCGTGCGCGTGCCGTAGACCTTCTTGAGGCCCTCGGCCACCACGTCGGGCGCCTGCTCCTGCTCGGGGGCTTCCGTCATTGCCGCAGGCCCTCCAGGTCCTTCGCCGCGCCGGCGGGGAAGGTGAGCTCGGGGTTCGGGTAGACCTCCATGCGCTCCTCGTTCGTCCAGATGGTGATCTTGTCGCCCTTCACGTCGCGGGTCGAGCCGTCGGGCTCGAGGCTGGAGAGCTTGGCGCGGCCCACCATCACCAGGCGCCCGTCGGCGTGGGTGTAGACGGCCTTGTCGCAGTAGGCGCGGCGGTTTTCGTTGGAGACGGCCACGTTGCCCAGCACCACCAGCTGGCTGAGGCTGTTGGTGCCGTCGAGGAAGACGAAGAGGCGGTCGGAGGTGAGGCGGAAGCGCGCGTCGTCCACCACCACGTCGTCGGTGAGGATGGCCACCGCCTCCTTGTAGTTGTACTCCATGCGCTTGGCCGTGATCTTCGTGTCGGGCAGGGCCAGCTGGGGGGCGGGCTTGGCGGGGGCCAGGAGGACCTCGCGCGCGGCGGCCATCCCGTCGTCGTCCGGGGCCCCCGCGGCGGATGCCGCCGCGCACCAGGCCGCCATCGTCAAAAGCAGAATCGGTTTCATCGTGTCCTCGTCAGAAGATACCGCGTTTGGTCATGTCCACGCCCCGCAGGCGCGCGGTGTCGATGCGCGCGCGGCGGAGCACCTTCACGTACTGCGCCTCGAGGTCGGCCAGGGCGCCCACGCCGGTGAGCGTGTCGCCCCCGCGCTCGAGGCGGATGGGCCCTTTGGCCACGGCCAGCATGGCTGTGCGGTCGACGGCCGCCTCCTCGGCCCAGAGGGTCTCGGCGAGCGCGCCCTCGGCGTCGAAGGCCTCGACGCGCACGCCCCGCCCCCGCAGGCGCATCATATCCGCGCTCACCCAGGCCGTCTCCGCGTGGAGGAGCACCTCGGGGCGGCCGTCTGGGAAGCTGCGCACGGGGATGCGCAGGCCCCGCGCCGGCGGGCCCAATTCCTCGGGCGGGGCCTCGAGGCTTTGGGCGAGGGCGGCGTAGCGCGCGGGGTCGCCGGGGGCGGCGTAGCGCGCCACGGCCTCGGGGGAGACCTTGGCCCACGCCTCGGCCTCCCCGGCCGTGGCGCAGGCGCATGTCAGCGCCGCCAGTGCCAGGGCGGGGAGTCTCATCGGGCGCGCACCGCCTCGTGGATTTTCAGGAGCTTGCCCAGCAGGTCGCCCAACGCGCTGAAGGCGATGGCGTTGGCGGCGTCGGAGAGGGCC
Organism: uncultured Kiritimatiellota bacterium; assembly: GCA_944389585.1. Classification (GTDB taxonomy): domain Bacteria; phylum Verrucomicrobiota; class Kiritimatiellia; order RFP12; family DVOR01; genus Spyradenecus. The sequence continues at coordinate 102,889 of CALXMW010000004.1, forward strand.
TCGGGGGGGTTGAAGTGGGTTTCCATGAAGACGCCGTCCACGCCGGTGGCCACCGCGGCGCGGGCCAGGGCGGGGGCCCAGCGGCCGTCGCCGCCGCTGCCGGTGCCCAGGCCGCCGGGGCGTTGGACGCTGTGGGTGGCGTCGAAGACGACGGGGTAGCCCAGCTCGCGCATCACCAGCAGCGAGCGCATGTCCGCCACCAGGTTGTGGTAGCCGAAGCTGGCGCCGCGCTCGGTGAGGACGATGCGGTCGTTGCCTTCGCTTTCCACCTTGCGCACGACGTTGACCATGTCCTCGGGGGCCAGGAACTGGCCCTTCTTGATGTTCACCACGCGCCCGGTCTTGGCCGCGGCCACCACCAGGTCCGTCTGGCGGCAGAGGAAGGCGGGGATCTGGAGCACGTCGCAGACTTCGGCCACGGGGGCGCATTGCCAGGGTTCGTGGACGTCGGTGACGAGGGGCACGCCGAACTTGGCCTTCACCTCGGCCAGGATCTCGAGGCCTTTGTCGAGGCCCGGCCCGCGGTAGGCCGAGAGGCTCGTGCGGTTGGCCTTGTCGAAGGAGGCCTTGAAGATGTAGGGGATATGCAGCTCGCCAGTGAGCTTGACGAGGGCCTCGGCCAGCGCCAGGCAGGGTTCGCGCCCTTCGATGACGCAGGGGCCGGCCATCAGCGTCAGCCCGCCATCCCCGAACGACACGCGCCCGTCCACCTTCACCACTTTGCAATCGGCCATTCCGAAGCCTCCTTTTGCTTATTTCGTCCCTACTTTACCACATCTCAACCCAAAAATCCAGCGCTTCCGCGCCTCTGCGTCTTTTTGCTATCATGGGCGCACGCGGCGGAAGAGTCGTCGCATCGTTGCGCTTTGCGCGAACAGGTTGTCCCAATCGAAACCTAGGAAATTTCATCCGTGGGCAGCCGGTTTGGTGGGGCGCGCCGTTTTGGCGCGCTCCCCTTGCCGTATCCGCGGATGGGCCGTCCTAGGGCCTCGATTGGGGTATGGAAAGGGGAGCGTGTTTTATGCAAGCATCCGTGTCGGCGGGCGTGAGCGCCAGGCTCGCGAACATGGGCATCGTCTGCGCGTGCCTGATCGCCGTGTCCCACTCGGGGTTCTATGGGCAGATGGACGGGGCCTCGCGGTGGCTCCAGCAGATCATGACGTGGGGGTTCGGCAACCTGCCGGTGCCGTTCTTCTTCCTGGCCTCGGGGTATTTCCTCGCGGGGCACGTGGGGGAGGCGGGGTGGTGGGGGCGCGAGGCGCGCAAGCGGGTGCGTTCCCTGCTCGTGCCGTATTTCCTTTGGATGGTCTTGTGGTCGGCCTTCGCCGGGTGCCTGGCGGCGGCGCGGCACGCGCTGGCGGGCGAGGCGCTCTTCGCGGGTTTCCCGGCGACGCCCAACGCCTGGGCGCGGGTCTTCGGCGTGGGTTCGTTCGGGCCGCCCGGGCTGTGGGGGCTGTGGTTCGTGCGGACGTTGTTCCTGTTTGTCTTGGCCAGCCCGTTGTTGCTGTGGCCGATCCGCCGGGGGCGGTGGTGGGGCTTGGCTTTGCTGGCGGCGCTGTGGGGGCTGTATTTGTTCCATCCGTACCCGGCCGCGTGGCGGGAAGTGTTGGGCGGGACGGCGCTCTTGTCTCTGCGAGGGTTGTTTTGCTTCGCGTTGGGGCTGTGGCTGAGGCTGTGGCCCGTGTCCCTGCGCATTGGGCCGCGGCTGGGGGCGTGTCTGCTGGCGTTGGGGGTGGTGGGGTTCGCCCTACCGGGGCTGGACGTGCGGTTCATCCGGGCATGGGTGGTGTCTCAGCCGCTGGCGTTGCTGGGGCTGTGGGGGCTGATTCCGGCGCGGGCGTGGCCGCGGGGGTTCACGGGGCTGGCTTTTCCGTTGTTCCTGACGCACCTGTTCGGGATTTTCCTGGTGCAGGGGGCATTTTCGGCCGTGCCGGCCTTGGGGCCGCTTCGGGGGACGGCGGCGCAGTGGGCGCTGCACGTGTGCGGGGGGTTGGGCGGGGGGCTGGGGGCGTCGTGGTTGCTGCGGCGGTTCGCGCCGGGGTTCGCGGCGGTGGCGTTCGGGGGGCGGTGAGAGCGGAAAGCCCCGGCGGGGGCCGGGGCTTTCGGGCGGGGTGGGGCGGGAGTTAGGCGCCGTAGCCGTTGGGGTTCATGGATTGCCATTTCCAGGAGGAGGCGCACATGTCGTCGAGGGTGTGGGTGGCCTGCCAGCCGAGGAGTTCCTTGGCGTAGGTGGGGTCGGCGTAGCATTCGGGGGCGTCGCCGGGGCGGCGGGGGGCGATTTCGTAGGGGATGTCTTTGCCGCAGGCGCGGGAGAAGGCGTGGATCATGTCGAGGACGGAGTAGCCGGTGCCGGTGCCGAGGTTGACGGTGTAGAGGGCGCCGGGCTCCTGCTCGAGTTTCTTGAGGGCGGCGAGGTGGCCGCGGGCGAGGTCGACGACGTGGATGTAGTCGCGCACGCCGGTGCCGTCTTTGGTGGGGTAGTCGTTGCCGAAGACGCGGACTTTGGGGAGGCGGCCGACGGCGACCTGGGCGATGTAGGGCATGAGGTTGTTGGGGATGCCGTTGGGGTTTTCGCCGATGCGGCCGCTGGGGTGGGCGCCGACGGGGTTGAAGTAGCGCAGGAGCATGACGCCGAGGTCGGGCTCGGCCACGTGGGTGTCGGAGAGGACGCGCTCGAGGAAGAGCTTGGTGGCGCCGTAGGGGTTGAGGGCGCCGGTGGCGCAGTGCTCGTCGAGGGGGACCTTCTCGGGCATGCCGTAGACGGTGGCGGAGGAGGAGAAGACGATGTTGCGGCAGCCGTACTGCTTCATGAGCTTGAGCAGGTTGAAGGTGCCGGTCATGTTGTTGTGGTAGTAGAAGAGGGGCTTCTGGACGGATTCGCCGACGGCCTTGAGGCCGGCGAAGTGGATGACCGCGTCGTAGTGCGCGGCCTTGAAGACGCCCTCGAGCGCGTCGTAGTCCAGCAGGTCGACCTTGTGGAAGATGGGTGCGCGGCCGGCGAGCTCGGCGCCGCGGCGGACGGCTTCCTCCTGGGAGTTGTAGAGGTTGTCGACGATGGTGACGTCGTAGCCGGCCTGGAGGAGCTCGATGACGGTGTGGGTGCCGATGTAGCCGGCGCCGCCGGTGACGAGGATGTGCATGGTGCGTTCCTTTCGTGTTACCATTCCGCGTTGAAGCCGACGGAGCTCTCGCCCGGCTGCAGGGGGGTGGCCAAGAGTTCCTCGCCGGCGTAGAGGCGGGCGATGTCGGCCTCCAACGTTTCCCAATTAGGATAGCGCAACGCGCGGTCTTTCGCAAGCATCCTGTTGAGCATGAGGGCGAGGGCGCGGGGGACGGCGGGGGCCAGGACGCGCGGGTCGCGCGCGAAGTTGGGGCCGATGTGCGCGTCCACCACCTGCTGGTCGGTCTTGCCGGGGAAGAGGGTGGAGCCGGTGAGCAGGTGGTAGGCCGTGGCGCCGAGGGCGTAGATGTCGGCGCGGCTGTCGAGGTCGGGCAGGTCGTAGATCTGGTCGGGGCTGATGTAGGCGGGGGTGCCCATGATCTCGCCGGCGGCGTCGGCGCCGGTGTTGCGCGCGGCGGTGAGGAGCGAGCGCGAGATGCCCAGATCCATGAGCTTGACGGTGCCGTCGGCGTCGACCATGAGGTTGTCGGGCTTCAGGTCGCAGTGCACGACGCGGAACTTCTGCCAGGCGTAGCGGAGCGCGGCGCAGACGGCCTCGACGATGATGAGCACGTCCCCCACCGCCACCTGGCCCTTGCGCCGCAGGTAGCTGGCGAAGGTGTAGCCCTCCACCAGCTCCATGACGAAGTAATAGGCGCCGCCCTCCTGGCCCACGTCGTAGACGCGCACGATGTTGCGGTGGCGGAAGCGGGCGCAGGCCTTGGCCTCGCGCAGGAAGCGCGCCACGTCCTCCTCCGTGCGCACGAAGTCGGCGTCGAGCACCTTCACGGCCACCTCGCGCCCGGTGGAGAGCTGGCGCGCGCGGTAGACGGTGGCGGTGCCGCCGCGGCCGAGCTCGGCCTCCAGCGCCAGGTTCGGCAGGGCGAGGGGCGGCTCACGCATCGCCGAGCACCACCGTCAGCGCCAGGAGCGCGTAGCTGGTGGAGAGCGCGGGGTCGCCCTCCCAATAGCGGTTGCTCTCGTTCACCCACGAGCCGTCGGGCCGCTGGCGTTTGAGGATGGCGCGGGCCAGCTCCTCGCGCCAATCCACCTCGCCGCCGCCCTCCAGCGCCAGGCGCTCGACCTGGGCGGCGGAGAGGGCGCGCGCGAGCACGTCGTAGTAAAAGTAGAGGCCCTGGTTGCCCTGGCCGGCGTTCTCGTCCACCGACCAATGGCGGCCCAGCCACTGGAGGGCCGAGCGCACGCGCGGGTCGTCGCGCCGCAGGTCGCAGTGAAGCATGGCCAGGAGCCCGGCGTAGGTCATCGAGCCATACGCGCGCAACGGCTCGCCCTCGCGCGGCGTCTCGCGGTTGTACAGGAAGCCGCCGGCGTCGGCCCCCGCCGTCTCCTGCATGGAGAGGACGTAGGCGCGGGCCTTGCCCCAATCGATGTCCACGCGCTTCTGGCCGGGGCGCAGCTCCTCCACGTCGGCCGTCAGGCGCATGGCCTCCACGGCGTAAAAGGTGTTGTTGAGGTCGGTGTAGGCCCGGGGCGAGCTTTTGTCGTAGCCGAAGCCGCCCTCATGGACGCCCGCGGCCTCGATCTGCGTGCTGGCGACGTAGGCGCGCGCCCCCAGCAGCACCTGCGCGCGCCGCTCCTTGGCCCCGGCCGCGTGCAGGGCCGTCAGGCACAGGCAGGTGTTGTAGTTGCCCAGGCCGCTGCCGCGCCGCCCCGGGATGGGCACGTAGAGCCCCCCGTCGGGCTGCGCGCACGAGGCGATGAAGGCCTCCGCCTTCGCCATCGCCCCGGCGTTCGCCGCGTCCTTCGCGTTGGCCATCGCCCAGAGCGCCAGGGCGCTCATCCCCGGGAAACGGCGATCCGACCACGAGCCGTCCGCCTGCTGCGCCGCGCGCAACCACGCGAAACCCCGCCCCAGCGCCTCCTGCGCCGCGGCGCGCGTCCCCGCCGTCAGCGCCAACAACGGCCCCGCCGCAACCAAAACCACGCAAAAAAGTGCCTGTCTCATGATGCGGCAGTATACCAAAAAGGGAAAACGGGAACGGAAATCATGAAGGACACAAAGGGAGGGCGACGCAGGGGGAGACCACAGAGGACACAGAGGACACGCAGAGGGACACAGAGCTTTGGAAATCACAAAGGACACAAAGAACACAAAGGCTTGCACGACGCAGGGGAAAAGGGGAATGGGAAAGGGGAACTTAGGGCAAGGGGCGCCGCCCCTTGAACCCCGGCAGGGGGAAGCTCCCCCTGCACCCGCGGCACGTCTGCGACGTGCCTGACAGGCACCCCAAAAGACTTTGTGCCCTTTGTGGTTCTTTGAGCCTTTGTGATAGCCCGCGCAGCGAAAACCCGCGGCACGTCCGCGACGTGCCTGACAGGCACCCCAAAAGACTTTGTGCCCTTTGTGGTTCTTTGGGCCTTTGTGATAGCCCGCGCAGCGAAAACCCGCGGCACGTCCGCGACGTGCCTGACAGGCACCCCAAAAGACTTTGTGCCCGTTGTGATTTCCAAATCTCTGTGTCCCCCTGTGTGTCCTCTGTGTCCTCTGTGATCTCCCCTGCGTCGCCCGCCCTTTGTGCCCTTCGTGCCCGTTGTGATTTCCGTTCTTCCGTTCCTGGGGCGGGAAAGGTCTTGACTGGGGGCGCGGATTGCGGTATGCTTCATGGCGTTGAAATCATCTGCGCGGTTGGCGCGGGTGCCAGACCGAAAGGATCGCTATGAGCTTTGACCGAGTGGGCCGGATGGGGTTTGCGTGGCCGTTGGGCGCGGCGTTGGCGCTGTTGCCGGCGTTGGCCCCCGCCGAGGACGCCCAGGACGCGGCGTTGCAGCTGGAGGTGCGCTACATCGACGCGCTCTCGAAGAGCGGCTACGCGGACTTCACCGAGCAGGTGATCGCCGACGCGCAGAAGCGTTGGCCCGACGCCGGCGGCGTGCTGAAGGCCGCGCAGATCCGCGCCCAGCTGAGCGGCGGCAAGCAGGCCGAGGTGGAGAAGGAGATCGCCGCGCGCCCCGACCAGAACTCGCTGGACACGTGGCTGCTGAAGCTGGAGCTGGCGCAGAGCTACTACGCCTACTCGAAGTTCACCGAGGCCGACAAGCTGTACGCGGACTTCTTCAAGCGCTTCACCAAGGTGCCCGCCGCAGCCAAGGAATCCTACGTCAACGCCGCGCTCCTCTACATCCAGATGCTCGGGAAGATCGGCCGCGCCAAGGACGCCCTGCCGCTCTACAAGCTGGCGATGGAGCAGGCCCCCACCGACGAGGTGCGCTACTTCGTGCGCGCCGACTACCTCAAGGCCCTCCTCGCCCAGGCCGAGGCCCTCCAGGGCGCCGAGCGCGAGAAGCTCCTCAAAGACGCCGACGCCCTCGCCAACCAGATGGTCTGGCGCCAAGACGGCTACTTCGGCGACGCCATCAACGGCCTGGCCCACGTCAAGATGCTCCGCGGCGACACCAAAGGCGCCCAGGAGATGATTAACGACTACCTCGACACCCTCATGACCATCCACGAGGAATACAAGCGGATGGACCCCGACGGCGCCAAGGGCGTCCTCCGCCAAAGCCCCCTGCCGCAATGCCGCTACCTCATCGGCTCCATGCTCCTGCGCGAGGCCCAGGCCGAGATCGCCAAGCCCACCCCCAACGAGGAGACCATCAAGAACCTCCTCCTGGGCGAGCGCGACCCCGAGACCAAGAAACGCAACGGCCAGGGCGCCCTCAACCACCTCGTCAACGTCTACGTCAACTACCCCGAAAGCCAATCCGCCGCCAGCGCCGGCGAGATGGCCAGCGAGATCACCCGCATCATCCTGGCGCGCTACAACACCGCCGTCAAGTTCAACACCACCCCCGAGCAAGACGCCAAAGTGCGCCAGGCCCAATTCGTCGAGGCCGACGTGAAGTTCGACTCCGGCGACTGGCCGGGCGCCGCCGCCGCCTTCTGCAAGACCATCTCGCGCTACGGCCTCAACGCCGAGGCCCTCCCCCGCCTCCAGAAACTCGTCGAGGCCACCGTCCGCGCCGGCGTCAAAGGCAACGCCCTCGACCCCATGGCCGCCCTCGACGCCGAGACCGTCATGCTCACCGTCGCCGAAGGCTTCTCCGGCGTCGCGGACGAAAACCTGCGCACCGAGGCCGGCAACACCCTCGGCAAAATCGCCGACTTCTTCAGCGAAAGCGGCCTGCGCACCCTCCAAGACAAAACCAACGCCGCCTTCTTCCGCTACTACCCCAAACACCCCGGCGCCGTCTCCCGGCAAGTGCGCATCGCCGAGGAAAAGGCCAAGGCCGGCGACGCCGACGGCGCCATCCAGCTCTACGAGCAGATCGCCGAGGCCGCCACCGCCGCCTCCCAGCGCGACACCCGCACCAAAGCCCTCAGCGAACTCGTCAAAATCTACGCCCCCAACGGCGTCAAGCCCGACCCCGAGGCCGAGCTCCGCGCCGCCCAGGCCTTCGCCGACCACTTCGCCGACATCGAACGCCCCGGCATTAACGGCGCCCTCGCCCAATTCGCCCTCGCCGGCGCCTACCAACACCGCGCCGACTCCATGCGCCGACTGAAAGACGAGGACTCCCTCCGCTCCGTCCGCGGCGACTACGCCCAGGCCGCCAAGCTCTACACCGCCCTCGGCGCCGCCCTGGCCAAGGAAGACAACATCTACGCCGCCACCCGCGCCGAACGCGACCAGCTCGAAAAGGCCGGCATCGCCCAAGCCGCCCTCTTCCAGCGCGCCCTCTGCCTCCAGCGCATCCCCGCCACCGGCAACGACAAGGCCGACGCCGCCCTCAAGAAGAGCGCCCAAGCCTCCTACGAAGCCTACCTCAAACGCTTCCCCAAAGGCTCCTTCGCCCCCACCGCCCTCCTCCAGATCGCCACCATCCAGGTCGCCGCCGGCGACGTCGAAGGCTCCCAGGCCACCCTCACCCGCCTGGCCAAGGACTTCCCCGACTCCGACCAGGCCAAGAACGCCATCCCGATGCAGGCCGCCTCCCTCCTCAGCATGGGGATGCGCGGCGCCGCCGTCCAAGCCTACAAAGACATGTTCAAGGCCGGCGGCACCTACACCCCCGCCCAATACATGGACGCGGCCAAGGCCCTCCTCGACGAAGGCGAGGCCGACCTGGCCATCGAAGGCTGCGACAGCGTCCTCAAAGGCTCCGTCAAGGGCTACTACCCCCAGGCCATGCTCCTGCGCGCCCGCGCCCTCCTCGTCGCCGGCCGCCCCGAGGACGCCTACAAGCAGGTCGAGGAACTGAAGGAGAAATACGGCCGCACCACCGTCGCCATCGACACCCAGCTCCTCCTCGTCGACGTCGCCGGCGAGATGATCCTCGTGGCCAAAGACCAAGACGCCCGCAACGCCCTCATCAGCGAGGTCAAGGACGCCGTCGGCTTCGTCACCGCCCAGCGCAAAGACCCCGGCACCGCCGCGCGCCTGAACCTGGCCGTCGCCGAGGTCGCCCGCAAAGGCTACGAGGCCGCGCAGAAGGGCGGCGCCGACACCGCCACCCTCGCCCAGGCCGCGGGCTCGGCCCTCAACGCCTACCGCGTCGCCATGTCCGCCGGCGCCGTCGCCCCCAACGACCCGGCCGTCGCCCGCTACATCGAGGACGCCTACCTCGGCTACATCAGCCTGGCGCAGATCCGCGCCGAGCTCGCCCCGACCCCCGAGGAAGCCGCCGGCTTCTACGGCGACATCGTCGAGTTCGGCGAGGAATACCTCAGCGACGCCTATTTCCCGCAGGGCAAATACCGCACCGAGATCCTCACCGCCGTCAACCAGGCCCGCAACCGCGCCCGCAAGTGACCCTTCCCATCCGCCCCCCCGATTTGATACACTAAGGAACAGATGCCATGAAAACGCTTCGCGAAACCTTCGGCGCCGTGTGCGCCCTGATGCTGGCGGCCACCGTCGGCGCCGCCGCGGCCAAACCCACCGGCACGGTCTACACCACCGCAGGCGGCTCGGCCACCGGCGAGATCCAGTGGCGCAACTCCGCCAAGGAATACGTCGTCACCACCTCGCGCGGCAGCATCACCTATCCCGCCGACGACGTCGAGCGCGTGGACATCACCCCGCCCGCCCAATTCGCCGCCGCCGCCAAGGCCGTCCAAACCGGCGCCAACCTCGCCTCCGCGACCAAGACGCTCGAGGAAATCGCCAAGGAATACCGCCGCCTCACCTACGACGTCGAGGCCACGCGCTGGCTCGCCGAGGCCTACCTCAAGCAAGGCAACGCCGCCAAGGCCGTCAGCGCCTGCGAGGCCGTCATCCGCGACGACCCCGCCGCCGCCTACACCGGCCAGATGGCCGTGCAATACTGGCAGGCCCTCATCAAGGCCAACAAAACCTCCGGCCTCGAGCGCCTCCTCGAAAAGGCCATCGCCTCCGGCGACCAAGCCGCCGCCGCCGAGGCCCTCGTCGCCCGCGGCGACAGCGTCATGGCCCGCGGCAACTCCCGCGCCAACTGCGAGGAAGCCCTGCGCGACGGCTACCTGCGCGTCATCCTCCTCTACGCCGACCCCGCCTCCGGCGCCTATCCCGCCGCCCTCTACAAAGGCGCGCAGGCCTTCGACGGCATGGGCCAGCCCAGCCGCGCCGGCCAGCTCCGCGACAAGCTGAAAGCCGAGTGCCCCGGCTCCGAATGGGCCCGCAAGTAATCCCCCCTTAACCACCCTTTCCCAACCCAACCGAGGAAACAACGATGAAGAAGATGATGATGGCTCTGGCGGTCTCCGCCCTTCTGTTCGGCGCGGTCTTCACCGCGGGCTCCGCCTATGCCCAAGACCCGGCGCAACCCGCCGAGGCCCAAGTCGCCAACGCCGCCGGCGCCGAGGACGAGGGCCCGGGCGAGACGACGTTCTGGATGGTCGTGTTCGGCTCCGGCTGGGTCGGCGTCATCCTCTGGGCCGCCCTCTTCGCCTCCGGCGGCTTCGCGATTTACTTCATCATCGACGGCTTCATCCTGGTGCGCCCCGCCAAGATCATGCCCCAGGGCCTGATTGACCAGGTCAAGGAAGCGATGGACCAGGGCGACGTGATGAAGGCCATCGAGATCTGCGACCAAGATCCCTCCTCCATGGCCAAGATCCTCAAGGCCGGCTTCGCCCACGTCGAGGAAGGCTTCGACGTGATCGACGAGGCCATCGGCGGCGCGGCCGACATCGAGATCGAGCAGATGATGCAGCGCCTCAACTGGATCTCCGTCTGCTCCGCCCTCGCCCCGATGCTCGGGCTGCTGGGCACGGTGCAAGGCATGATCCTGACCTTCGCCACCATCGCCATCCAGGGCGTCGAGATCTCCTCGCTCTCCATGACGATCTCCCAGGCGCTCTACACCACCGCCGGCGGCCTCGTCGTCGCCATCCCGGCCATCACCTTCTTCTACGCGCTGCGCAACACCGCCAACCGCCTCGTCCTGCGCATGCAGGTCGTCACCAGCGACCTGATCAAGAACCTGCGCAACGTCGAAGTCGTCGAGGAGTGAGCGGCGGGAAGCCGGGGCGGCGCGCCGAACACGCCCGCCCCGCCCCCCCCCAAGCGTCCACACCCGGAGGCACTCCCATGGCGAAAAAGAAGAAAAACTCACGCGAGAACGACGGCGCCTCGCTTGACATGACGCCGATGATCGACGTCGTCTTCCAGCTCATCATCTTCTTCGTCGTGACGTTGAAGACGGCCGACACCATCAACCCCGACATCAAGCTGGAATACGGCAAGAACGGCCCCGACCTCCAAGACATGCTCAAGGAGAACCAGGCCACGCCCCCCATCACCATCGAAGTGCGCACCTACACCACGGTCACCGACTTCCTGAAGACGGCCTTCGCCAGCCGCGGCGAGCCCGTGCGCACCGGGTGCGTCATCTCCGTCAACGGCAGCATCCTCAACCGCTCCCAGCTGCTGGGCATGCTCCGCAACATCCGCCGCCAGCGCGGGCAGAACTGCCCCGTCCTCATCCGCGCGGACAAGGACACCCTCCACGAGCACGTCCGCCAGGTCATGAACATCGCCGGCGAGGCCGGGCTCTGGAAGCTCTCCTTCATCGCCATGGTCAAGGAAGGCGATTCCGCCACCAAATAAAAGGAGCGCGCAATGGCAAAAAGCAAACGGAGCAACTCCGGCGACGGCGCCGCGCTCGACATGACGCCGATGATCGACGTCGTCTTCCAGCTCATCATCTTCTTCGTGGTGACCATGCGCCAGGAGGACATCCTCTCGCACCTCGACGCGATGGCCCCCGCCGGGCAGACCAACGCCAACCCGCAGGAACAGCTCGAGCTCATCACCATCGACATCTACAACCCCAAAAAGCAGGCCGGCGAAGGCTTCCTCTTCAACAAGCGCGCCGTCCGCTACGAGCAGCTTGACCGCGAGATCGAGCGCGCCGCGCGCAACAGCAAGACCTCCACGGTCATGTTCCGCTGCACCAAGGATTCCCCGCACTCCCTGCTCATCAAGGCACTTGACCTCTGCGCCAAGCACGGCATGACCAACTTGGCCATCTTCACCATTTGACGTGGCCGCGGCCCTGCGCCGCACTGGAGGATTTCCGATGGCAGACATCGACGAGACGACCCCGCCCCTTGACCCCTCGAGCCTCTCCAGGGACGAGCTCATCAAGATGATCGACGAGGAGGAGCGCTCCTACCCCCGCCGCATCATCGACATGTGCAAGGGCCTCGGCCAGCCCAAGGACTCGCTCGACTACAAGAAGGCGATCATCGAGCTCCAGCGCCTGGGCGCGCCCCTCGGCGCCATCCTCATCCTCGCCGTCGCCCTCGTCGCGATGAGCCTCATGAAGATCACCGCAGAGGAGAAGCCCCCCGTCGTCGTCACTGAGCTCGTCCAGGCCGAGGAGACCGAGCAGCTCGAGGAGCCCCCGGAAGAGCCCCCGGAGCCGCCGGAGGAAATCCCCGAGATGGAAGAGTTCGTCGAGACCGACGTCGTCGTCGACATCGACGCCCCGCCCACCACCTCCTCCGTCCAATCCCCCTCCCCCGCCCCCGTCGACGCCGTCGCCATCACCCCCTCCCCCAAAGTCATGGTCGGCGTCTACGCCAGCCGCTCCTCCGGCACCCGCGGCGCCGCCATCGGCCGCTACGGCGTCAAGACCGAGCAATACGTCTACGGCTTCCTGCGCTACCTCAAGAAAACCCAAAGCCCCAACGGCATGTGGGATGCCGACCGCAAGGAAGTCTCCACCGGCGCCACCGCCCTCGCCCTCCTCTGCTTCCTCGCCCACGGCGAGCTCCCCGGCCAAAGCGCCGAGTTCGGCGACACCGTCGAAAAAGCCATCCGCGGCCTCATCAACGACCAAATCAAGACCGAGGCCGAGATCGACCACCGCGACGCCCCCCGCAAAGGCGGCACCTATGCCTGGCGCCGCGGCGAAATCGGCTACTTCAAGGGCCGCGACACCTGCAACTACGCCCACCTCATCGCCGTCTACGCCCTCTCCGAAGCCTACGCCATGACCCGCATCCCCGATGTCAAGGCCGCCGTCGAACGCGCCCTCCCGCACATCATCAACGGCCAAAACGCCCAGGGCGGTTGGTACTACAACATGGACGCCTCCTGCCCCGTCATCGACACCTCCTACGCCAGCTGGGCCGTCCAGGCCCTCAAGGCCGCCAAGCTCGCCCACGTCGGCGACTCCAAGGCCATCGTCGCCGCGCTCAAGAAAGCCTCCCGCGGCATCAAGGCCCTTTCCCACCCCGACGGCTCCTTCGGCTACACCACCAAAAACAAAAACGAGGAACGCCTCTACCCCGGCCTCACCGCCCCCTGCGCCCTCATCCTCCAGATGCTCGACGAAAGCGACACCGAGCTCTGCCGCAAAGCCATCCAATACATGAGCTCCTGGGAGCCCACCTTCAAGCGCAACTTCACCGCCTCGCGCAGCGGCGCCATCCCCATGAAGGGCGCCTCCCCCCAATACTACTGCTACTACCTCTCCCAAGTCCGCTTCAACCTCGGCGACGCCCACCCCTCCTGGAAAGCCTGGAACGCCCAGCAACAAGCCATCTACTCCGCCGCCGCCATCAACATCCCCGCCGAAAAATCCGGCTACAAAGACCAAAACGGCAAACCCCAATACATCACCTTCTGGCCCCGCAAAGGCGCCAAACACCGCTTCGGCGGGGACTCCGCCGCCATCCCCGACGAGCAACGCCTCGCCCAGCAAGGCGGCACCCGCAACGGCATGCGCGGCAAATGGCCCGTCGCCGACCTCGTCAACGGCGACGCCGCCACCAGCGAATGGCAAGGCGCCGGCTCCGACATCATCTCCAGCTGCTTCACCGCCCTCCAACTCATGGTCTACTACCGCAACAGCCCCCTCTCCAAAGGCGCCCTCACCGCCATCGAGGAAGAGACCGAAGTCAAAGTCGACGAGGGCGGCGGCAACGAGGTCGAGCTCGACTTCGGCGACCTCTAAGCGCCACCCCCTTTCCTTCCCCCACCCAAGGCCCGGCACCCCCGGGCCTTTTTTTTCCCCTTCTTCCCCTTTGTGTCCTTCGTGTCCTTCGTGATTTTTCCCTGCGTCGTGCAAGCCTCTGTGTCCCTCTGCGTGCCCTCCGTGCTCTCTGTGATCTCTCCTTGCGCCATGCCTGCCGTGCTGGGACCACTGGGACGGCTGGGACAACTGGGACGCTCAACGCCCCCAACCCGTCCGTCTTTCTGCCCATCCCTCATCCGTCGCCCGCTTGGCGGGCGCCACGCCGTGCCGCGGGTGCAGGGGCAAGGGGAAGCTTGGAAGTTTAGAGGTTTGGAGGCTTGGCTCGCTCTTTGCAGGGTCTGGGGTCGCCGAAACAGGCACGTCCGGCGGACGTGCCGCGGGTGCAGGGGGAGCTTCCCCCTGCCGGGGTTCAAGGGGCAGCGCCCCTTGCCCCTCCCTTCCCCTTTCCCTTTGTGTTCTTCGTGTCCTTTGTGATTTTTCCCTGCGTCGTGCAAGCCTTTGTGCCCTTAGCCGTGGAAGGTGGCCGTGGAAGGTTCGCCTTCGGCTCACGGTGTCCGTTGTGATTTCAATCTCCGTGTCCCTCTGCGTGTCCTCCGAGCCCTCTGTGATCTAAAGAGAACCGTCGGTGCAGAAAAAGCTTGCGTTGGGTGGGGCAAAGGGTGTATTTTATTGGCACGCCGTGGGAGAGCCGCGGCACCGTTTGCGCTTTGCGCGGACAGGTCGCCCGTAGAAAACCTGAGAACTTTTCGATTGTCGCGACACGTTCGGCAAAGTGCGTCCGCTTTGGGCGCACTTTCCTTTCCTGTGTGACAGTCTGGCTTTCTCAGGGCCTTCTACGGGCACACGAAGGGCGGTGCGCCTTTTTGTGGCCTGTGCGCGTGGGCGGAACGGAGGCGCACACGGGCGCGTGTCTGTGGCGCAAGACCGAAGGGGGCCCGCCTTTCCCGCCCCGGTTCCCTTCGGCCATCCGGTGGGGCGGGAAAGGAGAACGACAACAACATGAAGAAAGCATGCTTCATGGCGGCCCTTGCCGCCCTCGCCCTTGGCTCCGCCCAAGCGGTGACGGTGGACTGGGACAATGCCTGGACGGAGAACATCGGCGCGATCAACGAATCGATCGGCGCCTCGTACTCCGACAGCACCACGCTCGCGCTCTCGGTGACCATCACCACGCCTGAGACCGTCGGCACCAACATCAACCTGGTTGGGCTCGTCAACGGCAATGGCGGGCTTGGCGCCGCGCGCAACTACGTCAAGGTCAAGACCGATGCCAACGGCGCTCTCGTGATTGAGGCCAAGGGCAACAGCGGCGACGCCAAGACGAAGACCTCCACCACGACGCTCACGGGCGGCTCGGAGTATACCCTCTCCCTGGTCGTCAACCGTGGGAACAACGGCTGGGTGCAGGGGCAAGGCTCCGTCGCCGCGGATCCCTCCGATGTCTATACGCTTTATCTCAACGGTAAGGCGATTGCGACTTTGGAGGGGATGGACTACAACATCGGCGGCAACATCGACCATGTCGCCTTCGCCAACAACGCCGATTTCGTTTATTCGAATGCCGGCGTTTACACCGGCGAGGCCGCCGATGTGGTGAACGTTGCCACGACGTACTCCTCGGACGGCGTGCTCCCCGAGCCGACGGCGCTGGCGTTGCTGGCGCTGGGCGTGGCGGGGGTGGCGCTCCGCCGCCGCGTGGCGTAAGCGGCCTTTCGGCCTTAAAGGGGGCCCCGGGTTGCCGGGGCCCTTTTTCGCGGGGCGGGGGAAGATTTCGCTTGCGGCGGGATGGGGAAAGGGTGTATTCTATTGGCACGCCGTGGGAGAGCCGCGGCGGACTTGCGCTTTGCGCAAACAGGTTGTTCACATCGAACCTGAGAAATTCGTATCCAGGGCAACGTGTTTGGCAAGGCACACCGATTTGGTGTGCCTTCTTGCACGTATCTGGATGGGCTTCTCAGGGCCTGATGTGAGACGTGCGAGAGGGCACATTTTCATGTCTTTGCGCATGGGCCTGGGGGCGGGCGCGGGTCGTGGGAAGGCGTGGCGCGGGGTTCCGCCGCCGGGCTTTCCCGGAAACCTGTCGTTGGATCCCGTTGGAGGAGTGGATATGAAGGTGTCGTTGAAGGTGTGCCGTGCGGCGTGTGCCGTTTTTGCCGTTGGTTGGTGCGCGGCGGCTTTGCCGTTGCGCGCGCAGACGTATCGTGGGGTGTACGGGCCGGGTTTGGAGGAGGGTGCGCGAAAGGAGAAGGCGAGCAACGAGAGCCGGGCGGAGGAGATGTTGCGGGATTCTTTCGAGAGCCCGCGGGCGAAGCGCGGCAAGATCCCGCCCCGGGTGTTCTTGCAATTGTGGGAGCAGGGGGTGAAGGATCTTTTCGCGAAGGATGGGAAGGGTGGGGTGGTGCAGGTGCGTGAGTATGATTTGGATGGCACCTTGCGTGACGTCGGGGAGGGGGATGGGGAATCGGGGGGCGGGGAGGAGGTCTCCACGCAGTCGGCCGTCATCGTGCGGCAGTTGGATGAGGGGTTGTATCTTGGGACGTTTTCCAATGCGTATTCGCGGACGTGCGCCTTCCGTCTGCCGGGGATGCTGTTGGCGGATGGGGACGTCGTGAGCGGGCAGTTCAAGCGCGTGGGCGTTTACCGTTATGGGACGCAGAACCTGGCGCAGTATGCGCTGGGGCCCGAGGTGGGCGCCGGGGAAGGGGAGGCGACGGGTGCGGCGGGCGAGGCGGCGGGCGTCAAGGAGGTTTACAAGGCGTTCCATGAGGGGAAGGTGACGTTTGTCATGCCGGGGACGGTTCAGATGGAGTGCCTGACGTGCGAGGGCACGGGGCGTGAGTACGACGAGGCGGCGCTTCAGGTGGAGGCGGAGGCGGCGTATCGAAGCAAGTATAATCGTTATGAATATGGGACGCCCCGTCGTCCTTACTCTTATTTTTACTCGCGGGCCAAGAAGAAGACGATGAATTACAGCATCTGCGACGATTGCCGGGGCAAGAAGAAGGTGCCGGTGCGTGTGTTTGTCCGTTACGCGCTTCGGTGAGGCGTGCGCGTGCCATCCGCGCCGGTCGGGCCCCGGGTTGCCGGGGCCCTTTTTCGCGGGGCGGGGGAAGATTTCGCTTGCGGCGGGGGGGCGGGGCGTTGTATCATATTCGGGTTTTGCCCCACGGTGGCGCGCGGCACGTCCGCAGGAAGCAGGAAAAGGCGCGCCCAGGGCAGGGAGAGAGCAAGCATGTATCGGATGGACACGACATTGCCGTCGGACGCGACGGATTTCATCGACGACGCGCGGTTGGAGGCGTTGGTCGCGGGGCTCAAGGAGGACCCCGCGGCGGTGCGCGCCGTGATCGCGAAGAGCCTGCGCAAGGAGGCGCTGAGCGTCGAGGAGACGGCGGTGTTGCTGGGGGCGGAGAGCCCGGGGCTGGTGGAGGAGATCTTCGAGGCGGCGCGGACGTTGAAGCGGGAGGTGTACGGGAACCGCATCGTCTTCTTCGCGCCGCTGTACGTGGGGAACCATTGCTGCAACGACTGCAGGTATTGCGGGTTCCGCCGGTCGCTGAAGACGGCGGTGCGGCGGACGCTCTCGGACGAGGAGCTGGTGCGCGAGGTGGAGGCGCTGGAGGATCAGGGGCACAAGCGCCTGATCTTGGTCTACGGCGAGAGCCCGGAGTATGACCCCGCGTTCATCGCGCACACGGCGCGCACGGTCTATGCCACGAAGAAGGGGCGCGGGGAGATCCGCCGGGTGAACATCAACGCCGCGCCGCTCGACGAGGCGGGCTTCCGGACGGTGAAGGCCGCGGGCATCGGCACCTACCAGATTTTCCAGGAGACGTACCACAAGAAGACCTACGCGCAGTGGCACCCGGCCGGCACGCGGAAGGCCGATTACCTGTGGCGCCTGAACGCCTTCGACCGGGCCTTCCGCGCGGGCATCGACGACATGGGGCTGGGCGTGCTCTTCGGGCTTTACGACTGGCGCTTCGAGGTGCTGGCGATGGTGACGCACGCGCTTTACCTGCAGCGGAAGTTCGGGGTGGGGCCGCACACGCTCAGCTTCCCGCGGATCAAGCCGGCCGAGGGGCTGGACCTGAACCTGGAATACCAGGTGACGGACGCGCAGTACAAGCGCCTGGTGGCCATCCTGCGCCTGGCGGTGCCCTACACGGGGCTGATCATGACCGCGCGCGAGCCGGCGGCCCTGCGGCGCGAGGTGCTGGCCTTCGGCGTCTCGCAGATCGACGCGGGCACGAAGCTGGAGATCGGCGGCTACAACCAGGCGCGCAAGGCCGGCGAGCAGACGCTCAACCGCGAGCAGTTCCAGGTGGGCGACACGCGCAGCCTCGACGAGGTGATCGGCGAGATCCTCGAGGGCGGCTACATCCCCAGCTTCTGCACCAGCTGCTACCGCCTGGGGCGCACCGGCGAGCACTTCATGGAATACGCCATCCCCGGCTTCATCGGCAAGTTCTGCACCCCCAACGCGATCCTGACGCTGGCCGAGTACCTGACCGACTACGCCGGCGCCGAGACCGCCCGCAAAGGCTGGGACGCCGTTGCCCGCGAGACGGCGCGCCTCGCCGACCCCACGCTCCGCGCCGAGGTGGAGGCCCGCCTGGGCCGCATCAAGGCCGGCGAACGAGACCTTTACTTTTAACCAAAGGAACACACCATGGACATCCAAGCCCTCCTTGCCCTCCAAGAGGAAGACGGCCGCCTGCGCGACCTGCAGCGCGAGCTCAAGACCCTCCTGCCCAACCGCCGCAAGGCCGCCCAGGCGCGCCTGGCCGCGGCCCGCGAGAAGGTCAAGGCCGCCGAGGCCGAGAACCTCCAGGCCTCGAAGGAGTACGACCGCTTCCTGCGCCAGTTCCAGCGCGACCGCGACCGCATGGCCCGCGCCGAGCGCAACGCCATGGGCCAGACCGGCGCCCGCGCCCTGGCCGCCGCCGACCAGGAACACCGCGACGCCTCCGCCGGCGCCGCCGCCGCCGAGGCCGGCCTGGCCGAGGCCGACAAAAACCGCACCCCCACCGAGCGCAAGCTCGACGAGGCCCGCCAGGCCGAGGCCGACGAGGAGCTCGCCGTCCAGGAGATCTACGACGCCATCGAGGCGCGCAAGGCCCTCGTCGAGGCCGAGAGCGAGAAGGTCAAGGCCCGGCGCGACGCGCTGGTGGCCGAGGTGCCCGCCGCGCAACTGCGCTACTACGACCGCCTGAAGCTCACGCGCTGGCCCTGCGCGGTGCCGTACAACCGCGCCGAGGGCGTCTGCACCGGCTGCAACCTCGTCCAGCCGCCCTCCGTCACCCAGGCGGTGCTCCACGCCGACAAGACGCCCGACGCGCCGCTCGTCACCTGCCCGGCGTGCGGCCGCATCCTGATTTGACGCTTTGTGCCGGGGCGGCCAATCGCCCGCCGCAGGCGGGAGGAAAGTCCGGACTCCGCAGAGCGGGAAGGCCGCCTGCAATGGGCGGCGGGCGCGGGGCAAACCCGCGCGACGGAAAGTGCCACAGAGACAAACCGCCGCCTTCGGGCGGCAAGGGTGAAAAGGCGGTGTAAGAGACCACCGGCGGCCGGCGCAAGCCGCCGCGCAAGGCAAACCCCTTCCGGAGCAAGCCCAAATAGGCGGAGAGGCGCTGCTCGCGCCGCCAGCGGCCCCCCGGGGCCGAATCCGCGGGTTGGGTGCTTAGTTTGATGATTGGCGCCCGCAAGGGTACAGAAATCGGCTTACAGCCCCGGCACGCCCCGGCGGGTCCCCCCGCCGGGGATTTTTTTGGCTGATCGGCCGATGGCCGCGGCTGGGACGCCCGGCTTGCCAAGCCACCAAACATCCAAGCCTCCAAACTTCCAGGGACTATGGTATAATAAGGGTTCATTGGCTGTGGCCAGGAAAGAAAAAGGAGTGTTATGGGCAAGACCGCTTTCATCACGGGCATCACGGGGCAGGATGGGTCGTATTTGGCAGAGCTGCTGTTGGACAAGGGCTATGAGGTGCATGGGCTGATCCGGCGCTCGTCGAGCTTCAACACGCAGCGCATCGACCATTTGTACCAGGATCCGCATGAGCGCGGGGTGCGCCTGCATCTGCATTACGGCGACGTGACGGACGGCGGGGGCTTGGCGCGCCTGATCTACGAGACGCAGCCCGACGAGGTCTACCACCTGGCGGCGCAGAGCCACGTGCGCGTCTCCTTCGACGCGCCGGACTACACGGGTGACGTGGTGGCGCTGGGGACGATGCGGCTGTTGGAGGCCATCCGCCTGACGGGGATGGGCAAGAAGACGCGCTTTTACCAGGCCTCGACCTCGGAGCTCTTCGGGAAGGTGCAGGAGGTGCCCCAGCGCGAGACGACGCCCTTTTACCCGCGCTCGCCCTACGCGGTGGCGAAGCTCTACGGCTTCTGGGCGGTGAAGAACTACCGCGAGGCCTACGGGATGTTCGCGGCGAACGGGATTTTGTTCAACCATGAGAGCCCGCGCCGCGGGCCGACCTTCGTGACGCGCAAGATCACGATGGCCGCCGCGCGCATCAAGCTGGGCCTGCAGGACAAGCTCTATCTGGGCAACGTGAACGCGCTGCGCGACTGGGGCTTCGCCGGGGACTACGTTGAGGGCATGTGGCGCATCCTGCAGCAGGAGCGGCCGGACGACTTCGTGCTCGCCACCGGCGAGATGCACTCCGTCAAGGAGTTCTGCCAGGAGGCCTTCGGCCTGCTGGGCCTGGACTGGGAGCGCTACGTGGAGCACGATTCGCGCTACGACCGGCCCTCGGAGGTGGAGCAGCTGCTCGGCGACCCCTCGAAGGCGAAGCGCGTGCTGGGCTGGGAGCCCAAGGTCACCTTCAAGGGCCTCGTCAAGATGATGGTGGAGGCCGACCTGGCCGTGGCCCGGCAGGACGCGGCCGCCGCCAAGGAGGGGCGCGTCATCGAGCGCGCGGAGTAAGGCCATGGACACGAAGCTGAGCTATTACGTGGCCGGCCACCGCGGCATGGTGGGCTCGGCCGTCGTGCGGGCGCTCCGCCGGCACGGGTGCGAGCGCATCCTCACGGCCACGCACCGCGAGCTGGATTTGACGGATCAGGCGGCGGCGCGCGCGTGGTTCGCCGCGAACAAGCCCGACGTGGCCGTCATCGCCGCGGCGCGCGTGGGCGGCATCGGCGCGAACAGCGCGGCCAACGCCACCTTCCTCTACGAGAACGTCATGATCGCGGCCAACGCCGTCGAGGCGGCCTTCCGCGCCGGCGTGCGGCGCCTGCTCTTCCTGGGCTCCTCGTGCATCTACCCGCGCCTGGCGCCCCAGCCCATCCCCGAGGGCGCGCTCCTCTCCGGGCCGCTGGAGAAGACCAACGAAGGCTACGCGCTGGCGAAGATCGCCGGGCTCAAGCTCTGCGAGTTCTACCGGCGCGACTTCGGCGTGTGCTACCACGCGCTCATGCCCACGAACCTCTACGGCACGGGCGACAATTACGACGTGGTGGGCGGACACGTCCTGCCCACGATGATCCGCAAGTTCGAGGTCGCCCGCACCACGGGCGCGCCCTTCGTGGAGCTGTGGGGCTCCGGCACGCCGCTGCGCGAGTTCCTGCACGTGGACGACCTGGCCGAGGCGTGCCTCCACGCGCTGGGGCTGGAGAACCCGCCGGACCTGATGAACGTGGGTTCCGGGCGCGAGGTGACCATCCGCCAGCTCGCCGAGATGATCCGCACGGCCACCGGCTGCCAGGCCGAGATCCGCTGGGACGCCTCGAAGCCGGACGGGACGCCGCGCAAGCTCTGCGACTCCTCGCTCCTGCGCTCCTTCGGCTGGGAGCCGAAGATCGGCCTGGAGGAGGGCATCTCGCGGACGGTGGCCGAATACCGCGCGGCGCTCGCCTCGGGCGACGTCCGCCTGGGGCATTGAGGGGGGCGCGGCGATGGACATCGCGGTGGTTTGGCTGATCGCGGGGCTCGCGCTGATGTTGGCGGAGCTCTTCGTGCCGGGGTTCGTCATCCTCTTCTTCGGGCTGGGCGGGCTGGTCACGGGCGTGGCCGTGTGGCTCTTCCCGGGGATGGGGGCGGCGGCGCAGGGGCTGTGCTTCGCGGTGAGCTCGGTGCTGACGCTGGCGTTGGGGCGGCGCTATTGCCGCAACCTGCTGGGCGGGCGCGAGGAGCGCACGGGCGGGGCGGCCTACGACGACGGGTTCGTCGGCGCGACGGTGGTGGTGGCCGAGGCCATCCGCCCGCCGCTGCCGGGGCGCGTCCTGCTGAACGGGGCGGAGTGGCCGGCCGAGGCCGCGCGGCCCATCGAGAAAGGGGCGACGGCGCGGGTCGTCGCCCGGGACAACATCACGCTGAAAGTCGAATAAACAGGAGAATGCCATGTCGTTGCCGCTGATTTTGATCGTCGTCCTGATCGTCCTGGTGGTCGTCGCCATCCTGAAGACCGCCGTCGTGGTGCCGCAGCGCTCGGCCTACATCGTCGAGCGCCTGGGCAAGTACAACGCCACGCTCGACGCGGGCTTCCACATCCTCTTCCCCTTCCTCGACCGCGTGGCGTACAAGCGCACGCTCAAGGAGACGCCGCTGGACGTGCCGCCGCAGCAGTGCATCACCAAAGACAACATCACCGTCGAGGTCGACGGCATCATCTACCTGCAGGTGATGGACCCCGTCAAGGCCTCCTACGGCATCGACAACTACCTCGTCGCCACCACCCAGCTGGCGATGACCACCATGCGCTCGGAAATCGGCAAGCTGGAGCTCGACACCATCTTCAACGTGCGCGAGACGATGAACGCCGCCATCTGCAACGCCGTCGACGCCGCCGCCAACCCCTGGGGCGTCAAGGTCATGCGCTACGAGATCAAATCCATCACCCCGCCCCGCGCCATCCACGACGCCATGGAAAAGCAAATGCGCGCCGAGCGCGAGAAACGCGCCATGATCGCCGAATCCGAAGGCGAGCGCCAGGCCAAGATCAACCGCGCCGAAGGCGACAAGCAGGAGGCCATCGCCCGCTCCGAGGGCGAGATGCAGCGCCGCATCAACGAGGCCCAAGGCCGCGCCGAGGAAATCCGCCTCGTCGCCCAGGCCACCGCCGCCGGCCTCGCCGACATCGCCCAGGCCATCAGCGCCAACGCCGGCGGCGCCGACGCCGTCAACCTCCGCCTCGCCGAGCAATACCTCAACGAATTCGGCAAGCTTGCCAAGGAGGGCACCACCATGATCCTCCCCTCCAACCTCGCCGACATCGCCTCCGTCCTCAAAGTCGCCACCTCCGTCGTCAAAAAGGACTGACCCCGTGCCGGCGCGCCCGCCCTACGCCTTCCGCGACCCCGCGCTCCTGCGCCGCGCGCTCACCGTCCCGGCCCCGACGCGCCCCGGCCAAGACAACCAACGCCTCGAGTTCCTCGGCGACGCGGTCCTCGGCCTCCTCGTCGCCGAGCGCCTCTACCTCGCCCACCCCGAACTCGACGAAGGCGGCCTCACCATCTGGCACGACGCCCTCGTCTCCACCGCCGGCCTCTCCGCGCGCCTCCCGCGCCTCGGCCCCTGGTTCGAGGACGCCCTCGGCGACCTCGGCAAAAGCTGCAACCGCGCCGACAAGGCGAAGGTCGACGCCTGCGAGGCCCTCCTCGGCGCGGCTTGGCTCGACGGCGGCCGAGCCGCGGCCGAGCGCTTCCTCAATCTGCTGTATGTCGAGGCGGACTTCGCCGCCCCCCCCGCCCGCCGCCGCCCCGCAGATGCCAACCCCAAAGGCCGCCTCCTCCAATACGCCCAGCGCCACGCCGCCGACCTCCCCGCCTACACCCAGCTCGCCGTCGAAGGCCCCCGCCACGCCCCCCGCTTCCGCGTCGCCGCCCGCCTCGCCGGCCTCGAGGCCGAAGGCGAAGGCACCACCCGAAAACAGGCCGAGGCCGAGGCCGCCGCCGCACTCCTCGCCAAACTCACCCCGGAAACCCCATGAACGGCTACGAACTGCTCGACAGCGGCAACGGCGCCAAACTCGAACGCTTCGGCGACGTCATCCTCGCCCGACCCTGCGCCCAGGCCGTCTGGCAACCCCAGCGCCCCGCCCTCTGGGAAACCGCCCACGCCACCTTCGACCGCGAGGACGGCAACCGCTGGCACGGCCGCCGCCGCCTCCCCAAAGAATGGCCCATCGACGTCGACGGCACCCGCTTCCGCCTCTCCGGCACCGACTTCGGCCACCTGGGCATCTTCCCCGAGCAACGCGCCCAATGGGCCTGGATCCGCGAGACCGTCGCCGCCGCCCCCCGCCCCCCCCGCGTCCTCAACCTCTTCGCCTACTCCGGCGGCTCCACCCTCGCCGCCGCCCGCGCCGGCGCCGAAGTCTGCCACCTCGACGCCTCCAAAGGCATGGTCCAATGGGCCCGCGCCAACGCCGCCCTCAACGGCCTCGAAAGCCACCCCATCCGCTGGATCGTCGACGACGCGCACAAGTTCCTCAACCGCGAGATCCGCCGCGGCCGCCGCTACGACGGCATCATCCTCGACCCCCCCACCTACGGCCGCGGCGGCAACGGCGAGACCTACAAAATCGAGCGCGACCTCACCGAGACCCTCCGCCTCTGCCGCGCCCTCCTCAGCGACGCCCCCCGCTTCCTCCTCCTCTCCGCCCACACCCCCGGGCACACCCCCGTCGTCCTCTCCAACGTCCTCACCCAGGCCCTTCGCGGCCTCGGCGGCGCCGTCTCCTCAGGCGAGATGCTCCTCACCGGCGCCGAAGGCGTCTTCCCCCTCCCCTCCGGGGCCTACGCCCGCTGGCAGGCCTAAGCCCGGCGCCCGCGCAACGCGCGGAGCGTCCGCCCCGCCGCCCGCCGGGCCAGCTGCACCAGCCGCAACGCCGCCATCCGCGCCCACTCGCGCCGGCACGCCGCGGCCTGAAGGCGGCGGATCAATTCGCTTTGCGGGCGGCGCGCCGCGAGGATGGCCTCCCATTGCGCATCGTTGCGCGACTTTCCCCCCTCGGCGCCATCGGCCGCCGCCCAATTCTGGTTGCAGAGCGCCTCCTCCTGCGTCCCCTCGATATAGGCATGCCGCCAGAGCCTCGGAAGCTGGATGACGGGAATCCCTCTCTCCAAGAAACCCCAGGACAACCACAGGTCGTCCGCCGTTGGGCAGGCGCTTTGGATCGTCTCCCAGTCAAAGAAGGCCTTGTCGCGAGGTATGCATGGGGGGGGGTAGAGAGTCCCTGCGCCGCTCGTGAAGAGGATGCACAGGCTCAGGCGGTTATAAATCTTCGGGGCGCCGAGCCAGGCGGCGTAGGGGGCGTAGGCGCCGTCCTGCCCGAAGCAGATGGTGTGGGCGCGGGCGCAGGTGACGGCGTAGGGGTGGCGCAGGTAAGAGGCCCAGAGCCGCGCCAAAAGGTCGGCCGGGTAGAGCACATCGTCGTCGATGGTGACGATGGCGGCGTCGGCGAACTCCTGGAAGGCGTAGAAATACTTCTTGTGGGACTTCAGGTCTTCCACCAGCCGCACCTGGAAGCGCTCCCCGAGCAGGGCGCGCAGGCTCCCCGGCAGCGCCGCCTCGTCCGGGAACTCCGCCCGGGCCAGATAAAGCACCACCAAATCCGGCGGCCGCGTCTGCGCCAACATCCGCTCGACGACCCGCGCCACCGTGGCGACCCGCCGCCCGTAGGAGGTGAGGGAGACGACCAGGCGCGGCGCGGCGGCGCGGGCCGCGGCGCGGGCCCATCTGCGCCAGGCACCATCCCGCCGCGCCAGGAAGAGCCGCGGGGAAAGGAGGAGGGCCTGTGCCCGCCCGCCCAACGCCTCGGGCGCGGCCTCCCCGGCCAGGCAACGCCGCCGCAGGTCGCCCGCCAGGCGTTCCAAGGCCGGCAGTTTTTCCGCGTTCGGCAAGGCGCGCGCCGCCCGCAGGGCGGCGTCAAGGGTCGCAAGGTCGCTCGTCATGGTATACCCCTCCAGGTGCAAAGAAAAGGCCATTATAACAAGGCGCGCGGCCGCCTGTCCAACCCGCCGGGGAGGTTCTGGAGTCAGCGGGGGCGGAGGGTGAGGAGGGCGGCGCCGGGGGTGTCGATGGGGAGGCGGATGCGGGCGTCCCAAGGGAGGCGGTCGGTCTGGGGCGGGAGGCCGTCGGCCTCGGTCGTCACGTCCATCTCGGCGAAGGGGCGGGGCGGGGGGAGCGTTTCGAGGCAATCCTCGGCGCGGAAGGTGAGGACGGCGGGTTTCCCGTTGGGCAGGAGGAGGGCGGCCATCGTGTAGGCGCCGTCGTCCTCGCGGAGGCCGAATTGGAGGAACCAGCCGGGTTCGCCGCGGACGCACCAGCGCGCCTTGGGGGGGCGGCGGAGCATCCGCAGGAGGGCGTCGAAGGCCGTGCGCCAGAGGGGGGTGAAGGCGTCGCCGGGGGCGAGGCGCCAGTCGGCCTCGGGGCGGAGGGGGAGGGCGCGGAAGGCGTGGAAGAGGGCCTCGCGGGGGGTTTGGAGGGGGCGGGTGGGGACGGCCTCGGCGTCGGGATCCGGGGGCAGGCGCAGGAGGGCGGCGGGGCAGGGGGCGGTGCGTTCGCGCACCGCGCCGGCGGCGTGGTAGCGCAGGCGGGTGCGGCCGCGGGGGTCGAAGTAGAGGTTGGCGGGCGCGGTCAAAGGTCGAGCCCCGCGAAGGGGTTGTTGCCGAGGGAGGCGTTTTTGGCGCGGTTGGCGCGGATCCAGGCGGCGGGGTCGGCGTCGGGGTCGTTGGCGGGGGCGTCGGGTTTGGCCGGCTCGTCGGCGGTGACGGGCTTGAGGGCGATTTTGTGGGCGTCGAGGTCGATGGCCTCGATTTTGACCTCGAGGGTTTGGCCTTCTTCGACGACTTCGTGGGCGGAGGCGATGCGGCGGCCTTTGGCGAGCGCGGCGAGGCGGCCGTTGGAGAGAAGGCCGTCGACGCCGGGGGCGAGCTGGGCGAAGGCTCCGAAGGTGGCGATGCGGGTGATTTTGGCGTTGAGCACGTCGCCCACGCGGTATTGCGCGGCGAAGGCGTCCCAGGGGTTTTGGCGGAGGGCGCGGAGGGAGAGGGTGATGCGCTCGGCGGCGGGGTCGAAGCGTTGGACGAGCACTTCGACGGCGTCGCCGGGTTTGGCGAGGTCTTCGGGCTTGGCGGCGCGATCCCAGGAGAGCTCGCGGGTGGGGACGAGGCCTTCGGCGCCGCCGAGGTCGACGAAGACGCCGAAGTCCATCACGCGGGTGACGGTGCCTTCGCGCACTTGGCCTTCGGCAAGGTCGGCCAGGAGGGCGCCCTTTTGCTCGGCGCGCTCGCGCTCGAGGAGGGCGCGGCGCGAGACGATGAGGTTGGCGCCGCGGTCGTCCTCGCCGTATTCGGAGATGAGGAAGGTCTGCTTGGTGCCGATGTAGTCGGCGGGCTCTTTGGCGCGGTGGAGATCCATCTGCGAGTAAGGGCAGAAGGCGCGCTGGCCGGCGACGTCCACCTCATAGCCGCCTTTGACCTCGGCCTTGACAAGGCCGTCGATGGGGGTGCCGGCCTCGAAGGCCTGGCGGAGGGCGGCGTCGCCGCGGCCGGTGGCCTTGTTGCGGGCGGTGAAGAGGAGGTTGCCCTGGCGCATCCCCACGAACCAGACCTTGATGGCCTCGCCCTCTTGGGCGCGCAGGGTGCCGTCGTCGAGGATGAACTCCTCTTTGGGCACGACGCCCTCGTCCTTCGCGCCGACGTCCAGCACCACATAGTGGCCCTTGGTGGAGAGGACGGTGGCGCGCACCTCCTCGCCGGGGTTGAACCCGCGACGGTAGTCCATCCCGCTGGCGGCGAGCAGGGCGGCGAAATCGGCTTTGGAATCCTTCATGGCAATCCTTCCTTGAAAAACGCGCCGTATTCTAGCAAAATCGCCGCCAATGCGAAACAGGCGCATGCGAAGGGGAGAACGGAAAACGGAAAACGGAAATCACAAAGGGCACAAAGGCCACAAAGGCTTGCACGACGCAGGGGAAGATCACAGAGGGCACAGAGGACACACGAAGGGACACAGAGAATTGGAAATCACGAAGGACACAAAGGAAAAAGGGGAACGGGAAAGAGGAACTTGGGGCAAGGGGCGCCGCCCTTTGAACCCCGGCAGGGGGAAGCTCCCCCTGCACCCGCGGCACGTCCGCCGGACGTGCCAACGCCCGCCAAGCGGGCGACGGGTGGGTCGCGTGAGGCGTCCCAGTGGTCTTAGTGGTCCCAGTGGTCCCAGCCTGCGCCGTCTTGCCGCACTGGGACAACTGGGACGACTGGGACCACTGAGACCACTAGGACGACTGGGACGGCGCCTGGCCTGTCGCCCCGCAGGGGCGTTCCGTTCTCCGTTCTCCGTTCTCCGTTTTCCGTTTTCCGTTCTCCTTCTTTCTTGACGGGCTGGGGGCGGGTGTGGTATTATGCGAGCCGTTTTGACGCCTTGGCGTCGTTGTCTTTTGGAGAGGTGGCCGAGTGGCCGAAGGCAACGGTTTGCTAAATCGTCGTGTTCCGCAAGGGGCACCGAGGGTTCGAATCCCTCCCTCTCCGCCACTTCCCCACGGTGAACGCTTTTTTTGCCGCCCGGCCCGAAAGGTGCTTGCGCGGTGGGCGTTGGCGTGGTATCATTGTGTGCAGATGATTGTATCCCGCCTTTCAGGAAGGAGCACAGAATGATCCGCAATGCGATGTTCACGGTGGCGTTCGGCGCTTGCGCGCTCGGCGCGGCGGCCCTTTTCGCCCAAGAGTCCACCGAGGCCGAGGCCCAGCCGTTGCGCTTCGAGCCGATGGTGCGCGTGCTCAACCTGGAGCGCGATGCCGACGCCGCGCCCGGCGCGACGCTCCGCGTCAAGGCCCCCGGCGGCACGGCCCGCGAGGCCGTCGCCTACAAGGCCTATCCCTATGGCTCCACCTTCGAGGCGGACGAGGGCGTGCGCTTCCGCGTCGGCTTCTCCAACCTCACCTACGCCGTCGTGCGCGGCCCCGCGCGCTTCACCCCCAAGGCCGCCGACGAATGGCGCAAGGTCACCCTCGAGGCGCAGTTGGGTGACTACAACCTGCGCGTGGACGACCGTTCGCTCCCTGGCCAGTTCGAGATTGCCACCCCCCTGGGCACCTTCACCGACATGGCCGGCATGGCCCGCCTCCACCTGGGCAAAGACCTGGCCGCCAACGAGACGGTGGGCGAGGAGGACTTCTCCTTCCGCACCCTCTCGGGCAACGCCGTCTTCAAGGGCCTGCATTACACCATGAGCGGGATGACCCAGGCCAACGCCTTCGCCTCCGCCGACACCCAGGGCTTCGTCACCTCCGAGGTCACCGGCCGCCTCGGCGAGGTCAAGATGGAGCTGCCCATGGGCGGCAACAACGCCCCCACGCCCTTCTCCCTCACCCCCGGCGCCCAAGTCAAAATCGCCCGCGCCAAGCCCAAAGGCTCCGACAACTGGGTCGTCTCCGTCCTCACCCTCTACGCCAACGGCCAGGCCCAGAACTACTTCTGCTACGTCGAGGGCCGCGGCGAAGGCTTCGCCACCGGCGAGCTCCTCGCCGAGGTGCTCCCCCCCGAGCCCGAGGAGGGCGACCTGCTTGACGGCGAGGGCGACCTGGACGGCGACTTGGGCGGCGACGACGCCTTCGACGACGCCTCCCTGGGCGACCTGCCCGACGAAATGACCGATTTCGACGACGGCGCGCTTCTCTAAGACCGGCGCCCGCGCGAACCCAACAAAAACACCCGCATCGACCATGTTCATCTATCGATTCTCCCGTCTCATCAAAAGTAAATTGCTCTGGGGCTTCCTTGCCCTCCTGATGGTCTTCGCCTTCGTGGTGGCCGACTCCTGCTCCGGCCTCGCCGGCACGGGCGGCGGCGCCCTGATTGGCGATGAGCCCGTCGCCCCCCGCGCCCTGTCCCAGGCCGAGCGCACCGTCGGCGTCATGACCGGCGAGCTCATGCCCGCCCTCCCCGAGCCCGCCCAGACCTTCGCCGTCCTCCTGCGCGCCGACGACGAACGCGAAGGCGAGGAAGGCCTCGCCACCCGCCGCGCCGTCTGGAAGCTCCTCGCCGCCCGCGCCGTCGGCGCGCGCAACGGCCTCAGCGCCGGCGTGCCCGCCGCCGTCGGCGCCATCGAAGGCTGGTTCCTTGGCCCCAACGGCGCCTTCGCTCCCGAGCTCTACCGCGCCTTCCTCGCCCGCACCAACTTCGCCGACAGCCCCCGCGCCTTCGAGGAGCTCCTCGCCGACACCTGGCTGCCCGCCCAGGCCGCCGCCCTCGCCGTCTTCAACGCCGTCGGCTGGACCTCGCCCATGGAGCGCGACTTCACCCTCTCGGCCCTCTACGACAAGACCACCGCCTACGCCGCCACCCTCCCCAACACCCTCAAGGACGAGGCCATCGACGTTTCCGACGCCGAGCTCCAAGCCTGGTACGACGCCCACAAGGCCGACTACCAAGTGCCCGAGCGCCGCGCCATCGCCTACGTCGAAATCCCCGCCGCCCCCTTCGGCGACAAGCTCGACATCCCCGAGCTCGACGCCATGCAATACTACGAAGACCACCAGACCGAGTTCTACGGCACCGGCACCAACGCCACCGTCACCCTCCCCTTCGAGGAGGTCAAGGACAAGGCCATCGCCAAGGAACGCGCCCGCCGCGCCATGGAAGAGGCCTTCGTCCACGCCAACGAAACCCTCGTGCCCCAGGCCGCCGCCGACGGCCTCGCCGCCGCAGCCAAGCCCTACGGCGAGCCCAAGGCCGCCACTCTCCAAGGCACCCAGGCCCCCGACTTCCAGAACGGCCGCGACGTCGCCGCCTCCGTCTTCGAGATGGACACCGAGGAGGCCCAATTCAACGCCGTCGCCGGCGAAGACCGCGTCTATCTCATCCAGCTCACCAAGATCGAGCCGGCCCACGTCGCCGCCCTCGACGACGTGCGCGACGCCGTCCTCGCCGACGCCCGCCGCGACAAGCGCGCCCAGCGCCTCCGCGCCAACGGCGAGACCATCCGCGGCCTCCTGGCCAAGGAACTCGAGAAAGGCGTCGCCTTCGACCAGGCCGTCGCCGCCTGCAAGGTCGACGGCCTCACCGCCACCACCGCCATGACCTTCACCCTCGGCAACCGCGCCCGCGACCTCGACATCCCCCACCGCGAGGCCGTCCTCGCCGCCGCCGCCGGCCTCGGCGTCAAGGCCCTCTCCGAGCCCCGCCTCACCCCCGGCGACGACCTCGTCCTCGTCTACGTCGACAAGCGCGAGCCCGGCGACGCCCTCCTCAAGGCCACCTCCACCCCCCGCCTGCTCCAGGAACTCGCCTTCTGGGGCGCCTTCCCCCTCGCCGGCGACTGGCTGACCTGGAACCTCGACCGCCAGCCTCCCACCCGCGCCGACGGCGTGCCCCTCCTCCCCGCCGCCCAGCCCGACGAGGGCGAAGCCGCCGAGTGACGCTCTCCCTGGCGCGCCCCCACGGGGCCGCGCCCGCGTGCTTTGCTGCCAGCACAAACGTGTGGCTCCCACGTGCGCGAACCTATCAGACAATGTATCCTTCGCATCGGAGGGCCCCTTCAACAAGGGCCCTCCCCTCATTGAGTGGCGACGTGCGGCAGGGAGGCGCGCCAAATCCCGCCCGCCGATTTGGTAAAATGGGGGGCGTTTATGCGCAAGGTTTGGATCAGCGTTGCGGAGGTGGCGGCGTTCATGGCTGTTTTGGCCGTGGGCGTGTGGTTGCGCGCGCCGCACCTGAACGCGCCGATGCCGTTGCCGCAGGAGGCGCCGGCGCTCTTGGGGGCGGCGGCGTGCGGGGAGGGGCTGGGGCGCGCGCATTGGCCGGCTGGGGTGGCGGAGGCGCCTTCCCCGTTCCTGGCGGCGGCGGGGGTGTGCGCGCGGTTTTTCCATGGGGGCGCGGAGGAGCGGCCGCAGGCGCGGTGCTACCGGGTCTTCGGGTTGGCGCTTTCGGCGCTCTTTCTGGCGGGGATCCCGGCGCTGGGGCTGCGTCGGCGCGGGGGGGTGTTCGAGACGGCGGACGGGCCGTTGTGGGCGATGGCGTTCGCGGCGCTGTCGCCGGCGTTGATTTGGTCGGGGCGGCTGTTCGACCCGTTCTCGGGGCAGGCGTTGGCCTTTTTGGCGTTGCTGGTGGCGGCGCGGGCCTACGCGCAGTGGCCGGGGGCGGCCTCGGCGGCGGCGTTCGGGGCGATCGTGGCGGTGGGGCTGGGGATCGACGTGGACGTGGCGTGGGCGTTGGCGGCGTTGGCGCCGGCGGTGGCGGTGGGGGTGGGGTGGACGCGGCTGTGCCTGTATTGGCGGACGGGCCATGTGGCGGTGGCGGTGGCGGCCGGGGTGGCGGTGTGGGCCGTGTCGGCGAACCTGGGCTTGTGGGGGGGCTGGCCGAGCGCGCCGGCGTTGCCCGCGGGTTCGGAGGCGTGGGTGCGGGCGCCGGCGTGGCGCCTGGTGTGGCTGTGCGCGGGGGGGCTGGCGTTTTTGGCGTGGCTGGGGCTGACGGTGTGGGGGGGCTGGCGGCCGGGGCGGCGGTGGGCGCGGCTGATGGCGGCGGCGTTCCCGCTGTGCCTGGCGGGGTCGCTCTTTTTCCGGGAGGGTGGGGCGTTGGCGGTGCCGTTGGCGTGCCTGACGCCGGTGATGGGGGGGATGGCGCTTTCGGCGATCCCGCGCCCGTGGGTGCGCGGGGTGGTGGGGGTGGGGGCGTGCGCGTTTTTGGCGTGCTGGCAGGGGTGGACGTTGGCGCGGGCGTGGGAGGGGGCGCCGTCGCGGGCGGAGCAGAAGGCGGCGGCGGCGACGTTGGCGGGTGCGCGGGACGCGCCGGCGCGGCTGGGGACGCGGGTGCGGGCGGTGACGGACGGGGCGGGGGAGTGCGCGGCGTTGCTGTGGCCGCTGCGGGGGGTGGCGCCGCGGGTGGCGATGGGGGCCGAGGGCTTCCATGACGACGCGGACATTTTGATCGTGCCGGAGGGCAGGCTTGGCGGCCTGACCCCGGATGTGGGGCGGCGTGTTCGCCCCGGCGTGGCGTGCGTGTGGCGGGGGCGTGCGTTCCGCGTCTTCGCCCGGCGGCCCGGGAATGCGGAGGAGGCGTTGTGAGACAGGTTTTGAGGCATTTGCCGTTCGTGGCGTTCCTGGCGGGCGCGTTGTCGTGGCTGCTCCCGGCGTGGGGGGAGACGATGGGGGCGATGCGCGATGCGTCGCAGCATATGGAGTATGTGTGGCTGGTGCCGGTGTTGGCGCTGGCGGTGCTGTGGGCGCGGCGGCGGGAGCTGCTGGCGGCGTTGGGCGCGCCGGCGCCGTTGCGGGCGCTGCCGTTGGTGGTGCTGGCGGCGGCCTTCTTCTTTTTGGGGACGCGCGGGGGGCAGATGCGGTTTTTGCAGGCGGCGGCGGTGTTGTTGCTGTTGGCGGCGCCGTTGGCGTGCTATGGGTGGCGGGCGTTCAAGGTGGCGTGGTTCCCGATCGTGCTGTTGGCGTTCGTGATGCCGGTGGGCTTTTTGGACAATTTCACGGTGCCGTTGCGCCGGGCGTCGGTGGCGGTGACGGCGGTGATCCTGAACGGGCTGGGCATCGAGGTGCAGCAGCGGGGGACGGCCATCCTGGCGCTGGGCGAGCCCTATTTCCAGCTGGACGTGGCGGATCCGTGCAGCGGCATTCGCTCGCTGGTGGCGCTGTTCGTGGGGACGGCGGCCTACGGCGCGTTCGTGCTGCGGGGGGTGTGGCGGCGGTGGGCGCTCTTCCTTTCGAGCGTGCCGATCGCCTTCGTGGGGAACATCCTGCGGCTGTTGCTGACGGCGCTGACGTGCCAGCTTTACGGCCAAAGCGCGGGGATGGTGCTGCACGACAACGCCCTTTTCATCGTGGCGCCCATCTACGCGCTTTGCGTCTTTGGCCTGGCCGATTGGCTCCGCCGCGGCGACGCGCCCGCGCCTGCGCCGACATCCGCGCCAGCCGCCGCGGCGCCGGCCAGGTGGTGGGCCGTGGCGCTGGTCCTGGCGCTGGCGCTGTGCCTGCCGGCGTTCCGGGCCTGGACGGCGCACCGGCCCGAGACGACGTATGAGAGCGATGCCTTCTTGGCGCCGGATTTCCGGCCGTTGGCGGGCTATGCCATCCGTTACCCGTGGTTCTGCCAGACGCGCGATTGCCCGTGGTCGGCGGCGCTCGAGGCCGGCGGCGAGCGGCCCGATCCCTGCCCTCTCTGCGGCGGGGAGGTCGACCGCATGAGCCGCGCCGAGCGCGACATCCTGCCCAACGACACGCAGACGCGCAAGGCCATCTACGCCGCGCCCAACGGCGACGCCTTCACCATCGCCGTCGTCGTGGCCGGGCGCAACCGGATGTCCATCCACCGTCCCGAGCTGTGTCTGCCCGCGCAGGGCTTCGTGCTCAGCGAGCGGGCGGTGGCGGAGGTGCTGCCGGGGCTGCCGATGGCGTGCTTCTCCATCCACCAGAAGGGTGAGACGCGGATGCGCGGTTTTGCCTACGTCTTCCTCAACTCCCGCGGGGCGACCGTCTCGAACCTGCGGCGCGTGGTCGGCGACAGCCTGGAGCGTTCGCTCCGCAACCGCATCCAGCGCTGGGCCATGGTCACCGTCCGGTGCGACACGCAGGATTTCCGCACGCCCGAGGGCGCGGCCGCCCTGCGCCGCTTCATGGAGGCGTGGTGGCCCACCCTTTGGGCCCCGGGGAGCCAGCCCGATGCGCGCTGAGCCGGCGGCGGAGGTGGCCCGGACGGCCTGGGCGCGGATGCGCGGCCTGTTGGGGCGGCGTGGCCTGCCCGCGGGGCGTGGCCTGCTCATCCCCCGGTGCGGGGCCATCCACACCGTGGGGATGCGCTTTGCCATCGACGCGCGCTTTTACGACGCCCGGGGGCGCCTGACGCGCGCGGCGCTCGGGCTCCGCCCCGGCAGGCCGTGGGTCTGGGGCGGCTGGCGGGCGCGGTGCGTGCTGGAGTGCGCGGCGGGGGACCCGGCCTTCCGCGCGTGCGACGACCTTTCCAACGTGAGGCTTTTGGCATGAGGCTTTCGCTCATCACCGTGTGTTACAATTCCGCCGCCACCCTCGAGACGGCGCTTGCCAGCGCCCAGGCCCAGCGCGGGGCGGATTTCGAGTATCTTGTCGTGGACGGCGGCAGCACCGACGGCACGCTTGACCTGCTGCGGGCCTGGGAGCCGCGCTTCGGCGGGCGCCTCAAGTGGCGCAGCGAGCCCGACCGCGGCCTTTACGACGCCATCAACAAGGGCATCGCGCGCGCCGAGGGGGAGGTCGTGGCCCTCTTGCATGCCGACGACATCCTCGACGCCGACGACGTGCTGGCGCGGTGGTGCGCGCCCTTCGAGGCCGACCCCGCGCTCCAGGCCGTCTACGCCGACATCCGGTTCATCCCGCAGGACGCGGCGGGGCGCGGGGCCCCCACCCGGCGCTACTATTCCGGCGGTTTTTGGCGGCCGTGGATGTTCCGGTGGGGGCTCATGCCGCCGCACCCGAGCTTCGCCATCCGGCGCGACTGCTTCGCGCGTCTGGGCGGTTACCGCACGGACATGCGCATCGCGGCCGACCATGAGCTGCTGGTGCGATTCCTGCTGCGCGGCGGGCTCAAGGCGCGTTACCTGCCTTTCTGCACCACGGCGATGCGCCTGGGCGGGCTTTCCACCGACGGCGTGCGCGCCCGCATCCGCCTCAACCGCGAGATCGTCCGCGCCAACCGCCTCAACGGGCTGTGGTGCTGCCTGCCGATGATGGCGCCGAAGTACGCCTACAAAGTCCTCGAGCTGCTCCGCCCGAGGCTCCGGGGGGGCAAATGAGCGGCACCCTTCGCGTCCACTCCTACGAAAGCTTCGGGGCGGTAGACGGCCCGGGCATCCGCCTGGTCGTCTTCCTCCAAGGCTGCCCCCTGCGGTGCCTCTTCTGCCACAACCCGGACACCTGGGACCCCGCCGGCAGCACGGAGACGCCCATCCCCGAGATCGTGCGCAAGGCCACGCGGATGCGCCCCTACCTGGGCGCGGAGGGCGGCGTCACCTTCTCCGGCGGCGAGCCGCTCCTTCAGGCCCGCCCCCTGCTCGAGGCCATCGAGGCCCTCCACGCCGAGGGCTTCCACGTGGCGCTCGACACCTCCGGCGCCGTGGACACCCCCGAGGCCCTCGCCGCGCTCGACGCCGCCGACCTGGTCTTGCTCGACGTGAAGAGCCCCTTCCCCGAGCGCTTCCGCGCCGTCACCGGCGCCGACCCGGCCGCGTACTGGCGCGTGTTGGGGCACCTGCGCCGCACGCGCAAGCCCCTCTGGGTCCGCCAGGTGGTGGCCCACGGCCTCAACGACACCCCCGCCGAGAAGGCCGCCACGCGCGACCTTCTCGCCGGCCTGAACGTCCGGCGCCTGGATCGCCTGCCCTACCACGAGCTGGGCGTCCACAAGTACGAGGCGCTCGGCATCCCTTACCGCGGCGCGGCCCTCCGCCCGCCGACCCCCGAGGAGCTGGCCCCGTGAACGGCGACACCCTCACCCTGCGCGATTTCCGCGAGCGCCTGCGCGACGCCGCGCCGCCCCCTGCCCCCCGCCGGGCCGGGCCGCCCCGGCGCCGCCCGTTCAACCCGCACCGCACGCTGGCGATCACCTTCCTGGCGCTCATCTCGCTGGGCACCTTCCTGCTGTGCACGCCGTGGGCGCAGAGCGACCATTGCTGGGCGTGGCTGGCGCCGGGGCGCGCCTTTTCGTGGGCGAAGGTGGGCGAGGCGTTGCTGGACAACCTGTTCATGGCCACCTCCGCCTCGTGCGTCACGGGGCTTTCGGTGGTGGACGTGCCTTCCACGTACACCTTTTTCGGGCAGGCGGTGCTGTTGGGGTGCGTCCAGCTCGGGGGCATCAGTTTGGTGACGCTCGGCACGATGATCGTCTCCATCCTGCTGGGGCGCGTGCCCTTCGGCGGGGAGCGGCAGCTGGTGCTGAGCCTGGGCTCGACGGGCCGCCGCGCGGACAGCCTGCTGGGGCAGACCTTCCGGTATGTCTTCGGCTTTGAGCTGGCCGGGGCGTTGCTCCTCTTCGCGCGGTACTATTGGCACCACGGCTATGCGCTGGCCGAGGCCGCGTGGTTTGCCGTCTTCCACGCCGTCAGCGCCTTCTGCAACGCGGGGCTCTCGCTCCACTCGCAGAACCTCATCGAGATGCGCGGGGACGCGCCGTACCTGATCGTCGTGGCGCTGCTCGTGGCCGCCGGCGGCATCGGCTTCCTCGTCCTCTCCAACGTCTTTGAGTACCGCTTTTGGCGGCGCGACCTCCGCCGGCGCGGCCACATCATCCTGCAGGCCCGGCTGGTTTTGTGGATGAGCCTGATCCTCACCTTCGGCGGCGGCGCCCTCTTCGCGGCCCTGGAGTGGAACGGCTCGCTCACCATCGACCCCGCCGCCCCGGGGCTTCTGCCCAGCCTGCTGGGGGGCGACTGGCCCGCCACGCTCCACGCGCTGAGCGCGGACTTCGAGGAGGCGTGCGCCGGCGTCGCCCAGGCCGTCTTCTTCCGCACCGCCGGCTTCAACGCCATCCCCATGGGCGAGGTCAGCCACCCCGCCAACGTCCTCTCCGTCCTGCTCATGCTCGTGGGCGGCGCGCCCGGCTCCATGGCCGGCGGCATCAAGACCACCACCCTCGTCGTCGTCCTCCTCACCATCCGCGCCTACATCCGCGGCGAGGCCCAGGTGCAGGTCCACCACCGCACCATCCCCGATTCCATCTGCCGCGAGGCCATGGTCATCCTCTTCTTCTACCTGGCCACCGTCTTCGCCTTCTACTTCGTGCTCCTCTTCACCGAGGCGCGGCTCATCGCGCGCCACGGCGAGTTCGCCCTCTTCTACGAGGTCTCCTCCGCCGTCGGCACCGTCGGCGTCACGCTCGATTCCACCCCCCTGCTCTCCCCCCTGGGGCGCCTGCTTGTCTCCCTGGCCATGTTCCTGGGACGCATTGGGCCCATCTCGCTGGCCCTCATGATGGCCTCCCGCGCCCAAGCCCCCCACGTCCGCTACCCCGAGGAAACCATCTCCGTCGGCTAACCCCCCGCCTTCCCGCATTCCCGCCCGCCCCGCGCACCGCAGGGTGGGCGCGGGCGCCTGACCCAGTGGTCGGGCGGGGACAAGGGAGTCCCGCGCATCCGGCAAGTGGTGAGGCGAAACCCCGAACGGGGATAAAAACCCTTGACTCAATGGGGGGGGGGTGGTATTATAAGTGCGTTTCTGAAAAGGAGAGCCCCGATTGGGGCGGAAAGGACAAAGATGAAACGTGTGCTGTTGCTGTGTGTCTCGCTGTGCGCCACCTTCGCGGCCCGCGCGGTGGTGATGGATGAGGTGCGTTCGGCGCCCGAGCCCGTGACGTTCGGCGCGTCGGAGGATTTCTCGGTCATCACGACCTATACGCCCCAAGTTGCCAGCGCTTGGGCCACGCTTGTCTCCATCGCCGCCTATGATGGGGAGGGCAACGTCATCGGCGGGGTGGGGAGTGACGTGCTCCGCATCCAGCAGATGGCGGGCTCGGCCGATTTGCTCCTTTATGGGAACATCAGCAATCACACGGCCGCGCAGGGCGCCACCGGGACGATTGCCGTCGCGGCGGGGGGCGATCCCCTTCGCGTGACCATCACCAAGGCCGGCGGCACCCTCTCGATTTACGCCACCGGCGCCACGGGGCCTGTGCTCTCCTTTGCCATCGACACCGCGCTTTTCGCCGGCGCCCAGAGCTACAAGGTCTCTTGGGGCGCCTTCGGCGGCGGGGAGGCCCAGCCCGCGCCCGGGGACATCGGCGACGTCGGGACGGTGGACGACGTGCTGAGCGACGAAGAGATTGCGGACGTGTCCGACCCCAACAATCCCGTGATGCCCGAGCCGACGGCGTTGGCGCTGTTGGCGCTGGGCGTGGCCGGGGTGGCGTTGCGGCGCCGTGTGTAAGAGAAAAAACCGTGTATCGTGGGAGCCCCGGCGCCGCCGGGGCTTTTTTTCGCCGCGGGGCGCGCGTTTACGCGGAGGGGCGGGTTTTGGTATACTTTCGCGGTTATGGCGTTGGAAAGGAAGAGGCGTTTGATGAAGCCGTTGCTGATCGTGATGAGCGCGCCCAGCGGGGCGGGCAAGAGCACGCTGTGCGATTTGCTGCTGCAGGAGTTCCCGGAGATCACCTATTCGGTCTCGTGCACGACGCGCGCGCCGCGCGGGGAGGAGGAGGATGGGGTGGATTATTTCTTCCTCTCCCGGGACGAGTTCGCGCGGCAGGAGCGCGAGGGGCTGTTGCTGGAGTCGGCCACCGTCCATGGCAACCGCTACGGCACGCCCGCCGGGCCGGTTCGCGAGGCCATCGCCGAGGGGCAGAGCGTGCTGATGGACATCGACGTGGTGGGGGCGGCCTCGGTGCGGCGCTTCGTGGCGGGGCTGCCGGAGGGCGACCCGTTGCGCGAGGGGTTCGTGGACGTCTTCATCGAGCCGCCGAGCGTGGAGGAGCTGCGCCGGCGCCTGGTGGGGCGCGGGGAGGACAGCCCCGAGAGCATCGAGACGCGCCTGGCCAACGCGCAGGGCGAGCTGGCGCGCGCCCACGAGTTCACCTATCGCGTGGTGAACGACGAGCTGCAGGTGGCCTACCGCCGCCTGCGCGACATCCTGCTGGTGAAAGGGGGCGAGCTGTGAGCGTGAAGGTCGCCCTCGGCGTGACCGGGGCCATCGCGTGCTACAAGGCCTGTTCGCTCGTTCGCCTGATGGCGCGCGAGGGGTGGGAGGTGCGCGTGGCGGCGACGCCGCGCGCGCTCGACTTCGTGGGCGAGATCACGTGGCGGACGCTTTCGCAGCACCCGGTGGAGACGGACGCCTTCGCGCCGCGCGCGGATTGGCGCCCCCTGCACATCGAGCTGGCGCAGTGGTGCGATCTCTTCGTCGTGGCGCCGTGCTCGGCCAACACCTTGGCGAAGCTGGCCCACGGCCTGGCCGACAACCTGCTGACGCAGGCGGCCCTGGCCTGCGAGAGGCCCCTGATCCTGGCCCCGGCGATGAACGCGGCCATGTGGGCGAACCCGGCCACCCAGGCCAACGCCGAGGCGCTCAAGGCCCGCGGCGCGCGGATCCTCGACCCCGAGGCCGGCGAGCTGGCCTGCGGCGTCAAGGGCACGGGGCGCCTGCCGGAGCCCGAGGCGCTGATGACCGCCCTGCGCCGCATCGCGGAGGGCCGCGCATGAAGTGCGAGCTGTGCCACCGGCAGGACGCCGAGACCGTGCTTTACCGGACGAAGCCCGACGGGAAGCGCCAGGAACTCTACGTCTGCAACGCCTGCGCCGAGCGCGAGCGCGCCTTCGACGAATCGCGCGGCATCCAAGTGGCGGCCATCGACGCGGGCGGGGACGCGCCGCGCCGCGAGGCCTCGCCCATGGGCGAGCTCTTCGGGCGCCTGGGCAAGATGCTCGAGGGCCTCTCCGCCCCCGGCGAGGCCGGCGACGAGCCGCGCTGCCCCGGGTGCGGCACGACGATGGAGGAGATTCGCGCGGCCGGCCTCATCGGCTGCCCGCAGTGCTACAAGACCTTCGCCAAGCCCCTGCGCGCCCTCTTCGACGATTGCCAGGCCTGCCATGCGTACAAGGGCGACCCGCTGCCCGGCGAGGCGCGCGCCGGGGCCGAGCGCGACCTGGAGCGCCGCCTGGCCGAGGCCCTGCGGCGCGAGGATTACCGCGAGGCCAAACGCCTGCGCGCGGCCCTCGAGGCCCTGCGCGGCGCGGAAGGGGGGCCGGGCGATGGCGTATGAGCCCTCGGCCGCGGCGGAGCGGAACCTGCGCCTCTTCTGCACGAAGACGCAGATCTCCCTAGTGCGCAACGTGCGCGGGGCCGTCTTCCCCGGGAGCATGGGCGAGCGCGCGGCCAAGGCCTTCGGGCGGCGCCTGCAGGAGGCGCTCCTGGCGCGCGTGCCCGCCGAGGACCTGACCGACGACGACGACCTGGCCGAGATGGCCGAGGTCTGCCACGGCCTCTCGCCGCGCGGCGAGCGCGGGCCGGGCTACCGCCTGCTCAAGGCCACGGCCGCCGACGGCGAGACGACGGTGTGGTGCGAGGTGATGAGCGCCAACCACCTGACCTTCTCGGTGTGCGGGACGTTCCTGGACTTCGTGGGGAAGACGGCGCTGCTGCGGGCCTTCGTGGATGCGCTCGCCGAGCCGCTGCAGTTCGTCTCCGCCCCGGGCCTGGGCTATCTGACGGCCCAGCCGACGCTCGTGGGCACGGGGATGCGCATCCGCTCGTGGATGCACTTGGGCGGGCTCGCGCACTTCGGCTACCTGAACGAGCTCTGCAACGCGGCCGAGGCCAAGGGCGCGCTCGTGGAGCTGGAGCACCCCGACAGCCCGCCGCCCGGCAGCCTGATCATCCTCTTCAACCGCTTCTCGCTGGGCGGGACGACGGCCGAGATCGCGGGGCGCTTCCGGGAGTTCCTAGTGCGCGTCTCCGAGCAGGAGACCGAGGCGCGCTGGCGCCTCCTGCGCGACGAGCCCTTCGTCTTCCTCGACATCCTCACCCGCGCCAAGGCCGTGCTCAAGGCCGCCACGATGATGGGCGAGGCCGAGGCGCTCGACCTGCTTTCAGACCTGCGCCTGGGGCTCACCACCGGCGCGGCCACGGCCCGGAAGGTGGACCCGCTGGACCCGAACTGGTTCGACGACGCCACCGACCGCGTCTTCTTCCGCAAGCACGGGCGCGCCCTGCGCCGCAAGCACCCCCTGCCGCACGACGTGGACACCTACCAGCCGTGGCGCGAGGAGGCCCTGCGCGCCGCGTGGATGCGGCCGCTGGCGGGTTTCGCGCTCTCGCGCGAGCTGATCGAAAGGGCCGACGGGCAATGAGGCGCCTGGCAGCCCTTCTGTTGGCCGCGCTGGCCCTGGGCGCGCCCCTCCGCGCGGAGGACGCCACGGCGGGGCTTTCGCCGCGGCAGATCCTGGTCCAGGCCCGCTCGATGTTCCCGCGCGAGCGCGTCGCCGTCACCGGCTCGCTCATCACCGCCAAGGCCCGCGGGCTGGAGGAGACGGAGCGGCCCTATGCGCTGACGCTGGATTGGTCGGGCGGGGAGCCCTCGGCGACGTGCGACCTCTTCCGCGCGCGGGGCGACCGCACGCGGCTGCTGCGCGCCGAGTTGACGCGCCGCGACGGCGTGCCCGCCCTGGCCCTGACGCAGGACGACGGCACGCGCGTGGAGGGCGTGCGCCTGAACACGCCCATCGGCGAGAGCGACCTGACGTGGATGGATCTCTCCTTCGATTACCTCTGGTGGCCCGACGTGCGGCGGCTGGACGAGGCGGAAATCGCCGCCAAGGGGATCCGGACGCGCCAGAACAGCCGCGCCTGCGTGGTGCTGGAGGCCACGCCGCCGGCGCCCGTGCAGGGTTTGGCGGCGGTGCGCCTGTGGGTGGACAAGGGCAGCGGCAACCTGCTGCAGACCGAGCAGTTGGACGCGGCCGGGCGGACCGTGCGCCAGATGTACGTGCAGCGGCTGGGGCGCGAGGAGGGGCGCTGGGTGCCCCGGGAGTTCCGCGTGCGCCGGCCGGGGATGGGGCGCGTGACGAAGCTGACCGTGCGCGCCATCCGCTCCGAGAGCTTCAAGACGGGGGAGGACGACGATGCCTGAGCAGAGGAACGCGCGCTTCGTGGCGCTGAGCGAGACGCAGAACCGCGTGGTCGCCGCGTCGCTGACCTTTCTGAGCGCCGCCGCGCTGGCGGTGGGGTTCGTGGCCCTCGTGTGGCTGGTGCTGGAGGTGCTGGGCTATTTCCTGCACATCGTCGGGCCGGTGATCGTGGCCTTCTTCCTGAGCCTGCTGACGCGGCCGTGGTACGCGCGGCTGAGGCGTTGGTGTCGGCACGACGTGCCGACGGCGGTGGCCTTTGCGCTGTCGATCCTGATCCCGCTGGCGCTGCTGGTGTGGTTCTTCGGGGCGTTCTTCTATGAGCAGGGCACGGCGCTGCTGCAGGTGTTGCCGGGGGTGATGGAGCAGCTGCGCGCGGAGCTGGTGGCGCGCTTCCCCGACGCGCGGGAGCTGGTGCAGGGGCTGGTGCCGAGCCTGCCGCGGGTCTTCGGGGCGGACGGCTCGATCATCCTGACGCAGCTGGGGGCGTGGTTCGGCAAGGGGATGTCCGTGGGCGGGGCGGTCTTCTCGGCGGGGACGACGACGCTGCTGTGGCTGCTGACCTTCTTCTACTGGCTGCTCTTCGTGATGCAGGAGCCGCTGACGGGGGAGGGCTTCGCGGCGAAGCTGCCCTTCCTGGGGGAGCGCGGGCGCGCGGCGGTGGCGCGGTATTTCCGGAACTTCAGCGACATCGTGGTGTCGTACTTCCGCGGGCAGATCATCGACGTGACGCTGCAGGGCGTCCTCTACGGCACGGGCTTCCAGCTGCTGGGGCTGCCCAACGGCTTCCTCATCGGCTTCGTGCTGGGGTTGATGAACCTGCTGCCGTACCTGGGCGCGACGCTGGGGCTGTGCGTGGCGCTGCCGGTGGCGTTCGTCTCCGGCGGGCCGTGGTATACGCTGGCCATCTTCGCGGTCTACTGCGCCGTGCAGACTTTCGACGGCTACGTCATGCAGCCCTACATCCAGGGCAACCGCATGAAGCTGGCCGCGTGGCAGATTGTCTTCGCCCTGCTCTTTTGGACGCGGTTGGGCGGGTTCCTGGGGTTGCTCCTGGCCATCCCGCTGACGGCCTTCGTCAAGGCCTCGTGGGGGGAGCTGCGGGCGACCTCGGAGCGACTGGTCGGCGCGTCCGGGAAGGAGGGCGGCGATGAGTGAGCTGGCCGTTGCGCGCGTGATGGTGGGGACGTTGGCCGCGGCGCTGACGGCCCTAGGATGCTTCCTCCTCATGCCGGGCGCGGGGGCGGCGATGGCGCGCCTGCCGCGGGCGCGGGCGCTGGGGTGGGGGCTCTCGGCGCTCTGCTGGGCGTGGGTGGCGGCGCGGCTGGTGGCGCACCCGATCGACTTCCTGGCCTTCCTGACGCCGGCGCGGACGATCGTGGGCGCGGCCGTCTGCCTGGCGCTGACGTGGCTGCTGCTGGGCAACCTGCTGTGCGCGCGGGCGCTGGGCGGGCTGATGATGCTCTGGCCGATGCCCGTCATCCTCGCGGTGCGCGAGCAGGTGACGGCGTGGCGCCTGGTGCCCGTCTCGGTGGGCTACGC
Source organism: uncultured Kiritimatiellota bacterium (assembly GCA_944389585.1). Lineage (GTDB taxonomy): Bacteria > Verrucomicrobiota > Kiritimatiellia > RFP12 > DVOR01 > Spyradenecus. The sequence continues at coordinate 146,556 of CALXMW010000004.1, forward strand.
GAGCCTCACCTTCGGGATGGCGGTGGTCTTCTACCCGTGGGTCTTCCGGGCGGCGTGCGACGCGCTCTGCGCCCGGCCTCCGGTGCGCCGCCTGGCGGCGGCGCTGTTCCTGGCCGCGGGCGTGGCGGCGGCGTGCGCGGCCTTCGCGCTGGGGGAGGTGATCGGGCAATGAGCGGCATCCTGTTCCGTTACGTGTTGCGTTCCTTCGCGGTGCCGGCGGCCATCTGCCTGGTGGGGCTGTGCGCGCTGACGTTGCTGTTCATGAGCTTCGACCTCATCGGGGCCTTCTTCGACCCGAAGGCGTGCGTCACCGGGCGCGTGGCCTTCGACTTCCTGGCCGGGACGCTCTCGATGTACCTGGAGTGGCTGCTCCCGGCGGTCTTCCTGCTCTCCACGCTCTACACGATGTGGCAGTTCTGCCGCCACAGCGAGCTGGTGGCCATGCGCGCCGGCGGCATCGGCATGGGCACCATCGTCGCGCCCATCCTGCTGGCTGCCTTCGTGGCCGCGGGGCTCTCCTTCGCCAACACCGAGCTCTACAAGCCCGCGGCCGCCGCCCGCGCCATGGCCATCAAGAACTCCGACTTCCGCGCCACGGGCCGCGAGCCGATGCCCGGGGGCTTCTTCGCGCCGCGCGGCGACCACAGCTGGGTCATCGGCGAGCTCTCGCCCGAGGATCCCGGGACGCTCCGCGACGTGCGCGTTACCTTCTTCCGGCCAGACGGCTCGCAGCGCGTGGCCTACGCCGCGCCCCTCGCCCGCTGGCTCGACGGCGCGTGGTGGCTGCTCGGCGGCGTGCGCCGCACGCGCTACAACGAGCTCAACGACCAGGAGGGCGCGCCCGAGACCTTCCCCTCCCTGGCGCTGTACGGCGCGCCCGAGACGCCCCAGCAGATTCTGGTGCAGAACCTCTCGGATCTCTCGCTGGCCTCGGCCGACGACCGCGAGGCCAACCGCGAGATCCGCGAGCAGAGCGGCATGTCCACCCGCCAGAAGAACGAGGATTCCTACGTCACCTACAACCACTACGCCGCGCCCTTCTCCATCGTGCTGGTGACGCTCTTCGCCATCCCCGCGGGCATCGCCTCGGGGCGGCAGTCGGTCTTCCGCGGCATCCTGCTGGCGCTGGGCCTCTTCCTTTCCTACTACGTGCTCACGGCGGTGGCGATGTCCCTCTCCAACGCCGACGTCATCAAGCCCGCGCTCGCCGTCTCCCTGCCCTGCATCGTCTTCGGCGCGGCGGCGCTGGCGCTCTTCCGCAAACTGCCCTGAGAAAGGCCGACCCATGCCGCTTCGCTCCAGAGCCACGATGAAAGGCGTCCCCGGCGACGCCGCGCGCCGCAGGGGCCTCAGGCGCGTCCTTTGGCCGGTGGCCGCCTTCGGCTTCGCCTTCGGGGCGGGGGTGGGGCTGACGGTCGGCGGCGCCGGGCTCGCGCCGTGGTGGGTGGGCGCGGCGGCGCTGGCGGCGGCCTTCGCGGGTTTCGCGGCGTACCGCAGGCGCCAGCCCGCGCTGGTCTACGGCTTCTTCAAGGGCGCGCGCGGCGAGGAGATGGTGGCCGGCGAGCTGGCCCATCTGCCCGCCTCGTGGACGATCCTCAACGGCGTGCTCCTGCCCGACGGGCGCGACGTCGACCACGTGGCCGTCGGCCCGCAGGGGCTCTTCGTCATCGAGACGAAGCACTGGAGCGGCGAGGTCACCCTCTCCGGCGCGCAGATCCTGGCCGACGGCCGCCCCCTCAGCAGCTCGCCCATCGAGCAGGTGCGCCGCGCCGTCAACGCCGTCGCCCGCGCCGCGGAGGCGCGCCCCGAGGCGTTGCGCGGGGTGCTCTGCTTCGCCGGGCCGCAGTTCGCCGACGCGCCGGCGCACGTCGACGAGATCCTCGTCTGCTCGCACCTGGATCTGGTCTCCGCCCTCACCCTCGGGCCCGCCGTCCTCGACGCCGCCGCCGTCGCCCGCTGCGTGGCGCGCCTGGGGGCCCTCACGCTCACGGAAGGACTTTGACATGGACAGACGCATCCTTGCCCTCCTCGGCCTGCTGGCCGCCGCGGCGATCCAGGCCGCCGTCACCCCCGTCGCCCCGGAGCCGGTCTACCCCGAGATCGCCCGCCGCGTCACCCGCCAGCTGGCCCTCAACCACCTCTCCGGCGAACGCTTCGGCGACCGCCTCTCGGCCGTCGCCTGGACGAACCTGGTGGACGCGCTCGACTACGACCGCTCGCTGCTCACGCAGGCCGACCTCGCGCGCCTGGAGCCGCAGAAGGAGCGCATCGACGACATGATCGCCCGCGGCGACCTCTCCTTCGGCTACGACCTCATGCAGCTGATCCGCGAGCGCCTCGAGGCGCGGTGCGACCTCGTCGAGGCCATCCTCAAGGAGCCCGAGCCCTTCGACTTCTCCGCGGACGAGCGTTATTTCTGGAAACGCCGCAAGGCCGAGCGCCCCGCCGACGAGGCCGCCCAGCGCGCCCTTTGGCGCGCCTGCCTCAAGAACGAGTACCTGGCCCTCACCCTCGCCAAGGAGCTCGACGCCGAGGAGGCCGCCCAGGCCCAGGCCGAGGGCAAGGAACCCGAGGAGGAGGACGAAGCGCGCGACGAGGACCTCGACGAGCCCGTCCCCACCATCCTGGCCAAGCGCTACGGCGCCCTGCGCGACGCCTTCGCCGAGATGGATTCCGAGACCGTCCTTCAGCGCTACCTCTCGGCCGTCGCCAACGCCTACGACCCGCACACCGATTACATGTCCCCGATGAACTTCGAGGACTTCAGCATGGAGATGAACCTCACCCTCTGCGGCATCGGCGCGACCCTGCGCTACGACGACGGCGCCGTGCGCGTGATGGAGCTGATGTCCGGCGGGCCCGCGGCCCGCGACACGCGCGACGTCCGCCTCCAGGAGGGCGACCTCATCATCGGCGTGGGCCAGGGCGACGGCCCCATCGAGGACGTCCGCCACAAGCCCCTCTCGCGCACCGTGCGCAAGATCCGCGGCCCCAAGGGCACCAAGGTGGTCCTGCGCGTCATCCCCGCCTCCGACAAATCCGGCTCGCGCACCAAGCTCGTCGACCTCGTGCGCGACGAGGTCAAGCTCGAGGAGCAGGCCGTCACCGGGCGCGTCGAGCGCCTCAGCCTGCCCGCCGGCGGCGAGCGGCGCCTGGGCTACGTCCGCATCCCCACCTTCTACGCCGGCATGGCCGCCGGCGCCGGCGGCGCGGAGGCGCGCTCCATGACGCGCGACCTGCTGCGCTACGTCCAGGACTTCAACCAGGCGCACGTCGAGGGCCTGGTCATCGACCTGCGCAACAACGGCGGCGGCTCCCTCGCCGAGGCCCTCGCCATGACCGGGCTCTTCGTCACCGGCCCCGCCGTCCAGGTGCGCGACCGCGCCCGCGTCCAGACCCTCAACGCCCAGGGCCGCGTCGCCTTCCGCAAGCCCCTGCTCGTGCTGGTGAACCGCAACTCCGCCTCCGCCTCCGAGATCGTCGCCTCCGCCCTCCAGGATTACGGCCGCGCCCTCGTGGTGGGCGATTCCAAGACCCACGGCAAAGGCACCGTCCAGACGGTGCTGGGCCTGGGCGACAACCAGGTCTACGGCGCCGACCGCGTCACCTCCGCCTGCTTCTTCCGCATCAACGGCGGCACCACCCAGCTCCGCGGCGTCGTCCCCGACCTCGTCCTCCCCTCCATCTACGACGCGCTCGACCTCGGCGAGGACCAGCTGCCCGGCGCCCTCCCCTACGCCGAGATCCCCCCCGCCTACTACGCCAAGACCGAGGACGTCGCCCCCTACCTCCCCCGCCTCAAGGCCGCCTCCGACGCCCGCCTCGCGGCCGACGCGCAATACCAGGCCTCGCAGAGCCTCATCGCCCACGTCCGCCGCGCCAACGCCGAGCAGACCGTCCCCCTCAACATCGACAGGCGCCGCGAGCGGATGCGCGCCGAGCGCGCCATGGAAAAGCTCCAGGAAGACGCCCTCCGCGGCGGCTCGGCCAAAGACCGCAAGGAAGGCCCCACCCCCGAGAACGACCCCGTCCTGCGCGAATCCCTGCGCATCCTCTCGGACTACATCGACCTGCGCGGCGGCCCCGACGCCCCCGTCGACACCGACGGCGACCTGGGCCTGCGCCTCTTCCGCCTCTTCGGAGCCCAATGACCGCCCCCGCCCCAGCGCCCGCCACGCCCCTCCTCGACGCCATCGCCGCCCCGGCCGACGTCAAGGCCCTCCCCGAGGACGCGCTCCCGCGCCTCGCCGAGGAGATCCGCGCGCGCATGGTCGCCGTCGTCTCCAAGACCGGCGGGCACCTCGCCCCCAGCCTCGGCGTCGTCGAGCTCACCCTCGCGCTCTGCCGCGTCTTCGACTTCCCCGCCGACAAGCTCGTCTGGGACGTCGGCCACCAGGCCTACGCCTGGAAGATGCTCACCGGGCGCAACGCCCGCATGGACACCCTCCGCCGCTTCGGCGGCGTTCGCGGCTTCCCCTTCCCCGAGGAGTCGCCCTACGACGCGGCCGTCGGCGGGCACGCCGGCGTCGCCCTCGCCACCGCGCTGGGCCTGGCCTCCGCCCGCGACCGCCGCGGCGGCCAGGGGCACGTCATCGCCGTCGTCGGCGACGCCTCGCTCACCAACGGCATCTCCCTCGAGGCCCTCAACGCCGTCCGCCACACCACCGAACGCCTCATCCTCGTCGTCAACGACAACGGCATGAGCATCTCGCGCAACGTCGGGGCCCTGGCGCGCCTCTTCGCCCGCCAGCTCGCCGGCCTGCGCTACAACCGCATCCGCGCCGCCGCCGAGGCCGCCGGCCACCGCCTCCGCCTCAGCCGCCTCCGCGCCTTCTACCGCGGCCTCAAGACCCTCGTCAAGGGCGCCCTCCTGCGCCACCGCGCCGCCATCTTCGAGGATCTCGGGCTGCGCTACATCGGCCCCATCGACGGCCACGACATCCCCGCCCTCTGCGACGCCCTGCGCGCCGCCGCCGGCGGGCGCGTCCCCGTCGCCCTGCACATCGCCACCGTCAAGGGCAAAGGCTACCCCCCCGCCGAGCGCAACCCCGCCAAATGGCACGGCGTCGGCCCCTGGGCCGCCGAGCCCCACGCCCCCGGCCCCAAGGCCGCCCTCACCTGGTCAGAGGCCTTTGGCCGCGCCCTGCGCGAGCGCGCCCTGCGCGACCCCGCCATCGAGGCCGTCACCGCCGCCATGCGCACCGGCACCGGGCTCGACGCCTTCTTCCGCGACCTCCCGGCCCGCGCCCACGACGTGGGCATCTGCGAGGGCTACGCCGTCGCCTTCGCCGCCGGCCTCGCCGCCGCCGGCCTCCGCCCCGCCGTCGCGCTCTACTCCACCTTCGCCCAGCGCGCCGTCGACAACCTCATGCACGACGTCTGCCTCCCCAACCTCCCCGTCCTTCTCTGCCTCGACCGCGCCGGCGTCGTCGGCCCCGACGGCCCCACCCACCACGGCCTCTACGACCTGGCCATGCTCCGCGCCCTCCCCAACCTCGAGATCCACGCCCCCGCCACCCGCGCCGGCCTCGAGGCCGCCCTCGACGCCGCCCTCGCGCGCACCGGCCCCACCGTCGTGCGCTACCCGCGCGGCTACGCCCCCGAGGGCCCCGCCCCCCGCCTCGAGGCCCCCGAGGGCGCGCCCCTCGTCCTCGCCCTCGGGCCCACCGCCTTCTGGGCCGAGCCCGTCGCCAAGGCCCTCGGCCTGGGGCTCGAGACGGTCGAGCGCGTCAAGCCCCTGCCCGACTTCGTCCGCGGCCTGGGCGCGCGCCCCCTCATCACCCTCGAGGACGCCGCCGCCGCGGGCGGCTTCGGCGCCGCCGTCGCCGAGGTCCACCGCGGCCCGCTCCTCATCCTCGGCTGGCCCGACCGCTTCGTGCCGCAGGGCTCCGAGGCCGAGCTCCGCGCCGCCTGCGGGCTGGACGCCAACGGCCTGCGCGTGCGCATCGCCGCCTTCCTGGGCGCGCTCCCCGGGGGGCGGCATGGCTGAGCGCCGCCCCATCCGCGTCCTCCCCGAGACCGTCGCCAACCAGATCGCCGCCGGCGAGGTGGTCGAGCGCCCCGCCTCCGTCGTCAAGGAGCTCGTGGAGAACGCGCTCGACGCCGGGGCCACCCGCGTCGACGTCGAGGTCGAGGGCGGCGGCGCCAAGCGCGTCGAGGTCGCCGACAACGGCTGCGGCATGGGCCGCGAGGACGCCCTCGCCTGCCTGGAGCGCCAGGCCACCAGCAAGATCGCCGCCTCCGAGGACATCGCGCGCATCGCCACCTTCGGCTTCCGCGGCGAGGCCATCCCCTCCATCGCCAGCGTCTCGCGTTTCAGCCTCTGCACCCGCCCCGCCGGGGACGACGCGGCCACCGCCCTCACCGTCATCGGCGGCGCGCTCGACTGGGTGGGCGAGGCCGGGCGCCCCGTCGGCACCACCGTCTCGGTGCGCGACCTCTTCTTCAACGTCCCGGCCCGGCGCAAGTTCCTCCGCGCCCCCGCCACCGAGCTCGCCCGCATCCGCCAGACCCTCGCGGCCATCGCCCTGGCGAACCCCGCCGTCGCCTTCCGCCTCCGCGCCGACGGGCGCGACCTCTTCCGCCTGCCCGAGGGCGACGCGCTGGCCGACCGCGTCCGCGCCCTCCTCGGCGAGGCCGTGGCCGACGCCCTCCTGCCCGTCGGCCGCGCCCAGGGCCCCATCACGGTCTCGGGCTACCTCTCCAAGCCCGACTTCGTCCGCGCCGGCACGCCCGAGCAGTTCTTCTTCGTCAACCGCCGCCCCGCCACCGCCGTCCAGCTCCAGGCCGCCCTGCGCGACGCCTGGCCCACGCGCGAGCGCCGCCCCGTCGCCGTCCTCTTCGTCGACCTCCCCCCCGAGGACGTCGACGTCAACGTCCACCCCGCCAAGCGCGAGGTGCGCTTCCGCCGCGGCGACCTCGTCTCCGCCGCCCTCCGCGCCGCGCTCTGCGAGGCCCTCGGCGCGCCCCTGCCCACGCCCCCGCCCCTCGGCGCGCCCACGCCGCCGCCCGCGCCGCGCCTCCCGCCCGTCGGCCCCCTGCCCACGCCCCAGGCGCCGCTCCCGCGCCAGGCCGACCTGCCCCTGCGCGGCGCGGCCCTCTCGGCCTATCCCGTCCTGCAAGACCCGCCCGCGGCGGCCGCGCCCATCGCCCCGCCCCCGCCGCCCCCGCCCGAGGAGGCCGCGCCGCCGCTCGCCGCCCTCCCGTGGAAATGGCTCCGCGTGGCGGACGTCTCGCCCCCGGGCTATTGGCTTGTCGTCACCGACCAGGGCTATGTCACCGTCGACGCGAAGGCCGCCCTGGAGCGCGTCTTTTACGAGCGCCTCGCCCCCGCCGCGGCGGAGGCCGCCGCGCAGCCGCTCCTGTTGCCCGAGACGCTCACCCTGCCGCATGCCGACGCCGAGCGCGTCGCCCGCTTCCTGCCCGAGCTTGCCGCCCTGGGCTTCGGTGTCTCCGCCCTTGGGCCGGACGCCTTTCTCGTCGACGCCCTGCCCGTGGCCCTCGCCGAGCTCCCCCCCAAGGAGATGCTGGCCGACCTGGCCGCCGAGCTGGATCAGCCCGGCCCCCGCAAGGCGCTTGACGCCTGGCGGCGCGAGGTCGTCGCCCGCGCCGCCGCCCAGGCCGCCTCGAAGGCCTTCCGCGTGGCCGAGCCCAAGGTGGCCGAGGCGCTCGTGGCCGAGCTGGCCCGGTGCGCCATGCCGTATGCCACCCCCCGCGGGCGGCCCACCATGATTTTGACCTCTTACCGCGAGCTGGACCGGCGCTTCCGGCGCGTCTGAGCCCGGCCGCCGGCGCGCGCCCGGCGCCTTCTCAGCCCTCGGGGGCGGGGAGCGCCTCGGGCGGCTTGCGCACGGGGCATTCCCAGGCGGGGAGGGGGATGGGGGCGCGGAGGGGAAGGTCGCGGGAGTTGTCGCCGACGGCGGCGGCGAAGATGCCGGCCTCGTGGCGCCAGCCGGGGAGGGTTTCGTCCCAGTAGGCGAAGGCGCGGTGGGGGAGGCGGAAGGTGAGGCGCTCGCTTTCGCCGGGGCCGAGGCGGAGCTTGCGGAAGGCTGCGAGGGCGCGCGGGGCGCGGGGGACGGTGCTGCCGAGGGGCGGCTCGAGGTAGACTTGGGCGACGGCGGTGCCGGGGCGCTCGGCGGTGTTTTGGATGGTGAGGCGGAGGGTGGCGCCGTCGGCGTCGACGGTGACGTGGGGGTCGGCGTAGGAGAAGGCGGCGGCGGAGAGGCCGTAGCCGAAGGGGAAGGCGGGGATGAGGCGTTTGGCGTCGAACCAGCGGTAGCCGACGAGGATGCCCTCGCGGTGGCGGGCGACGTCCGGGCCGTAGTCGCCGAGGGCGTGTGCGGGGCTGTCTTGGAGGCGGCGGGGCCAGGTGTGGATGAGGCGCCCGGTGGGCTCGCGCCGGCCGAGGAGGACGTCGGCGAGGGCGTCGCCGCCTTCTTGGCCGAGAAAGGAGTGGTGGAGGAGGGTGTGGGCGAGCCCGAGCCAGGGGAGGCGGACGGGGGCGCCGCTTTGGACGAGGACGAGGGTGCGGGGGTTGGCGGCGAGGAGGTCGGGGATGGCGGCGTCGTCCTGCGGGGGGAGGTCGAGGTCGGGGCGGTCGGCGCCTTCGCCTTCGAGGGCGGGGCCGTGGCCTTTGAGGTTGCCGGTGGCGAGGATGACGAGGTCCGCGGCGCGGGCTTGGGCGAGGAGCTCGGCGTGGCCGGCGCCGAACTCGGAGGGTTTGTTCCAGCCGAGGGTGGGGCCGGGTTCGCCGCCGGCGCGGCGGTATTCGAGGGTGAGGGTGTAGACGTGGCCTTGGCGGAGGGCGCGGGTGGCGGCGAGGGGGGCCGTGCCGGCGTCTTGCCAGGCGTCGAGGAGGAGGTCGCCGTCGAGGCGGAGGCGGAGGCCGCCGCGGGCGTGGGCGAGGAAGCGGTAGGGGCCGGTCTCGGGGGCGCGGAGGCGGGTTTTCCAGCGGATGGAGCAGGGGCCGCGGGGAAGGGGCGCGGGGAGGGCGGGGGCGGGGGCGAAGCCTTGGGCGGCGGGGGCGCCGCGGAGGGCGTCGTTGTCGAAGCGTTGCCAGAGCCAGCCGCGGCGGAGGGCGCCGGCGTCGGCGGTGGGGTCGGGGTCTTCGGTGAGGAGGCAGGCTTCCGGGATGGCGGCCGCGGCGGCGGGGAGGGCGGGGAAGGGGGCGTGGCGGATCTCGGCGTGGGGGAGGGCGCGGCGGAGGCCTTGGAGGAGGGTGGTCTCGTGGGGGGGCTTGCCTTCGGCGCTCCAGCCTTGGGCGCAGAGCTTGGCGTCCGCGGCGGCGCCGACGACGAGGATGCGGCGGAGGCCTTCGGCTTGGAGGGGGAGGAGCTCGGCGTCGTTTTTGAGGAGGGTGACGGAGGCGGCGGCGATCTCGCGGGCGAGGGCCTGGTGTTCGGGGGTGTTGATGGCGCCGGGGGCGCGGGGGCGGCCGTCGAGCTTGTGGAGCTTGGCCTGGAGGTAGAGGACGCGGCGGGCCATGTCGTCGAGGCGCGCGCGGGGGAGGCGCCCTTCGCGGACGGCGCGCAGGAGGGGGGCTTTGTAGAAGCGGATGGCGCGCCCGGCGTTCATCTCCAGGTCGGTGCCGCCCAGGGCGCCGGCGAGGGTGTCGTGGAGGGAGCCCCAGTCGCTGACGACGGGGCCGGGGAAGCCCCATTCGCCTTTGAGGAGGGTGTCGTTGAGCCAGGCGTTGTGGCTGCAGGGGATGCCGTTGAGGCGGTTGTAGGCGCCCATGACGCAGAGGGCGCCGCCTTGCTTGACGGCGGCCTCGAAGGCGGGGAGGTAGAGCTCGCGGAGGGCGCGGGGGGAGGGGCGGGCGTCGACGGCGTTGCGGTTGAGCTCCTGGCTGTTGACGGCGAAGTGCTTGACGCAGGCGGCGACGTCGCGCGATTGGATGCCTTGGACGATGGGGACGGCGAGGGCGGCGGCGAGGGCGGGGTCTTCGCCGAGGTATTCGTAGTTGCGGCCGCAGAGGGGGGTGCGCGCGAGGTTGAGGCCGGGGCCGAGGATGACGTCCTTGCCGCGGGCGCGGGCCTGCTCGCCCATGGCCTGGCCGAAGCGGCGGGCGAGGGCCGGGTCCCAGGTCTCGGCGAGGGCCGAGAGGGCGGGGAAGACGGTGGCGGCGTCGGAGAGGTCGTCGGGGGCGCGGGCGTAGGCGAAGGTGTCGCGGCGCATCTCGGCGCGGATGGCGAAGGGGCCGTCGGTGAAGGCGAGCTCCTCGGGGATGCCTTTGCGGGGGTTGGCGGCGAGGTACATGGTGGCGCAGCCGTGGGTGAGGGCCACCTTGTCGGCGTCGGAGAGGCGCGCGAGGACGGCCTCGGCCTGCCCGCGCGCGCCCAGATCCACCGGGGCGAGATCCGGCGCGGCGGCGCACCCGGCGAGGGCGAGCGCCGCCGCGAGCGCCGCCGCCGGGTGCGGGATGCGATGTCTGCGCACCTTCACGCCATCAGTTTACCCTTTTTCCGGGCGTTGGCGCAAGCGGCGTAGGGAAAAAGGAAGGCCGCGCGGGGGCGCGGCCTTCGTCTTGGGCGTTTGGGCGCGGGTCAGTCGACGACCTTGACGCTGTTGAGGGTGCCCATGTCGTTCTGGACCCAGTCGGTGCATTCGGGGTCGGCGCACCAGGTGCCGTTGATGACGAACTTGTACTCGTAGCGGCCCTTGGGGAGGGTGAGGGTGCAGGCGAACTCGCCGGTGCCGTCCTTGTCGACCATGGGCTTGGCGGCGGGGTCCCAGCCGTTGAAGGAGCCGGCGAGGGAGACTTTGCTGCCGACCTCGGCGCGGACGCGGAAGGTGACGCGGGTGCCTTTGGGGGCGGCGGCCTTCTTGGCGGCGGCCTTTTTGGGGGCGGGCTTGGCGGCGGCCGCGAAGAGGTCGTCGGCCTCGGGCTTTTTGGCGGCGGGCTTTTTGGCGGCCTTGGGGGCGGCGGGTTTCTTGGCGGGGGCGGCCTTTTTGGGGGCGGCCTTCGCGGCGGGGGTTTTGGCGGTCTTCTTGGTGGCCATGGGAGTTCTCCTCTCTTTCCAATCTCTCTTTTTCTTCCAAAAAAGAATGGGCGTATTATGGCGCAACGGCAAAGGCTTGTCAAGTCCTGCGCAAAAAAGGCTTGCGCGCGGGGCGGCGGGTTTGGTATTTTATGGGGCAATACACGTTGGGGCGGGTGCCCGAACGCTTGTAGGAAGCGACGGCGCGCCGTCCGCGTGTGCGGCGGCCGAAGCGGATTGAGACAACACGTTTCCAGAGAGGCAGGACCGCATGGCCCATCTCATCGAGCTCAAAGACCTCATCGAGGCCGGCCTTCATTTTGGCCACCAGACCAAGCGTTGGAACCCGAAGATGAAGAGCTACATCTTCGACAAGCGCAACGGCATCCACATCATCGACCTGACGCAGACCGTCGAGCTGATCGACGAGGCGGCCGCCTTCCTGCGCGGCGTCGTCGCCAAGGGCCAGAAGGTGCTCTTCGTGGCCACCAAGAAGCAGGCCCAGGAGGTGGTCAAGGAAGCCGCCCTCGCCTGCAACCAGTTCTACATGACCGAGCGCTGGCTCGGCGGCACGCTCACCAACAACCAGACCATCCGCCGCAGCGTCAAGCGCATGCAGCAGATCCAGAACGTCGCGCGCATGAACAACGGCGTCCTCTCCGAGCACAAGCAGGAGGCCTCCGCCCTGGCGCGCGAGCTCGCCAAGCTCGAGACCAACCTCACCGGCATCGCCGAGATGGACAAGATGCCCGGCGCCCTCTTCGTCGTCGACGTCTGCCGCGAGGCCAACGCCGTCAAGGAGGCCAAGCGCCTGGGCATCCCCGTCGTCGCCATCGTCGACACCAACGCCGACCCTGACCCCGTCGACTACGTCATCCCCGGCAACGACGACTCCGTCCGCGGCATCGAGCTCATCGTCGGCAAACTCGCCGAGATCCTCAAGGACGCCGACGTCGAGGCCGCCAAGGCCGCCGCCGAGGCCCACGCCCAGGCCGAGGCCGAGCGCGCCCAAAAGGCCGCCGCCGACCGCGCCGCCCGCAAGGAAACCACCGCCAAGAAGCCCGTCACCGGCCTCTCCGGCGCCCGCAAGCCCGCCGCCAACACCCGCCGCGCCGCCGCCGCCGCCGCCCAGGAGGCCGTCGCCGCCGCCAAGGCCGAGGCCGAGGCCGAAGCCGCCGCCGAGACCCCCGCCCCCGCCGCGGAAACCCCCGCCGCCGAATAAGCGCGCCACGAAAGGACACACCCTTATGGCAACCGTCACCATCCAGATGATCAACGACCTGCGCGCCGCCACCAACGTCGGCATGATGGACTGCAAGCGCGCCCTCCAAGAGACCGACGGCAACATGGAGGAGGCCATCAAGATCCTCCGCGAGAAAGGCCTCGCCCTCCAGGTCAAGCGCGCCGACCGCGAATCCAAGCAAGGCATCATCATGGCCGCCCCCGGCGAGAACGGCGCCTACGGCATGATCGAGCTCAACTGCGAGACCGACTTCGTGGCCAAGACCGAGAAGTTCCTCGACTTCGCCAAGGTCATCGCCGAGGCCGCCGCCAAAGGCGACACCGACCTGGCCGCCACCCACGCCCAAGGCCTCACCGAGGTCGTCGCCGCCACCGGCGAGAACGTCAAGATCCGCCGCGCCGCCTACCTCCCGCTCACCGGCACCGGCCTCGTCGAGGCCTACATCCACATGGGCGGCAAGGTCGGCGTCCTCGTCGAGGTCGGCTGCGGCAAACCCGAGACCGTCCAGACCGAGGCCTTCAAGACCCTCGTCCACGACCTCTGCCTCCAGGCCGCCGCCGCCGCCCCCCGCTACCTCAACGAGACCGAGGTCCCCGCCGAGGAAATCGAGAGCGAGAAAGAAGTCTACCGCGCCCAAGTCGAAGGCAAACCCGCCAACATCATCGAAGGCATCCTCCGCGGCAAGCTCAAAAAGCACTTCGCCGAAGTCTGCCTCATCGACCAGCCCTTCGTCAAAGAGCCCAAGATGTCCGTCACCGACGTCGTCAAAGCCGCCGAAAAGGCCACCGGCGACGCCATCACCGTCAAGCGCTTCGTGCGCTACCAGCTCGGCATGGCCTGAGGCCGCCGTCAGAAAGGAACCGCACCATGGGTCAGCAACTCCGCAAACGCGCCAAACGCGCCCGCCGCGCCGCCTACGAAAAGCGCGTCAAAGCCCGCGCCAACGCCGCCAAGGCCGCCAAGCGCTAAGCGCCCCCCGGCGCACCAAGGGAGGCCCCCCGGCCTCCCTTTTTCATGCCCCCAGGGGAACTGTGCTATACTCTCCGCGTCCCTAGGAGAAACGCCATGACAGCAGCCGCCCAGTCTCAGCCGCCCGCGCCCGCCGTGCGCTTCTCCGTCCTCATCCCCGTCTACGACGTGAGCCCCTTCCTCGACGACTGCCTCGGCTCCGTCCTCGCGCAGACCTATGGCGCCTGGGAATGCCTCTGCGTCGACGACGGCAGCCGCGACGGCTCCGGCGCGCGCCTCGACGACTACGCCCGCAAGGATCCGCGCATCCGCGTCACCCACCAACGCAACGGCGGCGTCTCCCGCGCCCGCAACCGCGCCCTCTCCCGCGCCCGCGGCGAGTTCATCGTTTTCCTCGACAGCGACGACCTCTGGCTGACGGATTGCCTGCTCGAGGAGGCCGCGTCGCATTCTGGCTATGATTTGGCGCTTTTTGACGTCAGGCACGTCGACGAAACGTTTGCTTTAGGACAGAAAGATCTTTGTGGCGGAGAGGAGGATGGGTGGCGGATTGAGACATATGATTGGTCGGAGAGGCTTCCGTTTCTTGCGACCAATCTTGCGTTTTGGCAGTGCATTGTGCGGGCGGATGTGACGCGTGGGCTCTTTTTCGACGAGTCCTTGGCGTTGGGAGAGGATCGATGGTGGATTTTACAGGTCGTCATGCGGTGCGGGAGGGTGCTTCATTTCTGTCATTTGTGTCATGGGTATCGGCGGCGTTTGGGGTCTGCGGTCCATGGGGGCACGAAGCCTGGGCATGAGTTGGATGCGGTGGTCTATGCATCTCGGTCGCTTCGGCTTTTTGCTGAGGGAAGGAAGGTCGTTGGCGTAGGGAGCATTCTCAACTCGCTTGATGTGCTGACGAAATTGTTTGTTGTGTCGATGAATAGACGGAAACTTCCTGAAGTGTGGGGGGCATGGTTCGATTCTTTGGGTGAAACGTGTTTCCCGAAGGGGACACCGTGGTTACGGCGCTTTTGCATTTGGGTTTGTTGGCGTATGCGTTCGCCGTTCGTGGCAAGATTGGTTTATGCGGTTCCAAGTTCGGTGAAGCGAGCGTTGCAAAAGAGGTGATGAAGAAATGGCAAAGTTTTCCGTGGTGATACCGGCTTTCGATGTGGGGGCCTATGTAAGCAAGGCGTTGGCTTCCGTTTCCGCGCAGACTTTTGGTGATTGGGAGTGTTTCTGCGTTAACGATGGCAGTCGTGATGAGACGGGAATGGTGGTGGATGGATGGGTTCGGAGGGACGGTCGTATTCGGGCAATTCATCAGCGGAATAGTGGTGTCTCTCAGGCGAGAAACCGTGCGTTGGGCATGGTGTGCGGGGAATGGTTGACGTTTTTGGATGGGGATGATTTTGTCCATAAGTCGTGGTTGGCGTGGTTTAACTCTGTCATAGAGGGAACACCGGGACTTGATTTGGTGACGTGTAAACGGAGCCAAGGGACCACACCTGAAGTGTCTGATACGGGGGGGGGCATGTGTGCTAAAGGCGATGCGTCGCTTGGGCTGAAATCGGCGTTGGCGATGTATAATTTCGCAGATTGCGCGTATCGGCGGGAGATTGGCGCACGGTTTCGTTTTGCGCCGTATTCGCGTTCCGAAGATTATCTTTATATGACACGGTGGCTGTGTGCAATCCATGGTTATGTGTTGACGGATAAATGTCTTTATGGTTATCGGACACGGCCTGGCTCCGCAACCACCTCAAAGATGACTACCGTGAAAGCGCGAGACGATTTTCTTTCTTGGAAGGGTATCTATGGGCTTTATGGCGAAACGACGCGGTCGATTGAGCCACGGTTGTTGCGAAATGCGGAGAAAATGCTTGCGGCCAGCCAAATTGTGTTGATCGGGAGGGGATTTGCGGATGGTTCAGGAAGGCAATCCTATTATGCGTGGTGGCGGCGGGAACTGTTCTCCGTGGCGTGGCGGTCACGCAGAGCCTCCGTGGGCTTTCGCGCGTTGGCGACGCTCTATTGGTGCCTTCCGGCATGGTGGTTGGGGTGGGGGTTGACCCAAGGACTTCTTTTCCCGAAGCGTTTCCTGCGCACTTTACTTGGAAAGTAGGAGGAAAGATGGTTTACATTCGCTATGATTGCGCCACAAATCTGGGGAACTGGTTGTTTCAGTATTTGGCGGCTAAGGCTTGTGGTGGGGAGGTCGCTTGGTATGCGCCCACGCCGCAAGGGCGGGAGAAACTGGGGCGTTTCCAGGAGCTGTATGCGGATGCGCCAATTTGTGCAGGATTGCCTTCCGGCGTCACAATCTGCAAGGAGCCTGTCGATGGCGATTTGTCGGCTTTTCGGTTACCAAATGCGAAGCTGGGAGATTTTTTGTTGTGGGGTTTTTTCCAAGATCCACGTCTTTTTCCCGCCGATGCTCGCGTTTTGCTCGCCTGCCCCCCAGAAGTTCGTAAGGCCGTACATGCGGATTATGGGGAGGAGTTGAGCGGCAACTGCGTTGGTGTCAGTGTTCGCCGTGGTGATTATTTGCGCTTGCCGCATCGCCATCCATTCGTGGGCAAACGTTATTTGCGTAAAGCCATTGAGCGGTTTCCGGATGCGGAGACGTTTATCGTCTGTAGCGATGACATCCCATGGTGCAAGCATTTCTTCACGGGGCATCGCTTCCCCGGGAGACGATTTGTATTTGTTGAAGGGAGGTCTGTGTTGGAGCAACTTTATGTTCATGCCTTCTGCAAACACAATATAATAAGCAACTCCACTTTTAGTTGGTGGGGTGCTTGGCTGAATGCGAATCCGGGGAAGCGCGTGATCTTCCCGTCCATGTGGTTCGGCTTCGCCGTCAAGACGGATGCTTCGCCATTGTATTTTGCAGGGAGCGAGACTGTCCGCAATGGGTATTCGTCTTTGTTGTTTGCGCATGCCTGCTGGTGCGTGGTGCGCACGGGTGCCGGGAAGGTGTTGCGGGCGCTTGGGGTGCGGAGATGATGGGGCGGTGGGGGATGTGCTATATTCATAATGTTGTTTGATTTTGATAGTTTGTCGATGAAACTCTTTCTGATCAACTTGGATGCGTGCGAGGAGCGGCTGGCGGCGGCGGATGGGCAGTTGCGGCGGTTGGGGGTGGCGTATGAGCGTTTCCCGGCGGTGTATGGGGCGGCGTTGTCTCCGGAGGCGCGGCGGCGGGCGGTGGATCGCTTCCGTTGGTGGTGCGCGGTGGGGCGCCCGGTGCGGAATGGGGAGATTGGGTGCGCGCTGTCGCATTACGCCATCTATCGGCGGATGGCGGAGGAGGGGATGGCGTTCGCGTGTGTGTTGGAGGATGACGTGGTGTTGGACGCGCGCTTCCCGGAGCAGTTGGCGCGGGTGGAGCGGTGGCTGGATGCGTCGGCGCCGCAGGTGGTGTTGCTTTCCAACCATACGCGGGAGTGGGGGGAGGCGTGGGAGTTCCGCCCGGCAGCGGCGGATATGTATACGGAGGGGTATGTGTTGACGTTGCCGGCGGCGCGGGCGTTGTTGCGGGCGAACCTGCCGATGCAGACGCCGTGCGATCATTGGGGGCGATGGGTGCGCCGTGGGGTGATCCAGCTGTACCATGCGTTCCCGACGGTGTGCTCTCAGGATCAGCGGGCGTTCGTCTCCGGCACCGTCTCGCCGGATGCCTACAATGTCCGGCGGTTGTCGCGTGGCGCCAGGTTGTTCCATGACGCGCGGCGGGCGGTGGGCAAGGCGGTGGACAATTTGTTGCTGGCGGTTGGGCGCTGAGGGTGGGTTTTTGGTATGATGGGGGGGATAGAGGAGTTTTTGAGAGATGTTTGACCGGGATGCCATCGTGGCGCGCGTCGCCAAGCTAAAGGAAGGCTTGGGGGAGATGCGCGGTTATCTGAAGATCGAGGAGCGGCAGGGGCGTCTGGCGGCGGCGGAGGCGCGTCAGGCGGAGCCGGGGTTTTGGGACAACCCGGAGGCGGCGCGGGGGGTGATCGCGGAGGCGAACGCGGAGAAGGCGGTGCTGAACCCGTTCAACGAGTTGGCCGCGTCCATCGAGGAGGCGGAGATGGCCTTGGAGATGGCCGACGCGGAGGAGCCGGGCGAGGAGCAGGATCTGATGGCGGCGGAGGCGGCCGCGAGTTTGGACAAGGCCGAGAAGGTGGAGGGGAAGCTGCGCCTGCAGTCGTTGCTGTGCGGGAAGCTGGACGCGTGCAACGCGATCTTGACGCTGCATTCGGGCGCGGGCGGGACGGAGGCGTGCGATTGGGCGCAGATGTTGTTCCGGATGTACCAGATGTACGCGGAGGACGCGGGGTTCGAGGTGGAGGTGCTGGATCTGCAGCCGGGTGAGGAGGCGGGGGTCAAGAGCGTGATGTTCGTGGTGAAGGGGCCGTATGCGTATGGCTACCTGAAGGCGGAGCGGGGGGTGCACCGGCTGGTGCGGATCTCGCCTTTCGACGCGGCGAAGCGGCGGCACACGTCGTTCGTGTCGTTGGACGTGGTGGCGGAGATTTCCGACGACATCGACGTGGAGATCAAGGAAGAGGATCTGCGCGTGGACACGTACCGCTCGGGCGGCGCGGGCGGCCAGAAGGTGAACAAGACCGATTCGGCCGTGCGCCTGACGCACTTGCCCACGGGCATCGTGGTGGCGTGCCAGGTGGAGCGTTCGCAGCACCAGAACAAGGCGCGCGCCATGCAGGTGCTCAAGGCCAAGCTCTACGAGCTGGAGATGGACAAGAAGCGCAAGGAGATGGAGCGCTTCTACGGCGACAAGGGCGAGATCGCCTGGGGCAGCCAGATCCGCTCCTACGTCTTCCAGCCGTACACGATGGTAAAGGACCACCGCACGGGCCACGAGACGGCGAACGTCCAGGGCATGATGGACGGGCGCTACGTGCAGGGCTTCATCGAGGCCTATCTCAAGCAGCGCGCCCAGCAGGCGCAGGCGTGATTTTCAGTCTAAACAGGAGGTTACCCATGACGTTCGAGGAAGCGAAAACCCTTTTGGAAACCAACGGCCAGGGCCACGTGCTCCGCTTTTGGGAGACGCTTGACGAGGCCGCCCGCGCCGCGCTGCTCGCGCAGGTCGCGACGCTCGACTTCGCGGCCATCGCCCGGATGCAGGCCCTGCTGAAGGGCGCCGGCACGCCCGCCGCCGCCGGCGGCGACTTCGAGCCCGCGCCCGTCGCCGTCCCCGAGGGCGAGGCCCAGGCGGCCTACCGCGCCAAGGGCGAGGCGCTGCTGCGCGCCGGCAAGGTGGCCGCGCTCCTCGTCGCCGGCGGCCAGGGCTCGCGCCTGGGCTACGACGGCCCCAAGGGCGCGTATCCCATCGGGCCGATCAGCGACCGCCCGCTCTTCTGGTTCCACGCGCGCAAGCTGCTGGGGCTGAAGCGCACCTACGGCGCGCCCGTGCCCTTCTACGTGATGACCTCCGAGACGAACGACGCGGCCACCCGCGCCGTCTTCGAGGCCAACGACTACTTCGGGCTGGACCGCGCGGACGTCTTCTTCTTCGTGCAGGGGATGTGGCCGGCGCTGACCCCCGAGGGCAAGATCATCCTCGACAAGCCCGGGCACATCTTCATGAGCCCCGACGGCCACGGCGGCGTGCTGGCCGCGCTCGAGCGCTCCGGCGCGTTGGCGGACATGGCGCGGCGCGGCGTCGAGCAGGTCTTCTTCTTCCAGGTCGACAACCCGATGGTGGACATCGCCGACCCGGCCTTCGTCGGCTTCAACGCCGCCCACGGCGCGGACATGAGCCTCAAGGTCTGCAAGAAGCGCGACGGCCACGAGGGCATGGGCGTGGTCGTCATCCGCGGCGGCCAATACGCCATGGTCGAATACTCCGAGCTCTCCGACGAGCAGATGGACCGCACCAACCCCGACGGCTCGCTCTGGCTGGCCTACGGCTCGCCCGCCATCCACGTCTTCTCCCTGGCCTTCCTCCGCGCCGAGGCCGACCGCCCCATGCCGCTGCACCTGGCCCACAAGAAAATCGCCATGGTCGACGACGCCGGCGAGACGCTCAAGCCCGACGCCCCCAACGGCTACAAGTTCGAGAAGTTCATCTTCGACGTCATCCCCAACGCCAAGACCCTCCTCACCCTGGCCTTCGACCGCACCCAGGAGTTCAGCCCCGTCAAGAACGCCGAGGGCAACGACTCCCCCGCCACCGCCAAGCGCGACCTCCAGGCCAAATGGCGCGGCTGGCTCGCCCAGGCCGGCGTCGCCCTCCCCGAAGGCCTCCCCGTCGAGGTGGACCCCGCCTTCGCGCTCGACGCCGCCCAGCTGAAGGCCAAAGGCCTGCTCATCGGCTGACGCCCCGGCGGCCCCCGGAGGAGAGACGAGCATGGAACGCTTCGCGGTGTGCGCCCTGGTCGGCCTCCTGCTGACCCTCTACGCCTGGCTCGGCGGCGGCATCGTCGCCTCCTGGCTCACCCCCTGGACGCCCTGGCTCACCCTCCTCCTGGCCGAGGCCGCCCTCCTCATCCCCGAGCAACGGCGCGGGGAAAGCCTCTTCGACGCCCGCCGCCGCGTCTGGCGCGGGCTTCTGCGCGACCCGCTCGCCTGGTGCGCGCTCCTGCTCGTCGGCTTCCTCGCCGCCCAATGGCTCAATGCCTGCGCCTTCCTGGAATGGGACCCCGCGGCCCGCGCCTGGCAGCTCGCCAGCCCCGCCTTCCCCGCCCTCCTCTCCCCCGAAGGCCTCGAGGGCCTCCGCGCCCTCCTCACCCCCGCCGCCCTGGCCAAGGTGGACGCCCTCCCGCCCGCCCAGGCCCTGGGCGCCCTCCTCAAGGCCATCCCCCCGCCCGCCGACCCCACGCTCGCCGCGGGGCTCCCCCTCCTCGGCACCCAGCCCTGCGGCTGGCTCCCCTGGAGCCTCAACGCCAACGAGGCCTGGGGCGTGCTCAACTGGTTCCCACCCGTCCTCGTGGCCCTGCTGGCCGTGCGCCACGCCCTGCTCAAGCGCACCAAGCGCCTGCTCATGGCCTACGTCTGCCTCATGACGGGCGTCCTCGCCCTCGCGGGCATCGTCCAATTCGCCGTCGGGGGCGACTTCCTGTACTGGGGCCGCGAGACGCGCGCCTTCTTCTTCGCCACCTTCGGCTACCCCAACCACGCCGCCTGCTGGTTCCCCGCCGTCCTCCTCCTCAGCGTGGGCATGGCCCTCTGGGCCCACGAGCACCGCGACATCGCCCGCCTCCACCCCGCCGTCTACGGCGCCTGCGCCGCGCTCTGCGCCGTCTCGGGCGTGCTCACCGGCTCCCGCGCCGGGATGCTCTTCACCCTGGCCATCGTCGCGCTCCTGGCCCTCTACGTGCCGCTGCGCTACTTCGGCTCGTGGGCGCCGCGCGTGCGCCTGGCCGTCGTCGGCACCCTCACGGCCGTGGCCGTGGTGGCGCTGGGCACCGCCGGCTTCCGCATGTACGCCGTCACCGCCAACCACGCCCGCGACGTGGCCATCCGCGAGGCCCGCGCCGCCAAAGACCCCGCCGCCCTCGAGGCCGCCAACGCCCTCCCGGCCTACCCCAAGATGCCCGCCCTCGACCCCGTCCTCGGCGAGATCGCCGGCACCGACTGGGCCGCCTTCTTCGAGAACCCCATGCTCATGCGCTCGGGCTACCAGGGCATCCTCGCCCTTCGCCAATACGCCGACCACCCCTGGTGCGGCACCGGCGCCTGGAGCTTCCGCTGGCTCAACCTCTCCTACATCGACCCCGGCAACCCCGACGAGGCCAGGTGGTTCGCCGCCCGCCGCGGCATCGGCCAGGCCAACGTCCACAACGACACCCTCCAATTCCTCGCCGAGCACGGCACGCTCGGCTTTGCCCTCATGGTCGGGTGCCTCCTCTCCCTCCTGATCCCCTTCCTCGGCACGCTCCTCTCCAGTCCCGCCCACGTCCTCACCGACGCGCAGGCCGACCGCAGCTGGCCCAACCGCCTCAACGTCTGGTGCGTCTTCGCCCTCTTCGCCACCGCCCTCATCGCCCTGCACAGCTTCATCGACCTGGTCTTCCGCAGCCCCGCGTGCATGATGCTCTACGGCCTGCTCTTCGTCTGCGCGCCCGGCTTCGTCGTCTCCCGCATCACCCCCTCCTCGGAGGCCCCCCATGCGTAAAGGCATCATCCTCGCCGGCGGCGCCGGCACCCGGCTCTACCCCGCCACCACCGTCGTCTGCAAGCAGCTCCTGCCGGTCTACGACAAGCCGATGATCTACTACCCCCTCTCCACCCTCATGCTCGCGGGCATCCGCGAGATTCTCATCATCTCCACCCCCGAGGCCACCCCCCTCTTCCGCGCCCTCCTGGGCGACGGCGCGCGCCTGGGCCTGCGCCTCTCCTACAAAGTCCAGGAAGTCCCCAACGGCCTCGCCCAGGCCTTCGTCCTCGGGCGCGACTTCATCGGCGACGACCCCGTCTGCCTCATCCTCGGCGACAACCTCTTCCACGGCCAATCCTTCGGCAAGATGCTCCGCGCCGCCGACCGCGCCCCCGGCGCCACCGTCTTCGGCTACTACGTCCGCGACCCCGAGCGCTTCGGCGTCGTCTCCTTCGACCCCGACGGCAAGGCCGTCTCCATCGAGGAAAAACCCGCGCGCCCCAAAAGCAACTACGCCGTCACCGGGCTCTACTTCTACGACAACGACGTCGTGCGCATCGCCGCCGCCCTCAAGCCCTCCCCCCGCGGCGAATACGAGATCACCGACGTCAACCGCGCCTACCTCGAGCAAGGCCGCCTCAACGTCAAACTCCTCGGCCGCGGCTTCGCCTGGCTCGACACCGGCACCCACGACTCCCTCCTCGAGGCCGCCAACTACGTCCGCACCGTCCAAGCCTGCCAAGGCCTCCGCGTCGCCTGCGTCGAGGAAATCGCCTGGCGCATGGGCTTCATCGACGCCCCCCAGCTCCGCGCCGCCGCCGACGCCCTCGGCAAATCCACCTACGGCGAATACCTCCACGAACTCCTCGCCCGCGAGGCCCACTGACATGGACATCCAGCAAACCCCCATCCCCGGCCTCCTCCTCCTCACCCCGGACCTCTTCGCCGACCCCCGCGGCTGGTTCTGCGAAACCTACAACGCCGCGCGCTACAAAGCCGCCGGCATCCCCGCCGACTTCGTCCAGGACAACGAATCCTTCTCCGCCCGCGGCGTCCTCCGCGGCCTCCACTGGCAGGCCGGCCCCCACGCCCAGGCCAAACTCGTGCGCGTCCTCAGCGGCGCCGTCTGGGACGTTGCCGTCGACATCCGCAAAGGCTCCCCCACCTTCGGCAAACACCACGCCGTCACCCTCACCCCGGACAACCGCCTCCAATTCTACATCCCCCGCGGCTTCGCCCACGGCTTCGTCGTCCTCGAGGACAACACCCGCTTCGCCTACAAATGCGACAACCTCTACTGCAAGGCCGCCGAACGCGGCCTCCGCTACGACGACCCCGCCCTCGCCATCCGCTGGCCCGACCTCGGCATCCCCCCCCTCCTCTCCCCCAAAGACCTCGCCCACCCCAGCCTCGGCCAAATCGAGCCCTGGGAACCCTGACCCCGCCCCCAACCCCGCCGCCAAGCCCCGGGAACCCGGGGGCTCAAAAATAAATAAGGCGATTTGCAAGCCAAATGCGCCAGGGACTTAGGATAGAGCTGAAATGGCTTCATAGGCTGTGAGTCCTTTCAG